>NZ_DATFAN010000061.1:0-111308 GCF_035254525.1 Ideonella sp. | reverse complement strand
GCCGACGATGCCGGCCGCTGGCTGGCAACGCAGCCCGAAGGCGACGCTCGCGACGTGCGCCTGCGCGTGGCGCTGAACCACACCGAGCGCGCCGTGGCCGAGCGCCTGACGCGCGAAGTGACTGCTCTCTACACCTGCGGCCCGGCCGGCGGCGGCGGCGTGCGCACCGGCCTGCGCGCGCGGCTGGGCACCGTGTCGTGCCTGGTGCCGCGCGAGGCAGTGCCCACGCGCTTTCGTTTCGTCGAGGAGGCCTCGGCATGACGACGACCCCCGGCTTCATCACCGTGCCGCTGCACCACGCCGCCCACGGCCGCACCGGCGACAAGGGCGACCGCTCGAACATCAGCGTGATCGCCTGGGCGCCGGCCCTCTGGCCGCTGCTGGTGGAGCAGATCACCGAAAGCGTGGTCGCCCGCCAGTTCGCCCACCGCACGCCCACCCGCGTCACGCGCCACTTGCTGCCCAACCTGCATGCGATGAACTTCGTGCTCGATGATGTGCTGGATGGTGGCGTGAACGATGCGCTGAACCTCGACAGCCACGGCAAGGCGCTGAGCTACCTGCTGCTGGACCTGCCCTTGCGCGTGCCGGCCGGGCTGGTGCCGCAACTCGTCGCCTGGCCACCGGCTGCACCTGCCGATTTCGATTCACCCCACGGAGACAACCCACCATGACCACCCGCCGCACCGCCATCGCCGCCCTGCTCGCCGCCCTGCCCTGGGCCGGCGTGGCGCACGCGGCCGATGCCTACCCCGCCAGGCCCATCACCTTCGTTGTGCCCTTCGCCGCCGGCAGCGCCACCGATTCGCTCGCCCGCGCGCTGGGCCAATCGATCACCGCCGAGACCAAGCAGCCGGTGGTCGTGGACAACAAGGCGGGTGCCAGCGGCATGCTGGCCGCCCAGGCCGTGGCCCGCGCCGCGCCGGATGGCTACACGGTGCTCATCTCCACCAACACCACGCACGCGGCCAACGAGCACCTGTACAAGAAGATCGGCTACGACCCGGTGAAGGATTTCGCCCCCGTCACCGCGCTGGCCAAGGGCTACCAGGTGCTGGTGGTCAACGTGAACTCGCCCTACAAGACGCTGGGCGAGCTGCTGGCCGCGGCGAAGAAGACACCGGGCAAGCTGACCTTCGGCAGCGGCAGCGCCTCCAGCCGCGTGGCGGGCGAGCTGTTCACGCAGATGGCCGGCATCCAGATGCTGCACGTGCCCTACAAGAGCAACCCGCTGGCGATCACCGATCTGCTGGGCGGCCAGCTCGACATGATGGTGCCCGACACGGCCACCGGCGTGCCGCAGATCAAGGGCGGCAAGTTGCGCGCGCTGGGTGTCACCTCGACCAAGCCGCTGGCACTGCTGCCTGGCGTGCCGACCATCAGCGAGGCCGGCGTGAAGGGCTACGAGATGAGCTACTGGTTCGCCGCCTACCTGCCGGCCAACACGCCGCCGGCGGTCGTCAGCCGGCTGCACGATCTGCTGGTGGCGGGCACCGCGAGCCCGGCCGCCAAGGCCTTCTTCGAATCCGGCGGCTCGGAGCCCTTCACCACCACGCCCGAGGGCCTGGCCAAGTTCCAGATCGACGAATCGCAGAAGTGGGGCAAGGTGATCAAGGCGGCGGGTATCGAGCCGGAGTAAGCCCGCCGGGCCGGCCAGGCTGCGCGCTCAGCGCTCGTAGCCCAGCAGCAGCACGCCCTCCAGCACATTGAGCGCCACCGTGCCTTGCGGCAGGCAGGCAATGCCGACGGCAAACTCGCTTGCCAGCTCGTGCCGTGCCGACACGAACGGCGCCGTGGCATCGGTGGCATCCACCGCCACCGCGCCGCCACCCGGCCGCACCGGCTTGGCGAAGTAGACGATGCGGTCGCAGGCGGCCATGGTGCTTACATAACGATCTACCTCCACCTCGCCGCGCAGCGCCACGAGGGGCGCGTTGGCGAGCGTATACACCTGAAGCCGGCGCGTGTCGAACGCCCCCCGCAGGCCCAGGTACAGGCGCTGGCCTTCGGTGTCGAGCGCGAAGGCCTCGCCGATCGGGATCTGGTTCGCCAGCACGGGCGCCGCGGGGTCGGTGATGTCGTACACCAGCAGCAGGTGCTGGTAGTTGTCCACGGCATAGAGATGCAGCCCGGCGATGCGCGCCAGGGTGACGAAATCCGAGCCTGGCAGGTTGCCCACCCATTGCGGCGCCGAGGGCACCTGCACGTCGTAGATGCGTGCCGGGCCGCTGAAGGGCTTCAGGACGACGTGGTGGCCGGTGGCGGCGAGCGGCCCGGCGCCGGGCAGGATGGTGCCGACGATCTGCGGACGCTTCAGGTCCGCCAGATCGATGATCACCACGCCGGTGGACTGGGTGTTGACATAGGCGCGGCCCGGCGCGAAGACGAACTCGCGTTGCGCGGCGTAGCTGTCCTGGTCGAAATCGGGCAGTGCGAGGCTCCAGGCCAGGTGCGGTGCCTGCGGGTCGGCCAGGCGCAGGCGGTTGAACGCGCGGTCGGCCACGTAGGCGCTGCGGCCCATGGCGTGCAGCGCCTGTGACGCCGGGATCGGCACGTTGACCGAGGCCAGGCGCCTGGGCGCCGTGGGCTGCGAGATGTCCACCCGGTCGATCGAGCTTTCCCGGTTGATCCGGTAGGTGCCGGTGATGGCCTGGTCACCGACCGTGTCGACGGCGACCAGGTCGCCCGCCAGGTTGGCCAGCTGCAGCGGGTTGGCCGGGTCGCTCACGTCGATCACACGCAGCCCGCCCTTGCGGTAGTGCGACTCGCCGCTCTCGATGCCCCGGTCGGCCACATAGGCCAGGCTGCCGTTCAGGGCCACGCCGACCGCGTCCTCCTTCACCGCCTTGACGGAATGGCCGAGTTCGGCCGGGCGCGTGGGATCCGCCACGTCGACGATCCGCAGCCCCGCCGCGCCGGCCGCCACGAACGCCAGCGCGCCCTGCAAGGCGATCTGCCGGCCGTTGGCGGGCAGGCGGGTGGCGCCCAGGCGCCGCAGGGCGCGGGGGTCCGCCGCGTCCAGCACCAGGAACAGCCCGTCGCTCGCCGCCGCGCAGAGCCGGCTGGCCGCGCCCAGCCGCAGGCTCAGGTACGACACGCCAGGCTCCTCGAACACCGACAGCAGCGTGGGCGTACCCGCGTCCCGCACATCCAGCACATGGATCCCCGCCTTGCCCGACGCGGCGTAGAGCGTCTGGCCGTCGGTCGTGAGGCTGCGCGGGCGGAAGCCGGGCGCCGAGTAGGAGCCCAGCAGCACCGGGCGCTGCGGGTCGGTGGCAATGTCGTAGATGCGCAGCCCGGCCTGGCCAGCGGCAAGGTACAGGCGGCCGCCCCCTACCTCGAGATCGGTGATGTCGTCGGATTCCGACGGGCCCTCGCTGACCAGCGCCGGGGGCTTGCCGCCCTCGATGGCATAGACCTGCAGCCGCCGGCCGACGCCGGCGTAGACATGGTCGGCCGTGATCGCCAGCGCCCGCACCGGCCCGAGCGCCCGCTCGAGCTCGACGAAGCGAGCGGCTTCGCCCCCGGCGGCCCGGGCTGGCGTGGGCGCGACGGGCAACACCGCGGCCACGGTCACGCCCAGGGCGAGCAGACACCGACGAACCACGAACAGCACGGTCATCACAGCCTCCGCAGGGGGCAGTGTGCGCCGTGCCGCGCGTCGTTGGCAAACCTGGGGCGCACCCACGGGTGGCAAGAAACCATGTGCGCCACCATGGTCTCTCGCTTGTACAGATGGCCGACCCGCGTCGTAGTATCTAGCCAATAAATTCAGGGGAACGGCAGATGCGCGCTTCGACGCGTTGGTGCTGTTGGGCAGCGGCAGCGCTGTGCAGTGCAGCGCCTGCGTTCGCGCAGCCGCGGCTGGGCGACCTGAGCCTCGAAGAGCTGAGCAACATCGAGATCACCTCGGTGTCCCGCCGCGCCGAGCGCCTGTCCGACGCGCCCACCTCGGTCTACGTCATCACCGCCGACGACATCCGCCGTTCGGGCGTCACCAGCCTGCCGGAGGCGCTGCGCCTGGCGCCGAACCTGCAGGTGGCGCGCTCCAGCGCCAGCGGCTATGTCGTCACCGCGCGCGGCTTCGCCGGCAATTCGGCCAACAAGATGCTGGTGCTGATCGACGGCCGCTCGGTCTACACGCCGCTGTACTCGGGCGTGTTCTGGGACGTGCAGGACGTGATGCTCGAGAGCGTGGACCGCATCGAAGTCATCAGCGGACCGGGCAGCACGCTGTGGGGCGTCAACGCGGTCAACGGCGTGATCAACGTCATCACGCAGGACGCGGCATCGAGCCAGGGCAGCCTGGTGGCCGCCAGCGTGGGCGAAAGCGAGTCGCGCGCCAGTGCACGCCATGCAGCCGTCACCGACGGCGGCGTGGCCTGGCGCGTCTACGCGAAGCGCAGCGACCAGCAAGACACCGAGACGGCCGCCGGCATGCGCATCGACGACGCCGGGCACCACACCCAGGCGGGCTTTCGGGCCGATGCCACCCGCGGGCGCGACCGCCTGATGCTGCGCGGCGATGCCTACCGGGGCCGGCACGAGCAGCCGGCGCCCGCCTCCGGCGGGATCGTCTACGGGCCCCTCACCGTCTCGGGCGCCCACGTGCTGGGCCTGTGGGAGCGCCGGCTGGATGACGGCGCCTCGTTCCAGCTGCAGGCCTATGTCGATCACAACGAGCGCACGGCGGTGCCGATCTACGGCGACACGCTGGACACGCTCGATGTGCAGTTCCAGCACGCGCCCGGCGCCATCGGCCGCCACGCACCGGTGTGGGGCGTGCAATACCGCACCGCGTGGGACCGGGTGGACAACAGCCCGTATCTCGCCTTCCTGCCGCCGAATCGCCGCCAGAACTGGGCCAGCTTGTTCGCCCAGGACGAGATCACGCTCGGCGACGAGTTGCACCTGACGCTGGGCGCGCGCGCCGAGCGCAACGACTACACCGGCGTCGAGTTCCTGCCGACCGCGCGCCTGGCCTGGAAGCTGGCGCCGCAGCACCTGCTGTGGGCCGCCGCCTCGCGCACCGTGCGCGCGCCCTCGCGGCTGGACCGCGAGTTCTTCGTGCCGGGCCAGCCGCCGTATTTGCTGCACGGCGGGCCGGGCTTCGAATCCGAGGTGGCGAACGTGGCCGAGCTGGGCTACCGCGGGCAGCCGACCGCGGCGACCTCGCTGTCGGTCACCGCCCACCGCGCGAGTTACGACCACCTGCGCACCGTCCAGTACGACCCCGGTTTCACCTCCGCCATCGTGGCCAATGGCATGGAGGGCCGCACCAGCGGCCTCGAGCTGTGGGGCAGCCTGCAGGCCCTGCCGAACTGGCGGCTGCACGCCGGCTACAGCCGCCTGTGGCAGGACCTGCGGCTCAAGCCGGGCAGCAACGACCCGATGACCGTGGCCGCCACCGAGGGGGCCAGCCCCGCATCGTCGTGGATGCTGCGCTCGGCGCTCGATCTGGGCGAGCGGGTCGAGTTCGACCTGATGCTGCGGCACGTGTCGAAGCTGACCTCTCCCGCCGTGCCGGCCTACACCGCGCTCGACCTGCGCCTGGGCTGGCGCGCCACGCCCGCCCTCGAGCTTGCGCTGGTCGGGCGGAACCTGGCCGGCAGCCACGGCGAATTCGGCGACCTGGCGACGCGCACCGAGTTTGGCCGCGCGCTGTTCGCCAACGCGCTGCTGCGCTTCTGACGCATGAGGCTTTGCGCATGACCCTCACCTCGATGCGGCGCGCACCGGCCCGGTGGCCCGCCTGGCCCGGTTGGTACCTGCTGGCCGCGCTGGCGCTGCTCGCGAGCCTGGCGGCCGAGCAGGCCTGGGCCCAGGACACGCAGGCCGAGTACCGCATCAAGGCCGCGTTCGTGTGCAAGTTCGGCAACTACATCGAGTGGCCGCCCGCGGCCTTCGCCAGCCCCGAGGCGCCCTTCAGCATCGGCGTGTGGGCACCGGCGGCGGTGGCCGACGAGGTGGCGGCCGCCGCCGGCGGGCTGCTCGTCCATGGCCGGCCGATCAGCGTGCGCCGGGTCGGCCCGGGGGATTCGCTCGAGGGCCTGCACATCCTCTTCGTCGCCCGGGGCCCGGCCGCGCGCCTGGCCGCGGCGCTGGCTGCGGTGAAGGACCGGCCCATCCTGACCGTGACCGAGTCGGACATGCCCGCCGAGGCCGGCGCGGTCGTCAACTTCGTGATCGTCGACGACAAGGTGAAGTTCGACGTCTCGCTGGCGGCGGCCGAGCGCAGCAGCCTGAAGGTCAGCGCGCGCCTGCTCGGCGTGGCCCGCCAGGTGGCCGGCGGGAGGCCCTCGTCATGATGGCCCCGGCCGCATGGCTGTTCGGCGGCTCGCTGCGGCGCAAGCTGCTCGGCGTGATGCTGCTGACGACGCTGGTCGCGGTGGTGGTGGCGCTGGGCGCGATGATCGCCTACGACCTGCGCGCCTACCACCGGGGCTGGGTCGGCGACGTGGGCGCCCAGGCCGAGCTGCTCGCGCGCACCACCGCGCCGGCGCTGGCCTTCGACGATGCCCGCGTGGCGCGCGACAACCTCGCCGTGCTGCGCTTCCAGCCCAAGGTGCGCGCCGCGGCCGTCTACAACGCGCGCGGCGTGCTGTTCGCCAACTACCAGGCCGAAGGCGAGCGCGCCGGCTTCCCCAGCCTGCCCGATGCCGACGGCGTGGCGGTGCAGGGCCGCAGCCTCGTCGCCTACCGGCGCATCGTCGATCACGGCCAGATCCTCGGCACGATCTACCTGCGGGCCGACTACGAGCTGTTCGACCGCCTGCTCAGTTATGCCGGCATCGCGCTGGTGGCCGCCGCGGTGGCGATGCTGGTCGCGGCGCTGGTGTCGTCCTGGCTGCGGCAGATCGTGCTGCAGCCCATCCTGGCCATCGGCGACGCCGCGCGCGAGGTGGTCGAGCGGCAGGACTATTCACGCCGGGTCGACCCGCAGCGCGGCAACGACGAGCTTGGCGCGCTGGTCGCCACCTTCAACGCGATGATGGGCGAGATCCAGCGCCGCACCGAAGCGCTGGAAACCTCCAACCACGAGAAGGCGCGCGAGGTCGACGAGCGGCGCATCGCCCAGCAGGAGGTGATGCGCCTGAACGAGGGGCTCGAGCAGCGGGTGCGCGAGCGCACCGCCGAGCTGGAGCGCTCGAACGGCGAGCTCGCGCTGGCCACGGCCTCGGCCGAGGCGGCCAACCGCGCCAAGTCGGAGTTCCTGGCCAGCATGAGCCACGAGCTGCGCACGCCGCTGAACGCGATCATCGGCTTCGGCCAGCTGCTGGCCGGCGCGGACGCGGCCACGCTCGCCTCCGGCCGCGGGCAGGCGTTCGTCGACCACATCGTCAGTGCCGGGCACCATCTGCTCAGCCTGATCAACGACGTGCTCAACCTCGCGCAGATCGAGGCCGGCAAGCTGACCCTGTCGCTCGAGGGCGTGCGCCTGGCCGAGGTGCTGGCCGAATGCCAGACCATGACCGAGCCGCAGGCGCAGCGGCGCGACGTCCGCCTGATCTTCCCGCCGCCGGTCGATGCCATCGTGAACGCCGACCGAACCCGGCTCAAGCAGGTGCTGCTGAACCTGCTGTCGAACGCGGTCAAGTACAACCGCGACGGCGGCACCGTCGTGGTCGGCTGCGCGCGCCTGCCCGACGGGCGCCTGCGCGTGTCGGTGCAGGACACCGGCATCGGCATGCTGCCGGAGCAGCTGCAGTCGCTGTTCCAGCCCTTCAACCGCCTGGGCCAGGAGACGAGCTCGCGCGAGGGCACCGGCATCGGCCTGGTCGTGACGCGCCATCTCGTCGAGCTGATGGGCGGGGAGCTGGGCGTGTCCAGCACGCCCGGCGCCGGCAGCCTGTTCTGGATCGACCTGCGGCAGCTCGACGCGGCCGATGCCGGCGCCGACGTGGCAGCGGCAGAAGCCCCCGCACCGGCACCCGACACGACGAGTGCCGGCGATGGCGCCGGCGGCGACCAGGCCCAGCGGGTCGCCACCGTGCTCTGCGTCGAGGACAACCCGGCCAGCCTGGCGCTGATCCAGGCCGCGCTGGCGGCGCGCACCGGCGTGCGCCTGATCTCCGCCCCCAACGGCCAGCGCGGCATCGAGCTGGCCCGCAGCCGCCAGCCCGACGTGATCCTGATGGACAACAACATGCCGGTGCTCAGCGGCGGCGCCGCCCAGGCCATCCTGCGCGGGGACCCCCGCACCGCCCACATCCCGGTGATCGCCATCAGCGCCAACGCGATGCCCGACGCCGTGAGCAAGGGCCTGGCGGCCGGCTTCTACCGCTACCTCACCAAGCCGGTCGATCTGCGCGCGCTGGACGAGGCGCTGGACGGCGCGCTGGCGTTGGCCACGCACCGCCGGATGGCGCTGAGCGAGAAACCGCCAAGCTGAGCGCGGCGCCGTCGAGCTTGCTCGATGTCAACGCCCGACAGGTGGGCGGCCCCTAGGATGGGGGATGCGCATCAAACCCCCCAAGGTATATGTCGCGGGGCTGGTCACTGCGCTGGTCGTGTTGGCCCTGGCCGGCGTGGCCTACCAGCGCTTCGGTCGCGCCACCGCGTTGGCCGTTGCCGAGGCCGCGGCTGGCCGGGTGAGCGAGCGCGTGGTCGGGCCCGGAACGGTTCAGGCCCGCGTTCCAGTCACGCTGAGCTCGCGCATCACGGCCAGCGTGCGACAACTCGGCGCCGACGTGGGCGATGCGGTGAGTCAAGGCCAGGCCCTGGCCGTGCTCGACGACCGCGACCTGAGCGCGCGGCGCGGGGTGGTCGACGGCCAGCAGCTCGCGCTGGCCCGCAACCTCGAGGCCGCGCGCGCCGGCAGTGCCCGCGCCCAGGCCGAGCTCGAGCTGGCGCGCAGCAGGCAGCGGCGCGATGCCGAGTTGCTGCAGACCGGCTTCGTCTCGCCGGCCGTGCTGGAAGCCTCCGAAGCCGCGCTGCGCGCCGCGCAGGCCAATCTCGACGCCGCGCGCGCCACCCAGGCTGCACGCGAGGCCGACGCGCAGGCGCTGGTGCATGAGCGGCGCTACGCGGACACACAGCTCTCGTTCGCCCGCCTGGCGGCGCCGATGGATGCCGTGGTGGTTGCGCGGCTGGTCGAGGTGGGCAGCACGGTGGTGCCGGGCACCGCCTTGTTCAAGCTGGTCGACCCGGCCACGCTGTGGGTCGCCGTGCGCGTCGACGAATCGGTCGTCGGCCGCGTGCGCGTAGGTCAGCCGGCGAGCATTCGCCTTCGCACCGGCGACACGCTGCCGGGCAAGGTGGCGCGCATCGCGCACCAGTCCGACGCCGCCACGCGCGAGCTGGAGGTGGACGTGGCCTTCGACGCACCGCCGGCGCGCTTCGCGATCGACCAGGAGGCCGAGGTCGCGATCGGTGTCGGCGAGGCGGCCGGCATCACCGTGCCGCTGTCGGCGCTGACGCGCAATCGCGAGGGCCGCGTGGGGGTCCTGGTGGTCGAAGATGGCCGCACCACCTTCCGCCCGGTGCGCACCGGCGTGAGCGACGGGCCGCGCGTGCTGCTGGCCGAGGGGCTGGCGGCGGGCGAGCGCTTCGTCGCCCAGGCCGATGGCGTGAGGGCCGGGGTGCGGGTGAAGCCGCTCGCCACGGCGGGCCGCTGAACCGGCGCACGGGGCCATGGACCTCGCGCTCAAGGACATCCGGCGCCACGTCGGCAAGTTCGTCGCCACGATCGCCGGCGTCGCGATGCTGCTGGCGATCGTGCTGGTGATGAACGGCATCTACCAAGGCAACATCGCAGACGGCGTCTGGCTGATCGACAACACGGCGACCGACCTGTGGGTGGTCGAGCGCGGGCGCGGCGGGCCCTTCAACGAGAGTTCGCGCATCCCGCTGGACAGCGCCAAGAGCGTGGCCGCCACGCCCGGGGTGGCGCAGGCCTCGCCGCTGGTGATCTACGCCGCGCAGCGCGAGGTGGGCGGGCGCAGCCAGCAGTTCACGGTGATCGGCCACGAGGTCTTCGGCGGCCTGGGCGGGCCCGGCCGCCTGGTGCGCGGGCGCACGATCGCCGCACCGCACTACGAGCTGGTGGCCGACCGAAAGCTGGGGCTTGCGCTCGGCGAGCGGGTCACCTTCGGCACCCATGCCTATACGGTGGTGGGCATCACGCAGGGCGCCGTGGATTCGGGCGGCAACCCGCTCGTCTACCTGTCGCTGCCCGACGCGCAGGAGGTGCAGTTCCAGCAGGACAACCGGGCGCTGACCGCTGCGCGCGCCGCCAACCTGGCCCGGCTCGCGCGCGCCGGCTATTCGGCCGAGCAGGCGAGCCGGCTGCTGCCGCTGCTCGCCACGACCGGCGACACGGTGAACGCCGTGCTGGTCAGGCTCACCCCGGGGGCCGACGGCGCCCAGGTTGCACGGCACATCCGCGATTGGCTGTACTTCAACGTCTACAGCTCACAGGAAGAGCGCAGCCTGATGCTCGAAGGCCGGCTGAGCAAGATGTCGGCGGTGCTGGGCCTGTTTCGCGCGCTGCTGGTGATCGTGTCCATCGTGATCATCGCGTTGATCATCTACGTGCTGACCATCGAGAAGATCCGGTCGATCGCGACGTTGAAGCTGATCGGCGCTCCGAACTGGATCATCGTGCGGCTGATCATGGAGCAGTCGATGGCGCTGACGCTGGCGAGCTTCGCATTGGCCTATGGCCTGCGCGAGGCGATCGCTCCGGGTTTCCCGCGCACGCTGGCCTTCCTGCCGCAGGAAACGGCGGCCACTTTCGCGGTGATGCTGGTCGGCGGCGCGCTCGCCAGCCTGATGGCGATCTGGCATGCGCTGCGCACGCCGCCGCAGCTCGCGCTCGGGGGCTGAGATGCCAGTTGTCGAGGTCGAGAACGTCTCCAAGACCTTCGGCAGCGGCGAGCTGGCCGTGCAGGCGCTCAAGCCCTGTTCGTTCAGCGTGCAGGAGGGTGAGCTGGCCGCGCTGCTGGGGCCCAGCGGCTCGGGCAAGAGCACGCTGCTGCTGTCGATCAGCCTGATCCTCGAGCCGAGCAGCGGGCGCATCGTGATCGATGGGCAGACCGTCTACGACAACGGCTGGACGGGCGTCGACGAGCGCGCATTCCGCCGCCGCCACATCGGCTTCATCTTCCAGCAGCACAACCTGATCCCGTTTCTCACCGCGCAGGAGAACGTCGCGCTGATGATGCAGTTGAACGGCATCGGCCGGCGAGAGGCCGCACGCCGCGCGAAAGACCTGCTGGGTTACCTCGAAATCGCGCACCGCGCCGATGCGCTGCCGGCGAACCTCTCGGGCGGCGAGCAGCAGCGCGTGGCCATCGGCCGCGCGCTGGCCAATGAGCCGCCATTGATCCTGGCCGACGAGCCGACCGCGGCGCTGGACACCGAGCGCGGCAGCAAGGTGATGGCCATGCTGCGCAAGATCGCCCGCGAGCGGCACTCGGCGGTGATCACCGTGACGCACGATCACCGCATGATCGAGGGCTTCGATACCGTCTACCACCTGGACGACGGCCACCTCTCACGGCAGCCCGGGCTCGTCGCCCAGGCCGTCGGGCGCGACCTCAGTTCACCCACTTGATGGCGTAGTTCGGCCCCGGGTAACTGACGCCACCGTTCATCAGCAGAACCCGCGAGCCGTCCATGGTCGCGGCCTGGTGGCCGCAGCCGTCGTAGTCCTGCGGCTGCTTGAACTTGACCCAGGTGCCGGTGGCGCGCCCCTGGAAGACGAGATCCGGCGCGATGTCGTGCCGCGTGGTCGTCTGGCAATCGGCCTTCTGCAGCGTCACATAGACGTCGGGCAGCCCGTCGGCGTTGAAGTCGCCCACGGTCAGCGACTTGCCGGTCACCACGATGTGGCTCGAGTAGGCCGGCGCGTTGTCGAAGAACACACCGGTCCCGCTGTTGAGCCAGATCTGCAGGTCGTTCGTGCCGGTCAGCACGATCAGGTCGTCGCGGCCGTCGTGGTTCATGTCGGCCAGCTTGGCATCGCGCCAGTTGGCGCCGATCGCCGGGGACGCCACCTCGACGAAGTCGCCGGCCCGGTTGTTGCGGTAGATGTGCCCCGGCTTGCTGCCGTTGCACACCACCAGGTCGTCCCAGCCGTCCTGGTCGATGTCGCCCTTGGCCACGCACTGAAAGCCGCGCGCCCCCGTCGCCAGTGTCGGCAGCTCGACGAAGCCCGTGCCGCCCTGGTTGATGAAGACGTGGTTGATGTTGATCTGGCCGTCCGACCGCAGCGTCGCCTCGTTGGTGACGTAGAGGTCGGGGTAGCCGTCGTGGTTCATGTCGAAGGCGATCGGCAGGCGGCCCCGCCCGTACGGATCCGCCGCGCCGTGGTCGGTGCTCTTGTGGAAGACGCCGGCCGCGTCCTGCAGCCACAGCTCGTTGAAGCCCACGTCGGTGCCCCGGTCGGCGCCGACGGTGCAGTAGAAGTCGAGCCGGCCATCCTGGTTGAAATCCGCTGCGCTGCAAGCGTGGCGGTCGACCCATTCGAGCACCTGCGCCGAGGGCACATAACCCGTCGGGCTCCAGTACCAGAGGCGGTCGTCGGTGTCGTGCCCGCTGATCAGGAAGTCGTCGTGCCCGTCGCCGTTGAAGTCGGCGACCATCGATCCCCAGGCCTTCGATGTCTCGATGAACTGGGCGTTGTATTGCGCCTGTGCCGCCGCGCCGGCCAGCGCCAGCACCAGGCCGGCGGCCTGCATTGCGAATCGTCTCATCACCATCCCCCTAGTTGCCCGGCGGCCAACTGCGGCCCGGTGCCTGGCAATCTAGGGGGACGGGGTGGTGCCGACCCGGCGCCAGATCAAGGTCTGGTGCGCTCCCCCTAAGGCGCGGGGTCTGCTGACGGTTTCTTGCGCTCCGTCAAAGGGGCGTGGCGCGCAGGTGGCGGTAGACGGTGGTGCGCGAGATGCCGAGGTTGCGCGAGGTCTGGCTCACGTTGCCGCCGGTGCGCTCGTACTCGCGCCGCACCGTCTCGGCGGCGCCCAGGCGCAGGGCCGAGGCGCCGGCGGGCGCCTCGTGCGGAGGCGGCAGCAGGCGGTCGATATGGTGGCGCTCCAGGCGGCTGGGGGTGCGCGCGTCCGCGCCGGCCAGCAGCGCGCGGGTCAGCACGGAGCGCAGCTCGCGGAAGTTGCCGGGCCAGGTGTGCTGCGCCAGGCGTTCGATCGCCTCGTCGGTGAGCGTCGCGTGGCGGTCCAGCGCGGCGAGCAGGTGGCGCGCCGCGGCGGCGAAATCACGCCGCTGGCGCAGCGGCGGCAGCGCGACGCAGACGGTGTTCAGCCGGTACAGCAGGTCGGCGCGGAAGCGCCGGGCCGCCACCTCGTCGGCCAGGTCGGTGTTGGTCGCGGCCAGCACCTGCACCTCGACGCGGCGCGCAGCGGTGCCGCCCACCGGCCGCACGAGCTGGTCGTCGAGAAAGCGCAGCAGCGCGGCCTGCAGGTGCAGCGGCATCTCGCGCACTTCGTCCAGCAGCAGCGTGCCGCCGTCGGCGCTGGCGATCAGGCCGGCGCTGCCTTCGCGCCGCGCGCCGGTGAAGGCGCCGCCGGCGTAGCCGAACAGCTCGGCCTCGAACAGCTCGTCGGGCAAGGCGCCGCAATTGACGGCGACGAACGGGCCTTCGCGGCCGCTGGCGCGGTGGGCGTGGCGCGCGAGCATCTCCTTGCCGCTGCCGGTCTCGCCCTGGATCAGGATCGGCGCGCCGATGCGCACCGCCGCCTCGACGAGGTGCAGCGCCTCGGCCACCGCCGGGTCGTCGGCCACCATCTCGGGCGCCGTCTGCGGCGGCGGCGGGATGGCCGCGGCGCGCGCCGGGCGCGCCGCCACCGGGCCGGCCACCCGGCGCTCGGCGGGCCGGCTGACGCAGGTGGCCACCAGCGAGCTGCCGAACGCATCGCGCAGGCGCAGCTCGCCGTTGCGGCGCAGCCGCGCAAGCACCGGCTCGAAGGGCTCGCCGAACAACTCCTCGAACGACGCGCCGGGCACGCCGGTGGAGCCCTGCAGCAGCTGGCGGCCGCCGTCGTTCAGCGCGACCAGCCGGCCCTCGTCGTCGAAGGCCAGCAGGCCGGCGCTCAGCGTGCCGAGGAACTCGGGCCGCGGGTGGATGGCAAGCACGAAGCGCGAGCGCATCTGGTGGATGAACAGGCCGTTCTCCATGTTGGTCGCGGCCATGCGCACCAGGGCCTGGGTGTGGCGCTGGCGCGATTCGAAGTACGACGAGGCATCGAGCACGCCGACGACCGCGCCGTGCGCATCGCGCACCGGCGTCGCGGTGCACGACAGGTCACCCAGGTGCAGGAAATAGTGCTCGAGCCCCGTCACGGCCACCGACTGGCCGGTGGCCAGCGCGGTGCCCAGGCCGTTGGTGCCGCACAGGGCCTCGCGCCAGCAGCTGCCGGGCAGGATGTCGGCATCCGACCCGCTCATCGAGAAGCGGTTGTCGCAGAACAGGTCGAGGATCACGCCGTCGCGGTCGGCGAAGGCGAGCAGGAAGTTCGAGCCGGCGATCTGCTGGGCCAGGGTCTCGAGCTCGGCCTGGGCGAGGCGGCGCGTCACCTCGGCGCGCTCGCGGCGGCGCGCAAGATCGGCGGCGTCGACCACCGCGATCGGCGCGGCACCGCGGCTGTCCAGCCCGGCCTGCATGCAGCGCAGCCAGCTGTCGAGGATCTCGGGGCCCGGCATGCCGCCGGGCGGCAGCCTGCCGCCACGCGCCTGCAGGGCCCGGCTGTACGCCGACTGGCGATCGTCGCTGAGGCTCATCACCGTCTCCTCGTGCCCCGCGGGTCGGTGCCCGCAGGTCGCGGCCGACGGTAGCAGCCGGCCCGCGCCGCTGCAACCGAGCGCCATTGAACCGTTTCTGCACAGGGGTCACCCCGGCTGTCGCGCGGCTGGACAGGCGCGCCCATGCCCTGCCCCCGCACCCTGCGGGTCTACCCCCACTGGTACGCCGGTTGCGTGGAGCGCCGTGGGGGCGGCCGCGTTGCGAGCCATCCCTCGCCCAACGACACCACGAGGAGACACACGCATGCGACAACCCGCCACCGCCCTGTGCACCCTGGCCGCCGCCGCCTGCCTGGCCGCCGGCACCGTGCAGGCCCAGAGCCCGAACATCGAGAACCTGAAGCAGATGAAGCTGTCGGGGGTCGACCCCAGCATGCCGCCCGTGCCGCAGGAGGGCAAGAACGCCGCCGCGCTGCGCGAGAACCTCAAGCGCATCAAGCTGCCGCCGGGCTTCCGGATCGACCTGTACGCGGTGGTGCCCGATGCGCGCCACATGGCGGTGGCGCCGAGCACCAACATGCTGTTCGTCGGCACGCGCAAGAACACCGTCTGGGCCGTCACCAACCGCAACAGCGGCGACGTGGCGACCGAGGTCAAGCCCTTTGCGCCTTCGGCCAAGTTCCACGTGCCCAACGGCGTGTGCTGGACGAAGGATGGCTTCCTGATCGTCGTCGAGCACAACCGGGTGCTGAACTTCCCGGCTGCCGAGTTCTTCTACGAAGGCGGCGACGTGGCGGTGATCGAGGTGGTGCCGCAGGGCAAGCTGATCCCGCCCGAGGAGGAATCGTTCAACCACCATGCGCGCACCTGCCGCGTCGGGCCCGACGGGATGCTCTACATCACCCTCGGCCAGCCCTACAACGTGCCGCCGCGCAACAAGCTGGACCTGTTCACCAAGGTCGGCATCGGCGGCATCGTGCGCATGAATCCCTTCGACGGCTCCAAGCGCGAGGTCTATGCCACTGGCCTGCGCAACTCGGTGGGGCTGGAGTTCAACCCGAAGGACAAGACGCTCTGGTTCACCGACAACCAGACCGACGGCATGGGCGACGACATCCCCGCCGGCGAGATCAACCGCGCCACCAAGCCCGGCCAGTTCTTCGGCTACCCGTGGAAGCAGGGCCGCACCCGCATCACCGACGAGGGCTACGACAAGGACCCGCTGCCCCCGAACATCACCGACCCGCAGGTCTACATGGATGCCCACGCGGCCGACCTGGGCCTGGCCTTCTACACGGCCAAGGCCTTCCCTGCGAAGTACCAGGGCGGCCTGTTCTCGGCCCAGCACGGCTCGTGGAACCGCACCAAGCCGATCGGCGCGCGCATCATGTTCACCAGCCTGAAGGCCGACGGCACGGCCGACAAGACCGAGGTCTTCGCCGAGGGCTGGCTCGACGACGAGACCGGCGTCTACCGCGGCCGGCCGGTCGACGTGGCGGTGGCCAAGGATGGCTCGCTGCTGATCAGCGACGACTTCGCCGGTGCGATCTACCGCGTCACCTACGCACCGTGATGGCGAGGGCAACGCGCCGCCGCGCGGTGCTCGCCGCGGCGGCGCTGGCCGCCGGCGGCGCGGCGGCGGCCCAGGAGCCGGGCCCTCCGGCCGTGGGACGACCCTGCATGGTCTGCCACGGCCCGCTCGGCCAGGCCACGCAGCCCGACACGCCCAACCTCGCCGGCCAGCCGGCGAGTTACCTCACGGCACAGTTGCGCGCGTTTCGGGGCGGCACGCGCCGGCACGAGGTGATGTCGGTGATCGCCAAGCCGCTGACGGACGACGACATCGCGCAACTCGCGGCGTGGTTTGCCTCGGTGCGGGTGGAAGTGTCGGCGCCGAAGTGACGAACCGCGCGCCGCCTCAGGGCACCCAGGACAGCACGTAGTTCGGCCCGCGCCAGCTGATGCCGCCGTTCATCAGCAGAACGCGCGAACCATCCACCGTGTCGGCCAGGTGGCCGCAGCCGGCGTAGGCGGATTGGGGCTGCTTGATCTTGCTCCAGGAGCCGCTGGGCATGCCCTGGAAGACGAGGTCGGGCGCCTGGTCGCTCAGCACCGACGGGCAGCCTGACTTCATCAGCACGACGTAGACATCCCAGCGGCCATCCTGGTTGAAATCGCCCACGGTCAGCGACTTGCCGGTGTAGGTCAGCTGATTCTGGTAGCCGGGCTGCACGAAGTACGGGGCAGCGCCGGTGTTGAACCAGATCTGCAGCTTGTTGCCGGCCAGGGTCACCAGGTCGGCGCGGCCGTCGCCGTTCATGTCGGCCAGCTGGGCGGCCACCCATTTCACGGCCGCCGCCACGGTGTTCAGCTCGGCGAAGTCGCCGGCCCGGTTGTTGAGGTAGACATGCGGCGGGCCGGACAGATCGCAGACGATCAGGTCGTCCCAGCCGTCGCCGTCGATGTCGCCCTTGACGGCGCAGGCCGAGCCGCGCTCACCGGTGGCCGCCGTGACCAGTTCAGTGAAGCCGGTACCCCCCTGGTTGACGAACAGCCGGTTGATGCTGAGGTTGCCGTCCGCCCGTGTGCGGCGCTCGTTGGTGAGGTAGATGTCGGGGTAGCCGTCGTGGTTGACGTCGAGCACCATGGGGATCCGGGAACTGCCATAGATGTCTTCCGCACCGTGGTTGAGCAGCAGGTTGAACCGGCCGTCGGCATCCTGCAGCCACACCTCGTTCGCGCCCACGCCCTGGCCCCTGTCGGCGCCGACGGCGCAGTACAGGTCGAGCCGGCCGTCGCGGTTGAAGTCGGCCGCATCGCAATCGTGCCGGTCGACCCAGACCAGCGCCTGCGCCGAGGGCTGGTAGCCGGCGGGCGTCCAGTACCAGATGCGGTCGTCGGTATCGTGGCCCGTGATGAAGATGTCGTCGTGACCATCACCGTTGAAGTCGGCCACCACCGAACCCCAAGCTTTCGAGCTTTCGATGAACTCGGCGCTGTACTGCGCCTGCACCAGGAAAGATTGAAAGGCGAGCGCGACTCCCGCCGCGATGCGAGCTACCCGTTTCATCCCCGACCCCCCTTGTTTGTCAGGGCACTTTAGGCGTTACCTCCGGCAGACCAAAACAACAAAATTGTTGATCCTTACGCGCATCAAGTTCTGCTAGCGGTACTGCGCGGCCGCCGCGGCCAGGCGCTCGCCGACCAGGCGCGCCAGCGCCGGCGGGGCCAGCACCTTCACCTGCGGGCCGTGGCGCAGGATGTCCATCGCCAGCTCGGTCGCATCGGCATACGGCAGCTCCATGCGCAGCGCACCATCGGGCTGGGCGCTCAGGCGCTGCGCCGGGTGCCACTCTTCCTGCGCCACCCACTGCGCGGCGTCGGCGTCGAACAGCAGGGTGGCCCACTGGTCGGCCTTGCCGCTGAAGATGCCGTAGCCGCCGTCGAGCTCGGCCTCGACGGTCTTCATCGCGACGTCCTTCGCGCGCTGCTCCAGCGCCTTGGCGGAGCGAACCGCGTCGAGCGCGAAGCGGCGCAGCCCGTCGCTCGAATGGCACCAGGCATCTAGGTACCAGGTGTTGCGGTAGTGGATCAGCCGCTGCGGCGAGACCTCGCGCCGGCTCTCGGCCTGGCGCTTGCGGGTGAAGTAGACGAGGTCGATGCGGTGGCGCTTGAGCAGCGCACTGCCTACCACCTCGAACCAGCGCGGCGGCACCGGCCGGCGCGCCGGCGCGGCGATCTTCACGCGCCGCATCAGCTCGCGCGATTCGCCCTCGCTCGCGCCGAGCATGCCGTGCAGCTTGTCGAGCAGCGGCTGCAGGTGGCGGCCGAGCACGCCGCCGGCATCCAGCCCCTTGATGAGCTGGTGCATCGTCAGCAACGCGTGGATCTCGGCCTCGCTGAACCACACGCCGGGCAGCTCGTGCGGCGCGGCGGCCGCGGCGGCGCCGCCGGGCGCGGCGCCGTCGAAGCGATACACGTTGTCGAAACGGTCGTAGACGATGGGCGCGTCCATCCGGTCGCGCAGGTACTGCAGGTCGCGCTTGAGCGTGGCGCGCGAGACCTCGAGCTCGCCCATCAATTCGTCGAAGCTGACGCCTCCGTGCGACTTGATCAGCAGCTCGATGCGGTAGAAGCGTTCGGTGCGGTCCATGGGCGGCGACGCTACCACAGGCTCATGGCGTGAGCCTGCAACTTTCTTTTTGCGGGCGACGCAGGCTCATTCCATGAGCCTGTGAAAACGCACAGTGCAGGCACACGCTGTCATCCGACCCCACCGTTCACACCGGAGCACGCCATGGCCACCGCCCAAACCGCCCTCGCCTTCGACGACCTGCCGACGCTGCGGCGCCTGCCCTGCCCGGCACCGCTCGCCCGCAGCGGCCGCACGGCCCGCCTGGCCATGGTGCCTGCCGACCTGGCCGACGACGCCGAGGCGCCCGACCCGGCCTTCGTGCTCGGCTGGGATTACGCCCATCACGGCCTGGTGCCACCGGCCGCGCACCTGCTGCCGGGCCACCCGCTGCGCCAGGGCTGGCAGGCCGGCCGCGCCGCCTTCGGCAGCCGCACGCTGCGCGCCGGCCGCGGGGTGCAGCAGTGGCTGGCGCTGCGCCTGTCCGCGTGGGCCCAGGGCCAGGCCTTCGAGGGCGTCGAGGTCACGCCGAACTACCTGGCGCAGATCGACAGCCGCCGCTGCCCGGTCACCCGCGCGCCCCTCGGCGACGCCGCCTGTGAAGGCGGCGAGGCCGCGGTGATCGAGCGCATCAACCACCGCGCCGGTTATGCCGCCGGCAACCTCGTGGGCCTGAGCCCGCTCGCGCGGCAGGCCAAGGGCGGCAAGCGCTGGGACGAAGCGCGGCTCGCCGCCGTGCTGGCCGAGGCGCGCCAGGCCGAGGGCGCCGGCGCGGTCGAGGGCCTGGCCAGTGCCGAATGGGCGCGGCTGGCCACGCTGATGAGCTTTGCCACGCCGCTGCCGCACGAGTTGGCCGCCACGCTGCCGCTGCGCGTGCTGCCGCCGAACCGGGTGCGGCTGATCAACCCGATCCAGGGCCTGCAGGCCTTGATCACGCTGCAGCTCACCCACAGCGGCTTCGCGGTGCGCATCGCGCAGCTCGTCAACCTGCTGCCGGGCATGGGTCTGCGGCGCGACTTCCACCTCTTCTTCCACAGCCTGCTGCCGCGCGCCTGGCAAGGTGGCCGGCCGGAAACGCCCGAGGTGATGCGCGAGCGCCTCGAAGACGCCTGGGCCCACCCGGATGTGCTGCGCCGCTGGCAGCGCTTCTCGGCCCAGATCAGCGCCGAGCAGGCCGACCAGCTCGTGCAGAAGCTGGTCGCCAAGGGCCTGGCGAACGTGGCAAAGGGCATCCCGGGCGCGCAGCGCACCCAATGGCACCCGGCCGCTCGTGCGACCGAGGGCTGGGCGCTCGAACGCGGCGGCCGCGCGGTCGAGGCCGGCGGGGCCGTTCAGGCGTAGGTCACCCAGTCAGCCAGTTCGGGCTTGTGCAGGTGCGGCAGGCCGTTGAAGCTCAGCAGGCTGTGCCGCTTCGGGCTGGCGACGAACTCGGTCACCGCGCTGTTGCGGATGCGCAGGTTCAGCTCGGCCACCGCGTCGGGCGCCAGGCCCAGCACCAGGCCGACGGCAATCGAGATCGGGCCGCCGCTGGAGACGATCAGCACGTCGGCATCGGCGCGCTCGCGCGCACGCGCCAGCGCAGCGCCCACGCCGGCGGCGAAATCGGCGTAGCTGGGCATGCCGGCCGGCTCGCTGCGGCCCTGCATCCAGGCCACCAGGCCCTCGCGCAGCAGGCGAAAGTGCTGGCGCACCGCCTCGGGGGTCTTGGGCGCAGCGATCGGCCCGCTGTGGACCGCCCGCACGATGGCCTCGGGGTCGTACTCGTTCAGGCCCGGCCAGGCTTCCGGCTCCGGGCGGCTGCCCAGGCCCTCGGCGATGCCCTCGTAGGTCTCGCGGTGGCGGCGCAGCGTGCCGGTGAGCACGAGGTCGAAGCTCAAGGACATGCTGCGGAAGTGCTCGCCGAGCGCACGGCACTGGCGGTGGCCGAGCTCGCTCAGGCGGTCGTAGTCGTGGCTGCCGAACGAGGCCTGGCCGTGGCGGACGAGATAGAGCGTGCCCATGGGCCGGATTGTCCGGCCCGGCGCGCCGCGCGCCTGTCACGGCCGCGACGAAGCCGCCTACCTACCTGGCGTGCGCCTTGAAGAAGGCCCAGATCTCGTCGGTGGCGTTGATCGCCGTGCTCGGCGTTGCGCCCAGCCGGCTGCCCGGCACGCCGCCCGGCCAGGCATGCGGGTTGTCGGCCACCAGCAGCAGCTCGACATCGCGGCCGGCCGGGCAGCGATAGCGTGCGCGCTGCACGGGGCCCTGGGCGATCGTTTCCGGGCTCGCGGCACAGCCGTTGGCCTCGGCCCAGAATCGCCCTTGGGCGGTGGACGGCAGCGCGGGCGTGCCATCCCAACTATCGGGAAAGCGCCCGCCCGGCGCCCCGCCGGCCGCCGGCACCGAGGCATCGAGCGCGCCGTTGATCATCAGCGCCGAGACACCCTGCGCCGGTCTCTTCTCGTCGCCGAATAACGTGGCGACGACCGGCGCGATGGCCGCCAGCTTGTCCGGCAGCTCGATGCCGAGGCGGTGGCTCATCATGCCGCCGTTGGAAATGCCGGTCGCGTAGACACGCCGCGCATCGACCGGATAGTCGGCCACCAGCCGATCGATCAGCGTGCGAAAGAAGCCCACGTCGTCGACGCGGCGCTGCATCGCCTGGCCGCAGCAGTGCCCCGCATTCCAGGTCAGCAGGCGATTGGCGAACCGGCCGCTGCCTTCGGGGTAGACGACGATGAAACCCTCGCGCCGGCCCTTGTCGGTGAAGCCGGTCATCTTCTCGGCGCTCGCCGCATCACCGCCGCCACCGTGCAGCACCAGCACCAGCGGCAGGCGCGCACCCGCCGGCGGGTTGGCCGGCAGGCGCACGACATAGCTGCGCGCGATGCCCTGGTGGTTGAGCTCGTGTCGGCCGGGCCCGGCCGGATCGGCCACCTCGGCGGCCGCCGCCTGCGACAGCGCCACCATCAGCGCCAGGCCGATCACCGCCCGCGGCCGCACGCTTCAGCCCGCCTCGGGGTACAGCCCGTGCACGCGGGCGAACAGCCGCGTGAGGCCCAGCAGCGCGTCGATGTTCGGCGTCGCAACGCCCACGCGTTCGGCGATCTCGCGCACGACCGTCACGATGCCGTCCAGCTCGATCGGCCGGCCGGCTTCCACGTCCTGCAGCATCGAGGTCTTGAAGGCGCCGAGCTTGGTGGTGATCGCGTGGCGGTCTTCGGGCGTCTGCTCGACCGGGCAGCCGATGCGGGCGCCGACCAGCGCGGCCTCGTTCATCGCGGCCGAGCAGAAGCCGCGCACCAGCGGGTCGGCCAGCACGCGGTCGGCCGTGGCCCCGGTGATCGCCGAGACCGGGTTCATGGTCAGGTTGCCCCAGAGCTTGAACCAGATGTCGCGCCGCACATCGGCCGAGTGCGTCACTTCCAGGCCAGCGTGGCCGAGCAGCTCGGCAATCGCCTGCACCTCGGCGCTGCGGCCGCCGGCCGCCTCGCCGATGATCAGGCCGTTGCCGAAGCCGTGTTGCACGAGGCCCGGCTCGGGGCTGGAGGCGGCCACGTGGACCACGCAGCCGACGATGCGCTCGCGCGGGATCGCGGCGGCGATCGTGCCGCCCGGGTCCACGCTCGCGAGCGGCCGGCCGTCGAAGCCGGGCAGCCCCTGACAGAACCACCAGGGCACGCCGTTCATCGCCGGCAGCACGCGCGTCTTGGGGCCCAGCAAGGGCGCGATGCCGCGCGCGACCAGCGTCAGCGCCGGCCCCTTGACCGCGATGACCACCAGGTCCTGCGGGCCGAGTTCGGCCGCCACGTCGCTGGCCGCCGCCACCGGCGCGCGCAGCAGCTCGCCCGCCTGGCGCAGCCGCCAGCCATGCTCACGCAGCGAATGCAGCGTGGAGTTGCGTGCCAGCGCGCTGACCTGCGCCTGCCCGGCAAGCGCCAGCTTTGCGCCGATGAACCCGCCGATTGCGCCGGCGCCGATGATGCAGACCTTCATGTGTTCGTGGTGTTGTTCGTGGTGTTCGTGATGTTCGGGTTGGCCGGGGTCGCGGCGGCCGCGAGGCCCGCCGTGCGCGCGACGACGGCCTGCCAGTTCTGCCGCCAGCCGGGCAGCGCCGCCGGATCCTGCTCGAACTGCTGGCGCAGGAAGGCCGCAGCCAGCGTCTTGGTCGCGCCCTTGATCTGCTGGTTGACCTCGAAGCCGCCCGCCACGGTGCGGTCGGTGAAGATGCTGTGCGAACCGCGGCGGAAGACGACCAGCGCCTTGCGCGCATCGGGCATCGCGTCGTACAGGGCAATGCGGTCCTCGACGCCCGACTCGTAGCCCGGGATCAGGATCACGTCCTCGTTCGAGGTGATGTGCAGCGTGGGCAACTGCACCGGCGCCAGGATCGTCGCCAGGTCGTGCTCGCCATAGAACGGCGGCGCCGACAGCAGGATCGCGGCGTGGTAGCGCGAATCGTGAAAGTCGTAGACCTGCTGGCCGCGGGCCACGCGCGCGCCGATCGACAGCATCGTCGTGTTGGCCCCGTACGAATGGCCGGCGGCGACGATGCGCCGGCCGTCGACGCGCTCGGCCGGGCGGCCGACCACGGGGTGGCTCAGCGCCGGGTCGAGCAGGCGGTCGAGCGCGAAGCGCAGGTCGCGCGCCCGGTCCACCGCCTCGGTTTCGCGCGCCGCCTCGCGCAGGCGGCCGACGAGGCCGAAGGGGTTGCCCCACCACAGCGCGCGGTCGCTGCCCACGTGCTGCACATGCAGGCAGGCCCAGCCGTGGCTGGCGAGGTGGCGGCCGAGGTAGCTGTAGCCCAGCCGCGAGCCGCCGATGCCGTGCGAGAAGACGACCAGCGGCACCGGGGTGTCGGCCGCCGCGCCGTTGCGCTGCGGCCAGTACAGCCGCACCGGCACCTGGCGCTGGCGCGCCGCGTCGACCCAATCCCAGTCGATCACCGGCACGCGCGCCGCGGCGTCGAGCTCGGCGGCCTCGCCCGTGCTGGCGGGCGGCTCGGTGGCCGCGCCGGCGAGGCCGGGCCAGGCCAGCGCGGCGCCGGTGGCCAGCGCCGAGCCGACAAATCGGCGGCGGGTGGGGTCGGAAGGTTGGGTGGCGGCGGGCGGCATGGGAGTGCGAAGTATCAACGCACCGCGCCCGCCACGGTGGACGGGGGGCTCTCAAGGAATGAAGGGCCGCTCCCGAGTTCCTTGGCCCCCGCGGGGGGCGGGCTGGGCGACGCCCGGCCCTGGGGGCTCAGTAGCCGACCGTGAAGCGCTGTCGGCGGTGCGCGCCCTGCTCGGCTTCGTCGAGCATCGCGACGGCGTAATCGGCCACCGAGATCTCGCTCTTGCCGTTCGCGCCCACCAGCAGCTGGTTGCCACCGAGGCGGAACTTGGCCGTCCGCTCGCCCGGGAAGATCATGGCCGAGGGGCTCAGCATGGTCCAGTCCAGCGTCGGCTCGTCGCGCAGCCAGTTCAGCGCGTCGCGCGCGCCCTCGGCCGAGCCTTTCCATTGCGCCGGGAAGTCGGGGCTGTCGACGACCTGCTTGCCCGGCGCCACCTCCAGGCTGCCGGCGCCGCCGACGACCAGCAGGCGCGGCACCGCCGCCTGCTTGGCCGCCGCGATGATCGAGCGGATGCCGCGGCCGTAGGCCTCGCGCACATCCGCCTGGGCGTGGCCACTGAAGGCGCTGATGACCACGTCGTGACCGGCCATCGCGTCGGCCAGCGCCGCCGTGTCGATGACATCGACGGCCTTGGCGGTCAGGCCGGGCGCGGCCTCGAGCTTGGCCGGGTTGGAGACCAGGGCGGTGACCTGGTGGCCGCGCGACAGGGCCTCGGCGCGCAGGCCCGAGCCGATGAAACCGGAGGCGCCGATGAGTGCGATCTTCATGGAAGTGGGTGAGTACGGGGTTGAGATGGCCAGGATGATGGCCCTTGGCGTCGTTTCGATAAACCGCCACAGTCGTGAAACACTGTCGTAGATTCGTTGACAATCAACCCATGGCCGCCGATGCCCCCACCGACCTGAACCGCCTCGGTGCCTTCATCGCCGTCGCGCAGGCCGGCGGCTTCACGGCAGCCGCCGAGCGGCTGGGCATCAGCAAGGCGCGGGTGAGTCTGGACGTGCAGCGCCTCGAGCGCGCACTCGGCCTGAGCCTGTTCACCCGCACCACGCGCCGCGTGCGCCTGACCGACGCCGGCCAGCAGTTGCTCGACGAGACCGCCCCGCTGCTGGCCGACTTGCATGACGCGGTGGCGCGCACCCACCGCAGCGCCGGTGCGGTGAGCGGCAGCTTGCGCATCGCCGCCTCGGTGGAACAGGCGGCGCAGCAGCTCGCCCCGCTGGTGGCCGAGTTCGCGCTGCGGCACCCGGCCTTGAAGATCACGCTGCAGGCGAGCGACCGCGTCAGCGACATGCTGGCCGAGGGCATCGATGTCTCGTTCCGCATGGGCTGGCTGCGCGACTCCACGCTGCGCGCGGTGCGCCTGGGCGAGTTCGAGCAGTTCGTCGTCGCCTCGCCGGCCTATCTGCAGCGCGCCGGCGCGCCCCGCAAGCCCGAGGATCTGGCCGGGCACGACTGGATCGCGCTGACCCTGCTGCCCACGCCGCTGACCTGGCGCTTCACCGCGCGCAACGGCCACACCCGCAGCGTGCGGATGAACGCGCGGCTGCAGACCGATTCGGCCACCGCCCTGCGCGCAATGCTGCTGGCCGGGGCCGGCGTCACGGTGATGGATCGCCTGAGCGTGCAGGCCGACCTCGCCGCCGGCCGCATCGAGCGCTTGCTGCCCGACTGGCGCGTGCCCTCGGGTGGCGTCTTCGCGGTCTACCCGCCGGGGCGGCACCTGAGCGCCGCGGCGCAGGCATTCGTCGAGTTCTACCGCGCGCGCTGGAGCGCCTGAGGCGATGGCCGGTCAGTCCAGCGCCGTCTGTTCCTTGACGAGCTGGCGCGGCACGATGTGCGCCACGTCGCCGAGTTTCTCGGCCAGGTGACGCGTCACGTCATCGGCGGTCAACACGCCGACCAGCCCGCCTTCGCTGTCGACCACTGGCAGCCGGCGCACGCCGCCGGTGCGCATGCGCCAGACGGCCTGGCCGAGGTCTTCGTCCTCGTGCGCGGTGACCAGCGGGTGCACGAGCAGGTCGCCGGCGCGCAGCGCCTCGCCGGCCACGCCCATCGCCAGCACGCGCACCACGAGGTCGCGGTCGGTCACGATGCCCACCGGCTGCGGCCGACCGCCGAGCACCTCGTCGACCACCACCACGTCGCCGACGTGCTGGTCTCGCATCAGCCGCGCCAGCGTCAGCACCGGCGCGTCACGCCCGCAGGTGACGACGCTGCGCTCGCACCAGGTTCCGATTCCCATGATCTCGGCCTTTCGTCAGCGGCCGGCAGGCCGCGCTTCGAAGCATCCCGCATCGGCGTGCGGCCGGCTTGCGCCGCCGCAAGGCGCGAGCATCCGGGCTGCCGCGCGGTCAGGCGGCGACTGCCGCCAGGTAACGCTCGAACGAGCGGTCGACCGCGGCGCGCGCGCCGCCGATGATGTTGCGGCCCCAGCTGTAGCCCCACAGGCTGTCGAAGGCGAAGGGCGCGAGGCGATCCCGCATCGCGCGCACCGCGCTGGGCGGCATCGGCATGTGATTGGGGTAGCTGTACATGAAGCTCAGGTGGCGCCGGTCCGCCACGACCTGCAGCGCATCGCCCGGCAGCAGCGCACCGCCCGCGTGCGGGCCGCCGCGCCAATGCAGCGCCGTGCTGCCGGGGAAGTGGCCGCCGCAGCGGATCAGCGTGACGGTGTCGGACAGGCGCAGCTCGTCACCGCGCCAGTAGTCGATCTGCCGCGCCGGCCGCTGCACCCAGCCGCGGTCGGCCTCGTGCAGCAGGATGGGCACGCCGCCGAAGGCCTCGCTCCACTCGACCATCGCGCCGTAGAAGTGGGGGTGGGAGATGACGATGCGGTCGACCCCGCCGCGCGCCTTCAGCGCCTCGACCGCCTCGGGCGTGACCAGGCTCAGGCATTCCCACAGGATGTTGCCGGCGTCGGTGGGCAGCCACAGCGCACGCTGCGAGATCGCGAAGGCGCCGTCGACCGCGATGGCGGTGAGGCCGTCGTCGTCGCCCAGGCGCAGCCGCAAGCGCTGCCGCAGTTCGTCGTGCGTGGTCCAGCGCTGGCCTTGCCAGCCGACGTACTGGCGCTCGTCCTCGCAGACCGGGCACTTCGCGGGCGGCTCGGGGGTGGCGGCGAACTGGGTGCCACAGGTGTCGCAGATGAAGTGGGGCATGGTGTCGGTCTCCTTCGCGGGGTTCAGGCGGCGGGCGCCGCAGCCACCGGCGTGCCGCGCTGCGCGTACACATCCTCGACGCCGTCATAGGCGCGGCGCGTCGCCGGCCGCTCGGCGACCATGGCGAACCAGCGCGCGAGCGCGGGGAACTCGGCCAGGTCCTGCCCGTGGCCACGGTGCGGCACGACCCAGGGATAGCAGGCGATGTCGGCGATCGAGTACGCATCGCCGACGATGTGGTCGCGCCCCGCCAGGCGCCGGTCCAGCACGCCGTACAGCCGCCGCAGCTCGCGGGTGTAGCGCTCGACCGCGAAGGGCACCGGCTCGCTCGCGTAGACGCGGAAGTAGCCGGCCTGGCCGGCCATCGGGCCCAGGCCCGCCATCTGCCAGAACAGCCACTGCATCACGCCGAGCCGGTCGCGGCCGGCGGGCAGGAGCCGGCCGGTCTTCTCGGCCAGGTACCAGAGGATCGCGCCGGACTCGAACACCGCCAGCGGCTCGCCGCCGTCGGCCGGCGCATGGTCGACGATGGCCGGCATCTTGCTGTTCGGCGAGATCGCCACGAAGGCCGGCGCAAACTGGTCGCCGGCCGACAGGCGCATCGGCACGATGCGGTGCGCCAGCCCCGTCTCTTCGAGGAACAGGCGGATCTTCAGGCCGTTGGGCGTGGGGCTGAAGTACAGGTCGATCACGGGCAGGCTCCAGGCGATTCGTGAGCCTGAAGCGTATGTACCATCTGGTTCCTCGCTTGAGCCAGTCCACGGAGATTCGATGGAGCCAGTTTTCCCGTTCGACCTGGCACTGCCGGCGCGTGGCGACGGCGCCCGTGCCCAGGCACTGCACCAGCAGTTGCGCAGCGCCATCCTCGACGGGCGGCTCACGGCCGGCAGCCCGTTGCCCGCGACCCGGCGCGTGGCCGCGGCGCTGGGCCTGGGGCGCAACACCGTCGTCTCCGCCTACGACCTGCTGGTGGCCGAGGGCTACGTGCTGCCGCGCCCCGGCGCCAAGGCGGTGGTGGCCGAGCTGGCGGCGCGCCGCGCCGGGCCGATGCAGCGCGCACTGCGCCGCACCGACACGGCCGAGCGCATCAACCCGCTGTGGCGCCAGCCGGCCTTGCAGCCCGAGCCGCCGCGCACGTTGCCCGAGCGCAGTTTCCGCCTCGGCGTGCCGGAGCACCGCTTCTTTCCCCACGAGGCCTGGCGGCGGCTCACGGCGCAGTCATTGCGCATCTGGGCCCGCACGCCCTTCGCCTACCCGCCGTCGGTCGGCATTGCGCCCTTGCGCGAGGCGATCGCGCAGCACGTGGCGTTTGCCCGCGCCGTGGCCTGCACGGCCGACGACGTGGTCGTCACGTCGGGCGCGCAGCAGGCCTTCGACCTGCTCGCGCGGCTGCTCGTCGTGCCCGGGCAGACCCGCGTCGCGGTCGAGGAGCCGGGCTACCCGCCGCTGCGCGCGGCCCTCATCGCCGCCGGCGCGAAACTGGTGCCGGTGCCGGTCGACGACGAGGGGCTGTGCGTGGACCAGCTGCCGCCCGACGTGCAGGTGATCAGCGTGACCCCCTCGCACCAGTCGCCGACCGGCGTCGCGCTGTCGCTGCGCCGGCGCGGCGCGCTGCTGGCCTTCGCCCGCGAGCGCGGCGCGGTGATCCTGGAAGACGACTACGACGGTGAATTCCGCTTCGGCGTACGGCCGCTGGACGCGCTGCAGACGCTGGACCGCGACGGGCTCGTGTTCTACATCGGCACCTTCTCGAAGAGCCTGTTCCCCTCGCTGCGCAAAGGCTTCATCGTCGCCCCGGCTTGGGCCCGCGAGCCGCTCGCCGCGGTCAAGCACTGTGCCGATTCACACTGCGACACGGTCACGCAGTCCGCGCTCGCCGCGTTCATCCGCGACGGCCACCTGGCGCGCCATGTGCGGCGCATGCGGCCGGTCTATGCCGAGCGGCGCGAAGCGCTGCTGCATGGCCTGCAGCACCGGTTGGCCGACTGGCTGGCGCCGATCCCGAGCGAGGCCGGGCTGCACCTGGCCGCGCGCATCCGCGAGCCGCGCCGCGCCGCGGCGGTCGTCGCGGCCATGCGCCAATGCCTGCCGGGTGCGCAGACCACCGCCGAGTACGCGTTTGCGCCCGCCGGCTTGGCACCGGCACTGTGCTTCGGCTATGGTGTGGTCGATGCCGACGAGATCGATCGCGCGTTGCGACGAATGCGCCGGGCGCTGGAGGGCTGACGCCCGGCGGCGCGGCGCTGGCCGAACGAATCGAATCCCAGGAGAGCCCCGATGGCCTTCACGACCCACTTCGTCTCGCCCGAGCCGGCACGCGCCGAGGTCGACGCGCTGCCCGGCGCCACAGTGCTCGAGTTCGGCACCGGCTGGTGCGGCTTCTGCCTGCGGGCACAGCCGCTGATCGCCAGTGCCTTCCAGGGCCACCCCGAGCTGCGCCACCTGAAGGTCGAGGACGGGCCCGGCCGGCCGCTCGGTCGGTCGTTTCGCATCAAGCTGTGGCCCAGCCTGGTGCTGATGAAGAACGGCCAGGAGATCGAGCGGCTGGTGCGGCCGCAGAGCACGGCCGAGATCGAACAGGCGCTGGCCCGGCTGGCGGGCTGATCAGCCGGCCGCGGCCGGTTCCGGCTCGGCGGCCGGCAGGGCGACTGCCACCGCCGTGTCGCCCAGCAACGCCTTCAGCGGCGCGCCGGACAGCACCTCGGTATCGAGCAGCGCCTGCGCCATCGCGTCGAGCCGGTGGCGCTGGGTGGTGAGCACCTCGCGGCAGGTGGCCTGCGCGGCTTCGAGCAGGTGGCGCGCTTCGGTCAGCACCGCGGCCTGCACGTCCGGCCCCAGCAACTCCTTCGGGATGCCCGCGACGCTGAGCAGGCCGAAGGTCTCCGAAAAGCCGAGCTGGCCAACCATCTGGATCGCGAGCTCGGAAGCTCGCTTCAAGTCGTCCGACGCGCCGGAGGACACGCTGCCCAGCACCATCAACTCGGCTTCACGCCCGCCCAGCATCATCGCCAGGCGGCTGACCAGTTCGCCCTGCGCATACAGCGGGTCCTCGGTCTCGCGCGTCATGTAGGTCACCCCGAGGCCGGGGCCGCGCGGCTCGATCGTCACCCGCTCGATGCGGCCGGCGCCGGCCCAGTGGCCGACGATCGCGTGGCCGGCCTCGTGCACCGCCAGGCGGTCGCGCGTGCCGGCGGTCAGCAGATCCTTGATCGGCGAAACCTCGCCGCCCAGCAGCTGCGTCTCGATCGCGCGCAGCAGATGCTCCGGCGTCACCGCGTCGGCACCCTGCTCGGCCGCGCTCGACGCCGCCTTGTTGACCAGGTTGGCGATCTCGGCCGGCGACAGGCCCGTGGCCATGCGCGCCAGCGCCGCGGTGTCGGCGCGGCCGTCGTGCTTGACCTTGCCGAGATAGAGATCGAACAGCGCGGCGCGCTCGGGCAGCGTGGGCTTGTTCAGGCGCACCAGCATGTCGAAGCGGCCGGGGCGGCGCAGCGCCTCGTCGATGTTGTCCTCGTGGTTGGTCGCGGCGACGACCACCACGTTGTCCATCGGGTCGAAGCCGTCCATCTCGACCAGCACGCGGTTGATGATGCGGTTCATTTCCGATTCCGCGCCGCCGCCCGGGCCGCCGTGGGCCCGCCTGCCGATGCCGTCGACCTCGTCGATGAACAGCACGCACGGCGCCTGCTTGCGCGCCAGCTTGAACAGCGCCTTGACCTTGGCGACACCCGCACCGTAGTAGGTGGCGGTGAAATAGGAGCCGTCGACCGCGATGAAGTGGGCCTTGCTCTCGCCGGCCAGCGCCTTGGCCAGCAGCGTCTTGCCGGTGCCCGGCGGGCCCACCAGCAGCACGCCGCGCGGCGCCGCGGCGCCGAGCCTGGCGTATTGCGCCGGGTCGTGCAGGAAGGCCTTCACGCGCTGCAGCGCGGCCTTGGCCTCGTCATTGCCGATCGCATCGGCAAACCGGGTCTCGGGCCGGCTCGGCAGCGTGGCCGCGTCCGAACCGGCGCGCATCTGCACCCGGGTCAGCAGCAGCACGCCGCCGCCGAGCAGCGCCACCAGCAGCAGCGGCGACAGCGCCGAGCCGATCGCACCCAGCGCGCGCTGGCTCGGCGTGCTGCCGTCGACCTCGATGCCCACCAGCGTGAAGCCGGCGGCGAGGCTGCGCTCGCCGAGCCGATCCAGCGCGGTGCCGGCACAGCCGAGCGACGAGCAGCCCGGCACGTTCGCGCTGGCCTTCTCGCCGCTCTTCAGCGTGTAGAGCACCAACCCCGGCTGCCTGTTGGCCACACCGACGGCGGCCACGCGGCCCTGGTCGATGGCCTGGACGAAGTCCGACACCGAATGCGGCTGGCCGAGCCAGGCGTCGGGGTCCTGCTCGAACTGCTGGGCCAGCGGGTTCTTGCGTGCCAACGCTTCATCGTTGGCGTGCTGCCACAGCCAGCCCAGGCCGGCCAGCGCGACGAGTGCCGCTGCGAGGGCCATGGTGGCGCGCGGGTGGGCGCGGCTGCGCGCCAGGAGTTTCTGCCAGACGGTCATGGGAGGGCCGGGCGACCGGCGCGATGTGCAACTGCGGCCGCTGCCGGCGAGCGCCGGGCGGGCGAACAATCGGAGAAAAGACTCCGATGTTTACGGCAAGTTCACCGCCGGATCGCGTAAACCTTCGCCCGGTGATCGTTACCAGCGGTATCGGAGCCCGCCCATGGCCAACCGGGAGCGCTAGACGAGGCCATCCGCGAAGGTCCGAAGCTTGTCGGACCGGCTCGGGTGCTTGAGCTTGCGAAGGGCCTTGGCTTCAATCTGACGAATGCGCTCGCGCGTCACGTCGAACTGCTTTCCGACTTCATCGAGCGTGTGGTCACTGCTCATGTCGATGCCGAAGCGCATGCGCATGACCTTTGCCTCACGGGCAGACAACCCATCAAGGAGCTCGGCGACGACCGAACGCAGGCCCGATTGCATGGCCGCTTCCATCGGCGCCACGTTGAGACTGTCTTCAAGGAAGTCGCCCAGCGTCGTGTCGCCCTCGTCGCCGACCGGCGACTCCAGCGAAATCGGCTCCTTGGCGATCTTCATGATCTGCCGGATCTTGGCTTCGGGCATCTCCAGCTTCTCGGCCAGCGTCGCCAGATCCGGCTCGACGCCGAATTCCTGCAGGTGGGTGCGACTGACCCGATTCAGCTTGTTGATCGACTCGATCATGTGGACCGGAACGCGGATGGTCCTGGCCTGGTCGGCGATCGCCCGGGTGATGGCCTGGCGGATCCACCAGGTCGCATAGGTCGAGAACTTGAAGCCGCGCCGGTACTCGAACTTGTCCACCGCCTTCATCAGGCCGACATTGCCCTCTTGAATGAGGTCGAGGAACTGCATGCCGCGGTTGACGTACTTCTTCGCGATGGAGATCACCAGGCGCAGGTTGGCCTCGATCATCTCCTTCTTGGCGTTGAGCGAGGCGCGCTCGCCGTCGTTCATCTTCTGGTTGATGGCCTTCAGCTCGTTCAGCGGGATCACCGCCTTGGTCTGGATGTCGACCAGCTTGGCCTGCAGCTCCTGCAGGGCGGCCACGTGGCGGCCCACGGCCGCGCTGTAGGGCCGGCCCGCCGCCGCTTCGCGCAACACCCAATCGAGGTCCAGCGCGTTGGGCGGGAAGTGCTCGATGAAGTACTCCTGCGGCATGCCGCAGCGATCGACGGCGATGCGGCGGATCTCGCGCTCGTGGCGGCGAACACCATCGACCTGCGCGCGCAGCAGGCCACACAGCTTGTCGATCGTCTTGACGGTGAAGCGGATCGTCATCAGCTGGTCGGTCAGCGTGCGCTGGGCCGCGCTGTACTTCGCCGAGCCGTGGCCGTGCTTCTCGAAGGCGGTGCGCAGCTTGCCGAAGCTGACGCGCATCGCGGCAAACCGGTCGAGTGCCTGGGCCTTCATTTCCTCGAGGCGGCGGGTCATCGCGCGGCTGCCGCCGTTGCCGTCGTCGTCGTCCTCGCTGTCGTCGAACGAGTCGGTGTCTTCTTCGGCGACGTAGTCGTCTGCCTCGCCGGCCACGACGAAACCGTCGACGACTTCGGAAATGCCCAGTTCGCCGGTGGCGATCTTGTCTGCGTAGGCCAGGACCTCCGCCACCACCAGCGGCGACGACGAGACGGCCAGCATCATGGCCTGCATGCCGCCTTCGATCCGCTTGGCGATCTCGATCTCGCCCTCGCGGGTCAGCAGCTCGAACAGGCCCATGTCGCGCATGTACATGCGCACCGGGTCGGTGGTGCGGCCGAATTCGGAGTCGACCGTCGACAACGCCGCTTCGGCGGCCTCCTCGGCCTCCTCATCCGACGTCGCCGTGCCCGCGCCGCCGGCCACCAGGAGGGTGGCGGCATCGGGCGCTTGCTCGTAGACGGCGATGCCCATGTCGTTGAGCATCTTGACGGTCGCCTCGATCACCTCGGCGTCGACCAGCTTCTCGGGCAGGTGGTCGTTGATCTCCTGCTGGACCAGGAAGCCCCGCGTCTTGCCCATCTTGACCAGCGTCTTCAGGTCGCTGCGGCGCTTGGCGGCTTCTTCTTCGGTCAGCGTCGTCACATCCAGGCCGAACTCGCGGATCAGCGCGCGTTCCTTGGACTTGGGCACCTTCATCCGCAGCGGCTTCGCCTTGGCGGGCGTGCCGGTCCCGTCGGCGGTGGCGGGCTCCGCCGCGTCGCCGATGTCGTCGACCGAGGCGAGGTCGTCCAGATGCGCCTCGTCGAGGTCGTCTTCCGGCACCACCGGCGCCGCCTGGCCCTTGGCGCTCACCTTGGTCTTCGCCTTGACCGGGGCGGCGGCGGCCGCAGCCGGGCGCTTGGCCGCACGCTTGGCCGGCGCAGCGGCGGCGATCTTCTTGGCAGGCGCCGCGCGCACGGCAGTCGACTTCTCGGACATTCGATTCCTCAGTGGTGGAAGGCAGTGGGCAAGGCCACTCCCCATCAACTGGGGATCGCGGGCCAGATTGAAAGGCCAAGCGCCGAGCCCGTCAGCCCTTCCGGCGACGACCGCACAACAAGACAAACCCACAACCAATTCGTTGACAACGGGCTCCGGCCCATCGGCAAAGAAGAACGGGTTAGACGCCGGAACGTCTAACCCGTTGATCCATTTCTTGTTGTTTGGTGCGGCTGGCAGGATTCGAACCCACGACCCCTTGGTTCGTAGCCAAGTACTCTATCCAACTGAGCTACAGCCGCTGAGCCTCGCAGTATAGCACGAGTTCTTGAGACTTTGGAAGATCTTGTTCGCCGTGTCGCATTTCCTGCGTTGCGGCGTTGCGCGGCGGCCCTCAGTCGATCGCGGCGGCGCGCTGGTCGTAGGCCTGCGCCTGCTCCTCGTGGCCTTCTTCGCGCGCGATGGCGGCCAGGCAGCGCAAGGCCTGGCGGCGTACCGGCGCCGGCAGCGAGGCGGCCGAGGCGGTCTGCTCGAGCGGGCGGCGTGCCTTGCCCCAGAGCTGGCGGTCGGCGAAGGCCATGCCGGCCGCGGCCACCAGCGCGGGCTCGTGGCCATGCGCGCTGAGCGCGGCTTCGATGCGCGGCAGCCAATCGTTGCCGACACCCGGCGCGCAGGCCACCAATGCCAGCGCCAGTTCGCGCCGGTCTTCGGCAGGGGCGGTGGCGATCGCGTCCCAGGCCGCTTGCAGCCAGAGGCGGCCCTGCTCGGCGTGGCCCATCGCCTGCGCGCGGCGCGCGGCGCGGGCGACGACGAAGGCATCGCGCCGGTCGTCGGCGTCCAGATGGGCCCAGACGCGGCGCAGCTGGTCGAGGTCGTAGGCCTGCTCGATCGCCTCGATCGCGAGCGAGCGCAGCAGCGATTGCGCGGCGGGCGCCGAGAAGCCCTGGTGCTTGGCAAGCAGGCGTGCGGTCTGCAGCGCGTCGAGCGGGCGGCGCTCCTGGCGCGCGGCCTGCAGCTTCAGCCGCAGCGCCTGCGTGCGGCGTGCCGCGCCGGGCGGCAGCTCAGCCAGCAGTGCCAGGCCACGCTCGGCGTCGCGGTCCTCGAGCGCCCATTCGGCACCAAGCAGTTGCAGCCCGTCGAACGCGGTGGCCGAACCGGCGCGGCCGCGCACCAGGGCCAGCGCGGTGTTCATGCGCTCGTCGCGACCGCGCTTGTCTTGCAGGCGGTGCAGGCCGGAGGCGGCGACCATCTCCGCCAGCACGGTGAATTGCGTGTCGGCGCGCAGCTCGGCGCTCAGGGCCTGCAGGTCGAGCGCACGCTGTGCGGCCCGCTGCGCGCGCGCGTAACGCGCCGCGAACAGCTCGGCCAGCGCCTCGCGCAGCGCAGCACCAGCCGCGCGCTCGCGCTTCTGCTCGCGCCATTCGCGGGCCCGCGTGGGCAGGCTCAGCAGCGACTGCGCCGCCTGCAGCGCAGCAAAGACGATGAAGATCGTGGCCAGCAGCGCGAGCAGGAACAGGTTCAGCGACAGGTCCAGGCGCCAGCTGTCATAGAACACCGAGACCAACGCATCGTTGCGGCCGAGCACGGTGGCGGCCACCACCGCTGCCGTGAACAGCAGCACCAGCCAGATCACCGAACGCATGTCAGCGGCCGGCCGTGGCTGCGGCGAGGGCAGCCAGGGTGTCATCGGGCCGCGGCAGCGTGACCTGCCGCGTCTGCGCGCTGACCTGACGCAGCAGCTCGGCGGCGCCGATCACGCGGCGCGAGCTGCGGTCGAAGTACCGCTCGAGCGCCGCCTGGGCCTGGGCCAGGTCGCCCTGCGCCTGCTCGAACTGGCGCGACAGCAGCGCGAGCCGCGCGTTGAGCAGCCGAAGCTTCAGGTTCTCGCGCAGGAAATAGGCCTGCTCGGGCGCGACGAGCATCGCCTCGGGCTGGTCGATGCGCGTCACGCGCACCAGCGAGCGGACTTCGGCCCAGGTCTCGGTGGCAGCCCGCTGCCAGGCCTGATCGACCCAGCCCAGCCAGCTCGGCAGCACCGGCTGCGGCTCCGACGCGGCCGGCGCACGCGCCTGGGTGGTGCCCTTGCCCGCGGCAGTGTCCTTGCCGGAGGCGGCCTTGCGCTCGGGGTTGACCAGCATGGGCAGGTCGTCGACCAGGCGCACCGCCTCGTCGAGCTTGATCGACAGGCTGGGCACATCGGCCACCGACACGGCGCGTACACGATCGAGATCACGCGCAACGGCACGGCGCACACGCTCGAGGCGTGGCTGGTTGTAGCGCGCCAGGCGCTCGTCGGCCTGGCGCAGCACGGCCACGAGCGGCTCGGCGCTGCCGGTGATGGCCGACTGCTGCTGCGCCACGCGCAGCCCGGCCTCGACGTCGGCCAGCACGTTCTCGTCACGCGAGCGTGACAGCGACTGGATCAGCTCTTCGACCTGCGATCGCTGCAGCGCCGATTCGGCCACGCGCGCTTCGATCAGCGCGAGCTTGGCCGCCGCATCGGCGGCGATGTCGTGCGCCTGGCGCGCCAGCAGTCGCGCTTCGGTGGATTGATCCTGGCTGCTCTGCTGGCGCCGAACGAGCTCCTGCTCGAGCGTTTTTACACGCTGTTGCGTGCTCCACACCAGCGACAGGCTGGCCACGCTGAGCGCGGCCAGCACGAACGCACCCAGCGGCCAGACGATCGACTTCAGCGGATGGGCGGGCACGGACGCAGCAGCCGGCGCAGGGCCGGTCGATGGCGCCATCGCCACCGGCTCGGCGGCTGCTGGCGCCGGAGATGACGAGGGCAATTCAGGGGCATTCACGGTGTCGAAGGATTGTATCGACCGCCCTCGTCGGCCCGGGGCCGGCGCGGCTTCGGCGCCACACTGGTTCTTGGGGATTCAGCGCGGCGCGGGCAAGGCGGCCAGCGCGTCGGCCACGGCCTCGGGTGTCGGGCGAATCTCGATCACTTCGCCGAATCCGGCCGCTCGGGCGCGCGCGGCGATGCGCGGGTGCGAGGCCAGGGCGAGTGCCCCCGCCCAGCGGGCGCCGGGCGGCGCGACGGCCTCGAGGTTGTCCACTGCTTCCGAGCTGCTGAGCAGCCAGGCGTAGGCCTCGGGCTGCGCCAGCGCGAGGGCCAGCAGTTGCCGGCCGGCAATGTCGAGCTGCGGCGCCCGCCGCGCGTAGGACTGGACGAATTCGACCTCCGCGCCGGCCGCACGCAGCTGCGTGGCGAGCCAGTCGCGCCCGCCGTCGCCTCGCACGATGGCCACGCGCCGGCCGGCCCAGGCCAGTCGCGGTGCGAGCACGGCCCACAGCGCCTCGGAATCGAACTGGGCCGCATCCGGCGCCGGCTCGACGATCCGATCCGCCGGCACGCCGGCCTCGCGCAGCACGGTGCTGGTGCCCGGCCCGGTCGTCGCGGCAAGCAGTGTCGCAGGCCAGCGCCAGCCCGCGGGCAGCGCATCGACAAGGCATTGCGCCGCGTTCGGGCTGACGAACATCGCCAGCGCCGCAGGCTGCGGCGGGCCTTCGGCCAGGCTCGCGAACCAGGTTCGCAATGCCGCGGGATCGGGCGTGCCGACGATGTCGATCAACGGCAGCAGCTCGGCGCGCACGCCGAGCGCCGCCAGCCGCTGCTGCCACGCCTGGCCCTGCGCCCGCGGGCGCGTGACCAGTGCGCAGCGTGCCGGCAAGGTCACGCCACCGCAGCCAGGTAGTGCGCGGCGCCGGCCTCGCCCAGCCGGGCGGCGGCGAGCCGGCCCAGCGCCTCGGCCGCCTCGGTGTCGGCGACCTCGCTGCGCACCTCGAGCTTCAGCAGCGGCTGCAGCGGGTCGGCCCCATGGCCCAGCGCCACCGCAAGGTGCAGCTCGGTGGGCGTCGCCCAGTGCGCATGCGCCGCCAGCGGCACCGAACAGCTGCCGCCGAGCGAGCGCGACACGGCGCGCTCGGCATGGGTGGCCAGCCAGGTCGGCCGGTGCGACAGGCCGGCCAGCGCGGCGCCCAGCGCGGCGTGATCGGCTCGAATCTCGAGGCCGAGCGCGCCCTGGCCGGCGGCGGGGATCATCTCGTCGGGCTCGAACAGCGCACGCACCCGCGCCGCCAGGCCCAGGCGCTTCAGGCCGGCGGCGGCGAGCACGATCGCGTCATAGCCGCCCTCGTCGAGCTTGCGCAGCCGGGTGTCGAGGTTGCCGCGCAGCGGCTCGATGCGCAGATCCGGCCGGTGCGCCATGAGCTGCACCACGCGGCGCAGGCTCGAGGTGCCGACGACCGCCCCCTCGGGCAAGGCGGCCAGGTTCTCGTAACGATTGGAGACAAAAGCGTCGCGCGGGTCCTCGCGCTCGAGGATCGCCGCCAGCACGAAGCCCGCCGGCAGGTCCATCGGCACATCCTTCAGCGAATGCACCGCCAACTGGGCGTGCCCGGCTTCGAGCGCGGTCTCCAGCTCCTTGACGAACAGACCCTTGCCACCGACCTTGGACAGCGTGCGGTCGAGGATCTGGTCGCCGCGGGTCGTCATGCCCAGCAGCTCGGCACGCAGCCCGAGCTCGGCCCCGAGCCGGTCGCGCACATGTTCGGCTTGCCAAAGGGCGAGCCGGCTTTCGCGGGTGGCGATGACGACCGGCGCGGTGGTCGAGGCAGTGGGCGAAGAGGTGTTGGCTGCAGGCATGGGTGGAATTATCGCGGCGCCCAGGTGCTGCGGCCGCCGAAACCGGGCGGGAACCCTGTTACGATCCGCCAGTGGTAATTTAGTTACTTCAGTCTGGAGCTCCCATGCCTCGCGCCGCCCGCTCGCCCGCCGCCGCCCCGAAGACGTCGCCCCGCTCGCGAACGGCTCTCGTGAAGACCAGCGCCAAGGACGATGCAGCAGAGAAGAACCGGCCGCTGATGGAGGATATCCGGTTACTTGGCCGTATCCTCGGCGACGTGATCCGCGAGCAGGAGGGCCGCGCCGCCTTCGAGCTGATCGAGCGGGTGCGCCAGCTCTCGGTGGCCTACCGGCTGAAGAAGGACGCCTCCGCCGGCCGGGTGCTGGACCGCTTGCTGAAGAACCTTTCGGCCGATCAGACGGTCAGCGTGATCCGCGCGTTCAGCTACTTCTCGCACCTGGCCAACATCGCCGAAGACCGGCACCACGTGCGCCGGCGCGAGCACCACGAGGCCGAAGGCCACCTGCAGGAGGGCTCGCTCGCCCACTGCTTCGAGCGCCTGGCGCGCGCCGACCACCGCGGCGCCGACATCGCCGCGCTGCTGGAACGCGCCTACATCTCGCCGGTGCTCACCGCCCACCCGACCGAGGTGCAGCGCACCAGCATCCTCGACGCCGAGCGCAGCATCGCCCAGCTGATCGGCCAGCGCGAGGAGCTGCGCACCGAGCGCGAGCGCCACGAGAACGAGCAACTGATCCGCGCCCGCGTCACCCAGCTCTGGCAGACGCGCATGCTGCGCACCGCAAAACTGCGCGTGTCCGACGAGATCGAGAACGCGCTGTCCTACTACCACGCGACCTTTCTGCGCCAGGTGCCGCGCATGTACCGCGAGATCGAGGAGTCGCTGCAGGGCCACCCCGTGCCGCCCTTCTTCCGCATGGGCCACTGGATCGGCGGCGACCGCGACGGCAACCCCAACGTGACGGCCGACACGCTGCGCCTGGCCCTGTCGCGCCAGGCCGAGACCGCGCTGCGCCACTACCTGACCGAGGTGCACTCGCTGGGCGCCGAGCTGTCGATGTCGGCCATGCTGGCGCCGGTGCCGCCCGAGATGCAGGCCCTGGCCGAGCGCTCGCCCGACCGCAACCCGCACCGCGAGGACGAGCCCTACCGCCGCGCATTGATCGGCGTCTACGCGCGCCTGGCCGCCACGCTGCATGCACTGACCGGCACCGAGGCGCTGCGCCATGCGGTGGCCCCGCAGGACCCGTACGCCAATGCCGACGAATTCGCCGCCGACCTCGCCGTGATCGAGCACTCGCTGCGCTTTCACCATGCCGATGCGCTGGTGGCACCGCGCCTGGCGCCGCTGCAGCGCGCGGTGCAAGTATTCGGCTTCCACCTGGCCACCGTCGACCTGCGGCAGAGCTCGGACCAGCACGAGGCGGTGGTCGCCGAGCTGCTGCGCGTGGCACGCATCGAAGCCGACTACGCTGCGCTGCCCGAGGCCGAGCGCCAGGTCGTGCTGCTGCGGCTGCTGGACGACGCGCGCTCGTTGCGCGTGCGCGGTGCCGACTATTCGGCGCTGGCCAACAGCGAGCTCGCGATCTTCGAGACCGCCGCCGAGATGCGCCAGCGTTTTGGCGCGGCGGCGATCCGCCACTACATCATCTCGCACACCGAAACGGTGAGCGACCTGCTCGAGGTGCTGCTGCTGCAGAAGGAGACGGGCCTGCTCAACGGCACGCTGGGCGATTCGGCGCGCGCCGACCTGATCGTCTCGCCGCTGTTCGAGACCATCGCCGACCTGCGCAATGCGGTGGCGATCATGCGCGACTTCTACGCCCTGCCCGGCATCACCGCGCTGGTCGCGCGCGGCGGCGGCGAGCAGGACGTGATGCTGGGCTACTCCGACAGCAACAAGGACGGCGGCTTCTTCACCAGCAACTGGGAGCTCTACCGCGCCGAGATCGCGCTGGTCGAGACATTCGATGCGCTGGAACAGGAGCATGGGATTCGCCTGCGCCTGTTCCATGGCCGCGGCGGCACCGTGGGCCGCGGCGGCGGCCCGAGCTACCAGGCCATCCTCGCGCAGCCGCCGGGAACGGTGAAGGGCCAGATCCGGCTGACCGAGCAAGGCGAGGTGATCGCATCGAAATACGCCCACCCCGAGATCGGCCGGCGCAACCTCGAGACGCTCGTTGCCGCCACGCTGGAGGCGAGCCTGCTGCACCCGACCAAGGCCGCGCCGAAGGCCTTTCTCGATGCCGCGGAGTCGTTGAGCCAGGCCAGCATGGCGGCCTACCGCCACCTCGTCTACGAGACCGAGGGCTTCACCGACTACTTCTTCGCCGCCACCCCGATCCGCGAGATCGCAGAGCTCAACATCGGCTCGCGCCCGGCCTCGCGCAAGGCCACGCGGGCGATCGAGGACCTGCGCGCGATCCCCTGGGGCTTCTCGTGGGGTCAGTGCCGCGTGGCGCTGCCGGGCTGGTGCGGCTTCGGCTCGGCGGTGGAGGCCTTTCTGGCGGGCGACGACACGAAGGGCTCGGGCCGCACCGCCCGGCTCGAGCTGCTGCAGCGCATGCACAAGCAGTGGCCGTTCTTCCGCACGCTGCTGTCCAACCTCGACATGGTGCTGGCCAAGAGCGACGTGCGGATCGCGCAGCGCTACGTCGAGCTGGTCGAGGACAAGCGGCTGGGCAAGCGCATCTTTGCCGCGATCCGCGCCGAGTGGGACCGCACGCACGACGCGCTCGCGCTGATCACCGGCGAAGGCGAGCGGCTGCAGAGCAACCCGGCGCTGGCGCGCTCGATCGAGCACCGCTTCCCCTACCTCGACCCGCTGAACCACCTGCAGGTCGAGCTGATGCGGCGCTACCGCAAGCGCCGCGAAGGCGATCCGTCGAACGACCGCCTGCAGCGCGGCATCCACCTGTCGATCAACGGCATCGCGGCGGGCCTGCGTAACACGGGGTGATTGAGGCCCCCACGCCCCCTTCCGGGGGCTGCCCCCCCGGGGGGGCTCGCGCAGCGGACCGGCAAAGCCGGATCCGCGCACGCCGCTTGATGGCGGCGGCTCCTTTGGAGCGCCTTGTCCGCTTGGGGCTCGGCCGTGGTCAATGCGCCGTCGAGCTCGCGGCGCGCCGGGCCAGCGCGACTTCGCTGTCGCTGGCGATCAGCGACATCACCGCATCGATGCGCTCGAAGCTGCGGCAGGCCTGATCGAGCGTCAACGGCCCCGTCGCGTCGCCGGCGTCGGTGATCGCGAGGGCGTCGCCCAGCGCGTCGGCCATTTCGCGGTGCTCGGCCTCCAGCGCATCGACACGTTCGGCCGGCCAGCCGCTGCGGCGGCCGATCGCGATGCCGGTGCCGCGCTCCAGCATCGTCTGGCCGCTGCCGACCAGCAGCTCGGCGACCGCGCTGCACTGCGCCAGCCGCCCCGGGCCCATCGCGCCGGGCGCGCACAGACGCGACACGTCGAGCGTGTCGGCCTCCGTCAAGGCCACGCCGGTGCCGAGCAGGTCCACGGCCAGCACCTCGCGCTCGACCGGCGCCAGCGCCTGCAATGCCGGGCTGGCGGCCAGCCGCACGAGGTCGGCGCTGGCCAGCCGGCTGGTGCGCGCCTCGGCCGCACGGGCCATGGCCTCGCGCACGGTGGCCACGTCGCCACGGTCCTGCGCCTCGGCGGCCATCGCGAGCCAGGGCTGCACGTTGTCCGGGTCGACCGCGGCCCAGCGCTGCGGCAACAGCGACGAGCAGGCAGCCGGGCTCTCGACCGCCGGGTTTGCGCACAACTGCGAGGCCAACCCGGCGACGCGCGGGTCGTTGCCGCCCAGCGCCTCGCTGACCAGCGCGAGAAAGGCCTCGGGCGGCAGCGCCTCGTCGGGCGCCCGGGCACGCGCGGCGATCAGCTGGCCGGCCAGGCGCTCGAACGGGTCGGCCGAGCCCGCCAGCAGCGCCGCGGCGTGCGCCAGCGCGGCCGGCCGCAGCCTGCGAAACGCCCGGTCGATCGCACCGGCCCGCTGGCCTGCCAGCGCGCGCCACGCCGGGGGACAGGCAGGATCCACGGCCGCGGCCGACGGCGCGGCGACCCGAGGCGGCGCGGCGGTCGAAGCCGCCTCGCCCGAGGCCAGTGCCGCGGCCCAGCGCCTGGCAGCCTCGTCGAGGGCGGCCGCCGCCACGGTGCTCTCGGCGGCCGCGCCCGACACCAGCGCGTCGGTGCCATCGTTCAGCAGGTACCACGCGGCAAGGCCCAGCGCCGCCACCACGCCCAAGCCTGTGGCGACCCCGCCGGCACGCGGCCGGCGCCCGGCCTGGCCCTCAGCCGGCACGCGCGAGCACCTCGCGCACCTGCGGCAGCTGGCGCCGCGAGACAGCCAGCCACTCGCCGCTGGGCTCGACCTGCACGGCCCAGCTCTCGCCGCCTTCGTCGGCCTCCGAGCCCGGCAGCACGCGGCGCTCGAGCGCGCGCACCGCGGCCTTGGCCACCACCATGCTGCGGTGGATGCGCACCACTGCCTCGCCCAGGCGCTGCTCGAGGTCGGAGAGCGCGTCGTCGAGCACGTAGCGGTGCTTGGTGGTGCACAGCGTCACGTACTTCATCTCGGCACGCAGGTAGACCACCTCGGGCACGGGGATGCGCAGCACGCGGCCGCGGTCGCTGACGACGAGCGTGGGCACCTCGGCCGGTTGCGGCGCCGGCGGCGCAGCGGGCGCCCGGCCCAGCCGCTGCTCGACCCGCGCCAGCGCCTCCTGCAGCCGCGCGCGCCGCACCGGCTTGGTCAGGTAATCGACCGCATCGACCTCGAAAGCCTGCAGCGCATGCTCGGCGTGCGCCGTCACCAGCACCACGGCCGGCGCAGGCTGGTGCTCGCGCAGCCGCTGGGCCAGCGCGATGCCATCCATGCCGGGCATGTGGATGTCCAGCAGCACCGCGTCGACCGGCTGGCGCGCGAGTGCGTGCAAGGCCTCGGCAGCGCTGCCCGCCTCGTCGACCACCGTCGCCGCGGGGCGCACGCAATCGGCCAGCAGGCCGCGCAGGCGCAAGCGGGCCAGGGGCTCATCGTCGACGATCAGGACGCGAATTCGATCCATCAGGCGGGCACACCAATGCTGACGCGATAGCGGCCGTCCTCGGTCAGGCCGCTGCGGAAATCGGCGTCGAGATCATGCATCAGCCGCAGCCGCTCGCGCACGCTGGCAATGCCGATGCCGTGGCCGGCCTTCGACGGCGCACCGCCCACCGTATTGGTGACCGAGATCAGCACGCGGTCGCGCCGGCGGCGGGTGCGGATCTCGATCGTGCCGCCCTTGTCGGCCGGCTCGATGCCGTGGCGCACCGCGTTCTCGATCAGCGGCTGCAGCGCCAGCGGCGGCAGCTTCGCGCCGATGGCGTTGGGGTCCAGGTCCCATTCCACGTCGAGCCGGCGGCCGAAGCGCAGCTGCTCGATCGCCAGGTAGCGGCGCGACAGCTCGATCTCGGCGCCGACGGTGGTGGCCTGGTCGAGGGCGCCGAGCGCGGCGCGGAACAAGTCCGACAAGTCCTCCAGCACCTCCTCGGCACGCTGCGGGTCGAGCCGCACCAGTGTGATCGCGGTGTTCAGCGTGTTGAACAGGAAGTGCGGCCGGATGCGGGTCTGCAGGTCGGCCAGGCGCGCAGCGGCCGCGGCGGGCAATCGCGCGCGCTCGCGCCAGCGTTCGTTCTGGTAGACCAGCATCGCGAGCAGCGCGCCGGTCACGGCCGGCGCGACGGGGCTCGCGCCGGGCGACGGCGCCATGCCCACCGCCGCCATCGGCCACCACAGCAGCAGCGCCGCTGCGGCGCCCAGGCCGCCGGCCACGGCCACTTGCGCCCCGCGGGCCGCCCGCGCGATCAGGTGGCGGCCGACGCAGGCCATCAGCACCCACAGCAGCGTGGCCGGCACGGCGACCGTGGCGGCCGCCGACAGATCGCTCACCCAGGCCGCGGCGCTGTGGGCGCCGAACAGCAGCCCCGCGCCGAGTACGACGATGACCAGCAGCATTGCGCGCAGCAGCGTGCCGCTGCGGCACAGCGGCAGCGGCTCGGGCCGCGCCGGATCCGGCGCGGTGACGACCTCGCGCAGGTCGTCGAACAGGGTGCTGGTGGCGCCGGTGTCGTGCGTGCGTTTCACGGCGGACATTCTGGCGGCCCGCATCGGCATGCGCGCGGCATGGCTCCTAGAATTCGTGGTTTCCCTGACACAACCCGGGCCCGCCATGAGCACGAACCAGTTAGACAAGAAATCCCAGGCCTGGTCGGCCCTGTTCTCGGAGCCGATGGGCGAGCTGGTCAAGCGCTACACCGCCAGCGTTTCGTTCGACCAGCGCCTGTGGCGGGCCGACATCGACGGCAGCCTGGCCCACGCGGCCATGCTCGCGCGCCAGGGCATCATCAGCGCGCAGGATCTGGCCGACATCGAGCGCGGCATGGCGCAGGTGCGCGGCGAGATCGAGAACGGCGAGTTCGTCTGGAAGGACGAGCTCGAAGACGTCCACCTCAACATCGAAGCGCGGCTGACCCAACTGGTCGGCGACGCCGGCAAGCGCCTGCACACCGGCCGCTCGCGCAATGACCAGGTTGCCACCGACGTGCGCCTGTGGCTGCGCGGCGAGATCGACGCGATCGCGCCGCTGCTGGCCGACATGCAGCGCGCGCTGGTCGCCGTGGCCTCGCACCACACCGAGACCGTGATGCCCGGCTTCACCCACATGCAGGTCGCGCAGCCTGTGAGCTTCGCCCACCACCTGCTGGCCTACGTGGAAATGTTCGCGCGCGACGCCGAGCGCCTGGCCGACGTGCGCAAGCGCGTGAACCGCCTGCCTCTGGGCGCCGCGGCGCTGGCCGGCACCAGCTACCCGCTGGACCGCGACAGCGTGGCCGCCGCGCTCGGCTTCGACGGCATCTGCCAGAACAGCCTCGATGCGGTCAGCGACCGCGACTTCGCGATCGAGTTCACCGCCTTCGCGACGCTGGTGATGGTGCACGTCTCGCGGCTGGCCGAAGAGATCGTGCTGTGGATGAGCCAGAACTTCGGCTTCATCGACCTGTCGGACCGCTACTGCACCGGCTCGTCGATCATGCCGCAGAAGCGCAACCCCGACGTGGCCGAGCTGGCCCGCGGCAAGAGCGGCCGCGTGGTCGGCCACCTGATGGGCCTGATCACGCTGATGAAGGGCCAGCCGCTGACCTACAACAAGGACAACCAGGAAGACAAGGAGCCGCTGTTCGACACCGTCGACACGGTCAAGGACACGCTGCGCATCATGGCCGAGATGGTCGGCGGCGAGGTCGATGCCAACGGCACGCGCTCAGGCGGGCTGAAGGTCAAGGCGGAGGCGATGCAGCAGGCTGCCAGGCGCGGCTACGCGACGGCGACCGACCTGGCCGACTACCTGGTCAAGAAGGGCCTGCCCTTCCGCGATGCGCACGAGGTGGTCGCCCATGCGGTGAAGGAGGGCCTGAACCGCGGTGTCGACCTGGCCGACCTGCCGCTGGCCACGCTGCAGGGCTTTCACGCCTCGATCGGCGAGGATGTGTTCGAGGTGCTCTCGCTGACCGGCTCGCTGAACGCGCGCAACGTGATCGGCGGCACCGCGCCCAACCAGGCGCGGGCCCAGCTCGAGCGGCACCGCGCGCGGCTGGGCCAATGAGGTGCCGCTGAGCCGTCGGGCTCAGTCTTCGATCTCGACCTCGCTGGCCACCACGGTCGTGCCGTCCTCCGACAGCTGGCCGTGCACCTTGACCTTCACGTCGACCGCGAGGTCGTCGGCGGTGCCGTTCTTGATCTCGGCGTCGCTGTAGTCGACGACCTGCTCGCGCAGGACGAAGGTCATCGCCACGGGATCGATCGCGCTGATGTGGGCCTCGATCTCGATGTTGCGTCCGCCGCCGCTGTCGTCGCCGCCGTCATCGCCGCTGCCCTTGACCTCGACCTTGCTGGCGATCAGCACGCCGCCGCTCATCGTGCCCTCGACCTCGACCCGCACGCCGGCCGCCAGCGTGGCGCCGGCCGGCTCGATGCTGGCCGACGCGGCGTTGACCCGCACGCCCGACAGCGTGAAGTCGGCGTTCGAGGTGTAGCTCGCAATCACGCTCTCGATCTCGACCTCGTCGCCCTCGGCCGGCCTGGCGGCCCCGTCGTCGAAGCGGGTGATGACCCAGCGGCCGTTGGCGTCGGGCGTAGTCTCGAGCTTCAGGCGCACGATCTGCCCGTTGGCCAGGTTCACCGGCGCGATGTCGGCCGCGTAGCTGAAGCTCGCGGCGCCGATCTGCAGCGTGTGCTGCACCGTGTCGAGGTTGGCGACGACGCCGCGCAGCTTGTAGGCCGAGGGCGTGCCCTTCAGCTCGATGCGCTGCGCCGCATAGACGCCGCTGACCGGGTCGAGGATCGCGAAGACCTCGACGTCGTCGCCCGGCACGATCACCGACTGGCCGCCGACCAGGTTCTCGTCGAACACGGTCGACGCCGTCACGCGCACGGTCTGGCCCAGCACCGTCAGCGTGCTGCCCACCACGTCGTTGGCGCTGACCGGGCCGATCAGGTCGCTGCCGACGTGCACGGCATCCGCCACTGCGGTGCCCAGCGTCTGGTCGATCGCACCGCCGTCGATGCGCACCGTCATGCCCAGCTTCAGGTCGGCGGCGCTCAGCAGGTTGCCGTCGTCATCGCTGATCGCGGCCTGGCTCTCGTCGAAGTGGATGCCGTTGACGATGATCGAGCCGAAGCCCGCGATCGGCCCCTCGCTGTAGCTCGACACCGACCCGGTGCCCTGGCCCTCGACGCCACCGCCGCAGGCGTGCAGCAAGGCGGCGGCCACGCTGACGAAGCCCAGCAGGCCGATGCGGCGCCAAGCGCCGAAACGGGTCGATCCGAAGGTGAAAGTCGGGCTCATGATTTGTCTCCTGCCGGGGGCAGCGCCTCGCCCTGCGGGGGCGGCGCGTCCGGCTGGTGGTAGCTGTACAGGCCGATCAGCACGCGCTGCGTCGGCGAAGGCGCGGCGCCGTCGACCGGCTCGGCGGCGCCGGCCTCGATCAGGCGCTCCAACGCCGGTACCAGGCTGTCGAAAGCCTGCTTCCATTGGGCAGCCGTCAGCTGCCGGACGGCTTGCACTGCATCAAGGGGTACGCCGCTGGCGACGATGGCCTGCTCGAAGTGCTGGCGGCCGTCGCCCAGCACGTTGGCCACCGCGCCGGCCAGGTGGCTGCCGACATTGCTGCCGAGGATTCGCAGCGCGCGCGGCAGGTCGCTGCGCGGCACGAGCGCGTCCTTCACCGGCAGCACCTGGTCCGCCGCCTCGTCCAGCGTCGCGTAACCCAGGCGCTGCATCTCGCTGAGCAGGCTGCGCGGGTGCACGTCGCTGGTGACCTCGCGCGCCAGCGCCTCGAAGCTGGGCCGTGGGCCCTGGCGAGGCAGTGGCTTCGGCTGGCCTGCCACGTCGCGGTACAGCGGGTCCGTCAGCCAGTGGGCATACACCTCACCGGCCAGCGAGCGCTTCGGACGCGCCTGCTCGAGCTTGGCGTGCACCAGCCGCGTCACCTCGCGCCGGTTGATGCCGGTCGCGGTGCTGATGCGGCTGACCTGGCGGTGCGGCAGGCCGCCCGGGTTGGCGTCGCGCGCGGCCTGCACGAACGCCGTCTTCAGCCGCTCATCGACCTCGCTGAACGGCACCCCGCGCGCCACGGCCAGCCGCGCCAAGGGCGCGAGCAGGGCGTTGACAGCCTCCAGCACGGCCTGCTGGTCGGGCGGCAGCGAGGAGTCATTCGGTTCAGTCATCTCGGCGTGGGCAGGGCAAAGGCTCAAATGTGCACATTGCCCAGACCCATCCTACCTTGTCCGGCTCAATCCTCGCGGCTGATGCGGGTGGCCGTGAGTTGCGTGCCGTCGTCCGAGAGGTTGCCCTTGACCTCGACCATCAGCCCATCGGCCAGGTCGGCCTCGGCCAGGTCACGCCACTCGGTCGTCTCGCCGTAGGCCACCGTCAGCCCGCGCAGGCTGAAGGTGTGGGCCGCCGTGTCGAGCGCGCTGATGCCGCCGTGCAGCTCGTAGTCCTCGCCGCGCTCGTGCTCGCCCTCCTCGTCCTCGAGGTGGACCTTGGTTGCGACCAGCACCCCGTCGACCAGCGTGCCCTCGACCTCGACCATCGCGCCGAGCACGACGCCGGATTGCCCGTCGGGGAAGGTGGCCGCGCTGGCATCGACGGCAAGGCCGTTGACGCTGAACTGCGTGGCCGAGGTCCAGGCGTCGATCAGGCCCTTGACCTCGGCCTCGCCGTGGTCGTCGTGGTGGCGTTCGCCGGCTTGCACCTGGGTCGCGACCCATTGGCCGCCGACCGGCGCGGTGGCCAGCAGCACGCGCACCCGCACGCCGTTGGCCAGCTGCGGCGTCACCTCGCTGGCGCTGGCGTAGTTGATGGTCGCGGCGCCGATGCGGAAAGTGTGGGCCGTGCCGTCCAGCGCCTCGACCAGGCCGCGCAGCTTGAAGGCTGCCGGTGCCGATCCGGCCTCGATGCGGCTGGCCACATAGGCGGCGCGAGCAGCGTCGAACTGGGCGTGGACCTCCAGCACCGCGCCGGCCGAAATGCCGGCCAGGCCACCGGGCAGGTTGTCGTCGAACACGGTGCGCGGGCTGATCGCCACCGTCTGGCCCAGCACGGTGAGCTGCTGGCCCGCGAGGTCCACCGCCTCGACCGGCCCGAGGATCTCGCTGCCGAAGCGGATGCGCGTGGCCACGCCATGGCCGCCGGCACGGTCGATGTCGGACGCCTCGACCTCGACCTGGGCGCCGAGCTTCAGGTCGTCGACGCCGTGGCGGTTGCCGTCGTCGTCCAGCACCTCGGCGCCGCTGTCGTCGAAGCGAACGCCGTTGACGATGACCGAGCCGAAGCCGCTGATCGCGCCACTGGTGAACGACGAGCGCGCCTGCGGTGGCGGGGTCGTCGTGTCGCCGCCGCCGCCGCCGCAGGCGACGAGCAAGGCCGCCAGCGCGGTGGCCAGCAGCGACGCACGGGAGGTGGGAATACGCCGTGCGGCCCCGGCGCCGCGCAGCGAAATGTGTTGGGTACTCATGATGGGCTCCCGCACGACGCTCAGCACGCCGTGCCATGGGTGGCTGAACCTGCCCTCGACCGTGCCGGGCGTCAGGCGCAGCGCCGAAAGGTCCTTCGGCGTGTCGCCATAGTAAATGTGCTGAATGCACATTTCAAGCATGGGAACGTAACTCTTCGCGTCGACCACTGATAATCCATCCAGTTGCCGAGCTGCCATGCCCACCCCACCGCGCCGCCTGATCGCTCACCTCGACATGGACGCCTTCTACGCGTCGGTCGAGCTGCTGCGTTACCCCGATCTTCGTGGCCGCCCCGTGGTCGTCGGCGGCGGCCGGCGCCATCAGCCCGAGCTGCTGCCCGACGGCACGCGCCGGTACGCGCTGCTGAAGGACTACACCGGACGCGGCGTGATCACGACCTCCACCTACGAAGCCCGGGCGCTGGGCGTGTACTCGGCCATGGGCACGATGAAGGCCGCCGCGCTGGCGCCGCATGCGGTGCTGCTGCCGGTCGATTTCGAGCAATACCGCGCCTATTCGCGCCGCTTCAAGGCCGCCGTGGCCGAGCTGGCGCCGGTGGTCGAGGACCGCGGCATCGACGAGATCTACATCGACCTGACGAACGTGCCCGGTGCGCAGGACGCCGTCGGCCACGACCCGCTGGGCGGCGTGCGCGCGCTGGCGCTGGAGATCAAGAACAACGTCAAGCGGGCCACCGGTGGCCTGACCTGCTCGATCGGCGTCACGCCGAACAAGCTGTTGTCCAAGATCGCCTCCGAGCTCGACAAGCCCGACGGCCTGACCGTGCTGACGCTCGATGACCTGCCCACGCGCATCTGGCCGCTGGCGGCGCGCAAGGTCAACGGCATCGGCCCGAAGGCGGCGGCGAGGCTGACCGAGCTCGGCATCCACACCGTGGGCGACATCGCGCAGCGCGAGCGCGGCTGGCTCGTCGAGCACTTCGGCCGCTCGTACGGCGCATGGCTGAACGACATGGCCTGGGGCCGCGACGAGCGCCCGCTGGTCACCGACAGCGAACCGGTGTCGATGAGCCACGAAACCACCTTCGACCGCGACCTGCATGCGGTGCGCGACCGGGCCGAGCTCGGCGCCATCTTCACCCACCTGTGCGAGATGCTGGCGGCCGACCTGCAGCGCAAGGGGTATCTGAGCCAGACGATCGGCATCAAGCTGCGCTTCGACGATTTCAAGACCGCCACGCGCGACCTGACGCTGCCCGAGCCGACCGCCGACGCGCAGGCCATCCGCCGCGCGGCCGGCGAGTGCCTCAAGCGCGTCGACCTGAGCCGTCGCCTGCGGCTGCTCGGCGTGCGCGGCGGCCGGTTGATGACGCCCGGCGAGTGGGAGGCGCGGGTCCGGCGCGCCGCCGAGCTGGCGCGTGGCCGCAAGCCCGCGGCGCCGGCAGCCGTGGCCGAGGAGCCGCCGGCCGGCTACAACCTGCCGTTGTTCGAGCCGCCGGCCGACGCCGACCCATGACGGCTCAGCGCGAGCTCGGCAGCCGCCAGAGCCAGATCGCGACCGCCGTGCAGCAGATGGTCGGCACGTAGCGCCAGGGTGCGGCGAGCGTCAGCCCGGCCCACAGGCTGCTCGCGGCCATCATCGCCGTGGCCAGCCGCTTGGCCGCGAGCGGCACGGCGCGCCGCTCGCGCCAGTTGCGCACCATCGGGCCGAAGTGGCGGTGGTTCAGCAGCCAGCGCTCCCAACGCTCGCTGCCGCGCGCGAAGCAGAACGCCGCCAGCAGCACGAAGGGGGTGGTCGGCAACAGCGGCAGCGCGATGCCGACGATGCCCAGCAGCAGCGCGAGTGCGCCGCCGGCCAGCCACAGCCGCCGCACCCAGCGCCAGGGCACGGCGGCGCCAGCAGGTGTGGGTACGCCGGGGGCGCGGTCTTCGGGCATGGGCCGATTGTGCCGAGCCGGCCCGCCTTGCGTCAGCGCAAGGTCGCTCCGGATTGATGATGCCCGCCCGCCACCGGTCGGGGACAATCCCGATCCCCCTTTTGCATGAATTGCCGCCATGCCGAGCCTGACCTGGTCCGACGAACTCGTCCTCGCCCACCCGCAGATGGACGCGACGCACGAGGAATTCGTTGCGCTGCTGGGCGCCGCAGAAACGGCCCTGGCCGAGTCGCGCGAGGCGGGCCTGGCCGCCTACGAGGTGCTGGTCGAGCACACCGTGGCCCACTTCGGCCAGGAAGACCGCTGGATGACGGCCACCGGCTTCGCGCCCGAGAACTGCCACAGCTTCCAGCACGCCCAGGTGCTGGGCCTGATGCACGAGGTGGCCCGGCTGGCCCGTGAGCAGGCCGATTTCGGCCCGCTCGGGCGGGTGCTGCCCGAACTGGGCGCCTGGTTTCGCATGCACGCGCAGAGCATGGACGCGGCCCTGGCCTCGCACCTGGACCAGATCGGCTACGACCCGGCCACCGGCCACATCGCCCGCGCGCCGGCGGCGCAGGGCATGACCGGCTGCGGCGGCTCGAGTTGCTCACCCTCGCCCCAGCCCGGCGAGCCGGCCGAAGCCTGAGCAGCCAGAATGCGGGCGTGAGCGCCCCGCCGCCCTTTTCCGCCGACCTGCGCCTACCCTCGCTCGAGGGCCTGCGCGCCTTCGAGGCCGCCGCGCGGCTGGGCACCTTCGAGCGCGCGGCCGACGAGCTGGCGATCACCGCCAGCGCCGTCAGCAAGCGCATCGGTGCGCTCGAGGACCTGCTCGGCGTGGTGCTGCTGCAGCGGGGCGCCAAGACGCTGGCGCTGTCGGCCGCCGGCAAGGAATACCTCGAGCAGGTGCGCGCCGCGCTCGCGCTGCTGGCGGCGATGCCGCTGCACCAGCGTGCCGCTCAGCGCCGCGAGCGCTTGCGCATCAGCGCGCCGCCCACCTTTGCCCGCCAGGTGCTGGTGCCCGCGCTGCCCGAGTTCTGCAGCCGGCACCCCGGCGTCGAACTGGAGATCGTGCTGTCGGTGCCCTACCTCGACCTGGCCGGCGCCGATGCCGAGCTGGAAGTGCGCCACGGCCCGGCGGGCGCCTTCGGGGCCGATGTGCCGCCGCTGTGGCGCGATCACCTGCTGCCGCTGGCCAGCCCGGCGCTGCTGGCCACCGAGGCATCGACGCCGCGCACCCCCGCCGAGCTGGCGCGGCTGCCGCTGCTGCGCACGCCGGTCGAGCCCTGGCAACCGTGGTTCCGCGCCCAGGGCCTCGACTGGCCCGAGCCGGACCAGGGCCCGCGCCTGGTCGACCTGGGCCTGACGCTCGAAGCCGCGCGCTGCGGCCAGGGCGTGGCGCTGGCCCGGCCGGCGCTCGCACGGCAGATGCTGCGCAGCGGCGAGCTGGCGCCCGCGCTGGGCATCGGCCGCACGCCGATGGTGGCCGCCGCCACCGCCTACCACCTGCTGCCCGGCACACGCCCCACACCGGCCGCCGAGGCCTTTGCCGCCTGGCTGCGCGAAGCCGGCGCGCGTGCGGCGGCCGAAGGCCTGGCGCTGGTTTAGCGAAGCCGATTCCGGCGCGACGCGAACATCTTTCCGGCCGCCGGCCCGGTCCGGCCGCTAGCATCCGGCCGACAAGCCAACTGCCGGAGACAACGGATGAGCGTGATCACCAACATCGAGGACCTGCGCGTCCTGGCCCAACGGCGCGTGCCGCGCATGTTCTACGACTACGCCGACTCCGGCTCATGGACCGAGAGCACCTACCGCGCCAACGAGACTGACTTCGCCAAGATCAAGCTGCGCCAACGGGTGGCCGTGAACATGGAGGGCCGCTCGACCGCCACGACGATGATCGGCCAGCCGGTGGCGATGCCGGTGGCCATCGCGCCCACCGGCCTGACCGGCATGCAGCACGCCGACGGCGAGATCCTGGCCGCGCGCGCGGCCGAGGCCTTCGGCATCCCGTTCACGCTGTCGACGATGAGCATCTGCTCGATCGAGGACGTGGCAGCCCACACCAAGGCACCCTTCTGGTTCCAGCTCTACGTGATGAAGGACCGCGACTTCATCGAGCGCCTGATCGACCGCGCCAAGGCCGCGAAGTGCTCAGCGCTGATGCTGACGCTGGACCTGCAGATCCTCGGCCAGCGCCACAAGGACCTGAAGAACGGCCTGTCGGCGCCGCCGAAGCCGACGCTGGCCAACCTCCTGAACCTGATGACCAAGCCGCGCTGGGGGCTGGGGATGCTGGGCACTTCGCGGCGCGGCTTCGGCAACATCGTCGGCCACGTCAAGGGCGTCGAGAACATGGGCTCGCTGTCGGAGTGGACCGCCAAGCAGTTCGACCCCAGCCTGTCGTGGGCCGACGTGGAGTGGATCAAGAAGCGCTGGGACGGCAAGCTGATCCTCAAGGGCATCATGGATGCGGAGGACGCCCGCCTTGCGGCCGATTCCGGCGCCGACGCGCTGATCGTCAGCAACCACGGCGGTCGCCAGCTCGACGGCGCGCCCTCGTCGATCCAGGCGCTGCCGGCGATCGCCGACGCCGTGGGCTCGAAGATCGAGGTGTGGATGGACGGCGGCATCCGCTCCGGGCAGGACGTGCTGAAGGCCCGTGCACTCGGCGCCCGCGGCACGCTGATCGGCCGCGCCTTCCTCTACGGGCTGGGCGCGATGGGCGAGGCCGGCGTGGCCAAGGCGCTGGAGATCATCCACAGGGAGCTCGACCTGACGATGGCCTTCTGCGGCCACACGAAGATCGACACCGTCGATCGAGGGATTCTCCTGCCCGGCACGGCGCCTTGATCGGAGCCGGGGCTGCATATACTTCCGCGGCCCGGCAGAGCCCCTCATCCAGGGCTGCCGTCATGCCACGAAGGACTCCCATGAAGACCCGCCTCGCCTGCCTGCTCGCCACGCCCCTGCTGGCGCTTGCCGCCCACGCCGCCCATGCGGCCGACCCCGTCTACATCACGCTGGACCACTCCTCCGACGGCGTGATCGACAAGGCCTCGGCCCAGGCCGTGTGGAACGAGCTGCTGGCCGGCAAGGTCGTCAAGCTCAACAAGCTCTACCCGACCAAGCGCTGGGGCTTCGTCAGCGAGGTCGAGGGCGGCTTCAACCAAGGCAAGACCTGTGTCGTCACCGCCCGCGCGATGATGATGCCGGTGACGGTGGGCAAGTCGCTGGTGTTCAAGCCGAACAGGACCGCCACTGCCTTCGATGCCCTGCCCAACGCCACGCGCGAGCAATGCCAGGACCTGGCCAAGGCCAAGCTGAAGGAAGCCGCCAGCGGCGTGTTGTCCGGCCTGATGCAGTGATCAGGCGATGAAGGCCCAGACCGCGACGATCGCCATCGCCGTGGTCAGGGCGACGAAGTAGAAAAAGCCCAGGCTCACCACGCGCAGCGTGGTGGCCCACCAGCGGCCGCCATAGACCGCCTGCAAGGCGACGATCGAGTAGACCGGCATCGCCGCCATCGCCAGCCCCTTGACCCAGGGAATCGCCGCCAGCTGCACGATGACCATCGCGAAGAGGAAGGCGTGCAGGTGCAGTGCGAAGACCAGGTGCTCCGACCAGCGCATGCGCCGGTTGAAGTAGACGATCTTCAGCAGCAGGGCATACAGCGGCAGCAGCGCAAACATCGCGCTGCCCCAGTGGCTGACGAATCGCTCGGGCACCTTGCGCAGCTCGCGCTCCATGCCCTTGGCATCGAGCGAGAAACGTTCCTGCAAGCGCTCGCACCAGGCGGCGGGCGGCCCCTTGCAGACGAACCGGCCGTTCTCCATGCCGGCCTTGATCGAATCGGTGATCTCCAGGCGCGTGTTGTTGAACTCGTCGCTGCTGTCGAGGATCACCGGCTGCCCGGTCGGCGGACGCACCACGGTCGACCATTGCAGCGCCAGCAAGGCCACCACGCTGATCGTCAGGTACAGGCGCAGCGGCAGCACATAGCGCCGCTTGCGGCCGGCGAAGTACTCCTGGGTCAGCCGCCCAGGCAGGAACAGCAGCGTCAGCAGCGTGCGCCAGAGCGCCCCCTCCATCGCCACGTAACTGCCACCGAACTGCTGCAGGAACTCGCCCACCGTGGGCGGCTTCAGGGTGGTCTCCTGCCCGCAGTGGCCGCAGTAGTTGGGCCGGGGCTCGACGAGCAGCGAGCCGCAATTGCGGCAGGCCTCGGGCGGGGGAACGGCGGTGACAGTGACGGCGCTCACGGCGCTGGATTATTGCGAGAACTGGCGGTACTTCGCGGGTCTTTTCGCGCTCAAGATTCCGCCCCCGCCCGGCACCATGTGAGCTGACATGGCCGATTCCGCCCAGGACCGCACCTTACCCGCGTCAGAGCGGAAGAAAAGCCGCGCCCGCGAGGACGGGCAGATACCGCGTTCGCGCGACCTGGGCCACTTCGCGGCGCTGGCCGCCGGCGGCGCGCTGATGATGGCCGGTGCGAGGCCGCTGTCGGGCTGGCTGCAGCAGTTGCTGAGCAATGGCCTGCGCTTCGACCACGAGATGATCGCCAACCCGGACGCGATGGGCCGGCAGTTCTGGTCGCTCGCCGCGCAGGGGCTGATGGTCATCGTGCCGATGGGCCTGCTGATGGCCGTGGTGGCGATCCTCGCCGCCGTGCTGTCGGGTGGCTGGAACGTCAGCTTCAAGGCGCTGCAGCCGAATTTCGGCCGCTTCAACCCGATCGCCGGCATCGGGCGCCTGTTTGCCAAGCAGCACCTGCTGGACCTGCTGAAGATGTGCGTGCTGGCCGCGGTGATCGGCACCGTCGGCGTGCTCTACCTCAAGTCGCAGTGGCAGGGCCTGGCCCAGTTGCTGGCGATGCCGCTGCCCGAGGGCATCGCGACGCTGTCGCACACGATCGCCGCCGGCTTCGGGCTGATGCTGCTGGTGATCGGCGGCTGGGCCCTGATCGACGTACCGATGCAGCGCCAACTGTGGCTCGGCCGCCTGAAGATGACCCGCGAGGAAGTCAAGCAGGAGCACAAGGAAGCCGAGGGCAACGTCGAGGTCAAGGGCAAGATCAAGGCCCGCATGCGCGAGATGGTGCGCAAGCGCATGCTCGCCGCCGTGCCGCAGGCCGACCTGGTGGTGATGAACCCGACCCACTATGCCGTCGCGCTGAAGTACGACGAAGCGAAGATGGGCGCGCCGCGCGTGGTCGCCAAGGGCACCGATCTGCTGGCGCTGAAGATCCGCGACCTGGCGCGCGACGCCAAGGTGCCAGTGCTGCAGGCGCCGCCGCTGGCGCGCGCGCTGTATGCGCATTGCGAGCTCGACCAGGAGGTGCCGGCCGCGCTGTTCGCCGCCGTGGCGCAGGTGCTGGCCTGGGTCTACGCGCTGCGCCGCACGCCCAATGCGGCGATCGCGCAGCCGAGCATCAGCGTGCCCGACGAGCTCGACCCCCAGTCGCCTGCCTTCCACGCCAAGGGCCGCCGCCCGGCGCGCTGACCACGGCGCGCGCGGCGCCGCCGCTTCAAGTGGCGTGCGCGGACCCGGCTTTGCCGGTCCGCTGCGCGAGCCCCCCAGGGGGGGGCAGCCCCCGGAAGGGGGCGTGGGGGCCCACGAACACAGCCGGTTTCCCGGCCCTTTTCCGGCTCAAGTTTTCCGGCCGCCCGGGCAACATCCGGTTTCACGATGCCCGCCTGCTGACTGCTGCCGATGAACGCGCTCCAACAACAACTGCAAGCCCTGTTCGGCGCCCAGAACGCCGTGCTGCTGCGTGCGCTGATGGCGCCGGTGTTCATCGTGATGGTCCTGGCGATGATGGTGCTGCCGCTGCCGCCGTTCGCGCTGGACCTGTTCTTCACCTTCAACATCGCGATGTCGCTGATGGTCATGCTGGTTGCGGCCAACATGATCAAGCCGCTCGATTTCGCGGCCTTCCCGACCGTGCTGCTGGTCACCACGCTGCTGCGGCTGTCGCTCAACGTGGCCTCGACCCGCGTCGTGCTGATCGAAGGCCATACCGGCCCCGGCGCCGCCGGCAAGGTGATCGAGGCCTTCGGCCACTTCCTGATCGGCGGCAACTTCGCCGTCGGCCTGATCGTCTTCGCGATCCTGGTGGTCATCAACTTCATCGTGATCACCAAGGGCGCCGAGCGCATCGCCGAGGTCGGCGCGCGCTTCACCCTCGATGCGATGCCCGGCAAGCAGATGGCCATCGACGCCGACCTGAACGCCGGCCTGATCGACGAGGCCGAAGCCAGGAAGCGCCGCTCCGAAGTCGGCGAGGAAGCCGATTTCTTCGGCTCGATGGATGGTGCCTCGAAGTTCGTGCGCGGCGATGCGGTCGCCGGCATGCTGATCCTGCTGATCAACGTGGTCGGCGGTTTCACCATCGGTGTCGCGCAGCACGACCTGTCGGCCTCCGAAGCGGCCAGCTCCTACATCCTGCTGGCGGTCGGTGACGCGCTGGTCGCGCAGATCCCCGGCCTGCTGATCTCGGTGGCCGCGGCGATGGTGGTCTCGCGCGTGGGCTCCGAGCACGACATCGGCCACCAGATCCGCACCCAGGTCTTCAACTCGCCGCGCGCGCTCGGCCTCACCGCCGGCATCATCGGCCTGCTGGGCCTGGTGCCGGGCATGCCGCACCTGGTGTTCCTGCTGATGGCCGGCGTGATCGGCTACTACGCCTGGTGGCTGACCCAGCGCGCCAAGCGCGAAGCGAAGCAGCCGAAGATCGACGCAACCCAGGCCGCCCCGGCCGCGAACGCCGAGGCCACCTGGGACGACCTGCAGCCCGTCGACACGCTGGGCCTGGAAGTGGGCTACCGGCTGATCGCGCTGGTCGACAAGGACCGCAAGGGCGACCTGCTCGCCCGCATCAAGGGCATCCGCAAGAAGTTCGCGCAGGAGGTGGGGTTCCTGCCGCCTTCGGTGCACATCCGCGACAACCTGGATCTGAAGCCCAGCATGTACCGCGTCACGCTGCGCGGCGCGGTGGTCGGCGAGGGCGAAGCCTTCCCCGGCATGCAGCTGGCCATCAACCCGGGCGGCTCGGTGCCCCAGCTGCCGGGCACGAAGACCGTCGACCCGGCCTTCGGTCTGCCCGCCGTGTGGATCGAGGAGCGCCACCGCGAGCAGGCGCAAATGAGTGGCTATACGGTGGTTGATTGCTCGACCGTGGTGGCGACCCACCTTTCACACTTGATGCAAGTGAATGCAGCCAAGCTGCTGGGCCGGATCGAGACCCAGGCGCTGGTCGAGCATGTGACGAAACTGGCCCCAAAACTCATCGAAGACGTGGTCCCCAAGATGGTTGGCATCGCAACGTTGCAGAAGGTCTTGCAGCTGCTGCTCGACGAAGGCGTGCACATCCGCGACTACCGCTCGATCATCGAATGCCTGGCCGAGCACGCCTCGATGGTGACCGACCCGGCCGAGCTGGCCCGCCGCATCCGCATCCACCTGGCCCCGGCCATCGTCCAGCAGATCTACGGCCCCGCCAAGGAGCTGGACGTCATCGCGCTGGAGCCCGATCTCGAGCGCATGGTCAACCAGGCCCTGAACTCGCCGCACGGCGCGGTGCTGGACCCGGGCGTGGCCGAGGCCCTGACCAAGCAGGCCGCCGAGAGCGTGCGCAAGCAGGAGAACCTGGGCGTGCCCGCCTGCCTGCTGGTGCCCGATGCGCTGCGCGCACCGCTGGCCCGGTTGCTGAAGCGTGCCGCCCCTCGCCTGAAGGTGCTGGCGCACAGCGAGATTCCTGAGACCCATTCGATCCGGATCGGCTCGATCATTGGAGCAACATCGTGAACGTCAAGCGCTTTACGGCCCGCACCTCCCGCGAGGCATTCGCCCTGGTCCGCCAGGCGTTCGGCGAAGACGCGGTGGTGCTGTCGACCAAGCCGGCACCCGAAGGCGTCGAAGTGCTCGCGATGGCGCCCGATTCGGTGGCGCAGATCGAGAAGGTCGCCGAGACCGCGCCGCTCGTCAGCGCCGCTCGCACGGCCCCGGCCGCCCGCCCCACCCCGCGCGGCGAAAGCCTCGCCGCCCGCGTCGAGCGCCAGAACGCCCAGCCGGCCGCCGGCCGCCGCGCCGCCGCCGACGTGCAGGAAGACGTCGAGCAGATGGCGATGAGCACGCTGTCGTTCCAGGACTACGTTCGCGAGCGCATGCTCAAGCGCCGCCAGGCCGCGCTCGGCCAGGACGACATCGCCAGCCCCGCCATCGCGGCCGACCGCCCATCCGAGCGTCATGTGGCGCGCGCCGCGGCCGAAGCCCCGGCCCGCCGCCCGCTGCCACGCGCCGACGAAGGCAGCCGCACCGAGCCGCGCGCCGAACCGCGTGATTTCGCCGCCTCGATGCCCAGCCTGTCGGCCATGCCGGCGATGCACGACGACGGCCCCGGCGCCGCCGCCGCCCGCCGCGACCAGCAGGACATGATGAACGAGCTGCGCTCGATGAAGGGCCTGATCGAAGAGCGCTTCGGCGCGCTGGCCTTCATGGAGAAGCTGCAGCGCCAGCCGCGCCAGGCCCTGCTCGCGCAGAAGCTGCTCGACGCCGGCTTCTCGCCCGGCCTGATCCGCAAGCTGGTCGACGCGCTGCCCGCCAACGCGGCCGACGAAATGGTCTGGGCCACCAGCGTACTCGAGCGCAACCTGTTCGCCGGCGACCACGAGCCCGCGCTCGAAGAGCAAGGCGGCGTCTACGCGCTGATCGGCTCCACCGGCGTCGGCAAGACCACCAGCACCGCCAAGCTGGCCGCCGCCTTTGCCACCCAGTACGGCGCCGCCAACCTGGGCCTGATCACGCTGGACGCCTACCGCGTCGGCGCCCACGAGCAGCTGCGCGCCTACGGCCGCATCCTCGGCGTGCCGGTGCACACCGCGCACGACCGCGCCTCGCTCGAAGACCTGCTCGAGCTGCTGGCAGGCAAGAAGATGGTGCTGATCGACACCGCCGGCATGGCCCAGCGCGACAGCCGCACCCGCGAGCTGCTGGACATGCTCTCGCACCGCTCGATCCAGCGCCTGCTGGTGGTCGACGCGGCGGCCCAGGGCGAGACCATCGACGAGGTGATCACCAACTGGCGGGCCGCCCAGTGCAAGGGCGTCGTGCTGTCGAAGATCGACGAGGCCGTCAAGTTGGCCCCGGCGCTCGACGCGCTGATCCGCCACAAGCTGAAGGTGCTGGGCGTGGCCAACGGCCAGCGCGTGCCCGAAGACTGGCACCGCCTGTCGTCCCAGGCCCTGGTGCAGCGCGCGCTGCGCGCCACCACCAACCCGACCTGGAAGCTCGAGGCCGACGACGTGCAACTCGTCTTCGCCTCGGCGCCGCGCGGCGGCCGGTCCATCGGCTCGGCCGGCGCCTCGCCGCTGCACGCCTGAGCACGCCGCACACCATGCGAAGCCAGACCCCCACGATGGACGAGTGGTACGCGCCGCCGGTCGACCAGGCCGAGGGCCTGCGCCGGCTGTTCGCCTCCGGCCGCCGGCAGCGCCTGGTGCCGGTCGCCTTCAACGCGCATGTCGACTGCACGCCCGTGCTGCTCGAGCGGCTGGCCGGTGCCTTCACCGAGCTCGGCGCCCACACGCTGGTCATCGACGCGGCCGACAGTGCACCACGCGCCAATGCGGTGGCCGAGATCGACCTGGCCGCGGCGATCGAATCGCTGGGCCCGAACATGAGCTACCTCGCCGCGCGCGGCCTGCCGCTGCGCCACGTGAACTCGCGCGGCTCGTGCGAGGCCTGGCTCAGCGCGGTCGAGACGGCGGCGCCGCAGGCCGACGTGCTGCTGCTGCATGCCAACGCACGCGACCTCGTTCGCCTGCTCGGCCGGCGCGAGGTGCGCCCGGTGCTGACGACCTCGCTCGACCCGGCCAGCCTGACCGATGCCTACACCTCGATGAAGCTGCTGGCCCAGCGCTCCAGCCTGATGACCTTCGACCTGCTGACCGGCATGGCCGGCGCGCCCCGGGCCGCGCAGCGCATCGCCGAGCGGCTGGCCAGCTGTGCCGATTCCTTCCTCGGCGCGGTGGTGCGTGAAGCCGTCTGGCTCGACAAGCGCGACCCGCTCGATGCGCCCGCGACGCCGGCGCTGGCGCGCCTGGCCGCCAATCAGCTGCTCGACCCCGAAGCGCCCGACACCGGCTTCGGCCCCGGCGCCCTGGCCGCCGCCCACGAACAACACGTCTACTGACACGCCCCCCGGGAGACCGCCCATGTACACCGCCACCGGACGCCTCGACTCCAACGCGTTGCTCAAGCAGTACAGCCCGCTGGTGCGCCGGCTCGCGCACCAGATGATCGCCAAGCTGCCCGCCAACGTGGAGATCGACGACCTGATCCAGGTCGGCATGATCGGCCTGCACGACGCGCTGGGCCGCTTCGACACCGACCAGGGCGTGCAGTTCGAGACCTTCGCCACCCAGCGCATCCGCGGCGCGATGCTCGACGAGCTGCGCGGCAGCGACTGGATGAGCCGCGGCAACCGCCGCCAGCAGCGCGAGATCGAAACCGCCGTGCACAAGCTCGAGCAGCGCCTGGGCCGCGCGCCGCAGGAGAGCGAGATCGCCAAGGAGCTCGGCGTCAGCCTGACCGACTACCAGGACACCCTGACCAAGGTGCGCGGCACGCAGCTGGTCTACCTGGAAGACATGTCGGGTGACGAGGGCGGCGACGAATTCCTCGACCGCCACGTCGCCAACGAAGATGCCAACCCCCTGTCCCAGCTGCAGGACCACCGCATGCGCCAGGCGCTGGTGGACGCCATCAAGAAGCTGCCCGAGCGCGAGCAGTACGTGATGAGCATGTACTACGAGCACGACATGAACCTGAAGGAAATCGCCGCCGTGCTCGGCGTGACCGAGTCGCGCGTGTGCCAGCTGCACAGCCAGTCGATCGCCCGGCTGAGGGTCAAGTTGCGCGAGTGGTGATTCGGCGCCAGGATCTACGGCCAAGGCACGCGCCTTGCCCCGGAGATCCGCATGAAAACGCTGCTCCTCATCCGCCACGCCAAGTCCGGCAAGGACGACCCCACTCTGGCCGACCGTGACCGGCCGCTGAACGACCGCGGCCTGCGCGACGCCTCCCGCATGGGCGAGCGCCTCGCCCGGCGCGGCGTGCACCCGGACCTGATCCTCACGAGCCCGGCGCTGCGCGCGCTGAGCACGGCCCAGTTGATCGCCGACGCGCTCGGCCACCCGCGCACTTCGATCGTCGCGGACGAGCGCCTTTACGAGTCGACGCCGCCCGCGCTGCTGGCGATCGTGCGTGACACCGAAGACCGCCACCGCACGCTGATGCTGGTGGGCCACAACCCCGAGATCAGCGCCCTGGCCCACCGCCTGGCGCCCGACATCACCGAGATGCCGACCTGCGCGGTGCTCGAGTGCGGCTTCGACGCGGCCAGCTGGGCCGATGTCGGCGATCGGCACCCGGTGCGCGTGAACCTCGACAGCCCGAAGGGCCTGCCCGGTCAGTAACCGATGCCGCGCGCCATCAGCGCCGCGAGCAAGGGAATCAGCGTGAGCAGGCCCAGTTGCGCCAGCATCCAGCGGCGCAGGTCGTAGACCGCCGCGGCATCGGGCAGCGCGGTCTGCTTGCGCCAGCGGATCAGCCGCACCGTCGGCACCGCCGACAGCAACCCGACAGCCACGAAGACGCCGATCTTGGCCCAGAAGACCGGGTTCGATGCGTAATAGCTCCAGCCCTTGGCCCCGAAGACGGCGCGCACGAAGCCGGCCAGCACCACCGCGCCGGCCAGCGCGCCGTAGACCTGGTCGAGCCGGGCGAGCTGGCGCAGCCGGTCGCCGTCGGTCAGGCCATCTACCAGCACCAGCTCGGCGAACAGCACCGCCACCAGCGAAAAGACCAGCAGGTGGTGCAACGAAGCCAGCAGCGCATCGAGGATCATCGGGTCCATATCTTTCCACCGTCAAGATCAAAGTGGGGCGATTCTCAAACCTTAACTTGACGCTGTCAAGTTAGAATCCCTGATGGCCTCGCGGCGAGATATTCCCCCCACGGCAGACACCTACCACCACGGCGCGCTGCGCGAGGCGCTGATCGCCGCCGCCGAGACGCTGCTACGCGAGCAGGGGCTGGAGGCGTTCACGCTGCGCGAGTGCGCGCGCCGTGCCGGCGTCTCGCACGCCGCCCCGGCGCACCACTTCGGCGATGCACGCGGCCTGCTCAGCGCCTGCGCCGCCGCCGGCCTGGCGCGCCTGGCCGACACGATGGACGGCTATCTCTCGCTCGCGCCGGCCGGCGATGCCACCGCACGGCTGCGCGCGGTCGGCCAGGCCTACATCGATTTCGCGCTGACCAACCGGGCCTTGTTCCAGCTGATGTTCCGCCGCGACCGGCTCGACCCGCAGGACGCCGCCCTGCGCGCCGCCGGGCAGCGCGTGGGCGATGCACTGCGCGACTCGATCGACGCGTTGCTGGCCGAGCGCCGCCTCCCGGCGGCCGAGCGAGGCCAGCGCATCCTGCTGGCCTGGTCGCTGGTGCACGGCTACGTCACGCTGGTGCTCGAGCAGCAGACCGGCGAGCTCTTCGGCCTGGCGGCCGACGCAGCCGACTCCGGCGCCGCCGCCAGCGCCATGGGCGCGGAGCTGCTGCGCCTGCTGATCGATGGCCTGGCGCGGCCCGTGGCCGCGCCAGGCAGCGCCTGACTCGAGGGCATCAAGGGAAGGTGAAGCTCATCGGCGGCACCGGCAGCTTGGCGTCGATGGCCTGCGTCTTGACCACCCCGCCGGACGCGGCCTCGATGGTGTACAGGCCGGTGGCCGTGAGGTCGGCGCTGAAGCTGATCGAGGTCGGCGCTGCGACGTAGACCGTGCTTTCCGGCGGATCCAGCGGCAGCGTGAAGCTGAAGGCGCCGCTGAGCGCGTCGACCGCGGCGTACTGCACCTCGACCGTCGGTCCGCCGTTGAACGATTGCAGCGCGCGCACCGTCGCCGTGGCCGGCGTCACCGTGCCGGCGACCGACGCGGTGCCGAAGGCGGCGACCGACGGCACGATCGGCACGACCGCGGTGCTGACGTTGGTCACCGCCACCGTGTCGACCGGCACGCCGGTCATCACGGCGGTCGCGCGGCCCTCGGCGCTGACCACCAGCTCGTAGTTGCCGGCCGGCACCGGGTACAGCACGAACTTGCCCGCCAGGTCGGGCGCCGTGGCCTTGACGACCACACCACCCTGCTGGACGCTGACCAGCGTGCTCGGCAGCGCGATGGCCGGGTCGAGATACCCCACCACGCCCTGACCGGCGGTCGTGAGCATCGGGGTCGCGGTGATGACCGGCTTCAGGTTGTAGCGGCCGGAGTTGCCTGCCTTCACGACCGAGCGGCAGGCATCGAAATCGAGCACCACGTCGACCGCCTGGCCCTCGGCCACGTCGACATCCATGTTGACCTTCAGGCCGCTCTGCTGGCCACTGGGCGTGTGCAACTCGGTCTCGGCCTCGCCGGTCGGGATGACCGAATTCGCCAGCGGCTGGGCCTGGCTGTTATCGACCAGCACCAGCCGAAGCTGCGTGTACTTGCCGGCCGGCAGCGGGGTTTCGCCGAGCGCCTCGACGATACCGTTCTGCAGCGTCAGCAGGTCGACGCGCTTGGCCGGGTTCATGACGATCTCGGTCCAGCCGGCGTCGTTGTCCCCGGCATCCGCGCTCTGGTTGACGCGGATGCGGTCGATCGTGACGTTCACCTCGTCATAGCCGCAGGCGGGAGCATCGGTCAGCGACACGCGCATCACGCCCGTGCCGCCGATGCCCCCGCCGCCGCCACCGCTGCCACCTCCACAACCAGCCAGCAGCAGGCCCAACGCCGCGCAGGCCGACAACACCATGCGTTGCAGCTTCATGTTCATTCTCCTGATGAATCGGAGGGGCCGATGGGCTCCTCGAAGTAATAGATGCCGACGCCGACCCGTGCCGCATGCGGCTCGGAGCCTGTCTCGGTCTCGCTCTTGGTCTCGTGATGGGCAACGCCCGTGTCGTGCTCTTGCAGCCAGCCGTCAAGCCGCTCGAGCAAGGCCTGGGCCTGCATCGCGCTGAGCTTGCGCAGCGCGGGCAAGGCCGCTGTCGGAATGCGGTGGTACATGACCTTGCGCTGGAATCGCGGGTCGGCCAGGCCGGGGGCGAGGTTGTGGTCGATCGTCGCGATCAGGTCGGCCACGTCGCTGCCGAGGATCGCCAACTTGTCCGTCGCGCTGATCGCGGGCACGTAGGCGCGCGCCTGCAGCACGACGCGGCCCGCGTCGTCGCGCCGCACCGCACCGACGCGCAGCAACTCGTCCATGACCGCGCGCGGCGGCACGTCGCCGCCATGGCGCCGCACGAGGCCGGCGAAACCCTGCTCCCCCTCGTCGGCCAGCGGGCGCGGCTGGCCGTTCGAGTCACGGAAGTCGGCGTCGCGCAGCCAGCCGGTCAGCACGCGCGCAGCGCGGTTGTAGCGCTCGCCCTCCTCGCCCGGGGCCGGCGCCGGCTCGGAAAGCAGGTGCCGCACCTCCTTGCGCGTCAGGCCCGACAGGATGGCGGCGCGCGACACCGACGGCAGCTTGCCCTCGATCGCGAACTCCTTCATCGCCACGTCGACGTAGACCCGCTTGGCGATCGCCTCGAAGGCCAGAAACGACACCGACTGCCGCAGCAGCAGGCGGAACAGCGGCCGCAGCAGGCTGGCAAGTGCCGCTTCGAGCACGCCTTGGCGGGGGATGGGAGCGTCCATGATTGGGAAAATTTTCCCAAATCATGCGCCGCCTCCATGCTGACGACTGTTCGAAGTTGTGACCGGGTGCCGTGTCCGCCAGAACTGTCCGCCCGGCTGTCCGCGGACACCGTCGGCGAGCCGCGATCAGTGGTAAGCGCTTGATTAAGAAGAAGAATCCTGGGATTCCCCGGCTGGTACGCAGCTTGCGAAATGACACCCCGACGCCACCCCACCCCAATGCCGGACACCATGATTCGAGACACCTCTGCGCAAGACCGCGCCCTCGCCCCCCAACCGCTCTGGCGGCGGCGCCGGGCCCAGGTGCTGGCCGCGGTCGGCGGTGGGGTCGCGCTGGCGCTGGCGGCCTGGGCCTGGCCGGGGCTGACGCGCGGACTGCAGGCGGGGCAGTCGGTCAGCCAGGCCCGGCTGGCACTGGCCGAGGTCGAGCGCGGGCCCCTGACGCGCGATGTTGCCGGCGAAGGCAAGGTCGTCGCCGCGGTCAGCCCGACGCTGTACGCCGGCAGCGCCGGCTCCCTGAGCCTGCTGGTCCAGGCCGGCGACCCGGTCAAGCAGGGCCAGCCGCTGGTGCGCATCGCCAGCCCCGAACTCAACGCCCGCCTGGCGCAGGAGCGCTCGAACGCCGATGCACTGCACAGCGAGGCGCTGCGTGCCGAGGCCGACGCCCGCCAGCAGCGTGCGATCGCGCAGGGCCAGCTCGAGACCGCGGCCATCGCCCACAAGGCCGCGCAGAACGAGCTGGCTCGCCAGACCCAGGCCTTCGACGCCGGCGCCACCGCGCGCTCGCAGGTCGACCAGGCGCGTGACGCGGTCGAGCGCGCCCAGGTCGCGCTGAAGCAGGCGCAGGAGCTGTCGACTTTGAAGGACGACGCGATGCGCTTCGAGCTGCAGGCCAAGCGCCAGGCCTTCGAGCGCCAGCAGCTCCTGGTCAAGGACATCGAGCGCCAGAGCGGCGAGCTGACGGTGCGCTCGCCGGTGGACGGCCAGGTCGGCCAGCTCTTCGTCGCCGACCGCATGAGCGTGGCCAAGGACGCCAGGCTGCTGACGATCATCGACCTGTCGCAGCTCGAGGTGCAGATGCAGGTCGCCGAGAGCTTCGCACGCGAGCTGCAGCCGGGCATGCCGGGCGAGATCAGCGGCAACAGCCAGCGCTGGGCCGGCCGCGTCAGCTCGGTCTCGCCCGAGGTCGTCAACGGCGAGGTCGCCGCGCGCCTGCGCTTCGACGGCGCGGTGCCCGAGCAGCTGCGCCAGAACCAGCGGCTGTCGGTGCGCGTGCTGCTGGACAGGCGCGACAACGTGCTGAGCGTCGCCCGCGGCAGCTTCGTCGACGAAGGCGGCGGCCGCACCGCCTACGTGCTGCGCGACGGCATCGCCGAAAAGCGCGCCATCAAGCTCGGCGCGCAAAGCCTGGCCAAGGTCGAGGTGCTCGAGGGCCTGCAGCCCGGCGAGCGCGTCGTGATCTCCGGCGCCGACCACTTCCGCGGCGCCGAGCGCGTCGTGATCACCCCTTGAATCGCCCCACAACGACCCAGGAGCCCACCCCATGCTGAAGATGCAATCCCTGGCCAAGGTCTATCGCACCGAGATGGTCGAGACCTACGCGCTGCGCCACTTCGACCTCGAAGTGCGCGAAGGCGAATTCGTCGCCGTCACCGGCCCCTCGGGCTCGGGCAAGACCACCTTCCTGACGATCGCCGGCCTGCTGGAGGCGTTCACCTCGGGTCGATACGAGCTCGACGGCGTCGACGTCAGCCGCATGGGCGACGACGAGCGCTCGCGCATCCGCAACCAGAAGATCGGCTTCATCTTCCAGGCCTTCAACCTGATCCCCGACCTGAACGTGATCGACAACATCGAGGTGCCCTTGCGCTACCGCGGGCTGCCCGGGGCCGAGCGGCGCCAGCGCGCGGCCGATGCGCTGGCCCGCGTCGGCCTGTCGGCACGCGCGCGGCACTACCCGAGCGAGCTGTCGGGCGGCCAGCAGCAGCGCGTGGCGATCGCCCGCGCGCTGGCCGGGCAGCCGAAGCTGCTGCTGGCCGACGAACCGACCGGCAACCTCGACAGCCAGATGGCACGCAGCGTGATGGACCTGCTGGAGGAGCTGCACCGCGAGGGGGCGACGATCGTGATGGTCACGCACGACCCTCAGCTCGCCGCGCGCGCGCAGCGTAACGTGCACGTGATCGACGGCCAGGTCGTCGACATCGCCGCCGAGCTGCATCTGGACCCGGCGCTGCTGCGCCCGCACGCCGCCTCGGCCTCCTGACGATGCGCCTGCGCCCTTCACTCCTCGCGCTGGCGCTCGCGCTCGGCCTGGCCCGGCCGGCGTCGGCCGACGACCTGCTGCAGGCTTACGCCATGGCGCGCGCCGCCGACCCGGTGCTGGCCATGGCCGACGCGCAGCGCGGTGTGCAGCACGAGCTCGCGCTGCAGGCCCGCGCCGCGCTGCTGCCGCAGTGGCAGCTCGACGCCACCGAACTGCGCGACCAGCAGGACGGCACGCGCCAGCGCGAACTCGCCAGCCGTGTCAGCCAGGTGCTGCTCGATCTCGGCCGGCTCCGCACCTGGGAGGCCGAGCGAACGCTCGAATCGGCGCAGGGCCTGCGCCTGCGCGCAGCCGAGCAGGCGCTGTGCGCGCGCGTGGCCACCGCCTACTTCGGCGTGCTGTCGGCACAGGCCGCGCTCGCGACTACCCAGGCCAACGAGGACGCGTTCGCGGCCCAGGTGGCGCAGGCGAGCAAGCGCTTCGAGGCCGGCCTGTCGGCGCAGGTCGATGTCGACCAGGCGCGCGCCTACCACGCGCTGGCCCGCGGCGCCACCGTGCAGGCGCGCCAGGCGCTGGCCGATGCGCGCGAGGCGCTGGCGCAGATCACCGGCCAGCCACCGGGCGAGCTGCAGCCGCTGGCTGCCGAGCTGCCGGCGCTGCCGCCCGAGCCGCGCGACCCGCAGGCCTGGGTCGACCAGGCGCTGCGCGGCAACCCGTCGCTGCAGGCCCAGGCCCGCCTGGTCGATGCCGGCGAGCAGCGCATCGGCGCCGCGCGCGCGGCCCACTGGCCCACGCTCAGCGCCGGGCTGGACAGCACTCGCAGCGGCGGCGCCGGCATCAGCGACGAGCAGCGCCGCGGCGGCACGCAGTTCGCGCTGCGCCTGACCGTGCCGCTGTTCGCCGGCGGCGCGACGCAGTCGCAGCTGCGCCAGGCGGGCTTTCAGCGCGACATCGCGCGCGACGAGTTCGAAGCGGCCCGCCGCGCCCTCGTGCGCGAAACGCAGGCGCAGTACCAGGCGGTCGTCGCCGGCGTGGCCCTGCTGGAAAGCACGCGCACCGCGGTGGCCGCCGCCGACCAGGCACTGGCGTCGACCCGCGCCGGCCAAGGCCTGGGCACCCGCACGATGACCGACCTGCTGCTGGCGATCCAGACCCAGGCCGCCGCGCAAAACGCGCACGACCAGGCACGCCACGGCTACGTGCTGGCGCGGCTGCTGCTGCAGCAGGCCGCCGGCGTGCTCGGGCAGGCCGAGCTGGCGGCCGTCAACGAATGGCTTCTGAGGGCCCCGAGGGCCGGGCTAACGCCCAGCCCGCCCCCCGTGGGGGTCAAGGAACTCGGGAGCGGCCCGTCGTACCTTGAGAAAAAGGAAACGTGATGCTCGCCTACTACTTCGATCTCGCGCTGCGCAGCTTCAAGTCCGCCCGCGGCCTGAGCGTGCTGATGGTGCTGGCGCTGGCGCTGGGCATCGGCGCCTGCATGACCACGCTGACGGTCTACCACGTGCTGTCGGGCGACCCGATCCCGCACAAGAGCGACCGGTTGTTCGACGTCGAGCTCGACGCGGCCAACACGATCGGCTGGAAGCCGGGCGACGAGCCGACCTTCCAGCTCACCCGCTTCGACGCCGAGGCGCTGCTGCGCGCAAAACACGCCAAGCGACAGGTGATGATGACGGGCGCGAACGTGCCGGTGCAGCCCGAGTCCACCGCGGTCAAGCCGTTCTACGCGCCGGCCCGCTACAGCTCGGCCGACTTCTTCGCGATGTTCGACGCGCCCTTCCAGTTCGGCAGCGGCTGGGATGCCGCGGCCGATGAAGCGCAGGCCCGCGTCGTCGTGATCTCGAAGTCGCTCAACGACCAGCTCTTCGGCGGCGAGAACAGTGTCGGCCGCACGCTGCGCGTGCGCAGCGTCGACATGCGCATCATCGGCGTGCTGAAGGAATGGCGGCCGGTGCCCCACTTCTACGACCTGACCTTGGGCATGGCCGAATCCGAGCAGGTGTTCCTGCCCTTCTCGACGGCGATGGGCCTGAAGTTCGGCAGTTCGGGCAACATGAACTGCTGGGGCAACGGCGGCGCCGGTGTCGGCCCACGCGACCTGGCCGCGCCCTGCGCGTGGATCCAGTACTGGGTCGAGCTCGAATCGGCCGACCAGGCCGCCGCGTTCCGCGACTACCTGGTTCAGTATTCCGAGGAACAACGCCGCGCCGGCCGCTACGAGCGGCCGGCCAACGTGCGGCTGCGCAACGTGACCGAGTGGCTGGTCCACCGCCAGGTGGTGCCGGGCGACGTGCGGCTGCAGGTGGTGCTGGCCTTCGGCTTCCTGCTCGTGTGCCTGACCAACACCGTCGGCCTGCTGCTGGCCAAGTGCCTGCGACGCTCCGCCGAGATCGGCGTGCGCCGCGCACTCGGCGCCACGCGCGGCGCGATCTTCGCCCAGTTCGTCACCGAGGCCGGTACGCTGGGGTTGGCCGGCGGCGTGCTCGGCCTCGGGCTCGCGATGCTGGGCCTGTGGCTGGTTCGCCAGAGCCCGGCCGAGTACGCCCCGCTCGCGCAGATGGACTGGCCGATGCTCGCGCTGACCTTCGCGCTGGCGCTCGCGGCCAGCCTCGTCGCCGGCCTGCTGCCGGCCTGGCGCGCCGCCACCGTCACGCCGGCCCAGCAACTGAAGACCCAATGAGGAACCGAATGGACATCCTGCCCATCCTGTCGACCCTGCGCCGCCACAAGACCGCAGCTGGCCTGATCGTGATCGAGATCGCGCTGACCAGCGCGATCGTCTGCAATGCGCTGCACCTGATCAGCCACCGCCTCGGTGTGCTGAACCGCGACACCGGCCTGCCCGAGGCCGAGCTCGTCGTGCTCGCCGCGCGCAGCACCGGCGGCCCGGCCGACCCCGACGAGCTGACCGCGCGCGACCTCGCCGCGCTGCGCACGCTGCCCGGCGTGAAGGACGCAACGATCGTCAACCAGATCGTCTACGGCCACAACAGCAACAACAGCGGCGTGCACATCACCGCCGACAAGAACGAGCAGCGCACCGTGGCCGCGCACTACGTCGGCGGCGAGGGTGTCGTCGCCACGATGGGCCTGCAGCTCGTCGAGGGGCGCGACTTCAAGCCCGAGGAGTTCCTGGCCAGCTCGGTGGTCGACCAGGCCGAGCAGCCCAGCGTCGGCCAGGTCATCATCAACCGCTCGATGGCCGACAAGCTCTTTCCGGGCCAGTCGGCACTCGGCCGCACGGTCTACGCCTACGACGAGGCCCCGTCCACCGTGATCGGCGTCGTCCGCAGCCTGCCGCACCCCTACCCCGGCAAGGCCGAGAACGAGAGCGAGCACGCGATGCTGTTCCCGGTGCGGCCGACCTTCCGCAACGGCACCTACCTGCTGCGCGTCGCGCCGGCGCAGCGCGAGGCGGCCCTGAAGGCGGCGACCGCGGCGATCGAGCGCAACGACCCGTCCCGCATCGTCACCCAGGGCCGGCTGCTGAGCGAGATGCGCGCCGAGTTCTACGCGCAGGACCGCTCGATGGCCTGGCTGATGGGGGGCGTGATCGTCGCGCTGCTGGTCGTCACGGCCTTCGGCATCGTCGGCCTGGCCAGCTTCTGGGTCCAGCAGCGCACGCGCATGATCGGCACGCGCCGCGCGATGGGCGCCACGCGTGGCCAGATCCTGCGCTACTTCCAGCTCGAGAATTTCCTGCTCTCGGGCGTCGGCATCGCGCTGGGCATGCTGGGGGCCTTCGGCCTGAGCCTGGTGCTGATGGCGAGCTACGAGTTGCCGCCGCTGCCGCTGGCCTTCCTGCCCGTCGGCGCGCTGGTGCTGTGGGGCCTGGGGCAGCTCGCGGTGCTCGCACCGGCGCGGCGCGCGGCGGCCCTGCCACCGGTGGCAGCTCTGCGCAGTTGATCAGCGGGTTGCTATCCTCACGGGCCTCATGCACACCGTCCTGATCATCGACGACCACCCCGGCGTCGGCGAAGCGCTCGCGCTGCTGCTGTCGCTGCGCGACATCCGCGCGCTCGTCGCCACCGCGCCGGCCGAGGGCCTGGGCCTGCTGGCGCGCGAGCCGGTCGACCTGGTGATCCAGGACATGAACTTCAGCGCCGACACCACCTCGGGCGAAGAGGGCTCGGCGCTGTTTCGCGCGCTGCGCGAGCGCAGCCCCGACCTGCCGGTGGTCCTGCTGACGGCCTGGACGCGGCTGGAGAGCGCGGTCGAGCTGGTCAAGGCCGGTGCCGCCGACTACCTGGCCAAGCCCTGGGACGACGCCAAGCTGCTGGCCACGGTGCAGAACCTGCTGGAGCTGGGCGAGACCACCCGCGAGCTCAAACGTGCCCGGCAGGAGCGGCGGGCACGGCGCGAGGCACTGCAGCAGCGGTTCGACATCGATGGCCTGGTGTTCCAGTCCGAGGCGATGCTGTCGACGCTGGAGCTGGCGGCGCAGGTCGCACGCACCGAGCTGCCGGTGCTGGTCACCGGGCCGAACGGCGTCGGCAAGGAGCGTGTGGCCGCGCTGGTGCACGCCAACTCGGCCCGCAAGGCGCTGCCCTTCGTCGCGCTGAACTGCGGCGCGCTGCCGGCCGAGTTGATCGAGGCCGAGCTGTTCGGTGTCGACAGCGGCGCCTACACCGGCGCCCACCGCGCGCGTGAAGGCCGCTTCGAGGCCGCCCACGGCGGCACGCTGTTCCTCGACGAGATCGGCAACCTGCCGCTGGCCGGCCAGGTCAAGCTGCTGCGCGTGCTCGAGACCGGCCGCTTCGAGCGCCTGGGCTCGAGCCGCACCCGCGAATCACAGGTGCGCATCGTCAGCGCGACCAATGCCGAGCTGAAGGCCATGGTCGCCGCCGGCACGTTCCGCGAAGACCTGTACTACCGGCTCAACGTGTTCGAGCTGCGCGTGCCGCCGCTGGCCCAGCGGCGGGACGACGTGCTGCCGCTGGCCACGCACTTCCTCGGCCCGGCCGCCGCGCGCCTGACCGACGCCGCGCGCGATGTGCTGCTCGCGCATGCCTGGCCCGGCAACGTGCGCGAGCTGAAGAACGTGATGGCCCGCGCCGCGCTGCTGGCCGGCGACGGCCCGGTCGTGCCGGCGCACCTGCAGATCGAGTTGCCGAGCCGGCCCGCCGCGGCGCGCGACCTCGACGAACCCGGCAAGGACGCCGTGCTCGCCGCGCTGGCCGAGGCCCACGGCGTGGTCAGCCGCGCCGCGCAGGCGCTGGGCCTGTCGCGCCAGGCCCTGTATCGCCGCATGGAGCGCTACGGCATGGCGGGGGCTGGCGGCCCGGTGGCCGACACCGCCGCTTGACCCGCATGGGCGGCCTTCGTGCGCTGGCTCTCAGCTTGCAGGCCCGCCTGACACTGTTGCTGCTGGCCACGGCCTCGCTGGCCGGCCTGGTGCACGTGGCAATCGTTCAATGGCCGCTGCCCGCGCTGATGGCGCTGCTGCAGCGCCGGCTCGGCTGGGCTGTGCAAGCGCCCGCACCCGGCAGCGCCAGCGCACTCGCATTGACGGCGCTGCTGTTGTTTCCCTTCCTGGCCTGGATGGCGGCCGTCACCGTCGGCCCGCTGCAGCGCCTGTTGCGCGCGCTGCAGGGCGCGGTGCTGAGCTACCGCGAGGGCGACTTCAGCATGTCGATCCGCGCGCCGGGCCATGCCCCGCTGGGCGAGCTCGGCGAGCTGCTGCGCCTGCACAGCGAACTCGGCATGGCCCTGCGCGACCAGCGCCAGCAGCTCGCGCAGCGCGAGCTGCTGCTCGACACCGTCGTGCAGAACACGCCGCTGGCGCTGCTGCTGTGCGACGAGGGTGGCCAGATCGTCTACGCGAACATCGCCGCGCGCCAGATGCTGGCCGAGGGCCGGCGCCTGGTCGGCAATACGCTCGACACCGTGCTGGCCGACGCCCCGCCCGACCTGCGCGACGCCGTGCAAAGCGGGCAGGACCAGCTCTTCTCGGTCAGCGACAGCGCGGGCCACGAGGAGCACTTCCACCTGTCGCAGCGGCCGCTGCTGCTGCAGGGCGTGCGCCACCGCCTGATCCTGCTGCGCCGCATGACGCGCGAGCTGGCCCGCGAGGAGGTGGCCAGCTGGAAGCGGGTGATCCGCGTGATCAGCCACGAGCTGAACAACTCGCTGGCGCCGATCTCTTCGCTCGCGCACAGCGGCGCCGAGCTCGCCCGCCGCGGCCAGGCCGAACGCCTGCCCAGGGTGTTCGACAGCATCGCCGAGCGCGCAAGCCATCTGCACACTTTCCTGGCCGGTTACGCCCGGTTCGCGAAGCTGCCGCAGCCGCGCCCGGAGCCGGTCGACTGGCCGGCCTTTCTCGATCGGCTGGGCGCGCACAGCCAATTCAGCTGGCTCGGCGCGGCGCCGGCATCACCCCCGTGCTTCGACGCCGGCCAGGTCGAGCAGGCCTTGATCAACCTGCTGAAGAACGCCCACGAATCGGGCAGCGCGGCGCAGGACATCTCGCTGGCCTTGGCCACGACGACCAGCGAGATGCGCTTCACGGTGGCCGACCGCGGCCCCGGCATGAGTGACACGGTGCTCGCCCAGGCCCTGCTGCCGTTCTACTCGACCAAGCGCAGTGGCACCGGCCTCGGCCTGGCCCTCGCGCGCGAGATCGCCGAGGCCCACGGCGGGCGCATCGCCCTGGCGAACCGCGAAGGCGGCGGGCTGGCGGTCACGCTCGTGCTGCCGGTCGACGCCAGCCGCTGACCCGCTGGCGCGCTACAGATGCCGCGTCTCGGCCGGCGCCTCCCACCAGGTGTTGTCGCGCCCGTTCGCGAACCTGACCGGGGCGTTGGCCAGCTCTTCCAGCGGCGCGTCGTCCAGCGTGCACAGTTGCACCGAGACATAGTCGCCGCCGATCTGCTCGATGTAGCCGCGGCCGAAGGGGCGCACGCCGCAGTGGCGGCAAAACAGGTGGTGGCCACTCATGGTGCCGAACTGGTAGTCCAGCAGATCCGCTTCACCGGACAACAGGCGAAAGTCGGCCGGCTTGATGATCGCGCTCCAGTTGCGCGTCTTGGTGCAGATCGAACAGTTGCACTTGCCGGTGCCGGCCGCGAGGTCGATGTCGGCCTCGTAACGCACGGCGCCGCAATGGCAGCTCCCCGTGTAGCTCTTCTTCATCGGGTCCTTCTCCTGGCTGAATGTGTGAATCTGGTGAGGGTCGATCACCGCGCGTGTCGGCGCGGCGCCGGCCATGCTGCCAGTGCCAGGTCAAGCCTGCTGTTTCCGACTGTGCCGTGGGCTCAAGGGCAGCGCAGCACCGCCCCTTCGAGCGTGCAGGCGCCGCGCGGCCCGACCAGGTTCGGCCCGACGCGGTTCAGGCGCGAGCCGTCGCTGGCCCAGCAGCCGGCCGGGTCGCAACCCACCACCGTCAGCAGCGGCTCGGAGCGGGCGGGCAGCGCTGGCTGCGCCGGCACCGGTGGGGCCACCGGCGCGGTCAGGGGCCGGCCGGCGGTGACGGGCGACACCGTCACGGGCGGCTGCGCCGTGCGCGCCGGCGCGGCGCTGCCGCGGCTGCCGCCGAGGCAGGCCCGCGCAGCCCGCTCGCGCCACGGCTGCAGCGCCGAAGCGGCGGCACCGGGCGCCGAAGCCGATGGCGGCGCGCTGCGTGCCGCCGACAGTGCAGCCGTCTCCTGCGCCTGCAGCGCGTCGAGCGCCTGGCGGCAGGCGACCGACTCCGGTGCAGCCGGCAGTTCGGCATCGGCGGTCATCGCCGCCCAGCCAGCGACCGCACCCACGATGAAGGCGAGCACGCGTGCCATCTTGATTGGAGCGCCTCCAGAGGTCGGAGTTCGAATCGATCGGCGCGGCCGTTCAACCACCGGCCAGGCGCAGTCCGCGGCCCGCCGGCTCGATGCGGTAGCTGGCCCCGGCCGTCGGTTGCAGTTGGATCGGCTCCGGCCGGCCGGGCAGCGCGACCCGCAGCGTCGCCGCGCTGCACTGCTCGTGTCGGCGCGTGACACCGGGTGCCAGGCTATAGCGCATGTCACCGAGTTCGTAGCGCACCGGCTGGTCGCTGCGGTTGGCCAGCTCGAAATGCATCCGCAATGCGGCCGGGCGGCCAAACATCTGCACCGCGTAGTAGCGGTCGCCCCGCGCATTGCCGGCCATCGCCACGCCGGTCTCGGTGGCATCGGCGGCGAGCAGGTTGCGCCGGTGGCCCGGCGAATCGATCCAGCCCTGCATGAAGCGCTCGGGCAGCTCGGCCGGGTCGAGGCCCGCCGAGCTCATCACATAGGCGATGTTCTCGGCCACCAGGCACCAGGCATAACCCTGGGCCTCGGCACGCTCCGCGGGCTCACGCCCATCGGCCTCGTGGCTGTAGCGTCCCGTGCGCGCCATGAAGGCGGCGAACTCGGCCGCCGCGGCGCCGAGCACGGTGTTCGGCACCAGCGGCGCCAGGCCCTGCGAGCGACGGAAAGCGTTGCTTCGGTCGACGATGTCCTGCTGGGCCCGGGCGAGTTCGGGTTCGCGCGCCGCGGCCGGCCGCGACACTGCAGTGCCCAGGAAGAGGGTCGCCAGCACGGCGGCGGCCGCCACGCCGTGGCAGCCGCGGGCCCATCGCCGAGCGGGTGTCATTCGCTCGTCAGGCCCTGCCGCGCCTCGTCGGCCGTGCCGTACAGGCGGGGCGCGACGCCGCGCGCGGCCAGCGCCGGCCCGAGCTTGGCGCGCAGGAAGGCCGAGCTGGTGTAGCGGGTGACCTGCAGGTAGTGGCGCTCGACGATCTCGTGCACCATCGCCGCCCACGCGTCCTCCACCTGGGGGTCGAGCGCGAAGTGCTCGTAGTTGATGACGCCATAGACCTTGTGGCCCAGCGGCTCCAGCCGCTGGGCGATCTCGCGGCGCACTGCCTCCACGTCGTCGGGCGTGCGTATGCTCAGGTGCTCGAAATTGACGAACAGCGTGCGCTGGTCGGCGTCGTAGGTGAAACGATCGGCCAGCGGCAGCAGCAGCAGGCGGGCACGCAGGCCCATCGGCGCATCGGCGAAGAGGGCGGCGTCCATGCGCTTCGGCTCGCACTCGACGATCGGCGTGAAGCCCATGCGGGCGAGGATGTCGCGCTCCAGGTCCAGCCCCGGCGCAATCTCGATCAACTCCAAGCCCTCGGGGTGCAGGCGGAACACCGCCGCCTCGGTCACGTAAAGCACCTGCTGGCCGCGCCGGCGCGCCTCGGTGCCCGAGAAGGTGCGCTGCTCGACCCCGGCGACGAACTTCGGCCCGTCCTCGGTCGCGAAGGTGCCGGTGAAGACCAGCTTCTTGGCGTTCTGGCTGATGTTGATGAAGCCACCTGCGCCGGCCAGCCGCGTGCCGAAGCGGCTGACGTTGACGTTGCCCTGCGCATCCGCCTGGGCCAGCCCGAGAAAGGCCAGGTCCAGCCCGCCGCCGTCGTAGAAGTCGAACTGGTAGGGCTGGTCGATCACCGCCTGCGTGTTGACCGCAGCGCCGAAGTTCAGCCCGCCGGCCGGAATGCCGCCGATCACGCCGGGCTCGGCGGTCAGCGTGATCAGGTCGATCACGCGCTCCTCGGCGGCCACCGCGGCCACGCCCTCGGGCATGCCGATGCCCAGGTTCACGATGCTGTGCGGCCTGAGCTCCAGCGCCGCGCGGCGGGCGATGACCTTGCGCTTGCCGGCGTGCATCGGCTCCACATGGCCGGGCGGCACGCGGATCTCGCCGGCGAACGCGGCGTTGTAGGGCTCGGCGAAGGTCTGCTGGTGGTAGCGCGGCTCTTCGGCGACGACCACGCAGTCGACCAGCACGCCGGGGATCTTGACCTGCCGGGGGTGCAGCGAGCCGGCCGCGGCCAGCCGCTCGACCTGCACGACCACGATGCCGCCGGAATTGCGCGCCGCCATCGCGATCGCCAGCGCCTCCAGCGTCAGCGCCTCGCGCTCCATCGTCACGTTGCCGTCGGGGTCGGCGGTGGTGCCGCGCACGAAGGCCACGTCGATCGGGAAGGTCTTGTAGAACAGGTAATCCTCGCCGTCGATCGGCATCAGGCGGACCAGATCCTCGGTCGTCCTCGCGTTGACCTTGCCGCCGCCCAGGCGCGGGTCGACGAAGGTGCCCAGGCCGACCCGGCTCAGGTGCCCCGGCTTGGCCGAAGCGATGTCGCGAAACAGCTGCGAGATCACGCCCTGCGGCAGGTTCCAGGCATCGATCTCGTTGTTCACGGCCAGCGCCTGCAGCTTCGGCACCAGGCCCCAGTGGCCGCCGATCACCCGCGCCACCAGGCCCGCATGGCCCAGATGGTTCAGCCCGCGCTCCCTGCCGTCGCCCTGCCCGGCCGCGTAGACCAGGCCCAGGCGCCGAGGCGCGCCGGTCTCGACGAAGCGCTTCTCCAGCGCCACGGCCAGGTTCTCGGGAAAGCCGATGCCGACGAAGCCGCCAGTGGCCAGCATGTCGCCGTCGTGCACGAGCTTGACCGCGTCGGCCGCCGAAACCACCTTGCCGCGCTCGGCCAGCGCCGCCATGCGGGCGTGGGCGTTGGAGTTTCGTGGCGAAGCCGCGGGCGCGGAGGTGGTGGGCTTGTCCATCCGGCCAGTGTCCGCCCAGGCGCCCGGGGCCGCCATGCGGGGCGGCCCCTCCCTCACATCGAAGCTGACACGAAACTGACGTAGCGCTACAGTCGACCCATCCCTTGCGAGGAGGGCCGCCATGAGCTTCGCTCAACTCACCGCCATGAAGGCCTGGATGGTCGCCCACCGTGCCGGCCAGCCCATCGAGTACCACACCTGCGATGCGGTGCTGACGCTGTGGCTGTTGGGCTGGATGGGCGCGCCGGCCTTCATCGTGCTCGACGCGCCCTGGGCGGTGATCGGCTGCGTCGCGCTGTTCTTCACCCCGTCGGCCTACCTGCGCCTGCGCCGCTCGCTGCACCTGAAGGGCCGGCTGCGCTGCGACTGGCTGGACGCGGTGCGGCACCCCGCCCGGGCCTGAGCACCGCCGCCGGGTCAGCCCTCGTCGCGCGGCAGCCCGGCGCCGGCTTCGCTGGGTGCGCGCGCCACGCTGGCGGCCACCAGCATCTGCACCTGCACCACGTCCACCGGCTGTTGCAGCCGGCAGCGGTAGCTGCGCGTGCCGCGACCGTGCCCCTCGAGCGGCCCCAGGTCGGGCGGCAGCAGGTAGCCGTTGAAGATCTGCAGGTTCACGTGGCCGCGGTGCGGCGCGATCGCGAGCAGCGGCGCCCCGCCCCAGACGAAGACCAGTTGGCCCCATCGGATGATCTCGTCCAGCGCCGGCTCGGCCTCGCGCACCGCCGCGCGCAGGGCCTGCGCGACCTCGCGCTGGGCCGGTGGCTGGAAATCCAGCCAGGCGGAGATGAGGGCCTTGGAGCGGGGGCCGGGGCGCATGGTGACATGCCTAAAGCTGCCGTGCCTTGAAGGTGTCGCAGTCGCCCACACTACCGCTTTGCAGCCCGCGGCGGAACCACCCTACGCGCTGTGCGCTCGTTCCGTGGGTGAAGGTCTCGGGCACGACGCGCCCTTGCGATTGGCCCTGCAGTGCGTCGTCGCCGATGCGCGAGGCGGCGTTGAGTGCCTCTTCGACGTCGCCGCCTTCGAGGATCTGGCGTGCCGCATCGGCATGGTGGGCCCAGACGCCCGCAAAACAATCGGCCTGCAGCTCGACACGCACCGACAGCGCATTCGCCTGTGCCTGGCCCATCCGGCCGCGCCGCTGGTCCACCTGCCCGGTGATGCCCATCAGGTTCTGGACGTGGTGGCCCACCTCGTGGGCAATGACGTAGGCCTGGGCGAAATCGCCCGGCGCGCCGAGCTGGCGCTGCAAGGTGTCGTAGAAGGCCAGGTCGATGTAGACCTTCTGGTCGCCGGGGCAGTAGAACGGCCCCATCGCGGCTTGGCCAGTGCCGCACGCGGTGGGGGTCACGCCGCGGAACAGCACCAGGTGCGGCGGGCGGTAGCGGGCGCCACTTTGCTGGAACAGCTGGCCCCAGACGTCCTCGGTGATGCCCAGCACGGTGGCGACGAAGGCGGCCTGGCGGTCGCCGGCGGGCGGCGCGTGGGCCGGCGCCTGGGCGGCCGGCGGAGCGCCGGTGTTCGGGTTGCCGCTGAGCAGCCCCAGCACCGTCAGCGGGTTGATGCCGAAGATCCAGCCGGCCACCAGCGCGACGGCCACGGTCCCCAGGCCGATCCCGCGCCCACCGATGGGCAGGCCGAAACCACCTCCGCCGCCCTCGTCGCGTCGGTCTTCGACGTTCTCGCTCTGACGGTTGCCTTCCCAGCGCATGGCGCCACCTCCTGCATGACTGCTTGCGGCGGCACGGCAAGCCGCGCGCCCGGCCGGGGATCAGGGATCAGGTCTTGGGCAGCGTGACGCCGCGTTGGCCCTGGTACTTGCCGCCGCGATCGGCATAGCTGGTCTCGCAGACCTCGTCGCTCTCGAAGAACAGCACCTGGGCACAGCCCTCGCCGGCGTAGATCTTGGCCGGCAGCGGCGTGGTGTTGCTGAACTCCAGCGTGACGTAGCCTTCCCACTCGGGCTCGAACGGCGTCACGTTGACGATGATGCCGCAGCGCGCGTAGGTGCTCTTGCCCAGGCAGATCGTCAGCACGCTGCGCGGGATGCGGAAGTACTCGACCGTGCGCGCCAGCGCGAAGCTGTTGGGCGGGATGATGCAGACGTCGCTCTCGATGTCGACGAAGCTCTTCTCGTCGAAGTTCTTCGGGTCGACGACCGTCGAGTGGATGTTGGTGAAGACCTTGAATTCGCGTGCGCAGCGAATGTCGTAGCCATAGCTGGAGGTGCCGTAGCTGACGATCTTGTGGCCGTCGGCCGCAAACCGCACCTGGCCCGGCTCGAACGGCTCGATCATGCCGTGCTCTTGCGCCATCCGGCGGATCCACTTGTCGCTCTTGATGCTCATCGAAGCCTCTGTCGAAGTGGGCTGATTCTAGGCGGCGGGGCTGTCCAGACCGGCCGCCGCAGCCAGCGCCGCAAGGTCATTCAGCTCGATGCTGCCGTAGCGCAAATGGATCAGCCCGCGGGCCTCGAGCGCGCGCAAGGCCTTGTTGGCCGTCTGCCGGCTCACCCCCAGCATCAGCGCGAGCTGCTCCTGGGGCAGGCGCAAGGTGCGCCGCGGCGGCCCGCTGCGCGCGCCCCAGCCATGGGCCTCGAGCCAGAGCCGCTTGGCCAGGCGCCCTTCGAGCGGCAGCTGGGCGATGTCTTCCAGCACGCCGAACAGCATGCGCAGTTTCGCGCAGGCGAGCTGGGCGATGGCCTGCCAGTGCGCCGGGTGCTCGGCGAGCCAGCCCCGCAGCGCCCGCTCGGGCACGCGCAGCACCACCGTCGGCCCATCGGCCACCGCATCGTGCGTGCGCGGGCGGCCGTCGATCAGCGAGATCTCGCCGAACCACTGGCCGGGCTCGAGAAAAGCCAGCAGCGTCGCCCGCCCGTCGCCCTGCACCGCGCCGACCCGCAGCGCCCCTTCAAGCACGCAGGCCAGCCCCTCGGCCGCCTGGCCGCGTTCGAACAAGGCCTCGCCGGCGCCCAGGCGCTGCACGCGGCCCAGGTGCTGCAGGGCCTCGCGCAGCTCGGCCGGGCACTGGGCGAACCAGGCGTCGCCGTTCAGCACTTCATGCCAGGCGCGCGGCGTGGATGCGGGAATGTCCGGATCGTGCATGGCGGGTCGCTCAAGCCGAATGTCGGCGTTTTGACAGTCGTCAACAGCAGGCGACCCTAGCATGCGGCGACCGCTGTCAAACCCCAGGAGTGCCCCATGCGCCATGCCGCCGAGCTGTTGATCCAGTACGCCCGCTACCACCGCGATCGCCGCAACATCGCGACGCACTTCGTCGGCATCCCGCTGATCGTGTTCGCGGTCGGCGTGTTGCTGGCACGCGCCAGCTTCGAGGTGGCCGGCGTCCCGCTGACGGCCGGCTGGCTGGTGGCCGCGCTGGTGACCGTGTGGTACCTGACGCGCGGCCGGCTCGACCTGGGCCTGGCCGTCAGTGCGGCCACCTGGCTGCTGGTCGCATTGGCCCACCAGGTGGCCGGCGGCAGCACCGCCCACTGGCTGGGCTGGGGCCTGGGCGTGTTCGTCGGCGGCTGGGTGCTGCAGTTCATCGGCCACTACTACGAGGGCCGCAAGCCCGCCTTCGTCGACGACCTGGTCGGCCTGCTGGTCGGCCCGATGTTCGTGATGGCCGAGGCGATGTTCGCGCTCGGCTGGGGCCGTGACCTGCGCGACGAGATCGAGCGGCAGGCGGGGCCGACGCATCTGCGCGATCTGAAGCAACCCGTCGCCTCGCATTGAGCCCCGCATTGAACGCGCCGACGGTCGCCGCCCCCGGCCCCGGCCCGGTGCTCGTCATGGGTGCCGGCAGTGTCGGCGGCTACGTGGGTGGCGGCCTGCAGGCGGCCGGCGCCGAGGTGCACTTTGTCGGCCGGCCGCGCATGCTGGATGCCTGGCGCGCCCACGGCCTGCGCCTGACCGACCAGGACGGGCGAGACGAGCGCCTGCCGCCCGTGGCGCTGCATCTGTCGGCCACGGTGCCCGCCGGCATCGCGCCATCGCTGGTGCTGCTGGCCGTGAAGTGCGGCGCCACGCGTGAGGCCGCCGCCGCGCTGGCAACGGCACTGCCGGCCGGCACGCCGGTGCTCTCGCTGCAGAACGGCCTGGGCAATGCCGAGGCCGGCCGGGCGGTCGCCCCGGCGCTGCGCTGGCTGGCTGGCATGGTGCCCTACAACATTGCCGAACTCGGCCCCGGGCACCTGCACCGCGGCACCGGCGGCAAGCTGGCGGCGCAAGACGACCCTGCCCTGCGGGCCTGGCTGCCGGTATTCGACGCCGCGCGGCTGCCGATGCGGCTGTACGCCGACTTGAAGCCCGTCCAGTGGGGCAAGCTGCTGCTGAACCTGAACAACCCGGTCAATGCCTTGTCGGGCCTGCCCCTGCGTGCCGAGCTGATGCAGCGCGGCTACCGCCAGGTCTTTGCCGCCCTGCAGCGCGAGGCACTGACCGCGCTGGCGGCGGCCGGCATCGAGCCCGCCCAGGTGGCCGCGGCCGCGCCGCGCAAGCTGCCCACCCTGCTGTCGCTGCCCGACTGGCTGTTCCGCCGCGTGGCCGCGCGCATGCTGCGCATCGACCCCGAGGCCCGCTCCAGCATGGCCGACGACCTCGCGCTCGGCCGCACGACCGAAGTCGATGCGCTGTGCGGCGAGGTCGTGCGCCTGGCCCAGGCGAATGGGCTGGCTGCGCCGCTGAACCAGCGCATCCAGGCGCTGGTGGAGGCCTGGCCCGGCCAGCCGGCGCCGCTGGCGGCGCCCGAACTGAAGTCGCGGCTCGGGCTGCGTTGATGCACCCGCCGAGGGCGCCATCCCACCGCCGCCGTCGCTTGAAATCTTCACGCTTGCGGGTACTTTCCAGGCCTGTTCAGCCCCTGTGCACAGCGCTAGGATCAAGGCATGTCGCCATCCCGGGAGGCTGCCATGCCCTCACCCTTTCGACCGGCGCGTGAGTTGCTCATCCAATACGCCCGCTACCACCGCGATCGGCGCAACATCGCCACCCACGTTGTCGGCATCCCGATGATCGTCTTCGCCATCGGCGTGCTGCTGGCCCGGCCCGCCGTCGGCGTGGCCACCCCCGCCGGCATGCTCGCGCTGACGCCTGCCCTGATGCTGTGGAGCCTGACCACGCTGTGGTACCTGACCCGTGGGGAGTTCCTGCTCGGGCTGGCCGTGAGCCTGCTCAACGGCGCACTGGTCTTCCTCGCCGCGCCGCTGGCCGGGGCCGGCGTCGTGCCGTGGCTGGCGGCGGGCCTGGGCCTGTTCCTGCTCGGCTGGGTGATCCAGTTCATCGGCCACTACTACGAGGGCCGCAAGCCTGCCTTCACCGACGACCTGATCGGCCTGCTGGTCGGGCCGCAGTTCGTGACCGCCGAGGCGCTGTTCTCGCTCGGCCTGCTGCACGGGCTGCGCGCCGAGATCGAGCGCCGCGCCGGGCCCACGCGCATCCGCGACCTGGCCTTTCCGGCCTGAATGGGACACCCGGCGCCGGGGTACCGGCGCACCCTCCATGAGGGGGCGCGGCCGCTTCGCAGCAGCCGTGCGCTGGCCGCGCCACCGCCCCTCAGGTCGTCTTGGAGACGCTGATGGTCGGGAATTTCGACGAGAAGTCCTTCGCCTTCTGCGCCACGCTGACCGCCACCTGGCGGGCCACCGACCGGTAGATCGCGGCGATCTCGCCGTCAGGCTCGGCCACCACCGTCGGCGTGCCGCTGTCGGCCTGCTCGCGGATCTTCATCGTCAACGGCAACGCCCCGAGGTAGGGCACGCCACGCGACTCGGCCATCTTGCGGCCTCCCTCGGCGCCGAAGATGTGCTCGGTGTGGCCGCAGTTCGGGCAGCAATAGACCGCCATGTTCTCGACGATGCCCAGCACTGGCACGCCGACCTTCTCGAACATCGACAGGCCGCGCTGCGCGTCGATCAGCGCGATGTCCTGCGGCGTCGTCACGATCACCGCCCCGGTGATCGGCACGCGCTGGCTCAGCGTGAGCTGGATGTCGCCGGTGCCCGGCGGCATGTCGATCAGCAGGTAATCGAGATCGTGCCAGTTGGTCTGGCGCAGCAATTGGTCCAGGGCCTGCGTGGCCATCGGGCCGCGCCAGATCATGGCCTGGTCGGGCTCGACGATGAAGCCGATCGACATGACCTGCACGCCGTGGTTCTCGAGCGGCTGCATGGTCTGGCCGTCGGCGCTCTCGGGCCGGCCGGCGATGCCCATCATCGTCGGCTGGCTCGGGCCGTAGATGTCGGCATCGAGAATGCCCACCCGGGCACCCTCAGCCGCCAGCGCGAGCGCGAGGTTGACCGTCGTCGTGCTCTTGCCGACGCCGCCCTTGCCCGACGCCACCGCGATGATGTTGCGCACCTGCGGCAGCAGCTGCACGCCACGCTGCACCGCATGCGCGACGACCTTGAAGCCCACGTTGACGCTGACGTTGCCCACGCCCGGCACGCTGCGCGCCGCGGCGATCAGCGCCGTGCGCAGCGCCGGGAACTGGCTCTTGGCGGGATAGCCGAGCTCGACGTCGAACGACACCTGGTCGCCTTCGATGCGAAGGTTGCGCAGCTGCTTGCCGCTGACGAAATCCTGCTGGGTCTGGGGGTCGACGACGGTGCGCAAGGCGTCGAGCAGCGCGGTCTCGGATACGGGCATGGGTACGGCCTGGGTGGTGAGGCATCCAGTCTAGCCCAGCTGCCGAGGCCCTTTGCGCGTGCGGGCGTCATTGCCTCGATCGCCAATGACAAAGGGCCTGACCTTTCGGCCAAGCCCTTGTCGCTTGCTCATCGCTTGAATCTTGGTGGGCCCTGTAGGATTCGAACCTACGACCAACGGATTAAGAGTCCGCTGCTCTACCAACTGAGCTAAGAGCCCCGGTGTCTTTCGACGCTTGCCAGCAATCTTACCTTTCGGCGAGATCACCCGGCACATGACGGGTTGTGGTGGGTTGTGCAGGATTCGAACCTGCGACCAACGGATTAAAAGTCCGCTGCTCTACCGACTGAGCTAACAACCCTTACCCCGGTAGAGCCTCACATCATATCACGAGATTTTCACGATTGGAAAGAGTGGGGCGCGCAAGACACACGGCAATCGCCTCGCCGGCCGCTGCGAGGCCGAAGCTGGCGGTCACCGTGACGGTCGAGCCATAGCCGTGGCAGTTCAGCCCGCCGTCGCGCGGGCCGCCGATGTCGCAGGCCGCCTCGACCGGCGGCGCGACGCTCTCGCGCGAGAACACGCAGCGCACGCCGATGGCGCCCTGCCCCGCCTTGGTCGCGCCGTATTCGCGGCGCAGGCGCTGGCGCAGGTTGGCGAGCAGCGGGTCGTGCGTCACCGCCGCCAGGTCCGCGATGTCCAGCCGCTCGGCGTGGCGCTTGCCGCCGGCCGCGCCGCAGCACACGAGTGGCACGTGCTCGCGCAGCGCCCAGGCAGCCATCGCGGCCTTGGCACGCACCTGGTCGCAGGCGTCGATCACCGCGTCGATGGGGCCGGGCAGCAGCGCCGGCCAGTTCGCCGCATCGACGAATTCGTCCACCACCTGCACCGCGCAGCCAGGGTGGATGTCGGCCACGCGTGCCGCCAGCGCCTGCCCCTTGGCCATGCCGAGCGTGGCGCCGAGCGCCTGGATCTGGCGGTTGATGTTCGACTCGGCAACGTGATCCATGTCGATCAGCACCAGGCCGGCCACGCCGCAGCGCGCGAGCGCTTCGGCCGCCCACGAACCGACCCCGCCCAGGCCCACCACCGCCACGCGCAACGCACGCAGCCGGGCATAACCTGCGTCGCCGTACAGGCGGCGCAGCCCGCCGAAGCGACGCTCCAGGTCGGGTGCGTCGTCGAGCAGCGGGGGGGGTGGGGCCGCGAGCGTGTCGTTCACCCGGCGGTTACTTCAGCGCGACCAAACGCTCGCGCGCGGCTTGCGCCGCTTCGGACTTCGGATACTGCTTGATCAACTCTTCCAGCGTTCGCTTCGCGCTCTTGTTGTCCTTCAGCTCGGCCTGGCAGTTGGCCAGCGCGAGCAGGGCCTCGGGCGCACGAAGGTGATCGGGCGCCGCGGTCACGAAGGCGCGGAAAGTCGCGATCGCGTCCTTGTACTGGCGCTGGCCGTACTGGGCGTTGCCCAGCCAGTAGCGCACCGAGTCGACGTAGCCGCTGGCCGGGTAGCGCCTCAGGAAGCTGGACAGCGCGGGCGCGGCGCGGTCGTACTCGCCGCTGCGCATCGCGGCCATGGCCTCGTCGTAGATGCGCTTTTCCTCGGAGTCGACCGAGAACTCCTTGCCGTCGACCGACACCTGCTGCGGCTCGAGCTTGCGCATGCGCTCGTCCACGCCTTGCGCGATGTCCTTCTGCTTGCGCTGCACTTCCGACAGATCGCGCAGCATCTGCTCGTCCTGCCCGCGCAGGCGCGCGAGCTCGGCCCTCAGCTGCTCGTTCTGGTTGTTCAGGTCGAGCATGCTGCGCTGCAGGGTCTGCAACTGGTCGCTCAGCTGCTTGAGGGCCGCGGCCTGCTCGCTGCGTTGCTGCTCGCCCTGGGCCACCTTGGCCCGCAGGTCGAGGATGGCCTTGCGCGCCTCGTCATCGTCGAACAGGCCCGCGCGCGCCGGCAGCGTCGCAGCGAGCAGGGCGCCGAGCGCCACGGCGCGCAGCAGGAAGGGTCGGGCGCGGGCCATGGACTCAGCGGTCCTTCAGCTCGGCACGGCGGTTCTTCGCCCAGGCCGCTTCATCGCTGCCCTGCACCGCCGGGCGCTCCTCGCCGAAGCTCACGGCCTCGAGCTGGCCGTCGGTGGCCCCGACCAGCAGCATCGCCTTCTGCACGGCCTCGGCACGCTTCTGGCCCAGGGCCAGGTTGTACTCGCGGCTGCCGCGCTCGTCGGTGTGGCCCTCGATCAGCATGCGCTTGGCCTTGTTGGCACCCAGGAACTTCGCAAAGCCCTCGACGATCGGGCGGTACTCGTCCTTGACGACGAAGCTGTCGAAGTCGAAGTACACGGTGCGGCCCAGGCCCGCGGGCGGGTTGGCATTCGCGCCCAGGTCGACCGACTTGACGGCACTCTCGGCCGCAGGCGAGCCCTGATTGCCGGCACCGGCACCCGCACCTGCTTCGGTGGGCGTGCGCGATTCGACCGGCGCCGGGGTGTCGAGCTTGGTCGAGCTGCAGCCCGCCAGCCAGACCAGCGCCAATGCCGACATCGCGCCGGCCCCAACGTTCCATTTGACCGCCATGGGTTCTCTCCTTTTTTCGTGGGTGAAAGTGCGCCGGATCATCGCCCGTACGGGCCCCAGACCGGTTCGCGGATATCAAGGCCGCTGGTGAGCAGCTTCGTCTTGATCTTGCCATCCAGGGTGGTGGTCATCAACAGCTCGTGCCCCTGGGCGCGGGTGGCGTAGATGATGAACCGGCCGTTGGGCGAGAAGCTCGGGCTCTCGTCGTCGCTGGTGTCGCTGAGCACCTGGACCGCACCGCTGGCCAGGTCCATGGTCGCCACCTTGAAGCCGCCGTTGCGCTGCACGAAGGCCATCATGCGGCCGTCGGGGCTGATGGCGGGGCTGACGTTGTAGCTGCCCTGGAAGGTGACACGCTCGGCCCCGCCGCCTGCGACCGGCTGGCGGTAGATCTGCGGCGAGCCGCCCCGGTCGCTGACGAAGTACAGACTCTTGCCGTCGGGCGAGAAGACCGGCTCGGTGTCGATGGCCGAGCTTTGCGTCACGCGGCGCGGGTTCGCGCCGTCGCGGCCGATCAGGAAGATCTGCGAGCCGCCCTCGCGTGAGAGCGTGACCGCCAGGTCGCGCCCGTCGGGCGACCAGGCCGGCGCGCTGTTCGAGCCCTTGAAGTTGGCCACGCGGCGGCGGGCACCGGTTTGCAGGTTCTGTACCCAGACCACCGGCTTGCGGTCTTCGAAGGAGACGTAGGCCAGCTCGCGGCCGTCGGGCGACCAGGCCGGCGAGATGATGGGGTCGGGGCTGGTCAGCGGCACCTGCCCGCCTTCGCCATCGGCATCGGTCACGCGCAGCGTGAAATGACCGCCGCCCTTGGTGACGTAGGCGATGCGGGTCGCGAACACGCCCTTTTCGCCGGTCAGCTTTTCGTAGATCGCGTCGGCGATGCGGTGCGCCGCCAGCCGCAGGTCGGCGGCCGGCACGGCCAGGCTCTGGCCGCCCTGGTCGGCGCCCTTGACGACATCCCACAGCTTGTAGCGTACGTCGAAGCGGCCGTCGGCCAGCTTGGTGACCGAGCCGGCGGCCAGCGCGTCGCTGCCGCGGCTGCGCAGGTCGGGGAAGCCCGGCGCGCCGGTTTCGTCGATGCGCAGCGGCGCATCGATGAAGCGAAACGCTCCACTGCGTTCGAGGTCCGCGCGCACGATGGCCGAGATGGCGTTCGAGCCGCCGAGCGACTCGTCACGAAACGGCAGCAGCGTGATCGGCAGCTGGGTCGCGCCGATGCCGGAAATCTCCACGCGGAACTCGGCCTGCGCGGGCAGCGCAGCGGCCGTTCCGAGCGCACCGAGGGCGCCCATCCAATGTCGTCTGGACCACATAGCGGCGGATCGAGTCATGCGGTGGGCCGAAGGTTCCGCTTCGGCATCAATGTCTGGCGGGCGGAATTCTAGGCCGGCATACCATCACACCCTCGGCCGGCTGGCCCCGTCATTTGTCGCCATGAGCAACACGCCCCCCATCAGCCGCTTCCCCGTACCCGAGATCGGCTCGCTGCCGGAGGACCTGCGCCAGCGCATCCTGGAGGTGCAGGACAAGGCCGGCTTCGTGCCCAACGTGTTCCTCGCGCTGGCCCACCGGCCGGCCGAGATGCGCGCCTTTCTCGCCTACCACGACGCCTTGTTGCTGAAGGAGGGCGGCGGCTCGACGAACCAAGAGGCGTCAGGCCAGGGCCTGACGAAGGGCGAACGCGAGATGATCATCGTCGCCACCTCGGGCGCGAACCGGTGCTTGTACTGCGTGGTCGCGCATGGCGCGATCCTGCGCGTGTACGAGAAGAGGCCGCTGATCGCCGACCAGATCGCGGTCAACCACCGCAAGGCGGACATCACGCCGCGCCAGCGCGCGATGCTCGATTTCGCGATGAAGGTCTGCCTGCACGCCGACGAGATCGAGGAGGCCGACTACGCCGCGCTGCGCGCGCACGGCTTCACCGACGAGGACGCCTGGGACATCGGCGCGATTGCCGCGTTCTTCGGCCTGTCCAACCGCATGGCCAACCTGATCGGCCTGCGGCCGAACGACGAGTTCTACCTGATGGGTCGCGTGCCCCGCCAGAAATGATGGCAGCGCCCCCCGACCAACCGGCCGGCCTTTCGCCGCTCGTCGCCGGCGCCTGGCGCCTGGCCGAGTGGGAATTCAACGTCCAGCAGCGCATCGCCTGGATCGAGGGCAACCTCGAGCGCGGGCTGACCAGCTTCGACCACGCCGACATCTACGGCGGCTACCAGGTCGAGCCGCTGTTCGGCGAAGCCCTGGCCCACGCGCCCGGGCTGCGCGAGCGGATGCAGCTCGTCACCAAGTGCGGCATCAAGCTGACCGGCCCGGCGCGGCCGGCCCACGAGACGCATTGCTACGACACCTCGGCCGCGCACCTCACCGCCTCGGTCGAAGCGAGCCTGCGCGCGCTGCACACCGATCGCATCGACCTGCTGCTGATCCACCGGCCCGATGCCTTGATGGACGCCGACGACGTGGCCGCCACCTTCGAGCGCCTGCGCCGCGACGGCAAGGTGCTGCATTTCGGCGCCTCGAACTTCACGCCCTCGCAGTTCGAGCTGCTGAACGTCCGCATCCCGCTCGTGACCAACCAGCTCGAATGCTCGCCGCTGCAGATGGCGCCGATCCACGACGGCAGCTTCGACCAGGCGCAGCGCCTGCGTGCGCGGCCGATGATCTGGTCGCCGCTGGCCGGCGGGCGCCTCTTCAGCGATGACGGCCCGGCGGCGCACCGCGTGCGCTGGGTGATGGGCGAGATCGGCGCGCGCCTGGGCGTCTCGACCACCACGCTGGCCATCGCCTGGCTGCTGCGCCTGCCGTGCCGGCCGATCCCGGTGATCGGCTCGCGCCGGCTCAGCGCGGTGGACGAAGCGACGGCCGCGCTGGGCCTGCGGCTGTCGAACGACGACTGGTACCGCATCTGGACCGCCGCCGCGGGGCACGAGGTGCCCTGACCGGCGGGCTCGACCCAGGCTGATCAGCGCCGCTGTGCAGCCAGCACGCACAGCATCTCGGCGGCCATGTGGGCCGCAGCCAGTGCGGTGATCTCGGCGTGGTCGTAGGCCGGCGCGACCTCGACGACATCCATGCCGACGATCTTCAGCGGCACCAGCCCGCGCAGGATCTGCTGCGCCTGCGCGCTGGTCAGGCCGCCGGGCACCGGCGTGCCGGTGCCCGGCGCGTAGGCCGGGTCGAGACAGTCGATGTCGAAGGTCAGGTAGGCCGGGTGCTGGCCGACGATCTGGCGGATGCGCTCGGCCACGGCCTTGGGGCCATGCTCGTGGACCCAGTCGGCGCCCAGCACCTCGATGCCCATGAAGTCGTCGTTCCAGGTGCGGATGCCGACCTGCACCGAGCGCGTCGGGTCGATCAGCCCGTCCTTCACCGCCTTGTAGAACATCGTGCCGTGGTTCAGCGATTCGGGCGCGTCGTCGGGCCAGGTGTCGCAGTGCGCGTCGAAGTGCACGATGGCCAGCGGCCCGTGCTTCTCGGCGTGTGCCTTCAGCAACGGGTAGGTCACGAAGTGGTCGCCGCCGAGCGACAGCATCGTCGCGCCGGACTGCACGATGGGCCGCGCGTGGGCCACGATGCTGTCGACCACGGTCGAGGGCCGGTGGTGGTCGATCGCGCAGTCGCCGTAGTCGATCACCGACAGGTGCTCGCAGGGCCCGAAGCCCCAGGGATGCAGCTTCTCGTTGAGCTGCACCGAGGCGGCACGCATCGCCGCCGGGCCCAGCCGCGCGCCGGGGCGGAAGGTGGTCGCGATGTCGAGCGGGATGCCGGTCACGACGACGTCGGCACCAGCCAGCTCGCGCGTGTAGCGGCGGCGCATGAAGCTCAGCACGCCAGCGTAGGCAGGCTCGTGCACGTAACCGCGCAACTCGGGGCGGTGCAGCGCCAGGTCGGCCTGCAGGCGAGGTTCATTCATCGGTGGGCTCCGGTATTCGACGAAGTGTTCGGATGAGGCGATGATGTGACGCCGTCCCTGGCAAGTCCATTAGCCGAACCAAAGTTACCATGAATTCTGCTGATACCGGCGCACGGCGCGAGATCCCCTTCGCGAGCCTGGTCGCGTTCGAGGCAACGGCCCGGCTGGGCAACCTCTCGCGGGCGGCCGACGAGCTCAATCTGACCCAGTCGGCCATCAGCCAGCGGGTGCTGAAGCTGGAGGCGCATGTTGGCCAGCGCCTGTTCCTGCGCCACGGCCACGGGGTCAAGCTGACCGGCGCGGGCGAGTTGCTGCTGGCCACGACGCGCGAGACGCTGCAGCGCCTGCAGGCCGGCTTCGACCGCATCGCCCCCTACAAGAACAAGGCCTCGCTGCTGCTCGCCTGCCCGGCCGATGCCGCGCACGGCTGGCTGTTGCCGCGCCTGGGCCGGCTGCGCGCGGAGCATGACGGGCTGGAGGTGTGGCTGATGCCCGAGCGCGAGATCACCGCGATCGACCGCATCGATGTCGACCTCGTCGTCTCGCGCCGCCCGCTGCACCGTGCCGACGTGGAATGCGTGCCGCTGCTGGAGGACGAGAGCGTCGCGCTGGCCGGCCCGCGCTGGGCCGAGAAGCTGGCCCGCAGCCCCTGGCCGAAGCTGCTCGAGAAGGCGCCGATCCTGTTCCTCGAGCGCGAGCCCGAGTGGGGTGGGCTGCTGGCGGCGCCGGCGCTGAAAGACTTGCACATCCAGCGCGCGGCGACGATCCAGGACGAGCGTCTGCTGCTCGATGCCGTGCTGCACGAGCAAGGCATCGCCCGGCTGCCGCGCGTACTGGCCGCCGATGCGATGGCCCGCGGCGCCGCCGTGGCGCTGCCCCAAGTCCCACCCGCCCCGCGCGAGCGCCTTTGGCTGATGCGCAGCCGACTCACACCCCGCACGCCGCTTGCCAACCAAGCCTTTGACTGGCTGCTCGCCGAAGCTGCCGTGAGCATCGATTGAGGCCGGGCGCGCGAAGCGCCGCCCTCTCCAAGTGGCGTGCGCGGATCCGGCTTCGCCGGTCCGCTGCGCGAGCCCCCTCCGGGGGGCAGCCCCCGGAAGGGGGCGTGGGGGCCTACAGCAACACGATGTCGTACTGCTCCGGATTCATCGTCGGCTCGGCCGACAGCGAGATCGGCTTGCCGATGAAGGCGGAGAGGTCCGCCAGGTGCGAGCTCTCTTCGTCGAGCAGCATCTCGACCACCGAGGCACTGGCGACGACGCGGAACTCCTTAGGGTTGAACTGGCGTGCTTCGCGCAGGATCTCGCGCAGCACGTCGTAGCAGACGCTGCGCGCGGTCTTGACCTGGCCGCGGCCCTGGCAGGTGGGGCACGGCTCGCACAGCATGTGGGCCAGCGATTCGCGAGTGCGCTTGCGGGTCATCTCGACCAGGCCGAGCTGCGTGAAGCCGCTGACCGTCGTCTTCGTGCGGTCGCGGCTGAGCTGTTTGCGGAACTCGGCCAGCACGGCCTGCTGGTGGTCCTCGCGCACCATGTCGATGAAGTCGACGATGATGATGCCGCCCAGGTTGCGCAGCCGAAGTTGCCGCGCGATGGCCTGCGCCGCCTCGAGATTGGTCTTGAAGATCGTGTCGTCGAAGTTGCGCGCCCCGACGAAGCCGCCGGTGTTGACGTCGATCGTCGTCAGCGCCTCGGTCTGGTCGACGATCAGATAGCCGCCCGACTTCAGTTCGACCCGCCGCGCCAGCGCGCGCGAGATCTCCTCCTCGATGCCGAAGAGGTCGAAGATCGGCCGCTCGCCGCGGTAGTGCTCGAGCTTGGCCACCGCGGTGGGCGTGTAGACAGCGCCGAAGGCCTTGAGCAGGTCGTACTGCATCTTCGAATCGATGCGGATCGACTGGGTCGCTTCGGTGGCCAGGTCACGCAGCACGCGCTCGACCAGGCTCAGGTCCTGGTGCAGCAGCGTGCCGGCCGGCTGCGCGAGTGCACGCTGGCGGATCTGGGCCCAGGTCTTGCGCAGGTAGTTGATGTCGTCGGCCAGTTCGGCGTCGGTGGCTTCCTCGGCGTTGGTGCGCAGGATGAAGCCGCCGCCGCCACCGTCTTCCGGCTTGCCGACCAGGGCCAGCATGCGCGCGCGCAGTTGGTCGCGCGCCTCGGCCGAGCCGATCTTCTGCGAGATGCCGATGTGGTTGTCCTGCGGCAGGAAGACGAGCATGCGCCCGGCAATGCTGATCTGCGTCGACAGCCGCGCGCCCTTGGTGCCGATCGGGTCCTTCACGACCTGCACGGTCAGCGTCTGGCCCTCGAAGACCTGCTTCTCGATCGGCGGTGGCGGCGTGCCGTCGTTCGTGGCGCGGGGGTTGTAGGTGGCGGTGTGCAGATCCGCCACGTGCAGGAAGGCGGCGCGTTCCAGGCCGATGTCGATGAAGGCGCTCTGCATGCCGGGCAGCACGCGAGCGACCTTGCCGAGGTAGATGTTGCCGACCAGGCCGCGCTCCAGCGCGCGCTCGATGTGCAACTCCTGGATAGCGCCGTTCTCGATGAGGGCCACCCGCGTCTCCTGCGGGGCCCAGTTGATCAGGATGTCGTGCATGGGGCCTCGCCGCAGTTGCTAGAAGCGCAGTCGAGCGCGGCGCAGCAACTGGGTTGTCTCGTAGAGGGGCAAACCCATGATACCGGAGTAACTTCCGGCAATGCGGCTGATCCAGCCGGCCAGCGAGCTCTGGATCGCATAGGCGCCAGCCTTGCCGAAGGGCTCGCCGCCGGCGACGTAGGCCTCGATGATCTCGGCCGGCAGCGGCGCGAAGTGCACGCTCGAATCACTCACCGCCAGCGCGCTGCGCCGGCCGTCCCACACCGCCACCGCCGTCAGCACCCGGTGGCTGCGGCCGGACAGGGCCTGCAAGGTGGCGACGGCCTCGGCGGTGTCCGCCGGCTTGCCGAGGATGCGTCGCCCGAGTGCCACGGTGGTATCGGCGCAGAGGATGGGCGCGGCCGGCAAGCCGCGCTGCGCCAGCCGATCGCGCGCGGCCATCAACTTGGCGCGCGTGACGCGCTCGACGTAGACCCGGGGCAGCTCGCCGTGGCGCGTGGCCTCCAGCGCCTCGGCGTCTTCACCGTCGCCGGCCAGCAGCAGCTGATGCTGCACGCCGATCTGGCCCAGCAGCTGCCGGCGGCGCGGGCTTTGCGACGCCAGGTAGATGAAATCGTGGACAGGTGCCATGGCGCCGGGTCAGTCACTCTCGATGGTAAGGGTGGCCGATGGCCAGCGACCACGCGCGGTACAGCGCCTCGGCCAGCAGCACACGCACGAAGGCGTGCGGCAGCGTCAGGTCGGAAAGGCGCAGTGTTTCGTCGGCCGTGGCCTTGAGCGTGGGGTCGAGCCCGTCGGGCCCGCCGATGACGAAGACCACGTCGCGGCCCTCGCCGCGCCAGGCGCTCATGCGCTCGGCCAGTTGCACCGTGGTGAGCCGGCTGCCGCGCTCGTCCAGCAGCACCCGGCGAGCGCCTTTGGGGCAGGCGGCCTCGAGGCGCTGCGCCTCGGCGGCCATCAGCTGCGCCGCAGTCTTGCCGCCGCTGCGCGGCTCGGCCTTGACGGCCTTCAGCTCCAGCCGCATCTCGGGCGGAAACCGCTTGGCGAAATCGTCGTAGGCCGCGTCGACCCAGGCCGGCTGACGCTGGCCGACCGCCGCGATCACGAGGCGCATGGAAGCGAAACGGTCGGGCCGTGCGTCAGCGCGCGGCGCTCTTGCGCGCCGGGGCGGCCTTGGCCGCCGGCGACTTCCGGGCCGGCGCCTTCTTCGCCGGGGCCGCCTTCTTGGTCGCAACGGTCTTCGCGGCAGCGGCCTTCTTCACCGGGGCAGCAGCCTTCCTGGCGGGCGCCGCCTTCTTCGCCGCTGCGCCGGCGCCGCTGGCATGGCCGCTGCTGACCTTGCGCGCCGCAGCCGGCTTCTTCGCGGTGGCAGCACCGTCGCCGGCAGTGCGGCGCTTGGGCGCCGACTTCCCGAGCGCGGCGCGGCCGGCGGCCGACTTCTCGGTCGGCGCCGCATGCGCTGCGGTCGCCTTCTTCGCCGCCGGTTTCTTCTTCACCGGCACCTCATCTGCCTCGTCCGCGGATTCCGAGGCCTTGGGCAGCGTGGTCTTGTCGGAAGCGATCTTCAGCTTGACCGGCTTGCCGCCCCAGATCTCCTCGAGGCGGTAGTAGTCGCGGATCGCCGGCTGCATGATGTGGGCCACGGCCGCGCCGCAGTCGACGATGATCCATTCGCCGTTGTCTTCACCCTCGGTGCGCAGCACCGGCATGCCGCCGGCCTTCACCGCGTCGCGCACGCTCGCCGCCAGCGCTTTCGTCTGGCGGTTGCTGGTGCCCGATGCGACGATGACGCGCTCGAACAGCGGCGAGAGGTGTTCGGTGTTGAAGACCACGATGGCTTGAGCCTTCACGTCTTCGAGGCCATCGACGATGGCGCGCTGCAGTTTGCGGATGTCCATTCAGGGGCCGGGGGCTGCCCGGTAGAGCTGGTGTTGGTCAATATAGCCTGCGACCGCTTCGCCCACCAGCGGGGCAATCGGGCTGCCGGCGGCGGCGAGGTGGCGCACCAGGGTGGCCGAAATGTCGATTCGCGGCAGCGGAAGCTCCCGCCAGTCGAGCTGCCGGGCAGCCCAGGCCGCCGGCGGCTTCGGCGTCTGGCCCTCGCGGGCGGCGACGGCCAGCGTGGCCAGTTGCGGGATGGCGTCGGCCTCGTGCCAGGTGTCGAGCTGGCCGAACTGATCGGCGCCGATCACCAGGAACAGCGCCGCGCCCGGGAACTCGGTCGCCAGCTCGCGCAGCGAGTCGACGGTGTAGCTCGGGCCTTCGCGCCGAAGCTCGCGCGGGTCGAGCACAAGGCCGGGTTCGCCGGCCATGAGCAGGCGCAGCATCGCCTCGCGTTGCGCGGCATCGGCGTGGATGCGACCCGCCTTCTGCCACGGCTTGCCGGCCGGCAGCAGGCGCAGTTCGTCCAGGCCCAGCGCATCGCGGGCGACACGGGCCAGTGCGAGATGCGCGAGGTGCGGCGGGTCGAAGCTGCCGCCATAGACGCCGATGCGGCGCGCGGGCGTGGCGTTCACCAGTTCTCGTCGGCCCAGTCGCGCGGGCGCAGGAAATCGCTGTACAGCCGGGCCTCCGGCGTGCCGGGCTCCGGGTGCCAGTCGTAGCGCCAACGCGCGATCGGCGGCATCGACATCAGGATCGCCTCGGTGCGCCCACCCGACTGCAGGCCGAACAGGGTGCCTCGGTCGAACACCAGGTTGAACTCGACGTAGCGGCCCCGGCGGTAGGCCTGGAAGTCGCGCTCGCGCTCGCCGTAGGGCGTGTCGCGCCGGCGCTCGGCGATCGGCAGGTAGGCGCCGAGGAAGGCGTCGCCCACGCTCTGCGTCATCGCGAAGCTGCGCTCGAAGCCGAGCTCGTTGAAATCGTCGAAGAAGACGCCGCCTATGCCGCGGGGCTCATCGCGGTGCTTGAGGAAGAAGTACTCGTCGCACCAGCGCTTGAAGCGCGGGTGCAACTCAGGCCCGAAGGGGCCGAGTGCGTCGCGGCACGTGCGGTGGAAGTGCACCGCGTCGGCCTCGACGCCGTAGTAGGGCGTGAGGTCCATGCCACCGCCGAACCAGACCACCGGCTCCGCACCCGCCGGCCGGGCGGCGAACAGGCGCACGTTCATGTGCACCGTCGGCACATGCGGGTTGCGCGGGTGCAGCACCAGCGACACGCCCATGGCCTCGAACGGCGCGCCGGCCAGTGCCGGCCGATGGGCGGTGGCCGAGGCCGGCATCGCCGCACCCTGCACGTGGCTGAAATTGCAGCCGCCGCGCTCGAAAAGGTTCCCCTCCTCGACCAGGCGGGAGATGCCGTCGCCCTGCAGGCGCTCGCCGGCCGGGCGGGTCCAGGCGTCGCGCAGGAAGGGTTGGCCATCGAGCCCGGCCAGCGCATCGACGATGCGCTCTTGCAGGCCGACGAAATAGGCGCGGGCCGCCGTGGTGTCGAAGCTCATGGGGTCACTCCTTCAAGGCGATCGGCCCGGCCAGGTCGGGGTGGCGGCCGATCACGCCATCGTAGGCGCAGGCGATGGCGGCCAGGTCGACCTGGCGTTCGCCACTCAGGCGCAGGAAGCCCTGCACGCCGACACGCCTGCGGCGGTAGTCGAAGAAGGCCAGCCCCAAGGGCACGCCTGCTTGCACCGCCACCTGGTAGAAGCCGCTGCGCCAATGGGGCTGGTGCCGGCGTGTGCCCTCGGGGGCCAGCGCCAGCCAGAGGAAATCATCCTGCGCACGGGCCCGCCGGAAGCGCGCCACCATGTCGGCGACGATGCCGCTGGCGTTGAAGCGATCGACCGGGATGCCGCCCAGCCAACGCAGCCAGCGGCCGAACAGCGGAAGGCGAAACAGGCTGTCCTTGCCCCAGAACGACAGATGCAGCCCCAGGCTCCACTTGGCCAGCACGCCGACCACGAAGTCCCAATTCGAGGTGTGCGGGTAGGCGATGAGGATGCCCTGGCGCGCCGGCAGGCCGTCGAACACCAGCTCCCAGCCGGCCAGGCGCAGCAACGCGCGGGCCAGGCGGCTGCCGCGCCCTGCGGGCGGCAGCCGGTCTGTCACCTCAGCGTTTGATGGCACGGTGGCCAATGTCGGAGCGGAAGATTGCGCCGTCGAAGCGGATGCCCTGCAGCACCTCGTAGGCGCGGTGTTGCGCCGCGCGCGCCGAATCACCCAGCGCCGTCACGCACAGCACGCGGCCACCGCTCGTGACGATCTGCTTGCCCTGCGGCGCCGTGCCGGCGTGGAAGACCATCGCATCCTCGCTGCCCGCTGCGTCGGCCGGCAAGCCGGTGACCGCGTCACCCTTGCGCGGATTGGCCGGGTAGCCGGCCGCGGCCATCACGACGCCGAGCGCGAAGCGGCGATCCCATTGCAGCTCGACCTGATCCAGCGTGCCGTCGCAGGCGTGCACCAGCACGTCGACCAGGTCGCTCTTGAGCCGCATCATGATCGGCTGCGTCTCCGGGTCGCCCATGCGGGTGTTGAACTCCAGCGTCTTGGGCTGGCCGTTGGCATCGATCATCAGCCCGGCGTAGAGGAAGCCGGTGAACGGGATACCGTCCTTGGCCATGCCGGCGATCGTGGGCAGGATGATCTCGTGCATCGCGCGGGCGTGCACGTTGGGCGTGACGACCGGCGCCGGCGAGTAGGCGCCCATGCCGCCCGTGTTCGGGCCGGTGTCGCCGTCGCCGACGCGCTTGTGGTCCTGGCTGGTGGCCAGCGGCAGCACGCTCTTGCCGTCGCACAGCACGATGAAGCTGGCTTCCTCGCCCTGCAGGAACTCCTCGATCACGACACGCGCGCCGCCGGCGTTGTGTTGCACGCCCAGCGTGTTGTCCTCCAGCATGAAGCGCACGGCCTCGTGCGCCTCTTCCAGCGTCATCGCGACGACCACGCCCTTGCCGGCCGCCAGGCCGTCGGCCTTGACGACGATCGGCGCGCCGAGCCGGTCGATGTAGGCATGCGCGGCCGCGGCATCGCTGAAGGTCTCGTAGGCCGCGGTCGGGATGCCGTGGCGCTTCATGAAATCCTTCGCGAAGGCCTTCGAGCTCTCGAGCTGGGCCGCCGCCTTGGTCGGGCCGAAGATGCGCAGGCCGCGGGCGCGGAAGACATCGACCACCCCTTGCGACAGCGGTGCCTCGGGGCCGACGACCGTCAGGCCCACCTTCTCGGCGACGGCGAAGTCGGCGAGCTTGTCGGGGTCGGTGATGGCGACATTGGTCAGCCGCTTGTCCAGCGCCGTGCCGCCGTTGCCCGGCGCCACGTAGACATGCTGCACCTTCTCGCTCGCCGCCAGCTTCCAGGCCAGCGCATGCTCGCGGCCACCGCCGCCGATCACCAGGACGTTCATGCTTGGGTGCTCACTCTTCGATCTCGGCGTTGTGATAAACGTCCTGCACGTCGTCGAGGTCCTCGATCACGTCGAGCAGCTTCTGCATCCTTGCGGCGTCCTCGCCGGTCAGCGTGATCGTGTTCTCGGCGCGCATCGTCACCTCGGCGATCTCGGGCTTCAGGCCCGCCGCCTCGAGCGCGTTCTTCACCGCCTCGAAGTCGGTCGGCGCGGTCAGCACCTCGATTGAGCCATCGTCGCCGGCGATCACGTCGTCGGCGCCGGCCTCGAGCGCGACCTCCATCACCTTGTCTTCCGAGGTGCCGGGGGCGAACACGAGCTGGCCACAGTGCTTGAACTGGAAGGCCACCGAGCCTTCGGTGCCGAGGTTGCCGCCGTACTTGCTGAAGGCGTGCCGCACTTCGGCGACCGTGCGCACCCGGTTGTCGGTCATGCAGTCGACGATGATCGCCGCCCCGCCGATGCCGTAGCCCTCGTAGCGGATTTCCTCGTAGCTGACGCCTTCGAGGTTGCCGGTGGCCTTGTCGATGTTGCGCTTGACGGTGTCGACCGGCAGGTTGACCGCCTTGGCCTTCTCGATCGCCAGCCGCAGCCGCGGGTTGGCGGTCGGGTCGCCGCCACCCAGCCGGGCCGCGACCATGATTTCACGGATCACCCGCGTCCAGGCCTTGCCGCGCTTTTCGTCCTGGCGGCCCTTGCGGTGCTGGATGTTGGCCCATTTGGAATGACCGGCCATGAAAACTCCTGTGGCGCCGCCCCTCGGATCGGTAGACCGGGGCGGCTGCTTCGACGATGGGGAACTGATCATTTTAGCCCGGGGGCGCGCCGGCAGGCCTGGCGCGCGGGGGCGACTCGGACGACGCAGTCGCCGCGCCGAGCTGGATACGGGCTTTGCCCACAGTCCCTCGCCACGGCGCTACCATGCGTAGCGGCGGGGCCGCGCCACGAGCGCAGCCGCCGCTTCAACCCAGATTCGGAGGATTCGAGCATGCGTCCCATCCATCTTGCCCCCGTGTTCGTGGCCCTGGCCGCCGGCCTGGCTGCTTGCGCGCTTCCGCCCGCCGAGCCGGAACCGGAAGCCGTCGCCCAGGGCCCGATTCCGGATCCGTCGCGCCAGAAGTGCGCCACGACCACCGGCAGCCGGATCGCGACCACCTGCTCGAACCTGGTCAAGTCGACCAACAACACGGCGGCCATCCGAGAGATGCAGCGCCACCAGCCGATGAACGGCGGCAACTGACGCCGAACGCACACCGGCGGCGCACGTCCGGGCGAGCCCCCCCCTAACTGACCAGGGACACCCGACCGTCACAGCGCGTTACCATCGACGTCCACGTGGGCCGCAGCGCCGGATCGCTGCGGCCCTTTCTTTTGTCATGTGGAGGATGTTCCATGCGTCAACGACGCCTGACCTTCGTGCTGCCCGCCCTGGCAGCCGTGCTGCTCGGCGCCTGCGCGGCGCCCCAGCCCGACGGCTCCGACAACAAGGTGGCTGCGGGCCCGCGCGACTGCGAGCCGCAAACCGGCACCCGCGTGCCCGCGTCCTGCACGCGCCCCAAGGGCACGACGTCGAGCAGCGTGGGCAACGTGCAGACGATGGAGCGTCCGACGCGCATCGAGCTCAGCCGCTGAGCCGCTCGGCCAGGGCGCTAGACTCGGCTGGCCACTCCAGCCGACTCTCGAAAGAACGCACCCATGGCCGATCCCCTTCTCGTCGCCCGCCACGGCGACATCGAATGCCACCTGCTGCCGGGCCTCGCCAACCGGCACGGCCTGATCACCGGGGCCACCGGCACCGGCAAGACCATCACGCTGCAGACGCTGGCCGAGAGTTTCTCGAAGATCGGCGTGCCGGTCTTCATGGCCGACGTCAAGGGTGACCTGACCGGCATCACCCAGCCCGGCAGGATCGGCGACAAGCTCGCCGCCGTGCTGAAAGAACGTGGCCTCGACGCGCCCGAGCCCATCGCCTGCCCCGCCACGCTGTGGGACGTCTTCGGCGAAATGGGCCACCCGGTGCGCGCCACCGTCAGCGATATGGGCCCGCTGCTGCTGGGCCGCATGCTCGCACTCAACGAGACCCAGGCCGGTGTGTTGAACCTGGTGTTCAAGATCGCCGACGACCACGGCCTCGCGCTGCTCGACCTGAAGGACCTGCGCGCGATGCTGCAGCACGTGGGCGACAACGCGAGCCAGTTCACCACCGAGTACGGCAACGTCAGCGCGGCCTCGATCGGCGCGATCCAGCGCGGCCTGCTGCAGATCGAGGAGCAAGGCGGCGCCAAGTTCTTCGGCGAGCCGATGCTCGACATCGCCGATTTCATGCAGACCGTCGACGGCAGGGGGGTGATCAACATCCTGGCCGCCGACAAGCTGATGAACGCGCCGCGGCTGTATGCCACCTTCCTGTTGTGGATGCTGTCAGAGCTGTTCGAGTCGCTGCCCGAAGTCGGCGACCTGGAACAACCCAAGCTGGTGTTCTTCTTCGACGAGGCGCACCTGCTGTTCAAGGACGCGCCGACCGCCCTGGTCGAGCGCATCGAGCTCGTCGTTCGCCTGGTGCGCAGCAAGGGCGTGGGCGTCTACTTCGTGACGCAGAACCCGCTGGACGTGCCCGACACCGTGCTCGGCCAGCTCGGCAACCGCGTGCAGCATGCGCTGCGCGCGTTCACGCCGCGCGACCAGAAGGCCGTGAAGACCGCCGCCGAGACGATGCGCGCGAACCCGGGCCTGGACATCGCCACCGCGATCACCGAGCTGGCGGTCGGCGAGGCGCTGATCAGCTTCCTGGATGCCAAGGGCCGCCCCGAAATCACCCAGCGCGCTTATGTGATCCCGCCCGGCAGCCAGATCGGCCCGATCACGCCGGCGCAGCGCCAGGCCTTGGTGCAGGGCTCGCTGGTAGCCGGCGTCTACGAAAAGGTGGTCGACCGCGACTCGGCTTACGAGAAGCTCAAGGGCCGCGCCGCGGCCAGCGCCGACGCGGCGCGCTCGATGGCCGACGAGGCCGAGGCCGCCACCCGCCGCAGCCCGGCCAACCTGCCCGGTGCAGCCACGCCGCCGGCCCCGGGCGGCGGCGGCCTGTTGGGTGGCCTCGGGGACATCCTGTTCGGCAGCACCGGGCCACGGGGCGGCCGGCGCGAAGGGCTGGCCGAGGCAGCGGCCAAGAGCGCCATGCGCTCGGTGGGGTCGGCGGTCGGCCGCGAGATCGTGCGCGGCGTGCTGGGCTCGATCCTCGGCGGCAGCACCTCGCGCCGGCGCTGATGGTGCCCCGGCGGCTCGGTCACGCCGCCTCGGCCAGCGTCGGTCGCGCCGTGCTGCGCTGCACGTAGCCCCGCACTTCCAGGTCGTGCTTGTCTTCGGCGACCGCGGCCAGCAGCTCGCGGCGGATCTGCCCTTCCAGCAGCGGCCGGATCAAGGCGCCCACCACCGGCGGCAGCGGCAGGCGGATCGTCACTGACACCACCGTGCCGGCCCGGTCGCCGCGCGTTTCCGGCCCGAACTCGAAGTGCAGCGAGCCGCCCTTGTTGAAGCCCTCGACCGAGGTGTCGGTCATGCTGCCGTCGGCACCGAACTCGCGCTCGAACACGTCGCGCTGCCGGATGCCCAGCAGCGTCACCTCCTGGATGTAGCGAGCCCGCCGGGCAGTCTGCTGCAGCACCCGCAAGCCGAGCTTCGGATGCACGTTGGCCTCGATGTGGTGTTCGAGGTCGGCAAATTGCGATCGGACGGTGCCCAGGTCGGCGGCAATCCACTCGTCATGGCGGACTTCGGCATAGCGGGTCATGGAGGTCTCCTCGGTGGCGGTTCAGCGGGCGGGCGGCGGCGACGGCCCCTGGATCACATACGACGTCCACGGCGCCCTGGATGCAAGCCGGCCGCGGCGCCACGGGTGCCGTGCCCGCCGCTGGCGCCACCGCCGTGCCGCTTCGCGCCGGCGGGCCACCGGCCGTCGCCGGCTGCTTCCGCACGGGAACGCGCCGAGCACAATCCCGCCTGATGGCCGACCGCCCCTCGCCCCTGCCACCCACGCTCCGAGCCTTCGCCGCACGGCTGCTGCGCCACCTCGCCTACGCCGCCGTGCTGGGCAGCGGCGTCGGGCTCGTGCTGGCCGGGCTGTTTCGCCAGCACGCGGGCGTCACGCTGGTCTATTCCTGGTGCATCGCCCTCGGCTGCAGCATCTCGATCGACCTGCTGCGGCGCACGGCATCGGCCTGGGTGCATCGCCGGGAATCGCCACCCGGCCCGCAAGCCCTGGCCGATTGGCCCGGCTGGGGCTGGATGTCGGCTTGCCTGGTGCTGGGCACGCTGATCGGCTTCAGCCTCGGCACCGAGCTCGCCAACCGACTCACCGGGGCCGAAGCCCACACGCTGCTCACGGGCGGCCTGGGCATGGCCGGTGCGTTGTTGATGATCTCGCTGGTGCCGGGCGTCGGCGCCACCCATTACTTCTACTCGCGGGCCCGCCTGCAGGCCGCGCAGCGCCTGGCGGCCGAAACCCGCCTCAAGCTGCTCGAATCGCAGCTCGAGCCGCACATGCTGTTCAACACGCTGGCCAACCTGCGCGCGTTGATCGCCCTCGATCCCGAACGAGCCCAGGCCATGCTGGATCGGCTGATCGCCTACCTGCGCGCCACGCTCGGCGCGAGCCGCGCGCCGCTGCATCCGCTGTCGGCCGAGTTCGCACGTCTGGCCGACTACCTCGCGCTGATGCAGGTGCGCATGGGCGACCGCCTGCGGGTGGAACTCGAGTTGCCGCCCGCCTTGGCCGCCACGCCGGTGCCGCCGCTGCTGCTGCAGCCGCTGGTCGAGAACGCGATCAAGCACGGGCTGGAGCCCAAGCGCGGTGGCGGCCTGATCCGCGTACAGGCCCTGCGCGAGGCCGGTGAGCTGGTGCTGCGGGTGGCCGACACCGGCGTCGGGCTGCAAGCCGCCGCCGAGCGCGCCGCCGCCGAGCCGGGCACCGGCTTCGGCCTGGCCCAGGTGCGCGAGCGGCTCGCCACGCTGCACGGCCCGGCCGCCTCGATCAGCCTGTGCGCCGGCCCCGCCGAGGCCGGCGGCACCGTCATCACCCTGCGCTGGCCCGAGCCGGCGGCCGCCCCATGAACCACCCCGCTTCCACCGACGACCCGCAGCTGGCCGCCACCGCGCTGATCGCCGAGGACGAGCCCCTGCTCGCCCAGGCCCTGCAAGCCGAGTTGGGCCGCGCCTGGCCCGGCCTGGCCATCGTCGCCCAGGCGCCCGATGGCGACAGTGCGGTCGAGCTCGCGCTGCAGTCGCAGCCGCAGCTGCTGTTCCTCGATATCCGCATGCCGGGCCGCAGCGGGCTGGAGGCGGCGCAGGCCATCGTCGAGGACTGGCCGGCCGAGCGGCCATTGCCACTGATCGTCTTCATCACCGCCTACGACCAGTACGCGCTGCAGGCGTTCGAGGCCAGCGCCGTCGACTATCTGCTCAAGCCGGTGCAGCCGGCGCGGCTGGCCGCCGCCTGCCAGCGCCTGCGCGGCCTGCTCGTCGGGCAGCGGCCGGCAGCCGGCGCGCTGCCGGGGGAGCAGTTGCTCGGCCAGCTGCGGGCGCTGCTGGGCGTGGCCACGCCCGGCAGCGCCCCGCCGCTCAGCGTGATCCAGGCCTCGTCCGGCTCGGTCGTGCACATGGTGCCGATCGAAGACGTGGTCTATTTCGAGGCGGCCGACAAGTACGTTCGCGTGTTGACGGCCGAGCGCGAGCACCTGATCCGCACGTCGCTGCGCGAGCTGCTGCCGCAGCTCGACCCCGAGCGCTTCTGGCAGGTGCACCGCAGCATCGTCATCCAGGCGCGCGAGATCGCGCAGGCGTTGCGCGACGAGGCCGGGCGGGTGCAACTGGTGCTGCGCCGCCGGCCCGAGCGGATCAGCGTGAGCCGGATCTACGCGCCGCGGTTCAAGGGCATGTGAGGTGTCATGAGGCCTTTTCACCCAGCAGCGCGGGTTTCAGCGAGCTGTCGGCCGGCTTGTCGCCCAGCCAGATCTTCAGGATCGCGTTGTAGAAGGCCACATCGGGCAGCGGCTCGGCCAGCGGCTTGCCGTTGAGCTGCAGCACGGTGCCGGTGCCGGGCAGCCAATCACCTGTCAGCACGTCGCCCTTCTTCAGCGTCTCGATGCTCTTGAACATCTCGCCAAACTTGGCGATCTGCTTGGCCAGCCGGGTCCTCTCGGCCTGGTCGGAGTTCTTGTCGAGGCCGGCCATGAAGGCCTCGCCCAGATCGGCACCGCTGACGTTGCGCAGCATGGACAGCGTGAAGCGGCGCGGCCCCTCGGCGGCCAGCACCTCGGACGAGGCCCGCTTCGTCTCGGGCAGGTACAGGCCCATCACGTAGACCTTGAAGATGACCCGGGTGCGCACGCCCGCCCCGTTGAGCTTCAGTTCCTTCCCGCCGACCGTGGTGCTGTCGGCGAGCTTGACGCCTTCGATCTCGACGGCCGTGGCGGCCCCGGCCAGCGCCATCGTCAACAGCAGTCCGTTCAACAAACGGGCGATCATGGAACTCGGTTTCATGCAGTCTCCAGGTGAGGAACGCGGAACCGCACGCCCCCCCGGGCGGCGCTGGGCGGCGTGCAAAACGCGTATCAGGGCACGGGCCCCATCAGGCTGTCAAGGCGGGAAAACAAGACGGCCGGTGCCCATTGGGTACCGGCCGTCGTTCACCGTGTGGCGCCGACCAGCAGCGCAGCACTCAGCGCAGGACGCGGGTGGTATGCACCTGGCTCATCGGCTCGTAGCCGCCGCGGCCGGGGTCGCCGCGGCCGGGGTCACCGCGGCCCGGGTTGCCGCGATCCCAGCCATCGTGGTGATGGTGGTAATAGCCGTAGCCCGGGCGCACGATCACCGGCGCGCGGTAGTAGCGATAGACCGGCCGCGGCGCCACCACGACAGCGGGCGGGCCATAGACCACCGGTGCATAGACCGGCGGCGGCGGCACGTAGACCACCGGCGGCGGGGTGTAGACCGGCGCATAGACCACGGGGGCGGGCCCGTAGTAGCGCGGCACGTGGCCGCCGCCGATGACGGTGCCGACTTGCACCCCGGGGGCGATCGGCGCATTGATGCCGATCGACCAGCTCACGCCAGCTTGGGCCGGCAGCGCGAAGGCGGCCGCGGCCAGCACGGCGGCCACCGGCAGGATCTTGATCAGACGAGCGCTCATCGCAGTCTCCTTGGATATCGCGGTGGCCACGAAAAGGCCCCCATGGTCACGCAACGGCGCCCGGCGACGGCGCGTTGACCCGGCCGGGTCGCAAGATGTAACGCCTGGCGCCGCGGGAACCGCCCTGCGCCGTGCGCCCGGATCCGGAAAAGGGGGCGCTGACTACAATCCCCGCTTGCCCTCGAGCCCGCTGTCCATGAGCGGCCCTTCGTTGACTCATGACCGAACACAAACCCTCTCCCAACAACTTCCTGCGCGCGGTCATCGAGCGTGACCTCGCCGCCGGCACGTACGACGGCCGGCCTTTCGGCGGTAGCCCGGGCGACGCTGCGCACCACGCCGCGGGTCAGTCCGACCCGGCTCGCGTGCGGCTGCGCTTCCCGCCGGAGCCCAATGGCTACCTGCACGTCGGCCACGCCAAGAGCATCTGCCTGAACTTCGGGCTGGCTCGCGATTACGGCGGTGTGTGTCATCTGCGCTTCGACGACACCAACCCGGAGAAGGAAGAGCAGGAGTACGTCGACGCGATCGAGGAGATGGTCCAGTGGCTGGGCTGGGACTGGAATGTCTTCGGCACCAGCCACCTGTACTTCGCCAGCGACTACTTCGATTTCATGTACCGCGCGGCCGAGCACCTGATCGAGCGCGGGCTGGCCTACGTCGACGAGCAGAGCGCCGAGGAAATGCGCGCCAACCGCGGCGACTTCACGACCCCCGGCACCGACAGCCCGTTCCGCGCCCGCACGCCGGAGCAGAACCTGGCGCGCTTCCGCGAGATGCGCGACGGCCAGCACGCCGACGGCTCGATGGTGCTGCGCGCGAGGATCGACATGGCCTCGCCCAACATCAACCTGCGCGATCCGGCCATCTACCGCATCCGGCGGGCGACCCACCACAACACCGGCGACAAGTGGTGCATCTACCCGATGTACACCTACGCCCATCCGATCGAGGACGCGCTGGAGCGCATCACCCACTCGATCTGCACGCTCGAGTTCGAAGACCAGCGGCCCTTCTACGACTGGCTGCTGGAACGGCTGGCCGAGGGCGGCCTGCTGGCCCACCCGCTGCCCAAGCAGTACGAGTTCGGGCGCCTGAACCTGAGCTACGTGATCACCAGCAAGCGCAAGCTCAAGCAGCTGGTCGACGAAAAGCACGTCAGCGGCTGGGACGACCCGCGCATGCCGACGCTGGCCGGCATGCGCCGGCGCGGCTACACGCCGGCGGCGATCCGCAAGATGGCCGACGACTCCGGCGCCAGCAAGACCAACATCTGGCTCGATTACTCGGTGCTCGATATCGCGCAGCGCGACGACCTGGACCCGCAGGTCGCCCGCGCGATGGCCGTCATCGACCCGTTGCCGCTCAGGCTCACCAACTGGGCCGAGGCCTTCGGCAGCGCCGATCACCGCGAGCCGTGCCACGCCCCGGTGCATCCGCACCACCCCGAGCGTGGCCAGCGTGCCTTCAGCCTCGGGCCCACGCTGTGGATCGAGCGTGACGATTTCGCCGAAACGCCGCCCAAGGGCTTCTTCCGCCTGTTCCCCGGCAACAAGGTGCGGCTGAAATACGGCGTGGTCGTCGAGTGCACCGGCTGCGAGAAGGACGCCGACGGACGCGTCACGGCCGTCACCGCCACCGTCGTGCCCGACACCAAGAGCGGCACGCCGGGCGCCGACGCCATCAAGGTCAAGGGCGTCATCACCTGGGTTGGCGCTCACGACGCGGTGGCCGCCGAACTGCGCCTGTTCGACCGCCTGTTCACCGAAGCGCAGCCGGATGCCGGCGGGCGCGACTACCTCAGCGTGCTGAACCCGGCGAGCAAGCAGGTCGTGCGCGGCTACGTGGAGCCCTCGCTCGCCGACGTGCCGGCCGAGACGCGCTTGCAGTTCGAACGCCACGGCTACTTCATCACCGACCGCATCGACCACCGCGCCGGCGCCCCGGTGTTCAACCGCATCACCGGCCTGAAAGACAGCTGGGCCAAATAGGCCCCGCGCCATGCCCGCTGCCGGCGCCCACCCACCCGGCCCGCCACGCCGCTGGTGGGGTCTGCCGCTGCTGCGCGCCATGCGCGCGGACTACCTCGGCTTCACCGAGGGCCTGCAGCGCGCGCATGGCGATCTGACCTTCATGCAGCTTGGGGCCGAACAGGCCTATGACCTCTTCACGCCCGAGCTGGTGCGCGAAGCCCTCGTCGACCAGGCCGATGCGCTGATCCGCTGGCAGCGCGGCATCGAGGTCTTCGAGCAGGTCTTCGGGCAGAGCGTGCTGGTCACCGAGGGCGCCACCTGGCAGCGCCAGCGGCGCATGCTGCAGCCGGCCTTCACGCCGCGCCGAGTCGCAGGCTATGCCGGGTTGATGCGCGATGCCGCGCGGTCGGCGCTGGACGACGCGGTGCCTGCCGGGCAGGCCGAAGCGGTGGTCGCGATGGACGGTCTGTGGACGCGCGTGGCGATGGACGTGATCATGCGCACGCTGTTTTCCAGCAGCGCACCGCAGGATGCGCGCGAGGCCGCGGCGGCGGTGCAGGTGCTGTCCGAGACGGCCATGCGCGAGATGTTCTGGCCGCTCACCCTGCCCGACTGGTGGCCGCTGCCCGGCAAGGCGGCCAAGCGCCAGGCCCTGCGCCTGCTGCGCGGGCTGGTGGCCCGCCACATCGATGCGCGCCGGGCCGACGCCGGCGGCGTCGAGCGCGATGACCTGCTCGCCCACCTGCTGGCGTTGCGCGACGACACCACCGGCGAGGCCCTGTCGCCCGCCGAGGTGTTCGACCAGTGCATGGTCAGCTTCCAGGCCGGGCACGAGACCTCGGCCACCGCCTTGCTGTGGTGGAGCCGCCTGATGGCCGAGCACCCCGCCGCGCTGGAGCAGGCACAACGGGAGCTCGACGCGCACCTCAGCGGCCGTGAGCCCGAGGCGGGCGACCTGCCTGCCCTGCCTTGGCTCGGCGCGACGCTGAAGGAGGCCATGCGCCTGTACCCGCCCGTGGCGGCCGTGATGACCCGCCGCACGACGCGCGACATCAGGCTTGGCGGCCACCCCATCCCAGCCGGCGCACTGCTGCGCATCACGCCCTGGGTGCTGCAGCGCGACGCGCGCTGGTTCGATGCGCCCGGTGCCTTCCGTCCCGAGCGTTACCTGCCGGACGCACGGCCCTTTCCGCGCGGTGCGTGGATGCCGTTCGGCACCGGCCCGCGCGTCTGCATCGGCCAGCACTTCGCGATCTTGGAAATGACGTTGGTCGCGGCGATGCTGCTTCAGCGCTACGACCTGAGGCTCCCGCCCGGGACGCAACCCGCCGAGCCGGTCCTGAACGTGACGCTCAGGCCCCGCGGCGGTGTTCGGCTGCTGCTGGCGCGGCGCTCATCACACCGCTAGCAGAGCTCGCGATCGCGGCCGCACGACGTCGCCGCTACCAAGATCGAGATCAAACGGTTCATCTGCAGGGCTCCACCGGCGCGGCCGGCCGTGCCATCATCACGTGTCCCCTTCGCGGCCCACATTCGCAGTCGCCGCAGCCTGGCCCACCGCGACCCGACTCGATGACGACGCCTGCCCCGCCGCACATCACCCGCCGAGATTTCCTCAACGGACTGGCGCTGGCCACGGGCCCGCTCGCGACCGCGGCGGCACCGGTCGGCTCCGACCCCATCGCCAGCCGCACCGGGCTGCAGGGACAGACCGATGCCGTGATCGCCACGGCCCACGCCTGGCGCGACACCCCCGCGCGAAGTCGTGACAGCGTGGCCGAGGTCGACCCGCAGGTCGAGGACCTGGTCGTCGTCGGCGCGGGCCTGAGCGGCCTGGCCGGCGCCCACCTCTTCCGCCAGCACGTCGGCCGGCCGGCGCGCATGCTGCTGCTCGATGCGCTGGACGACATCGGTGGCCACGCGCGCCGCAACGAATTCGTCTCGCGCTCGGGC
>NZ_DATFAN010000060.1:0-6808 GCF_035254525.1 Ideonella sp. | reverse complement strand
GGTCTCGGCGCCGACCAAGAAGCGCGCGGCGGCCGAGGCCACCTTGGCCCGGGTCCACCAGTTGCTCGGCCCGGCCATGACCCATCTGCAGGCACAGATCATGCCGTCTCCCGACGGTTATGTCGTCACGATCTGGCCTTTGCCGACGCAGGCCGACGCCGAGCGCCTGGCCGAGGTGCTGGCGCGCCGCGGCGTGGCCATGAAGTGGCTGGAATTCTGAGCGCACTATTCCGGTTGGTGCCCCCATGACCATGCCCCCGACACCCAAGCGACCCGCACGCAGCCGCCACACGCGGTCGGCGGCGGCGCGGGTGCATGTCCCGGCGCGCGTGCATGCGGGCCGGGCGCACGGCCTGCCGTCGCCGCGGCGGCTGCTCGCGGCGCAGGTGGTGGCGTGGCACAACCGACATCCGCTGGCGCGGCGCATCAGCCGGCGCGACCTGGGCGGCTACGGCGTCCTCAGCCTGCCGTTCTCGCCCCCGCTCGAGGGTGAAGGCGGCCCGGCGCGGTTCCCGATGTTCGACGACCTGTCGCTGATCCCCGGGCTGTCGCGCAGCAAGGTGGTCGCGATGGCACTGGCCCACGGCTGGGATGAGCGGCCCGGTGCCGACGAATGGCCGATGCGCCAGGTGCCGGTGGCGCGTGGCTGGGACGCGTCGCAGGCGCGTCCGATCCACCTGCTGACGGTGGCGCTGAAGCGCGGCCGCAAGCGCTCGCCGCTGCGCCTGCTGATCGGGCGCGACGTGGCCTCGTCGGAGTCCGGCGGCGTGATGGGCCACCGCCTGTTGAGCCGACCGCGCATGGCGCTGGCGTCGCTGGCCTTGCTGCTGCCTGCGCTGCTGGCCGGTTGGGGCTTGAAGCAGCTCTGGCCCGGCGGGCCGGCGACGCGGCCCGAGGCGCAGCTGCTGGTGGCCCAGACCCCCCGCACGCCCGGCGCATACATCGGCGCGCCGCCGCCTGGCTCGGTGATGCCGCGTGCCACGATGCCACCCCCGAATCCCTCCGCCGGGGCGTTTCCGCCGGACCTGCAGGCCCCCCCGGCCCCGGCCGTGAACGACATCGCGCCGCCACCGGCCGCGACGGCGGCCGCCGGCCGTGGCCCGCGCGTGGGCACCGGCATCCCCGTCGAGGGCGGCCCCGAGACCCGCGCCGCCGCGCCGAACACGTTCCGCCTCATCGGCCTGCCGCAGCGCGACCCGGCGGCACTGCGCGCCCAGGCCCAGCAGCTGGAGGCGGCGCTGCAGGCCATGGGCCGCACCGGCAGCCAGGTCCGCATGGACGTGGTCGGCACGCCCGAGGGTGATGCGCTCTCCGTCGGGCCGCTGGCCAATCAGACCGAGGCCGAGCGCGTGGCCAGGCGCCTGGCGGCGCGCGGCATCACCTTGAAGGTCACCGAGCAGTAAGGCCATGGCGCGGTGCCGCCGACCCTGGCACGATGCGCAAACCGCTCGCCCGAGCGATCTCTGGGGGCAAGCCCCGGGCGCCTGTCAGGCGTTGCAGGCAGAATGCGCGCCTTGCTGCGTTGCAGCAACGATGGACCGCCCGCCCGATCCCACCCGACCATGAGTGTTCACACCGCGCCCGCCGACCCCAGCCCCGCCGCCCGCCCCGTGATGACGCTGCCGCGCCTGCGCGATGCCGCCGCCCGCGGCGAGAAGCTGGCGATGCTGACCTGCTACGACGCCACCTTCGCCCGCGTGCTCGACGAGGCGGGGGTCGACATCCTGCTGGTCGGCGATTCGCTCGGCAACGTCATCCAGGGCGAGGCCAGCACGCTGCCGGTCACCGTCGAGCAGATGGCCTACCACACGCGGGCCGTGGCCCAGGGCAAGCGCCACGCCTTCCTGATCACCGACATGCCCTTCGGCAGCTACGAGTCCGGCCCCGAGCTGGCCTTCGCCTCCGCCGCGGCGCTGATGCGCGCCGGCGCGCAGATGGTCAAGCTCGAAGGCGGCGGCTACACGGCCGAGACGGTGCGGTTTCTCGTCGAGCGCGGCATTCCGGTCTGCGCCCACCTGGGCCTGACGCCGCAGCGCGTGCATGCGATCGGCGGCTACCGTGTGCAAGGGCGTGACGAAGCAGCGGCCAAGGTGCTGCTGGACGACGCCACCGCACTGGCCCAGGCCGGCGCGGCGATGCTGGTGCTCGAGCTCGTGCCCTCGGTGCTCGCGCGCCGCATCAGCACCGAGCTGCCGCAGCTGATGACGATCGGCATCGGTGCCGGCGCCGGCACCACCGGCCAGGTGCTGGTGCTGCACGACATGCTCGGCCTGACCGGCGGCACGGGGGCCAAGCGGCCGCGTTTCGTGCGCGATTTCACCCGCGTGCCGGGCAGCGAAGCCCAAGCGCCCGGGCTGTCGATCGCCCAGGCGGTGGCCGCCTACGTCGCTGCCGTGAAGGACGGGACCTTCCCCGACGAATCGGTTCACGGCTACTGACGACATGCCGCCCCCACGTTCCCTTGGTTCGAAAAGCTAGATGCAGGTCATTCACACCATCGCCGATCTGCGGCGCACCCTGGCGCGCCAGAACCAGACCGTCTTCGTGCCGACGATGGGCAACCTGCACGAGGGGCACCTGTCCCTGGTGCGCGAAGCCAAGCGCTGGGGCGGCCCGGTGGTCGCCAGCATCTTCGTCAACCGCCTGCAGTTCCTGCCCCACGAAGACTTCGATCGTTACCCGCGCACGCTGGCGCGCGACGTCGAGCTGCTGACCGGCGCGGGCTGCAACTTCGTCTTCGCGCCCGACGAGGCCGAGCTCTACCCCGAGCCGCAGGTCTACAAGGTCGCGCCGCCGGCGGCGCTGGCCGACATCCTCGAGGGCGAGTTCCGCCCGGGCTTCTTCACCGGCGTGTGCACGGTGGTGCTCAAGCTGTTCCAGTGCGTGCAGCCGGCGGTCGCCGTGTTTGGCCAGAAGGATTACCAGCAGCTCAAGGTCATCACCGGGATGGCGCGCCAGCTCGCGATGCCGATCGAGGTGGTGGGTGCACCGACGGTGCGCGCCGACGACGGCCTGGCGCTGTCGTCGCGCAACGGCTACCTGGCCGAGGCCGAGCGCACCGAGGCCATCGCGCTGCCGCAGGCCCTGCGTGACCTGGCCGGCCGTGCGCGCGATGCCGACACGACCCTCGCGGCGCTCGAGCAGGAGGCGGTGGAAGACCTGCGCCGGCGCGGCTGGGCACCCGACTACCTGACGCTGCGCCGCCGCAGCGACCTGCTGCCACCCACCGAGGCCGAGCGCCTGGCCAACGAGCCGCTGGTGGCCTTGGGCGCCGCCCGCCTGGGCGCGACGCGGCTGATCGACAACATCGAATGCTGACCACACCATGAGCGAGACCACATCGATCGAACAGCCGGTTCGCCTGCACCGGGCCCCCAAGGCTGCCGACGCCGCGCCCGGCGCGCGCTGGAAGGTGGCCGACATCGAGGCGCTGCTGGCGCTGCCGCTGACCGAGCTGATCCACCGGGCCCAGGTGGTGCACCGCGAGCACTTCGACCCGGCCGAGGTCGAGCTCGCGACGCTGCTGTCGATCAAGACCGGCGGCTGCCCCGAAGACTGCGGCTACTGCCCGCAGTCGGTGCACTACGACACCGGTGTCGAGGCCGGCAAGCTGATGGAAACCGCCGCCGTGCGTGAGGCCGCCGAGGCCGCCAAGGCGGCGGGCGCGACCCGCTTCTGCATGGGCGCCGCCTGGCGCGCACCCAAGGACCGCGACATCGAGAAGGTCGCCGAGCTGGTGCGCGAGGTCAAGTCCATCGGCCTGGAGGCCTGCTGCACGCTGGGCATGCTGAGCGAAGGCCAGGCCCAGACGCTGAAGACCGCGGGCCTGGACTACTACAACCACAACCTCGACACCGCGCCCGAAGCCTACGGCCGCATCATCACGACGCGCGACTACCAGGAGCGCCTGGACACGCTCGAGCATGTGCGCAATGCCGGCATGTCGGTCTGCTGCGGCGGCATCGTCGGCATGGGTGAAAGCCGCGCCGAGCGCGCCGGCCTGATCGCGCAGCTGGCCAACCTCGACCCCTACCCCGAATCGGTGCCGATCAACGAACTGGTGCAGGTCGAGGGCACGCCGCTGGCCGGCACCGAGAAGATCGACCCGTTCGAGTTCGTGCGCACGATCGCCATCGCCCGCATCACGATGCCGAAGGCCCGCGTGCGCCTGTCGGCCGGCCGCCAGCAGATGGACGAAGCCCTGCAGGCGCTGTGTTTCGTTGCCGGCGCGAACTCGATCTTCTACGGCGAAAAGCTGCTGACCACCGGCAACCCCGACGTCGAGCGCGACCGCGCGCTGCTGGCCCGCCTGGGCCTGCGGGCCCGCCACGCGCTGCACGGCTGACTCTCACGGCTGACTCTCACGGCTGAATCCCTTCCGTTCCACACCCGCCGCCGGGTGAGTGCCGGTGGCATCCGCCATGTTCAAGACCTTTTTGCACGCCAAGATTCATCGCGCTACGGTGACCCACTGCGAGCTGCACTATGAAGGCTCGTGCGGCATCGACCAGGATCTGCTCGACGCCAGCGGCATCCGCCCCAACGAGCAGGTGCACATCTGGAACGTCAGCAACGGCGAGCGTTTCATCACCTACGCGATCTCGTCGCCGCGCGGCTCGGGCGTGATCTCGCTGAACGGCTCGGCGGCGCGGCGCGCCAGTGTCGGTGACCTGGTCATCATCGCGGCCTTCGCGTCGGTGCACGAGGACCGCATCGACGAGCACCAGCCCAAGCTCGTCTTCGTCGACGGGGCCAACCGGGTGAAGGAACTGCGTCACGAGCCGGCGGGGCCCTTCTCGGGGATGGACGCCGCGGTCGAGGTCGAACAAGCCTGATGGGCCGCAACGACGACTGGCGCCGCCGCAGCTTGGCGGCGGTGTGGCACCCGTGCACGCAGATGAAGCTGCATGAGCAGCAGTTGCCACTGGTGCCGGTTGCGCGCGCCGAGGGCGTGTGGCTGCACGACCATGAGGGCCGACGCACCCTCGATGGCATCAGCTCGTGGTGGGTCAACCTCTTCGGCCACAACCACCCGGCGATCCGCGAGGCCTTGATCGACCAGTTGAATACGCTCGATCACGTGATGCTCGCCGGTTTCACCCACGCGCCGGTGGTGGAGCTGTCGGAGCGGCTGGGCGCGTTGACCGGCCTGGGCCATGCGTTCTACGGCAGCGACGGCGCGAGCGCGACCGAGATCGCGCTGAAGATGAGCGCGCACCACTGGCGCAACGCCGGTCGGCCGGCCAAGTGCAAGTTCGTCGGCATCGCCGGCGGCTACCACGGCGAGACGGTCGGCGCGCTGGCGGTGACCGACATCGCGCTGTTCCGCGAAGCCTATGCGCCGCTGGTGCGCCTGGCGGCGACGGTGCCCAGCCCCGACGCCCGCCAGGCCGCGGCCGGCGAGTGCGCGGCCGACGTGGCCGAGCGCGCGGCGGCCACGCTCGATGCCTGGCTGGCCGAGCACGCCGACGAGACCGCCGCAGTGATCGCCGAGCCGCTGGTGCAGTGCGCCGCGGGCATGGCGATGCACGACCCGCTGTACCTGAAGCGCCTGCGCGAGAGCTGCGATCGCCACCGGGTGCACCTGGTGCTCGACGAGATCGCGGTCGGCTTCGGTCGCACGGGCAGCCTCTTCGCGCACCAGCAGGCCGGCATCCGGCCCGACTTCCTGTGCCTGTCCAAGGGCCTGACGGGCGGCACGCTGCCGCTGTCGGCCGTGCTGACGACCGATCAGGTCTACGCCGCCTTCTACGACGATGAGGTGGCCCGCGGCTTCCTGCATTCGCACAGCTACACCGGCAACCCGCTGGCCTGCCGCGCGGCGCTGGCGACGCTGGACCTGATCGAGCAGACCGACATCATCGCGGCCAACCGCGCCACCGCCGAGCGCCTGGCTACCCAGCTCGCGCCGCTCACCCAGCACCCGCGCATCCGCCATGCGCGCCGGCAGGGGATGATCTTCGCGTGGGACGTGGCCTCGAGCCTGCCCGATTTCGCGCGCCGCTACGCGCGCCACGCGCTGGCGCAGGGCCTGCTGCTGCGGCCGATCGGCCACACGCTGTACACGATGCCGCCCTACGTGATCGACGAGGCCGAGGGCGATCACCTGGCGCGCGGCGCGCTGGCGGCGCTCGACGCGACGCTGGCCGAGGAAGGCGAGGGCGCGCGCAGCGCGCCGGTGGTCGATGGGGTCTAGCATCCCGGCGCCGACACGCCCGGCGGTGACCCTCTTCGTCACCGGCACCGACACAGGCGTCGGCAAGACGCTGGTCAGTGCCGCGTTGCTGCATACGCTGGCCCGGCGCTACGCGCGCGTCGTCGGCATGAAGCCGGTGGCTGCGGGCCTGGTCGAACACGCGGGCCGGCTCGTCAGCGAAGACGTGCTCGTGCTGCGCGCCGCCTCCACGTTTTCGGTTCTGCCGGAGCTCGACAACCCGGTCGCGCTGCCCGAGCCGCTGTCGCCCCACCTGGCCGCGCGCCGCGCCGGCGTGACGGTGCGCGTGGCGGACCTGCTGGCACCCGCGCGCCAGCTTGCCGCGCAGGCCGATGCGCTGGTCGTCGAAGGGTCGGGCGGCTGGCGCGTGCCGCTGAACGGCGAGGGTCAGACGCTGGCCGACTTCGCGCGCGAGCTTGGCGCGCCGGTCGTTCTCGTCGTTGGCCTGCGGCTGGGCTGCATCAACCACGCGCTGCTGAGCGCCGAGGCGATCCGCGCCGACGGCCTGGCGCTCGCCGGCTGGGTCGCCAACCGCATCGACCCGGCGATGGCCTGCGCCGACGAGAACCTCGACACCCTGCGCGCGCTGCTGGG
>NZ_DATFAN010000059.1:0-16048 GCF_035254525.1 Ideonella sp. | reverse complement strand
CGGGTGTCCTGGAACACGTCCTTCATCGCGGCGCAGACGGCGTCGGTGTCGACCAGGACATAGTCGTCGACCAGCTCGCGCGCGAGGCGGAAGGTCTCTTCGCCGACCAGCTTGACCGCGGTGCCATCGGCGAACAGGCCGACATCGGCAAGCTGCACGCGCTTGCCGGCCCGGACCGAGCGCACCATCGCGTCGGAGTCGACCGTCTGCACGCCGATCACCTTGATCTCGGGCCGCACGGCCTTGATGTAGGCCGCCACGCCGGAGACCAGGCCGCCGCCGCCGATGGCGACGAAGACCGCGTCGATCGGGCCCTCGTGCTGACGCAGCAGCTCCATCGCGATCGTGCCCTGGCCGGCAATCACGTCGGGGTCGTCGAACGGGTGGACGAAGGTCAGGCCCTCTGCCTTCTCGATCTCGATCGCGCGCAGGTAGGCGTCGGAATAGCTGTCACCGTGCAGCACCACCTCGCCGCCAAGCGCCGCCACGGCGTCGATCTTGACCTTGGGGGTGGTCGTCGGCATCACCACCACCGCGCGGCATTTCAGGCGATGCGCGCTGAGCGCCACGCCCTGGGCGTGGTTGCCGGCAGAAGCGCAGATGACGCCGCGCGTGAGCGACTCGGTCGACAGCTGCGCCATCTTGTTGTAAGCGCCGCGCAGCTTGAAGCTGAAGACCGGCTGGCAATCTTCGCGCTTGAGCAGCACGCTGTTGCCAAGCCGCCTCGACAGCGACTTGGCCGGGTCGAGCGGGGTTTCCTTCGCGACGTCGTAGACCTTGGCGGTCAGGATGCGGCGCAGGTAGTCGGCGGAGCTGGGAAAAGCATTGCGCGCGCTCGCAGCGCGCGACTTGCGGGCGCCGGCCATGGGCGTCTCTCCTCGTCGGGTGTCGGTATCGGGCTCGAGGCAGATTACGGCCGGGCCAGCCGTGCTGCAGCGCCGCATGATATGACAGCACCGATCAGAAAAAAGCCCGGGTCCGTGAGGGCCCGGGCTGAATCCACCGTTGAGGAGGTGGAGGAGACAAGAGGTGCCGCAAACCGGAAAACGATTCCAGCCGCCGCTTGGAGAGCAGTCTAACGCGGCTCTTGCTGCACTGCAATATCCCTGCGCTAGGGAGTGCGCTCCAGGCCGCGATAATGCGCCGATAGTTTCGTTTCGCGCTGCGAGGACTCACGACGATGGAATGCACGGTGCACTGGGTGGCCGACGCCGGCATGGCGATGCTGGCCGAGACCGGCAGCGGCCACACCCTGACGATGGATGGCGCGCCGGAGGGCGGGGGCCGCAATCTCGCCCCGCGGCCCATGGAGACCTTGCTGGCCGGCGCCGGCGGCTGCACGGCTTACGACGTGGTCCTGATCCTCAAGCGCGGCCGGCATGCGGTCAGCGGATGCCAGGTGCAACTGAAGGCTGAGCGCGCCGAGACCGACCCGAAGGTCTTCACCGCGCTGCACATGCACTTCATCGTCAGCGGGCGCGCCTTGCAGTTGGCGGCGGTGGAGCGCGCGGTGGCCCTGTCGCACGAGAAGTACTGCTCGGCGACGGCGATGATCGGCCACACGGCCCGCATCACGACGAGCGTCGAACTTCGCGAAACGGCTGGCTAGCGCGACCGGAACCGCCTCAGAGGGTCAGATGTAGTGGGCCGTGGCGGTCATCACGCGCGCCGCGCCCCGCATCAGCCAGCGCACCGGGGCGGGCAGTGGCCTACCACCGGCCTCCAGCGCGGCGTCGGCGTGCGTCGCCTCGTCGGCCTTCATCTGCAGGACGACGGCGCGGGACGCCTCGTCCTCGACGGGAAGTCGATCCAGGTGGCCGGCCAGGTGCTCTTCGACCTGGCGCTCCGTTTCCACGAGGAAGCCGAGGCTCCAGGCATCCCCGGCGCGGCCGGCGGCCAGCCCCATCGCAAAGGCGCCGGCGTACCACAGCGGGTTCAGCAGGCTCGGCCGATCGCCCAGGGCCTCGAGCCGCTGGGCCGTCCAGGCCAGGTGATCGGTCTCCTCGCGCGCGGCCTGCTGCATCTGAGCGCGGACCTGCGGGCTGCGTGCGGTCAGGCCTTGCGCCTCGTACAGCGCCTGGGCGCAGACTTCGCCGACGTGATTGACGCGCATCAGGGCGCCGGAAATCCGCTTCACCTCGGGCGCTAAGACCGAGGTCGCGGATTCGGGTGCCGGCAGCGGTCTGCTCGCATGGGCCACTCCTGAAACGGTGCGAAGCGCGTTGTCCAAGGTCGCGAGCCAGAGATCCAACGGAGAGAGCACAGCCATTTGGAGAGCATACCGCCGCCGGCCCCGGCGGCGGTGACCGCCATGAGCACAGTGCGCCAACTTGGTGCGCTTAACTCGTTGTTGCATGACAACAAAACGGTGCGCCATTGCCCGATTTCTTTGCGCACGCTGGGGGCCTCTGGTGCAATAGCGGCAACTTCCGATGAGGAGGTTGGCCTGATCGGCCCCACCAGCTTCGGTGATCCGGGTTCTCCCTCGATCGGGACCTCTTGTTCAAACCTAGGAGATCTCTGACATGAAAAAATCTCTGATTGCCCTGGCCGTGCTGGGTGCTTTCGCCGGTGCTGCCTCGGCCCAGTCGTCGGTCACGATCTACGGCTTCATCGACCAAGCCTTGGCCAAGCCGATCGGTACCGAAGACAAGCAGGTCGTTGACGGCGCCCAGTTCGGTGGCGGCAGCCGCCTGGGCTTCCGTGGCGTCGAGGATCTGGGCGGCGGCTACAAGGCCACGTTCGGCATCGAGCACCGCCTGTCGGCCGATACCGGCACGCAAACGACCGCCACCTTCTGGCAGGGTTATTCGACCGTTGGTCTGGTCACGCCCTTCGGCGCGGTGAACCTGGGCCGCCAGTACACCCCGGCGTTCTTGATGATCCAGAACCAGATCGACCCGTTCGGCGGCGAGACGGTGGCGCAAGGCCGTGACACCGGCATGCGCTTTGGTGGCATCACCAAGGCCCGCGTCTCTGATTCGGTTCGCTACGACCTGTCGGTCGGCGGCTTCAATCTCGGTGCCTCTATTGCCGAAGGCGCCCCGAACGGCGGCACCGACAAGCCCTTCTCGATCGCGGCCAATTACGCCGCGGGTCCGTTCTGGGTCGGCGTCGGTTACGAGAACCCGGCCGCCGACAACGACAAGGCCTGGAATATCGGCGGCCGCTACAACTTTGGCTTCATGACCGCCGCTCTGGGCTATGGCAAGGGCACGACCGCTGCTGGCCTGGATGCCAAGGGCTGGATCATCGGCGCGACGGTGCCGTTCGGCGCATTTGACTTCAAGGCCCAGTACTCGAAGAACGACGTCGACGTCGTTGGCGAAACCAAGAAGGTTGGCCTCGGCGTGCACTACAACTTTTCCAAGCGCACCAAGATCTATGCGGACGTGGGCAAGGTTGGCGGCAGCGCAACCGACGCGCTGGACCACAAGACCGGCTACGACCTGGGCCTAAAGCACTCGTTCTAAGCACAGCACCGCGCTTCGGCGCATGCTCGCGAAAGCCGCCTCCGGGCGGCTTTTTTCATGGGGCAAACGCCGGGGTGGCGCGCCGGAGCCGGCCGCTACACTGGGCTGGTCGAACTGCCAAACGGGCTGCTTCGACGCGCCAGGCCTGATCACGGCCCTCGGCACGCCGCTTGCAAAGCACCCCACCAGCATGCTCGCCTTCATCCTCCGCCGCCTGGCCCAAGCGATCGTCGTGATGGGTGCGGTGGCCTTGATCGCTTTCTTGCTGTTCCAGTTCGTCGGCGATCCGGTCACCAACCTGCTGGGCCAGGAGGCGACGCCGGAGCAGCGGGCCCAGTTGCGTGCCGATCTGGGCCTCGACAGGCCGGCGGTCGTGCAGTTTGCCAATTTCATTGGCAACGCCGTCCGCGGCGAGTTCGGCCTGAGCCTGCGCCAGGGCCGCAAGGTATCCGCACTGTTCGTCGAGCGGATGCCAGCGACCTTGGAGTTGGCGCTGGCTGCTGCCGTGCTGGCGCTCGTCTTGGGCATCCCGATGGGCGTGGTGGCCGCGCTGAGGCGTGGCAGCTGGCTCGCCCAGTTCCTGATGGGTTTCTCGCTGTTGGGTGTCTCGCTGCCGACCTTCCTGATCGGGATCCTGCTGATCCTGCTCTTCGCCGTGGTGCTGAACTGGCTGCCCAGCTTCGGGCGCGGCGAGGTGGTGTCGCTGGGCGGCTGGACCACCGGGCTGCTGACGCTCGATGGCTGGCGCCATCTGGTGCTGCCTTCGATCACCCTGTCGATCTTCCAGCTCGCGCTGATCATGCGGCTGGTGCGCGCGGAGATGCTCGAAGTGCTGCGCACCGACTACATCAAGTTCGCCCGGGCCCGCGGCCTGAGCGAGCGCACGGTCTACTTCAGCCATGCACTTAAGAACACGCTCGTGCCGGTGATGACGATCACCGGCCTGCAACTCGGAGGCTTGATCGCCTTCGCGATCATCACCGAGACGGTGTTCCAGTGGCCGGGCATGGGCCTGCTGTTCATTCAGGCGGTGCAGTTCGCCGACATCCCGGTGATGGCGGCGTACCTGTGCCTGATCTCGCTGATCTTCGTCGTCATCAACCTGGTGGTCGATCTGCTGTATTTCGTGGTCGACCCCCGGTTGCGGATTGACCGCGCTGTGGCTGCTCACTGATGGTTCCCGTCGATTCTTCGTCACCCGGCGGCGCCTGGGGCCGATTCTTCGATGGCGACCTCTGGCACAGCTTTCGTCGGTCGCCCGTCGCGCAGATGGCGGCGGTCCTGGTGCTCGTCAGCACCTTCGCGGCCTTGTTCGCCCCGTGGGTGGCGCCCCACAATCCGTTCGACCTCTCGACGATCGACCTGCTGGATGCCCGGCTGCCGCCCGCCTGGCAGCCGGACGGCAACCCCCGCTTCCTGCTGGGCACCGATGACCAGGGCAGGGACATCCTCTCGGCCGTCATCTACGGCACGCGGATCTCGCTGTTCGTCGGCCTGTGCGCCGTCGTGCTGTCGCTGGTGCTCGGGGTCGGGCTCGGGTTGCTGTCGGGATTCGCCGGCGGGCACCTCGACGCCTTCATCATGCGCGTGTGCGACGTGATGCTGTCGTTCCCAGCCATCCTTGTCGCGCTGCTGATCGACGGCGTCGGGCGCGCGATGTTCCCCAATGCGCACGACGCGCTCGCGTTCACGGTGCTGATCCTCGCGATTGCCTTGACCGGCTGGGTCAAGTACGCCCGCACGGTACGCGGCTCGACGCTGGTCGAACGACACAAGGAATACGTGCAGGCGGCCCGGGTGATCGGTGTCGCGCCGGTGCGCATCATGTGGCGGCACGTGCTGCCCAACGTCACTGGCCCGGTGCTGGTGCTGGCAACCATCGACATCGCGGCGGCGGTGATCATCGAGGCCACGCTGTCCTTCCTCGGCGTCGGCGTGCCGCCGACCAGCCCGTCATTGGGCACCTTGATCCGCATCGGCAACGACTACCTGTTCTCGGGCGAATGGTGGATCACCGTTTTTCCCGGTGCGATGCTGATGATCATCGCACTGAGCGTGAACCTGCTGGGCGATTGGCTGCGCGATGCATTGAACCCGCGGCTGCAGTGAATCGCCGATGAGTTCCCCATTGCTCGAAGTCAGTCACCTGCGGGTCGAGTTTCCGACCCGCCGCGGCACGCTGCTCGCGCTGGACGACATCAGCTTCACCATCGCGCCAGGCGAGATCCTCGGTGTGGTCGGTGAATCGGGCGCGGGCAAGTCCCTGACCGGCGCTGCCATCATCGGCCTGCTCGAGCCGCCCGGCCGTATCGCAGCTGGCGAAGTGCGCCTGGAGGGTCGCCGAATCGACCAACTTCGGCCGGCCGAGTGGCGGCGGGTGCGCGGGCGCCAGATCGGCGCGATCTTCCAGGACCCGCTGACATCGCTGAACCCACTGTACACAGTGGGCCATCAATTGGTCGAGACGATCCGCGCGCACCTGCCCCTGTCGGCCGCGCAAGCCCGCGAGCGCGCGATCGACCTGCTGCGCCAGACCGGCATTCCGGCGCCCGAGGCGCGCATCGACCAGTACCCGCACCAGTTCTCCGGCGGCATGCGCCAGCGGGTGGTCATCGCGCTGGCGTTGGCGGCCGAGCCGCGGCTGATCGTGGCCGACGAGCCGACCACGGCGCTGGACGTATCGATCCAGGCGCAAATCATCTCGCTGCTCAAGCGCGTCGCGCGCGATCACGGCGCAGCGGTGATGCTGGTCACCCACGACATGGGCGTGATCGCCGAAACCTGCGATCGCGTGGCGGTGATGTACGCCGGCCGCATCGTGGAGATCGGGCCGGTGCAGGCGGTGATCCACCGGCCGGCCCACCCTTACACGCGTGGGCTGATGGGTTCGATTCCGGCGATGGACGTCGAGCGCGAACGTCTGGCGCAGATCGACGGCGCGATGCCGCGGCTGAACGCGATCCCGCTGGGCTGCGCCTTCAACCCGCGGTGCGCCGACGCGATGCCGCGCTGCAGCGTCGAGCGGCCCGAGTTGCTCGATGCAGGCACAACGCGCGCCGCGTGCTGGCTGCATGCACCAGGGGGTGCGGCGTGAGCGCCACCTGGCTGCCCAGCGGTGCCCCTGGAACCGCTCTCGTCGAAGCGCGCGACCTAGCCAAGGTCTTCGACGTGTCGCCGCCATGGCTGAACCGCTTGGTCGAGCGCCAGCCGCGCCGTTTCGTGCATGCGGTGGATGGCGTCGGCTTCTGCATCGAGGCCGGGCGGACGCTGGCGCTGGTCGGCGAATCGGGTTGCGGCAAGAGCACGGTCGCGCGGCTTCTCGTCGGGCTGCACACGCCGACCCGCGGCGAAGTGATCTTCGACGGCCAGCCGACGCATGAGACGCTCGCCTCGGCCCAGGCTCTGCGGCTGCGGCGGCGCATGCAGATGATTTTCCAGGACCCGTACGCCAGCCTGAACCCCCGCTGGCGGGTGCAGGACATCGTCGCCGAGCCTTTGCGCGAACACGGGCTGGTGAAAGACGCCGGCGAGCTCGTCGCGCAAGTCGCCGACTTGCTGAGGGCCGTGGGCCTGTCGCCGGCCGATGCCGGCCGCTACCCGCACCAGTTCTCGGGCGGGCAGCGCCAGCGCATCTCGATCGCCCGTGCGTTGGCCACGCGGCCCGAATTCCTCGTCTGCGACGAGCCGACCTCGGCGCTCGACGTGTCGGTGCAGGCCCAGGTGTTGAACCTGATGAAAGATCTGCAGCGCGAGCGCGGTCTGAGCTATCTATTCATCTCCCATAACCTGGCGGTGGTGCGGCACATCAGCGATGCCGTCGGGGTGATGTACCTCGGCCGCCTGGTCGAGCTGGCACCGAAGGCGGCGCTGTTCGGCGCACCGCGCCACCCGTACACACGGATGCTGCTCGATGCGATTCCCGATCTGCACATGAGCGGCCGAGCCCGCACACCCGTGCAGGGCGAGGTGCCTAACCCGCTGAACCCGCCCAGCGGCTGCAGCTTTCATCCACGATGCCCGCATGCGAATGCGCGCTGCCGCGCCGAGCGGCCACGTTGGCAATCGCTGGCCGGCATCCAGATCGCCTGCCATGCGGTGGAGGAGGGCCGTATCTGACGGCCGCCCGGCGCGTTCAGCCGGCGATCAGCTTCTCGCCGGCAAACAACTGGGCCACCGATTCGCGCTCACGGATCAGGTGCACCGCGTCTCCGTCGACCATCACCTCCGCGGCGCGAGGCCGGGTGTTGTAGTTGCTCGCCATCGTCATGCCATAGGCGCCGGCGGACAGCACGGCGAGCACGTCGCCCGGCTCGACAGCGAGCTTGCGGTCGTGGCCCAGCCAGTCGCCCGATTCGCAGACCGGGCCGACCACGTCCCAGGTGCGCGCCTGGGTGGTGCGGCGCACGCAAGGCTCGATGCGCATCCAGGCTTGGTACATCGCCGGGCGCACCAGGTCGTTCATCGCCGCATCGACGATGCAGAAATTCTTCTCTTCGCCCGGCTTCAGGTACAGCACCGACGCCAGCAGCACGCCGGCGTTGCCGACCAGCGAGCGGCCGGGCTCGAGCAGGATCTCGCGGTGGCCGTGGCCGCGTTCGTCGATGCGGGCGAGCATCTGGCGCACCAGGTCTTCGGCGCTGGGCGGCTCTTCGTCGGTGTAGGTGATGCCGAGGCCGCCGCCGAGGTCGATGTGCCGCAGATCGATGCCGTCTGCGGCCAGCGCGTCGACCAGATCGAGCAGGCGGTCCAGCGCGTCCAGGTAAGGGCTCGCGCTGGTGATCTGCGACCCGATGTGGCAATCGATGCCAACCACCTCGATGCCTGGCAGCTCCCGCGCCTGCCGGTACACCGACAGCGCCCGCTCGTGGGCAACGCCGAACTTGTTGGCTTTCAGGCCGGTCGATATGTAGGGGTGCGTGCCGGCATCGACATCCGGGTTGACGCGCAGGCTCATCGGCGCGCGCCGGCCGAGCGAAGAGGCCACCTCGGACAGCGCGGCCAGTTCCGGCTCGCTCTCGACATTGAAGCAGCGCACACCGGCGTCCAGCGCCTGCCGCATCTCGTCGTGGGTCTTGCCGACGCCCGAGAACACGATGCGGCTGGCGGGTGCGCCAGCCGCCAGCACCCGCTGCAGTTCACCACCCGACACGATGTCGAAACCGCAACCCGCCTCGGCGAAGGTCTGCAGCACGGCCAGGCTGGAGTTGGCCTTCATCGCATAGCACAGCAGGTGCGGCCGGCCCGCCAGGGCGCGCTGGTAGCTCGCTGCGGCGGCGCGCATGGCGTTGCGCGAATAAGCGTACAAGGGCGTGCCGAAGCGGCGCGCCAGCTCGAGCAGCGGCAGGCCCTCGAGCCAAAGGCCATCGTCGCGGGCGGTCAGGAAGGGGTGGCCGGGCAGTGTCATCGAGCGGGGGTGGCCGCGCTGGCGGCCGAAGACGGTGGGGCGGTAGGGGAAGGGGTGGGAGCGGCCGGAGCCACCGAAGCCGCACCAGGCAGCACCAGCGGCCCGCGCTGGCCGCAGCCGGCCAGCAGGCACAACCCCAGGGCACAAACTAGGCTTGGCTTCAAGACCCTGACCCGGTGGCGCGGCATGGGCGCCACTACACTCGACGCGGCGCGGTACGGCATGCCGCGAAGTGTACCGATGACCATGAGCACGCAGGGCCGCCCCAAGGGCGATTTCCCCCTCGGGGGGACGGCGCAGAGCGCCAAGGGGGGTGTATGACCGCTTCCTCCTTCACCGATGCCGAATACCACCAGCGCGCCTCGGCCGTGCTGGCCGTGATCGAGCGCCAGGTCGACCGTTGGCTCGACCAGGACGTGATCGACATCGACAGCCACCGCACCGGGGGCCTGCTCGAACTGGCGCTGCCCAACGGCAGCAAGCTGATCATCAACACCCAGCCGCCGTTGCACGAACTGTGGCTGGCTGCCAAGGCGGGCGGCTACCACTTCCGCTTGCAGCCCGACGGCCGCTGGCTCGACACGCGCGACGGCGTTGATTTCTTCCAGCGCCTGTCCGAGCAGGCAACCGCCCAAGCAGGCAGGCCCCTGGCCTTCTCGCTTCCCCCCTGACGCGCGAAGCGCCGTGGGCCCCAAGTCGCTTGCGCGGATCCGGCCCCGCCGGTCCGCTGCAAGGGTCCCCTCGGGGGGGCAGCGAGCGCCAGCGAGCGTGGGGGTCAACGAAATAATTCGAGGATGCCCTTCTTCTCGTCCTCGGTCGGCGGCTGTGGCAGTGTCTCGTCGGTGCCGAGCGTGCTGATGCCCTGGCCCGGGCTGTACTCGTCGTAGTACCACTCGCCGGCGACGTTCACCACCCCTTCCGGCGCCGACGATTCGACGACCGGCACGCCCTTGAGCACCTGGCTCATGTACTCGATCCAGACCGGCAGCGACAAGCCGCCGCCGGTCTCGCGGTCGCCGAGCTTGCGCGGCGTGTCGTAGCCGATCCAGACGATGGCGGCCAGCGACGGGTGGAAGCCGGCGAACCAGGCATCCATCGAATCATTGGTCGTGCCCGTCTTGCCGTAGACATCCGGGCGCTTCAGCGTGGCCTGCGCGCGCGCGGCGGTGCCGGAACGGGTCACCTCCTGAAGCAGGCTGTCCATCACGAAGGCATTGCGCGCATCGATTACCCGCTGCGCCTCGTCGGGGCCGTGCAGATCGACCTCGTGCAGCACCTTGCCGCGCGAATCGGTGATGCGTGCGATCAGCACCGGGTTGACGCGGTAGCCGCCGTTGGCGAACACGCTGTAGGCGGTGGCCATCTGCATCGGCGTGACGGAGCCCGCGCCGAGCGCCATGGTGAGGTAGGGCTCGTGCTTCTCGCGATCGAAGCCGAAGCGGGTGACCCAGTCGCGCGCATAGTCGACGCCGACGGACTGCAGGATACGGATCGAGACCATGTTCTTGGACTTGGCCAGCGCCGTGCGCAGCGGCATCGGGCCTTCGAACTTGCCGTCGTAGTTCTTCGGCTCCCAGGGCTGGCTGCCGGTGGCGCCGGCGTCGAAGAACAGCGGCGCGTCGTTGACGATGGTGGCCGGGGTGAAGCCTTTTTCCAGCGCCGACGAATAGATGAAGGGCTTGAAGCTCGAGCCCGGCTGGCGCCAGGCCTGGGTGACGTGGTTGAACTTGTTCTTGCCGAAGTCGAAACCGCCGACCATGGCCCGGATCGCGCCGGTGGCGGGCTCGATGGACACGAAGGCGCCTTCGACCTCCGGCTGCTGGGTCAGTGTCCAATCGCCCTTGGCCCCCCTGATCGCCCGCACGACGGCGCCACGCCGGATCTGGCGCTTGGCGTCGGCGTTGGCTGCCAGGCCCGACGCGACCGGGCGCAGGCCGTCTCCGGTGACGGTGATCGACTCGCCGGACTGCAGCACGGCGATCACCTTCTTCGGCCCCGCCTCGAGCACGACGGCGGCCTTGAGTTCATCGTTGTCGGGGTGGTCCGCCAGTGCCTCCGCGACGCGCGTATCGACCGCCTTGGGATCCGCCGGCAGGTCGACATAGGCCTCGGGTCCACGGTAGACCTGGCGGCGCTCATAGTCCATCAGGCCGCGCCGCAACGCGCGGTAGGCCACCATCTGATCGGCAGCCCGCACGGTCAGCTGGACCTGCAGCCCGCGCGTGTAGGTGTCCGCGCCATACTGATTGAAGACGAGCTGGCGCGCCACTTCGGCCACATACTCGGCATGCACTGGCACGTCCGTCGGCACGCGGTACTTCAGTTCCTGCGCCTTGGCTTCGGCATGCTGTTCGGGCGTGATGAAGCCGTTGTCGAGCATCCGGTCGATGATGTACTGCTGGCGCACGGCGGCGCGGCGCGGGTTGGCGATCGGGTTGTAGGCCGACGGCGCTTTGGGCAGGCCGGCCAGCATCGCCGCCTCGGCGATCGTGATGTCCTTCAGCGGCTTGCCGAAATAGATCTCGCTGGCCGCGGCGAAGCCATAGGCGCGCTGGCCGAGATAGATCTGGTTCATGTACAGCTCGAGGATCTGGTCCTTGCTGAGCTGGCGCTCGATCTTCAGCGCAAGCAGGATCTCGTAGAGCTTGCGCGTCACCGACTTCTCGGTCGAGAGGTAGAAGTTGCGCGCCACCTGCATCGTGATGGTCGACGCACCCTGGCTGCCCACCGAGCCGAATTGCGCCAGCCCGGCGCGGATCACGCCGATGTAGTCGACGCCGCTGTGCTGATAGAAGCGAGCATCTTCGATCGCCAACACCGCGTCCTGCATCACCTTCGGGATCTGGGCGATCGGCGTGAAAGTGCGGCGTTCATCGCCGTATTCGCCGAGCAGGGCACCGTCGGCCGACATCACTCGCAGGGGCAAGCGGGGCCGGTAGTCGGTCACTGAATCGAGCTCGGGCAGGTTCGGGTAGGCGACCGCCAGCGCGATGGCCGCGGAGATCAGCATGACGATCAGGCCGGCTCCGGCCAGCCCCAGCGCGCCCAACACCAGCCTGACCGGCGTGCGCCACCAGGGCCCGGCGGCCGGGCTGCCGTTGGCTGAAGAGGTATTCGTGCGGTCGTCGTCGCTCATGGGGCTCCTGCTATGGGCCGGGCGATTATAGAAATCGAGGGGGATTCACCTGCCGTGATTTCCGGCGGGGCGGAATTGCGTCCTCGCACACAGTTGCTTGCCGCCATGAACGCCTTGTCACAGTGGCTGGTGGAAACCCAGGGGGAGGCCCTGCCGATAAGAACGGAGCACGTGTGCGAATCGCAACGAGGAGTGGGTTTTGTCGGCCACTTTTCCTTTCTTTCTCAACACTCTTGCTGCTAGGATTGAAGTGCTTTGTTAACTTTGCGTCCTGTTGTGGCGCCGCTGGAGCCTTGACCCGTGGGTTTTCTTGATCGCCTGTTGGGCCAGAAGCATCCGCAGATGATTGGCCTCGATATCAGTTCCTCCAGCGTCAAGCTGGTCGAATTGTCACAATCTGCATCTGGTGAACTGGTTCTGGAGCGATTGGCCAGCGAGCCGTTCGAAAAGGGCTGGATCGTCGACGGCCAAATCGAGAAATTCGACGAGGTTGCCGACGCCGTGCGCCGCGTGGTCAGCCGCAGCGGCACCAAGACCCGCCACGTGGTGATGGCGATGCCCCAGTCGGCCGTGATCACCAAGAAGATCGTCTTGCCGGCCGGCCTGCGCGAAGACGAGATGGAACTGCAGGTCGAGTCCGAGGCGCACCAGTACATCCCCTTCTCGCTCGACGAGGTCAGCCTCGACTTCTGCGTCATCGGCCCGAATGCCAACTCGGCCGGCGATGTCGACGTGCTGATCGCTGCGTCGCGCAAGGATCGCGTGCAGGACCGCCAGGGTCTGGCCGAGGCCGCCGGGCTCACGCCGGTGGTGCTCGACATCGAATCGCACGCATCGCGCCTGGCCATGGGCCGGCTGATCGGCGCGCTGCCCGATCAGGGCAAGGACTCGCTGGTGGCCTTGTTCGAGATCGGCGCCGACACGACCAGCCTGAAGGTGCTGCGCGAAGAGGAAATGCTCTACGACCGCGATCAATCCTTCGGCGGCTCCCAACTCACGCAGCTGATTTCCCGCCAGTACGGTTTCTCCTACGAAGAGGCCGAGCAGAAGAAGATCAGCGGCGACCTGCCGGAAGACTATGAACCCACGCTGTTGACCCCGTTCGTCGACAGCCTGGCGCACGAGATCGGCCGCGCGCTTCAGTACTTCTTCACCAGTACCCCCCACCACAAGGTGCACTACGTGATGCTGGCCGGTGGCACGGCGGCCATGCCGGGCCTGCGCGAACGGGTCAAGGACGTGACCGGCTTCGCCTCCAAGGTCGTCAATCCGTTCGAAGGCATGAAGCTCGGCTCTTCGGTGCGCGAAGCCAAGCTGCGACGCGAGGCGCCGTCGTACCTGACGGCCTGTGGCCTGGCGATGCGGAGGTTCGTGCAGTGATCTTGATCAACCTACTTCCGCACCGCGAAGCGCGCCGCCAGGAACGCAAGCGGGCATTCTTCTCGGCGCTGGGTCTGGCCGGCGTGGTCGGCGTGGGCATCGTGATCCTGTGGTTCGGCGTGCTGCAGCAGCTCACGTCGGCGCAGGAGTCGCGCAACCGCTTCCTGGCCGAAGAGATCAAGAAGCTCGAGGACCAGATCAAGGACGTCGCCACGCTGCGCGCCGAGATCGACGCGCTCAAGGCGCGCCAGAAAGCGGTCGAAGACCTGCAGACCGACCGCAACGTGCCGGTCTACCTGCTCGACGAACTGGTCAAGCAGACGCCCGAAGGCATTTATCTCACCTCGGTCAGGCAAAACGGAAACATCGTCACGGTGGGCGGCATGTCGCAGACCAACGAACGTGTGTCGGAGATGTTGCGCAACACCGCCTACAACTCGCCCTGGCTGGAGCGGCCGGAGCTCGTCGAGATCAAGGCCGTCACCCTCGGCAAGGACCGTGATCAACGCCGGCTGTTCGATTTCTCGATGCGTGTGACGATCAAGCGCCCGCAGGGGCCCGCAGGCGCGGCGAGTGCCGCCAGTGCGCCAGGGTCGGCCAAGCCGACCAAGCCGGCCAAGGTTTCGTGAGGCGGATGATGGCTACCAGCAAATCCACCACGCCACGCATCGATGTCGCCGCGGCACTGCGCCGCGCCGCAGCCCAGTTCCGCGAGCTCAACCCGAAAGAGCCAGGCCAATGGCCGGTGCTGCCCAAGATCGTCAGCTGCATCGCGGTGGCCATCGTGGTCGTGGCGCTCGGCTGGCTCGCGGTGCTCAGTGACGCCGACAGTGGTCTTCAGGCCGCCCGCGACAAGGAGCCCCGGCTCAAGGCTGACTATCGCGACAAGCTGAAGCAGGCCGTCAACCTGAACGAGTTGAAGAAGCAGAAGGAGCAGGTCCAGGAGTACGTGACCCAGCTCGAAAAACAACTGCCGGGCAAGGCCGAGATGGACGCGCTGCTGTCCGACATCAACCAGGCCGGCATCGGGCGTGGCCTGCAGTTCGAGCTCTTCCGGCCCGGCCAGGTGGTGGTCAAGGACTACTACGCCGAGTTGCCGATCGCGATCAAGGTCTCCGGCCGCTATCACGACGTCGGCTCGTTCGTCGCGGATGTGGCCAACCTGTCGCGCATCGTGACGCTGCACAACCTGACGATCGCACCACCGCCGAAGGACACTTCAGGCAACCTGGTGATGGAGGCCACGGCGCGCACGTACCGCTACCTGGACGCAGCCGAGGTCGCTGAGGTCAAGGCCGCGGCGGCCAAGGCGAAGCAAAAGGATAAGGGCAAGAAGTCATGAAGCGCCTGGCTCTGAGTCTGGTCGGCGCCGCGGCAATCCTCGCGGGGTGCGGCGCCAACACCGATGAACTGACGCAGTGGATGGACGAGCAGAAGCGCGAGGTCAAGCCCAGCGTCGAGCCCATCGTGGCGCCGAAGAAGTTCGTGCCGCAGCCTTACGCGTCCATCTCGGGCATCGAGCCCTTCAGCAGCCAGAAGATCGGCTCGGGCACGCGCATCGACGGTGGCCAGACGAACGCGATGCTCGCCGCACAGCTTCGCCGGCGCAAAGAGCCGCTCGAGGCCTATCCCCTGGACGCGATGAAGATGGTCGGCACGGTCACCCGTCAAGGCAGCCCCCACGCCTTGATCGAGGTCGACAAGCTGCTGCACTACGTCAAGGCGGGCGAATACATCGGCCAGAACTACGGCCAGATCACCAAGATCGGCGAAACAGAACTGTCACTGCGCGAACTCGTGCAGGACGCGGCGGGCGAATGGATCGAGCGCACCACGACCCTCCAGCTTCAGGAGAAGGCGCGATGAATCACAAGTTGGAGTCACGCAAGATGCGGAGTTGGACGGTGGGAGGGCTGCTTCTGGCCCTGGGGCTGGCGATGCCGAGCCTGACCTGGGCACAGAATCTGATCCGCTCGGTCAGCAGCAACCAGCAGTCGACCGGCGAGGTGATCCGCGTCGAACTCAGCGAGGCGCTCGCCGCGGCGCCAACTGGGTTTGCGATCCAGGCGCCGCCCCGGGTCGCCATCGACCTGCCGAACGTCGTCAATGGCATCGGCAAGTCGGCCGTCGAGATCAATTCCGCCAATGTCCGCAGCGTCAACATCGCCAGTGCCGGCGATCGCACGCGCTTGGTGTTGAGTCTGAAGCAGCCGACGAACTACCGCACCGAGTTGCAGGGCAAGTCGCTGCTGATCATGCTGGATCAGCCGACCATTGCCACCTCCGCCACCGCGGCTCCGGCGTCTGCACCGCAACCAGTGCATTTCGCCAATAGCCAGAACGCCGAGCAACTGCCGCTGCGTGACATCGATTTCCGCCGCGGGCCGGATGGGGCGGGGCGCATCATCGTCGGCTTGGCCAGCACCCAGATCGGCGTTGATCTGAAACAGCAGGGACAAAACCTCGTCGTCGAGTTCCTGCGTTCGACGCTGCCGGAATCGCTGCGGCGCAAACTCGATGTGTCGGATTTCGGCACGCCGGTTCAATCGTTGTCGACAGTGCAGAGCGGCGATCGGGTACGCATGATCGTCGAGCCGCGCGGCGCCTGGGAACACAGCGCCTACCAGACCGATACGCAATTCGTCCTCGAGGTGC
>NZ_DATFAN010000058.1:0-18430 GCF_035254525.1 Ideonella sp. | reverse complement strand
CCGCAGATCAGGCACATCCAGGTGCGCGGTTCACTCACGTCGACACGCATCGCTCACTACAATGACAAATCATTGTATCCACCCGTTTTGGCCAAAAGCCAAGGCTGCGTAGGCACCTACGCAACATTCTTCACAATCCCCTAGAGGTCAGTCTTCGCTGTGAAGACTGGCCCGAACGACGGACACTCCCGCTCATTCATGGCCTCCGATCTGCCCAAGGGCAGCACCCCGAGCGACGTCGACGACGGCGCAGCACAAGAGAGCAGCGCCCCGAGTTGCGTCATGACCTTCAATGCCGCCGACCCCAGCGGTGCCGGTGGCACCGCGGGCGATGTCGCGACGTTGGCGGCGATGGGTGCCCACGCCCTGCCGGTGACCACCGCCTTGCTGATGCGCGACAGCGCCGAGGTGTTCGATCAGCATGCCATTGACGCCGAAGCCATCGCCGAGCAGGCGCGCACCGTGCTCGAGGACATCACGGTCGCCGGCTGGAAGGTCGGGTTCCTCGGCAGCGCCGAGGGCGTGAGCGCGGTCGCCGAGGTGCTGTCGGACTATCCCGACATCCCCCTGGTGTCGTATCTGCCGAACCTTGGCTGGCTCGACGACGACATGGCATCGCAATACCTGGAATCCTTTCGCGAGCTCATCCTCCCGGCCACCGAGGTGCTGGTCGGCAACCACAAGACGCTGACCGACTTCCTGCTGCCCGACTGGGATTCCGACCGCCCGGCTTCGCCGCGCGAACTGGCGGTGGCCGCCGCCGAGCACGGCACGCGTTATGTGCTGGTGACCGGCGTGATGCTGCCGGCCAAGGGCACGACCGGGCAGTTCATCGACAACGTGCTGGCCTCGGCCCAGGGCGCGTTGACCGGTGAGAAGTTCGAGCTGTTCGAAGTGAGCTTCGTGGGCGCCGGCGACACCCTGGCCGCTGCGCTGGCCTCGCTGCTGGCCGTGGGCAGCGAGTTGCAGGCCGCCGTCGGCGAGGCGCTGCAGTTCCTCGACCAGAGCCTGGACGCCGGCTTCCGGCCCGGCATGGGCAACATCATCCCCGATCGCTTCTTCTGGGCCCTGCCGCCCGAGGATGGCGAGAACCCCGAACTGGCCGAAGGCGGCGAACCCGAGACCGACGGGGCCGCACCGAACGAGCCGCTCACCCCGCCCGGAGGCTCGCGCCGTGTCCATTGATTCGTCTTCCCGCAACGCCGCGCTGTTCGAGCGCGCCCAGCTCAGCATCCCGGGGGGCGTCAATTCGCCCGTGCGGGCCTTTCGCGCCGTCGGTGGCACGCCGCGCTTCATCGCCCGCGCCGCAGGCGCCTACATGTGGGACGCCGAGGGCACGAAGTACATCGACTACATCGGCTCCTGGGGACCGATGATCCTCGGCCACGGCCACCCGGCCGTGCTGGACGCGGTGCTGAAGGCCGCCCACGACGGCTTCAGCTTCGGCGCGCCGACCGAAGCCGAGGTCGAGCTGGCCGAAGAGATCATCCGCCACGTCCCGAGCATCGAGCAGGTGCGCCTGGTCAGCTCGGGCACCGAGGCGGCGATGAGCGCCATCCGCCTCGCGCGCGGCGCGACCGGGCGCTCCAAGCTGATCAAGTTCGAGGGCTGCTACCACGGCCACGCCGATGCGCTGCTGGTCAAGGCGGGCTCGGGCCTGGCGACCTTCGGCCACCCGACATCCGCCGGCGTGCCGCCCGAGGTCGTGCAGCACACGATCGTGCTGCGCTACAACGACATCGAGCAACTCGAGGCCGCATTTGCTGCCCACGGGGCGGACCTGGCCTGCGTGATGATCGAGCCGATCGCCGGCAACATGAACTTCGTCCGCGCGGCGGTGCCCTTCGTCAAGCGCCTGCGCGAGCTGTGTGATCAGCACGGCGCGCTGCTGGTGTTCGACGAGGTGATGACGGGCTTCCGTGTCGCGCTCGGCAGCGCGCAAAGCCTCTACGCCAAGGCGCTGCCCGGCTTCAAGCCCGACATCAGCGTGTTCGGCAAGGTCATCGGCGGCGGCATGCCACTGGCCGCCTTCGGCACGACGCGCAAGATCATGCAGAACCTTGCGCCGCTGGGCCCCGTCTACCAAGCCGGCACCTTGTCGGGCAACCCGGTGGCCACGGCCTGCGGCCTGGCCACGCTGCGCGAGATCGCCAAGCCCGGCTTCTACGAGGCGCTCGGCGCCTCCACCCGCTCGCTGGTGCAGGGCCTGCAGGCAGCGGCCGACGAGGCCGGCGTGCCCTTCTCCTCCGACAGCGAGGGGGGCATGTTCGGCTTCTTCTTCGGCAAGCCGCTGCCGCAGAACTACGACGAGGTGATGGCGACCGACAAGGAGCGCTTCAACCGCTTCTTCCACGCCATGCTGGGCCACGGCGTCTACCTGGCGCCGGCGCTGTACGAGGCCGGCTTCGTCAGCGCCGCCCACACGGCGACCGACATCGCCGCCACCGTGCAAGCCGCGCGTGACGCCCTGCGCGCCGGCTGAACCCGCCTGACCAGCCTGCGGCCCGCCGCGCGCGGGCCGCTGCCCAGAGTTTTTCCTTCGTGGCCATGCATATCCACATCCTCGGCATCTGCGGCACCTTCATGGGTGGCCTGGCCGCGCTGGCGCGCGAAGCCGGGCACCGCGTGACCGGCTGCGACGCCAACGTCTACCCGCCGATGAGCGACCAGCTGGGCGCGCTGGGCATCGAGCTGATCGAGGGCTACGGTGCCGACCAGCTCGAGCTGCAGCCCGACCTGTTCGTGATCGGCAACGTCGTCACGCGCGGTAACCCGCTGATGGAAGCGGTGCTCGACGCCGGTGCCGCCTACACCAGCGGCCCGCAATGGCTGGCCGAACACGTGCTGCACGGCCGCCATGTGCTGGCCGTGGCCGGCACCCACGGCAAGACGACGACGACGGCGATGCTGGCCTGGGTGCTCGACCAGGCCGGGCTGAACCCGGGCTTCCTGGTCGGCGGCGTGCCGCGCAACTTCGGCGTCTCGGCGCGGCTGGGCGAAACCGACGGCGGCACCCCTTTCGTGATCGAGGCCGACGAGTACGACACGGCCTTCTTCGACAAGCGCAGCAAGTTCGTCCACTACCGGCCGCGCACCGCGATCCTGAACAACCTCGAGTACGACCACGCCGACATCTTCCCGGACCTGGCCGCGATCGAGACCCAGTTCCACCACCTGGTGCGCACCGTGCCGTCGCAAGGCCGGCTGGTCGTCAACGCACGCGACGAGGCGCTGCAGCGCGTGCTCGGTCGTGGCTGCTGGAGCGAGGTGCAGCGCTTCGGCTCGCGCAAGGAAGAGCCCGGCGCCTGGCGCGCGCGCGGCGAGCCGCAGGCCTTCGACGTGCTGCGCGGTGCGCTGAAGATCGCGCGTGTCGAGTGGCCCCTGCTGGGCGAGCACAACCAGCTCAATGCGCTGGCCGCGATCGCGGCGGCCGAGCACGTGGGCGTCGCGCCCGAGCAGGCGGCTACCGCGCTGGCCAGCTTCGAGAACGTCAAGCGCCGGCTCGAGCTGCGCGGCGAGGCCGGCGGCGTGAAGGTCTACGACGACTTTGCCCACCACCCGACCGCGATGCGCACCACCGTCAACGGGCTGCGCCGCAAGGTCGGCGCGCAGCGCATCCTGGTCGTGTTCGAGCCGCGCTCGAACACGATGAAGCTCGGCACGATGAAGGCCCAGCTGCCCTGGGCGCTCGAAGAAGCCGACCTCGCGTTCTGCCACCAGGGCAACCTCGGCTGGGACGCGCGCGAGGCGCTGGCGCCGATGGGCGCGCAGGCCCAGGTGGCCGATTCGATCGACGCCCTGGTCGCCGCCGTCGTGAAGGCCGCGAAGCCCGGCGACCACGTGCTGTGCATGAGCAACGGCGGCTTCGGCGGTGTGCACGACAAGCTGCTGGCCGCGCTGGCGGCGAAATGAAGCCCTTGGACAGCGCCACCACCCACGTCCTCTACCTCCACGGCTTTCGGTCGTCGCCACTGTCCACCAAGGCGCAGATGGTCGGCCGCTGGCTGGCCGAGAACCGGCCGGGCGTGCACTTCTGGTGCCCGCAGCTGCCACCCTCGCCGCGCCAGGCGATGGACCTGGTGTTCGCCGGCATTGCCGGCTGGCCGCCTGCCACGATGGCGGCGGTGGGCAGCTCGCTCGGCGGCTTCTACGCCGATGTCGTGGCCGAGGCCACCGGCTGCCGCGCCGTCGTGCTGAACCCGGCCGTCGACCCGGCGCGCGACCTCGCGCATTACATCGGCGAGCAGAGCACCTGGCAGAACCCCGAAGAGCGCTTCTACTTCCGCGCCGAGTACGTCGACGAGCTGCGGGCGATGACGCCGGCCGCGTTGACCCAGCCCGAGCGCTACGCCGCGGTCATCGCCAAGGGTGACGAGCTGCTCGACTGGCGCGAGATGTGCGCGCGCCATGCGGGCGCGACGACGCTGCTGCTCGACGGCAGCGACCACGCCCTGTCCGACTTCGCCGACCAGCTTCCCTTCGTGCTTCGCTTCCTGCGGTTGATCCCATGAGACTGAACGACAAGATCTGCATCGTCACCGGCGCTGCCCAAGGCATCGGCCTGGCCACCGCGCTGAAGTTCGCGCGCGAGGGCGCGACGGTGATCGTCTGCGACATCCGCCCCGAGGCGGTCCAGGCCGCCGTGGCGCAGTGCCGCGCGGCCGGCGGGCGTGCCGAGGGCCACGTGGTCGACGTGACGAAGCGCGAGCAGGTGGATGCGATGGTCGCCACCGTCAAGGCCGCCCACGGCCGCATCGACGTGCTGGTCAACAACGCCGGCATCACCAAGGACGCGCGGCTGCAGAAGATGACCGAGGCCCAGTTCGACGCGGTGATCGACGTGAACCTGCGCGGCGTCTTCCACTGCGCGCAGGCCGTGGCGGACACGATGGTCGAGCAAGGCCGCGGCGTGATCCTGAACGCCTCGTCGGTGGTGGGCATCTACGGCAACTTCGGCCAGACCAACTATGCCGCGGCCAAGTTCGGCGTGATCGGGTTCACCAAGACCTGGAGCCGCGAGCTGGGGCCCAAGGGCGTGCGCGTCAACGCGGTCGCGCCCGGCTTCATCGAGACGCCGATCCTCGCGACCATCCCGGACAAGGTGCTCGACCACATGCGCGAGCAGGTGCCCCTGAAGCGCCTGGGCCGGGCCGACGAGATCGCCAACGTCTACGCCTTCCTGGCGAGCGACGAGGCGAGCTACGTGAACGGCGCGGTGCTGGAAGTCTCGGGCGGCATGACGGTCTGAGCCAGTTCTGCGCCTTGACCTGGCGCAGAACCCGTCGAGACTCGACCCCTAGACTGGTCGAGCACCAGCCCCGCGGCACCGGCGCTGGCGAATCCACCATCTCACGATGACGAGAGGAGTCGCCATGTCCCATGCCCTTGCCCCTGCCTTCGACCTGCCGCGCGCGGCCTGCGGCCGCGCCGCCCTGTCGAGCCTGCTGCTCACCGCCCTGCCCGTGTGCGCAGCCGGCCCGCAGCTGGCCATCGAATTCATCGACTCGCCGGGCACCGCCGCCCACGCCATCAACCGCCGCGGCGATGTCGTCGGCGCGTTCGCCGAGTGGCCCTGCGGTGACCACACCCAGTGCCCCCCGGCCTACCACACCGCCGTGTGGCCCGTTGGTGGCGCCCGGGCCGTGTTGCCGACGATCGGCAACCTGCCGATCTTGCCATCGACCATCGACGACGCGGGCCAGGTCGCCGGCACGCTGAGCGACTTCGCGACCGCCTCGCACGCCGTCGTCTGGGACCGGATCGGCGGCATCTACCAGCTCACCGACCTCGGCACCCTGCCCGGCTACACCGGCGCGGCCGCTGCCGGCATGGATGCCCAGGGTCGCGTGGTCGGCCACGCGTCGGGCCCGGCCGGCTTTCGGCCCTTCGTCTGGACGGCCGCGGGCGGCCTGCTCGACCTGGCCGCGGCCGGTTTCCCGCTCGAGCGGCCGGGCAGCGTCAGCCCCGGGGGCTGGGTCGTCAGCGACGGCCACAGCTATTCGCTCGATGACGTGACGAGCGTCGCCCCGCTGCCGGCCCCACCGCCCGGCTTCTACCCGGCCTACGGCTTCGGCCTGAAGATCAACGACCGGCGCGAGCTCGCCGGGTTCCTGATGACCACGACCGGCCAATCCTTGTCGTACCTGCACCGCTACCGCCCGGCGAACGGCGCGTGGCAGCTTCTGTCGAACAGCCCGAACGGGCATCTGTCGCGCTGGGGCATCGGCAGCCTCGCGACCGACGCGACGGTGTCGGCCACCGTCACCGGTGTCGGCGTGATCGCCGACGGGCCGGATGGCCTGGCTCAGGCGCTGGACACGCGGCTGTCGCCGGCCTACCCGGGTGCCAGCGTCACCATCGGCGGCCCCGCCAATGACCGCGGTGCGATCGCTGCGCTGGCGCTGATCGGCCGCTCGCAGCGCCTGGTGCGCCTGCAGCCGATCACCCCCTGCACCGGCACCTGCCTGCAGGTCAGCCAGTTGGTGATGTCCGGCAAGTTCATCGAGGACCCCGATGCGCCCGGCAGTTGCACGCCCAAGGCACGCAACAAGGTGCGCGCCGTGCTGACGGTGACCGATGCGCTCGGCCAGCCGCAGGCCGGCGTCAAGGTGCGGGGTCGCTTCCTCGACGACTATGACCTGAACCAGCCGGCCGCCGGCAAGACCGGCCCCGACGGCCGACTGGCGCTGCGCCACGAGGGCCCCGCCTGCGTCGGCGCGGTGGCCTTCTTCGTCGATGCGCTGAAGGCGCCGGGGGCCCACTTCGACCGCAGCACCGGCCAGTTGACCGACTACGTGATCCCGCTGCCCTGAGGGCGGCCGCGGTGCAGGCGCCTGCGACAATTTGGCGATGCCCCAATCCACCGCCAACGCCGTCGCCGGCGCCCGCGCCGCATGACACGCACCTGGGTTGCCACCGCGCTGCAGCGCATCGAGGCCGACGCCCGCCGGTCGGCCGACACCCACCTGATCCCGCTGCCGCTGCCGGAGTACCCTGGCGTCGACGTCTACCTGAAGGACGAGTCGACCCACCCTTCCGGTAGCCTGAAGCACCGGCTTGCCCGCTCGCTGTTCCTCTACGGCCTGTGCAACGGCCACATCGGGCCCGGGACGACGATCGTCGAATCCTCGTCGGGCTCGACGGCCATCTCGGAGGCCTATTTCGCCCGCCTGCTGGGCCTGCCCTTCGTCGCCGTCGTGCCGCGCGGCACGGCCGCGGCCAAGCTGGCCGAGATCGCCTTCTTCGGCGGCCGCTGTGTCGAGGTCGAGCCGGGCGAGGTCTATGCCGAGGCCGAGCGCATTGCGCGGGATTGCGGCGGCCACTACATGGACCAGTTCACCTACGCCGAGCGGGCCACCGACTGGCGGGGCAACAACAACATCGCCGAGAGCATCTTCAGCCAGCTGCGCCACGAGCCGCACCTGCTGCCGCGCTGGATCGTAGTCGGCGCCGGCACCGGCGGCACCTCGGCCACGATCGGCCGCTACATCCGCTACCGGCGCGACGCACTGGCCACGACGCAGCTGGTGGTGGTCGACCCCGAGCACTCGGTGTTCTTCGACGCCTTTGCCCAGGGCCGCGGCGACCTGCGCAGCACCCAGCGCGGCCGCATCGAAGGCATCGGCCGGCCGCGCGTCGAGCCCTCGTTCGTGCCGACGGTGATCGACCGCATGCTGCGCGTGCCCGACGCGCGCAGCTTCGCCGCCGCGCTGGCCTTGTCGGCCCGGCTGGGGCGCCGGGTCGGGCCGTCGTCCGGCACCAACCTGGCCGGCGTGCTGCAGCTCGCGCGGGAGATGGCCGAGCGTGGTGAACGCGGCAGCATCGTCTCGCTGATCTGCGATGCGGGCGAGCGCTATGCCGACACCTTGTTCGACCCGGCCTGGCAGCGGGCCCAGGGCCTGGACGCCGAGGCGATCGATGCGACCTGGCGCGCCGCCCCCCCATTGGCCGGGGCGGCCCGGGCCGGCGCGGCCGGGGTGGGACAATCCCGCCCGTGATGTATGCCCTTTTCGATGACGCCGGGAAGTTCCTCGCCGGCCGCGTGATGTCCGAAGCCGACAGCTCGATGCAGATCGAGCTCGATTCGGGCAAGCGTGTGAAGGTGAAGGCGGCCAACGTGCTGCTTCGTTTTGACAAGCCGCAGCCGGCCGAGCTGATCGCCGCCGCCGAGAAGCGCGCGACCGAGATCGACCTCGACCTCGCCTGGGAGTTCGCGCCCGAAGGCGAATTCAGCTTCGTCGAGTTCGCCCGCGACTACTTCGATGCCAAGGCCGGGCCCGAAGCCCAGGCGGCCGCGCTGTTTCGCCTGTTCGAGGCACCGCACTACTTCCGCCGTGCCGGCAAGGGCGTGTTCAAGAAGGCGCCGGAGGAGATCGTCAAGGCCGCCCTGCTGGCGATCGAGCGCAAGAAGCAGCAGGCCGCGCAGATCGAAGGCTGGGCCGCCGAGCTGGTGGCCGGCCAGTGCCCGCCCCCCGTGCGCGAGCAGCTCTACAAGATCCTGTTCAAGCCGGACAAGAACGCCCCCGAGTACAAGGCGGTCGTCGAGGCGGCCAAGCGCAGCCAGCGCGCGCCGCTGGATCTGCTGAAGGCCGCCGGGGCGATCAGCAGCCCCTACCAGTTCCACTGGCGCCGCTTCCTGTTCGAGACCTTCCCGAAGGGCTACGCCTTCCCGCCGCTGGAAGCGCCCGCGGCGCGCGACGAGTTGCCGCGCGCCGACGTGGCGGCCTTCTCGATCGACGACTCGCACACCACCGAGATCGACGACGCGCTGTCGGTGCGCGGCTTGGGGCAAGGCACGGTCACGCTCGGCGTGCACATCGCCGCGCCGGGCCTCGCGATCACGCCCGACTCGGCGCTGGACAAGGTGGCGCGTGAGCGCCTGTCCACCGTCTACATGCCGGGCTACAAGATCACGATGCTGCCCGACGCGGTCGTGCAGGCCTACACGCTGACCGAGGGGCGCGACTGCCCGGCCATCAGCCTGTACGTGACGATCGACGAGGCCACGCTGACGGTACAGGCCAGCGAAACCCGGCTCGAGCGGGTGCCGATCGCCGCCAACCTGCGCCACGACCAGCTCGATGACCGCATCACCGAGGCCAGCCTGCAAGGCGACGCGCCGGCCGACTACCTGTTCGCGCCGGAGCTGGCCTTCTGCTGGCGTCTGGCGCAGTCGTTGAAGGCCGCGCGCGAAGTCGTTCGCGGCAAGCCGGAGAACTTCAACCGCCCCGACTACAACTTCCGCCTCGAAGGCAACGACGCTGAACCCGACGGCAGCGAGACCGTGCGCATCACCGAGCGCCGCCGCGGCGCGCCGCTGGACCTGATCGTCTCCGAAGCGATGATCCTGGCCAACAGCCGCTGGGGCGGCTGGCTGGCCGAGCTCGGGGTGCCGGGCATCTACCGCAGCCAGGCCAGCCTCGCCCCCGGCGTGAAGGTGCGCATGGGCGTGAAGCCGGCGCCGCACGCCGGCATGGGCGTCGCGCAGTACACCTGGGCCACCTCGCCGCTGCGGCGCTACGTGGACCTGGTCAACCAGTGGCAGATCATCGCCTGCGCACGCCACGGCCGCACCGCCGCGCTCGCCGCGCCGTTCAAGCCCAAGGACGCGACGCTGTTCTCGATCATCTCGGCCTTCGACGGCGCCTACAGCGCCTACAACGGCTTCCAGTCGGCGATCGAGCGCTACTGGGCGCTGCGCTTCGTCGAGCAGCAGGGCCTGGCCGAGCTCGACGCCGCGGTGATGAAGGACGGGCTGGTGCGCTGCAACCACCTGCCGCTGGTCTTCCGCGCGCTCGGCACCGAGAGCCTGCCGCGCGGCACGCATGTGCGGGTGCGCGTGACGGGCATCGATCTGCTGACCCTGGACCTGCATGCCAGCCTGGCCGCGCGGCTCGATGACCTGATCGCCGAAGAGGCCGTGGCCGACGAGGAGGCCGAGGCCGAGGAGGCCCCGGCCGGCGCGCTGACGCTCGCGATCGACGTGGCCGACGCAGCCGGTGCCGCGGACACCGCCCAGAGCGACCGAGGCGCCACGCCGCCCGCCGCTGCCTGAGCAATGCGCATCCTGGCGACCCTCAAGGCCCTGCCGCTGACCGCCCTGCACTGGGCGCTGATCGCCTCGGCCGCGTTCCACGGCGTGCTGCTGACGGTGCGCTTCGTCGACCCCGAGGCCTTCAACCGCGTGTTCCAGGACACGCCGCTCGAGGTCGTGCTGGTCAACGCGCGCTCGGACGAGGCGCCGCTGAAGCCGCAGGCCATCGCCCAGGCCAGCCTGGCCGGTGGCGGCGAGGCCGAGAAGGGCCGCGCGACGAGCCCGTTGCCGCCGTCGGCCATCACCGTGGCCGGCGAAGCCGACAGCGACCTCGAGAAGCAGATCCAGCAGATGCAGGCCGCGCAGGAGCAATTGCTCGCCCAGGGCCGCCGCGAGCTCGCGCTGTTGCCGCCGCCGGATCCGTCGCGGCCGCTGTTGACCCAGGAAGACGTCCAGCGCGAAGAGCGACGCCGCCAGCTGCTGCGGCTGCTGGCCGAGATCGAGAAGCGCATTAACACCGAGAACGCCCGGCCGAAGAAGCGCTACATCAGCCCCGCGACGCGTGAAGAGGTCTACGCGATCTACTACGACAAGCTGCGACGCCGGATCGAAGACCGCGGCACGCGCGACTTTCCCGAATACAAGGGCCAGAAGCTGTACGGCGAGTTGACGATGAACCTGACCATCGACGCCCGCGGCCGGGTCATCGATGCCGAGGTGCTGCAGCCCTCACGCTCGCCGCAGCTCGACCGCCGCGCCATCGCGATCGCCTACGCTGCCGGCCCGTTCGGCCCGTTCAGCGACGCGATGCGCCACCAGGCCGACCAGATCGTCGTTACCTCGCGCTTCCGTTTCACCCGGACCGACGGGCTGGAGACGACGCTCAGCACCGCGCCCTGATCGCCACCATGCCCGCCTCCGCCCCGGACCGCTATGCCGTGATCGGCCACCCGGTCGCCCACAGCCGCTCGCCGTTCATCCACGCTGCTTTCGCCGCGCAGACCGGGCAGGCGCTGGTGTACGAGCGCGTGCTCGCACCGCTCGACGGCTTCGAAGCGACGCTGCGCGCGTTCGCGGCCGAAGGCGGGCGCGGCTGCAACGTCACGGTGCCGTTCAAGTTCGAGGCCTTCCGCCTCTGCGCCCGCCACAGCGAACGCGCCGTGCTCGCCGAGGCCGTCAACACCGTGCGCTTCGATGCCGACGGCTGGTTCGGCGACAACACCGATGGCGTGGGCCTGCTCGCCGACATCGTGCACAGCGCCGGGCAGCCGGTGGCGGGGCGGCGCGTGCTGCTGGTCGGCGCCGGCGGCGCCGCAGCCGGCGTGCTCGGGCCGCTGCTCGAAGCGAAGCCCGCCGAGGTCGTGGTCGCCAATCGCACGGTCGAGCGGGCACGCCAGCTGTGCGAGCGGCATCGGCGGTTCGCGCAACGGCACGGCGCCGCGCTGGCTGCCCGCGGGCTCGATGACCCGGGCCGCGGCTTCGAGCTGGTGATCAACGCCAGCGCGAGCAGCCTGGAGGGTCAGGCCGCGCCGGTGCCTCCGCGGGTGCTGGCGCCAGGTGCCCTGGTGGTGGACCTGATGTACGGCCCGGCCGCGGCCGGCTTCCTGCGCTGGGCGGAATCGCACGGCGCCCGCGCGCGCGACGGCCTGGGCATGCTGGTCGAACAGGCCGCCGAGGCCTTCGCGCTGTGGCGCGGTGTGCGGCCGCTGACCGCGCCGGTGCTCGCCGCGCTGCGCGCCCAACTCGCCGCCGAGGCGGCCGCGCGATGAACAAGCGGCTCCAGGACTCCGGCCGCCAGGTGGCCCGGCTGATCGGGCTGATCGTGCTGTGCCTCGTGGCGCTGCAGCTGTACTTTCTTGCCCGCATCGCGCTGATGGTGGTGATCGCCCCCGAATCGACGGCTTTCCAGCGCAGCGAGATCTGGCGCCTGGCGGTCGACAAGCACGAGATCCTGTGGAGCCAGCAGTGGGTGCCCGATGAACGCATCTCGTCCCACCTCAAGCGCGCGGTGATCGCCAGCGAAGATGCCGGCTTCGCCGACCACAGCGGCGTCGAGTGGGACGCCATCGAGGCCGCCTGGGAGAAGAACCAGAAGGCCGAGGCGCGCGCCGAGCGCATCAACCAGCAGCTCGACAAGCGCGAGGCCCGGCGGGCGCAGAGCGGCAAGGCGCCGCCCAAGCCGGCACCGCATGTGGCCCCCAAGCTCATCGGCGGCTCGACGATCACCCAGCAGTTGGCCAAGAACCTGTTCCTGTCCGCCGAGCGCACCGCGGCGCGCAAGGCGCAGGAGATCGTCATCGCCTACCTGCTCGAGGCCGTGCTCGACAAGCGACGCATCCTCGAGATCTACCTGAACAGCGTCGAGTGGGGTGAAGGCATCTTCGGCGCCCAGGCCGCGGCGCGGCACTATTTCAGGGTCGACGCCGCGCAGCTCGGCGCCTACCCGGCGGCGCGCCTGGCGGTGATGCTGCCGGCGCCCAAGCGCTTCGAGAAAAACCCCGGCTCGGCCTATGTCAGCGGCCGGGCTGGCACCATCGTGGCCCGGATGGGCGGCGTCGAGCTGCCCTGATCTTCATGGCCGCCAGCGACACCCTCACCGCCGAACTCTGCGCCCGAGCCGCCCGGCTGGTCGTCGAGGAGGGGCTGGACTATGCCGGCGCGAAGCGGCGCGCGCTGCGCGAACTCGGCCCGCAGGCCGGGCGCGGCGCGGTGCTGCCGCCCAACGAGCTGGTCGAAGACGCGGTGCGGGAGCACCTGGCGCTGTTCCATGCCGACACCCAGCCCGCCGAGCTGCAGGCCTTGCGCCGCCTCGCCCTGCGCTGGATGGAGCGCCTGGCCGAGTTCCGCCCGCACCTGGGTGGCGCGGTCTGGCGCGGCACCGCGACCCGGCTGTCGTCGATCTTCATCGACCTGTATTGCGACGACCCGAAAGCGGCCGAGATCGGCTTCCTGAACGAAAGCATTCCATTCGACAGCCACAGCGAGCCGGGCCACGACGAGGAGACCGTCTTGACGGTCCAGGCCCGCAGCCCCGAGTTGGGAGAGATGGTGAGCATCCACTTTCTGGTCCATGACCACGACGAACTGCGCGGAGCGCTGAAACCCGACGCGCGCGGCCAGACCTGGCGCGGCGACCTGCCTGCCTTGCGCCAGCGCCTGGCGAACGACGAGGGGGCACACCGATGACCCCGTGGGCTCGACGCGGGCTGCTGGCGGCCGCCGGCGTGGGCGCGCTGGCCGCCGGCTTCGGTTGGCGTGCGTGGCAGCTCGCCGGTCGGCCGGAAGGCGATGCCGACGACACCTTCGAGGATTTCTGGGCGCTCGAGCTGCCCACACCGAGCGGCGCCGGCATGGCGCTGAAAGCACTGCGCGGCCGTCCGCTGATCGTCAACTTCTGGGCCAGCTGGTGCCCCCCATGTGTCAAGGAGATGCCGGATCTGGACCGCTTCGCGCGCCACTTCGCGCCTCAGGGTTGGCAGGTGCTGGGCATCGCGATCGACCAGGCCGAGCCGGTCCGGCGCTTTCTGCATGAGACGCCGGTGAGTTTTCCGGTCGTGCTGGCGGGCACCGAGGGCCTGAGCTGGGTGCGCCGGCTCGGCAACCCGGCCGGCGGGCTGCCGTTCAGCGTGCAGATGTCGGCCGAAGGGCGCGCGCTGCGGCGCAAACTCGGCGCGACCACCTTCGACGAACTGAGCCGCTGGGCTCCCGGCCCCTGACGTAATGGCCTGGTTGCCATTGCGGTAAGCAGCTGTCAATAGGTTGGCCGGCACTTTATTTCGAGGCTACTTGCCCCGAACGGCGCCAAAAATCGCCCAATGGGCGTAAAGTTCGCGGTCTTTCAAACGGCCAGGCGGCCACCGAGGCCGCCGACGCAAGCCAGGAATGTCTGTTCTTGACCTTTGTGTGCCGAATCCAAGTCCGTTGGGCGCCCGCAAGAGTTTCGGGCATGATTCGGCCTCTTCGCCGACGATCGGCGCTGATGGTGTGCCGATCGGCGCAAACTCTACTCGCTGACCGCAGCCTCGTTGCGTCTCGCCTCCCCGGCGGCAATCGCGTCGAAATTTCTCCCGGAGACTGAACCCCATGGACCTGCGCAAGCTCAAGACCCTGATCGATCTCGTATCGGACTCGAACATCACCGAACTGGAGATCACCGAGGACGACGGCAAGGTTCGCATCGTCAAGGCCGGCGCCACCGTGATGGCCGCCCCCGCACCGGCCATGCCCGTCGCGGCACCGATGATGGCCGCACCGGCACCGGCCCAGCCCAGCGCGCCGGTGGCCCCGCCGGCACCGGTCGCACCGGCCGGCCACCTCGTCAAGTCGCCGATGGTCGGCACCTTCTACGCCTCGTCGACACCGGGCGGCAAGCCCTTGGTCGAGGTCGGCTCGGTCGTGAAGGAAGGTGACCCCGTCTGCATCATCGAGGCCATGAAGATCATGAATGAGATCGAAGCCGACAAGGCCGGCACGATCACCCAGGTGCTGGCCCAGAACGGCCAGGCCGTCGAGTTCGGCCAACCGCTGTTCGTGATCGAGTAAGGCGGGCTGCCAGCCATGTTCAAGAAGATTCTCATCGCCAACCGAGGCGAAATCGCCCTGCGCATCCAGCGGGCGTGCCGCGAGATGGGCATCAAGTCGGTCGTCGTCTACTCCGAGGCCGACCGGGATGCGAAGTACGTCCGGCTGGCCGAAGAGGCCGTCTGCATCGGGCCGGCCGCATCCAGCCACAGCTACCTCAACATGCCGGCGATCATCTCGACCGCCGAGGTGACGGACGCCGAGGCCATCCACCCGGGCTACGGCTTCCTGTCGGAGAACGCCGATTTCGCCGAGCGCGTCGAGCAAAGCGGCTTCACCTTCATCGGCCCGACGCCCGAGTCGATCCGCATGATGGGTGACAAGGTGTCGGCCAAGCAGGCGATGATCAAGTCCGGCGTGCCCTGCGTGCCGGGCTCGGAAGGTGCCCTGCCCGAGGACCCGAAGGAGATCATCCGCATCGCGCGGGCGGTCGGCTACCCGGTCATCATCAAGGCGGCCGGCGGCGGCGGCGGGCGCGGCATGCGCGTCGTCCACACCGAGGCGGCCCTCATCCACGCGGTGCAGACGACCCGGGCCGAGGCCGGGGCGGCGTTCAACAATCCGGCGGTCTACATGGAGAAGTTCCTCGAGAACCCGCGCCATGTCGAGATCCAGATCCTCGCCGACGAGCACAAGAACGCCGTCTGGCTGGGCGAGCGCGACTGCTCGATGCAGCGGCGCCACCAGAAGATCATCGAGGAGGCACCGGCGCCGGGCATCCCGCGCCGCGTGATCGAGAAGGTCGGCGAGCGCTGCGCCGCCGCCTGCAAGCGCATCGGCTACCGCGGCGCCGGCACCTTCGAGTTCCTCTACGAGAACGGTGAGTTCTACTTCATCGAGATGAACACGCGGGTGCAGGTCGAGCACCCGGTGACCGAGATGGTGACCGGCATCGACATCGTGCAGATGCAGATCCGCGTTGCCGCCGGCGAGAAGCTGCCGTTCACGCAGCGCCAGATCGAGATGCGCGGCCATGCGATCGAGTGCCGCATCAACGCCGAAGACCCCTACAAGTTCTTCCCGTCGCCGGGCCGCATCACCCTGTGGCACGCGCCGGGCGGCCCCGGCGTGCGCGTCGATTCGCACGCCTACACCAACTACTTCGTGCCGCCCAACTACGACTCGATGATCGGCAAGATCATCGTGCACGGCGACACGCGCGATCAGGCGCTGGCGCGCATGCGCACCGCGCTGCTGGAGACCGTGGTCGAGGGCATCCAGACCAACATCCCGCTGCATCGCGAGCTGATGCTCGACGCCAAGTTCATCGCCGGCGGCACGAGCATCCACTACCTCGAAGGTTGGCTGGCCGAGCATCGGAGATGATGGCCCACCCCCGAAGCGCCTTCGGCGCCTCCCCCTCAAGGGGGCGCCGCTGGTGGACCGGCAGAGCCGGATCCACGGCGGCCGCTGGGTTCGCTCGCGCTGCTGCAGGGGAGAACTGCTGTGTCCATGTTTGAGCTGGTCCTCAGTGCGCCGCAGGCGCTGGTGGAGCCGGTGTCGGATGCGCTGATGGACGAGCTCGGCGCGCTGTCGGTCTCGGTCGAAGACGCCGACGCCGACACCGATGCCGAGCGCGCTCTCTTCGGCGAGCCCGGCATGCCGGCGCCGCAGCCCGGATGGGAGCGCTCGACGCTGAAGGCGCTGTTCGACAGCGAGGCCGCCGCCACCGATGCGATGACGCTGCTGCTCGCGCAGGATTGGGCCACCGGCGTCGCGGTGCAGAGCCTGCAGGCGGTCGAAGAGCAGGATTGGGTCCGGCTGACCCAGTCGCAGTTCACGCCGGTCGAGATCACGCCGAGTTTCTGGATCGTGCCGAGCTGGCACGAGCCGCCCGCGGCGGCCACCCGCGTGATCCGGCTCGACCCGGGCCTGGCCTTCGGCACCGGCACCCACCCGACCACGCGCATGTGCCTGCGCTGGATCGCCGAGCACGCCTCGGCGATCGCCGGCGCGCGCGTGCTCGACTACGGCTGCGGCTCGGGCATCCTCGCCATCGGTGCCTCGCTGCACGGCGCCGCCGAGGTCGACGCGGTCGACATCGACCCGGCGGCCGTCGAGGCCACGCGGCACAACGCCGCGGCCAACGGCGTCACGCTGCGCGCCGGGCTGGCCGAGCTGGTGGACCCGCCGCAAGGCCGCTACGACATCGTGCTCGCGAACATCCTCGCGACACCGCTGAAGCTGCTCGCGCCGCTGCTGTGCGGCCACCTGAAGCCCGGCGGCCGGCTCGTGCTGGCCGGCATCCTCGAGCGGCAGGCCGACGAGCTGCGCGCAGCCTACGCGCCCTGGCGCGCGATCGATGTGCTCGATGCCGAGGACGGCTGGATCCTGATGGGGACATGAGCTCCACCCGGCCGCCCGAAGGGGCGAATTCCCTCTCGGAGGGACGGGGCCGCAGGCCCAAGGGTGTGCCCCCCCCACCCTGTCTTCCGGCTCCGCGCACGCCCCCTGGCCAGGCGCCCGGGTCGGGCAGCGGGCTGGCATCATCGCCAGCATGAGCCTCGCCACGCGTTGCCCCGCCTGCAGCACGGTGTTCCGTGTCGTGCAGGACCAGCTCCGTGTATCGGAAGGCTGGGTCCGCTGCGGCCAGTGCCAGGAGGTCTTCAACGCCCTGGAGACGCTGTTCGACCTGGGCGACGCGGATGAAGCCCCGGCGAACGAATCCGGGACGGCCGGTGCCGGTCCCGCGGCGGCCGGGCTCGACGCCGGCGAGGCGCATCTCGGCGAGTTCGTGTCCGAGGGGCCGCTGCCCGAAGACCACTGGAGCCCGAGCCCCGCGCCGGCGCCGGTCGAACGCACGCCGCCGCCCGATGCGCCGGCGATCGAGTCAACGCTCCCGGCGCCGGTGGCACCATCGGCCTCACTGCCTTCGCATGCCGCCGCCCCGCCGACCGCGCCGTCGACCGCCATCGAGGCCGCACCGGACAAGGCCCCTGCGGCCGCCCCGGCCGAGGCGCGGGACCTGCGCCTGCCATCGCCTGTCCCGGAGCCCGTTGCCGAAGCGGACGCCGAAGAGCCGACGCCCTCGCGCTTCATCGGGCCGGTGCCCGACTGGGCGCGCCAGCCCAGCCGTGGCCGCCGCAGCGGCAAGAGCCGGCGCACCCAGGCCAGGCTCGCGGCCGCCACCGGCCATGGCGCGGAAACACCTCACGTCCACGCGCACCAGAGCCCCAGCGCCCATCGGCGCCGGCGCAAGCCCGATTTCGTCCGCCAGGCCGAGCGTGCGGCGCTGTGGCGACGGCCGGCCATCCGCGCCGTGCTCGGCAGCGCCGCCGTCGTGCTCGGCGTGATGCTGGTGCTGCAGGTGGCCTACGAGTACCGCGAGCCACTGGCCGCGCAGGTGCCGGCACTCGCCCCCGCGCTGCACGCCGGCTGCGAGCAGCTGGGCTGCCGCATCGGCGCGCCGCGGGCGATCGAGCGCATCCGCCTCGACGCCAGCGACCTGACCCGCACCGAGCAGGCGCAGGTGCTGCGTTTCACCGCCGAGCTGCACAACTCGGCCGATTTCGCCGTGCGCGCGCCGGCGCTCGACCTCAGCTTCACCGATGCCCTCGGCCGCGTCGTCTCGCGCAAGGTGCTGCAGCCGACCGAACTGGGCCTGCGCGGCGAGGCGATCGACGCCGACGCGCAATGGCGCGTCGACGCCCGCCTGGCCGTCGGCGAGCTGCAGATTGCCGGCTACACCGTCGAAGCTTTCTACCCCTGAGGCTGCACGCACCGCGTTGCGTGCGGCCGGCCCGTTCACCCACCCTTCACCCTCGGTACCACCATGGCCTGTCTCGTCAGCGGCTCCCTCGCCTTCGACACGATCAC
>NZ_DATFAN010000057.1:0-3002 GCF_035254525.1 Ideonella sp. | reverse complement strand
GGCTATGGCACCTACTACGACGAGGCGACGCTGGCGGGCATGGGGGGGCGCACGACCTTCACGGTGAGCGGCGCGGCGGGCGATTTCACGTCACCGACGGCGCAGACCGGCGGAGTCAACCTGACGCCGACCGTCTCGCGTTCGACGCCGCCGCTCGGCATGCTGCCGGGCGCGCCGGCACGAGTGGGCGTGCAGCTCAGGCTGGCGGACACCGGCGCCGCGGGCCTGCGTAGCGCAACGATGGAGTTCTGCCTTGATGGTGGGTACTGGGATTGCTTCTACGTGCAGGGCGAAGTCACGACGCGCGGCAAGAGCGACCTGCTTCTCACGATGGGCGGCCATGTCAGCGAGTGGAACAACATTGGCAACTATCTGCCGACCTCGCTGTACGTCTATGACTACGCTGGCAACGCAAGCTACTACTACAACTACTACGGCGACGACCTGAATGCGTTGCTGGACAACCCGGTGATCACGATCACCGAGTGAACTCGCGCCCGGCGGCCGCGCCGGGTGAAGCCATACAGCCAGCGGCGCATTCGGCGCCGCTGGCTTTTTTCATGCCCGAGCCAGGAGCAGCGCGCGTTCGCGCTCGTTCCTGGCCATTCCGGCAGCGCGCAGGAACTCCCCGCGCGCCTCCTCGTGTCGCCCCAGCTTGGCCAGCAGGTCGCCACGCACCGCGGGCAGCCAGTGGTAGGCCTTCAGCGCCGGCTCGTGGACCAGCGTGTCGACGATCGCCAGCCCCGCCGCCGGGCCGAAGGCCATGGCCACCGCGACCGCGCGGTTGAGCTCGACCACGGGTGACGGCGAGACCTGCGCCAGCGCGTCGTACAGCGCAGCGATGCCGGGCCAGTCGGTCGCGGCGGCGGTGGGCGCGCGGGCGTGGCAGGCGGCGATCGCCGCCTGCAGGGCATAAGGGCCGAGCGGGCGGCCTTGTCGCTCGCTCAGCGCGTCGGCGCGGGCAAGTGCGGCGAGCCCCCGGCGGATCAGCAGGTGGTCCCAGCGTGCGCGGTTTTGGTCGGCCAGCAGCACCGGGCGACCCTGCTCGTCGGTGCGCGCCGCGGTGCGCGAGGCTTGCAGCTCCAGCAGCGCGGCCAGGCCGTGGACCTCCGGTTCGTCGGGCGCCAGCTCGGCGACGATGCGCGCCAGCCGCAGCGCCTCGTCGCACAGCGCGGGGCGCATCCAGTCGTCGCCCGCGGTCGCGGTGTAGCCCTCGTTGAACACGAGGTAGACGACCTCCAGCACCGAAGCCAGGCGCGTCGCGAGCGCGTCGCCGCGCGGCACCTCGAACGGCACCTTGGCTTCGGCCAGCGTGCGCTTGGCGCGCACGATGCGCTGGGCGATCGTCGGCTCTGGCACCAGGTAGGCGCGTGCGATCTCGGCGGTGGAGAGGCCGCCCAGCAGCTTCAGCGTCAGTGCGACGCGGGCCTCGGGCGACAGCAGCGGGTGGCAGGCCGTGAAGACCAGGCGCAGCAGGTCGTCGCCGATGTCGTCCTGCCTTGCGGCATCGAGTGCATCGACGAAATCGGGCACGACGAGTGCCTCGCGCGCCTCCAGGTCCAGCCCGATCTGCTCGAGCTTGCCGGCAAGGTTCTTGTCGCGCCGCAGCCGATCCAGCGCGCGGTGCTTGGCGGCGGTCATCAGCCAGGCCCCCGGGTTGGCCGGCACGCCTTCGGCCGGCCAGTGCTCGAGTGCGGCAACGAGCGCGTCCTGCGCCAGTTCCTCGGCCAGGCCGATGTCGCGCACCAGGCGCGCGACGCCAGCCACGATGCGCGCCTGCTCGATGCGCCAGACCGCGTCGATCGCACGGTGGGTGGCCGCTTGGGGCGCAGTCGTCATGCCGCAGGCGGGACGGCGCCGGGTTCCATGTAGACCAGCTCCCAGATGTGGCCATCCGGATCCTCGAAGCCGTGGCCATACATGAAGCCGTGGTCCTGCGGCGCGCGCGGCGCGGTGCCGCCGGCGGCGAGCGCCTTCGCGACGAGCGCGTCGACCTCGGACCGGCTCGCGCACGACAGGCAGACCAGCACCTCGGTCGACTCTGACGCATCCGCGATCGGCTTGGCGGTGAAGGTCTGGAAGAAGGGCTCGGCCAGCAGCATCACATAGATGGTGTCGGACACGATCATGCTCAGCGCGCTGTCATTGCTGAACTGCGGGTTGAACGAGTAGCCGAGGGCCGAGAAGAAGGCGCGACTGCGCTCGATGTTCTTGACCGGCAGGTTGACGAAGATCTGGGTGGGGGTGCTCATGGTTCCTCCGACGGTGGGTGCTGGGCCGTGGCCGCGGGTCAACGGCGCGCGGCCTCCATGTCCTTGAAGCGCTGCAACGCGTCGTTGGGCGTGAAGTCGTCCAGCTCGAACAGCGGCCGCACTTCGATTTCGGCGTCCACCTCGGGCCCGAAGGGGGCCGGGAAGCGCCGCGCCCATTCCATCGCCTCCTCGCGCGAGCGGGCCTGGATCAGCGTGTAGCCGGCGATCAGCTCCTTGGACTCGGCGAAGGGGCCGTCGACCACCGTCGGCCGGCCGCCGCGGTAGCGCACGCGCCAGCCCTCGGCGCTGGGCTTCAGGCCGTTGGCATCGAGCAGCACACCGGCCTGGGCCAGCTGCTCGTGGTAGCTGGCCATCGCGGCCATCAGGCCTTCATCGGGCATGGCGCCGGACTCGCTCATCGCGTTGGCGCGCACCATGATCATGAATCGCATCGTCGTTGCTCCTGTGGTGGTGGGTCCGTACCAGCACGACGAAGTGGGCCAGCGCTTTTCGACATCCGACGCAAGCGACGGGGCCTGACGCCGCGCGGTGTTGCGGCCGCTACGCGTTCGATTCGTCGTAACAGGGCGCCGCCGGCCGCACCTCGACGGTGGCCCATTCGGCGGCCGGGCAGCGCTCGGCGATGGCCAGGGCTTCTTCCGGCCCGGCGCAGTCGATCAGGAAGAAGCCGCCGATCATCTCCTTGGCCTCGGCGTAAGGGCCGTCCAGAAGCTGGCGCTTGCCGCCGCG
>NZ_DATFAN010000056.1:0-12425 GCF_035254525.1 Ideonella sp. | reverse complement strand
AGTCGGGCAAGGAGGAGCTGTACCTGAAGGACGGCTCCGAGCTCGATGGCTTTTTGCTGCGCATCGCGCTGCAGGGCGCGAAGGTGGAAACGGGCGGCGCCACGCCGACGACGCTTTCCGGCGATACCCTGGCCGAACTCGCGCGCAAGCACCAGGCGGCGGAGCGCGTGATCGAGCGGCTGTCGGGGTTCATGGATGCCGAGGCGCTGCGCGCGATCGCGGATGGCGTGCAGTTGAACCTGGATACGGTGACCGAGGCCGAGGCCAGCGCGATCAAGCTGCAGGCGAAGCTGCAGGAGATCGACAAGCTCACGAACGCGGCCCCCGCCGAAGTGGCGGGCGAATTCGACACCCGCAGCGACAAGCCCATCCTGCGCATCAGCCGCCGCCACCACGGCAACGTGAAGAGCAGCGTGATCACCCAGGACTTCGTGCACGGCGCCGACTACGCGGCCCTGGCCGAAGCGGCCAACACCTTCCGCGGCCTGCTGGGTGAGGGCGCGCGGGTGCTGCGCGGCGAAGGCGAGAAGGCCAAGGAAGAAAAGGTCGGCGACTTCCGCTCCGCGATGAAGTGGCTGATCTCGGAAGCCGAACGCTCGACGTCGAGGCAGCGCTACAAGGGCCTGGGCGAAATGAACCCCGCCCAGCTCTGGGAAACCACGATGGACCCGACCGTGCGCCGCCTGCTGCGCGTGCAGATCGAAGACGCCATCGAGGCCGACAAGGTGTTCACGATGCTGATGGGCGACGAGGTCGAGCCGCGTCGCGATTTCATCGAGACCAATGCGCTGAGGGCGGCGAATATCGACGCATAGCGGCGTCGAGACGCGCTGACGCTGATCTGCTTGGCAGCGCCGGGCCGGTTGTCGACAACGGCGCGCAGAAGCTGTCGGCGCTCGGCAGCAGGTGCGTGCGTCCGCACGCGCGGTCGCCTTGCATCGAACGGTTCATGTCGTCCCCTCGGGGCGGCGCCCCGCAGTCAACAGCAGCTCGTTCGGGCCCTCCCATCCCTCGTGGGAGGTGAAGGACATCAAACGCTCCCGCATCTCGCTCCAGGCCGCTTCGGCCGAAGCCGCATCGAGCCGACCGAGGATCTGCAGGATCGGGCTCGCCGAACTGCGGACGAAGGCCAGGTAGTGGTCGACCGAGGGCAGGTGGAACACCGCTTCAAGTGCGATGGTCGCGACCTCATGGAACCCGGCCGATCTGAAGAGGGCGTCGATGCGACCTGGCTGACCCAGGCTGAGCAGCCCACCGGCGGAGAAGGGGTCGCGCGCCGGCAGGCCCGCGTGCTTCAGGGCCGTGGACATGAGGATCGTCAGGCAGGGGTTTTTCTCGGGGCGCGAAAACACCATGGTGCAGACGCCGCCGCCGGGCCGCAGCGCGCGATGGATCTCGCGCAACCCTTGCAGCGGATCGGGGAAGAACATCAGCCCGAGCCGACACACCGCGGCATCGAAGGAGGCCTCGGGCACACCGAGGTCCTCGCCGTCGGCGACCCGGGTCTCGACATGGGTGAAGCCGGCGCGGATGGCGTTGTCCTGCGCCAGCGCCACGATCACGGGCGACAGATCGGTGGCGAGCACATGGCCCTGTGCACCCACCTGCTGCGCGATGGCCAGCGTCTGCTCGCCCGACCCCGCTGCGACGTCGAGCACGCGGGAGCCCCTCCGCACGCCGGCCATGCGGCACATGGCATCGGTCGGCTTGTGCAGCCAATGCCGGATGTCCGCGGCGTGGGCGTTCCAGCCTGCGGCGGCGGTATCCCACTGGGCACGCATGCTCGCCTTGAAGGCTTGGTTGCCGTGGATGCGGTCGTCGATCGATGAGTTCATGCGCTCAGCTTAGGTACTGGCGCTTCGCGGCGTAAGGCGCGAAACTGCATGATGGGGCCGCAATAGCGCATAGCCCGATGGCCTTCGACTGGGACGATCTCAAGCATCTGCTCGCCGTAGCGAGACATGGCAGCACGCTGGCCGCTGGTCGTGCGCTGGGCGTCGACCAGTCGACTGTGCAACGTCGGCTCGTCGAACTCGAACGGCGCATCGGCCAGTCGCTCGTGCAGCGCCAGCCGACCGGCTACCGCCTGACCGCGTTCGGCCAGGAGTTGTTGCCCTTCGCCGAGGCCGTCGAACGCTCGGTGCAGGCGTTCGAGCGACAGTTGTGCACGCTCGGCACAGAGACCGCCGGCGTGATCCGCCTGACCTGCCCCGAGCCGATCGTGAATCGCATCATGCAGACAGGGCTGCTCGATCGCTTCCACGCCCGGCACCCCGCGCTGCGCGTGCAGTTCGTGATGAGTGACAAGTACATCGACCTCAGCCAGGGCGACGCGGATGTCGCGCTGCGCTCGGGCGACAGCGACGACGACGAACTGGTGGGCCGCAAGATCGGCGACTCCATCTGGGCGGTCTACGCGAGCCGGACTTACATCGAGCGTCATGGTCAACCCGTGAACATCGAGGACCTCGCCAAGCATGCGCTGGTCGGCTTCGACGACACGATGGCCAAGCATCGCATCGCCCAATGGCTGCGCAAGGTCGCGCCGGATGCACCGATGGCAGCACGCAGCAGCAGCGTTCTCGGTCTGGTCTATTCGGTCAAGGCGGGCATCGGCATCGGGCCCCTGCCCCTGCCCCTCGGCGACGCGGAGCCCGATCTCGTGAGGGTGCTCGAGCCGGTCGCCGAGTTGTCGCGGATCTGGCGCCTGCTGACGACGCGTGAGTTGCGGCGAACGCCGCGCGTGTCCGCGTTGTTCGATTTCTTCGTCGAAGAGATCGAGACCCTGCAGCCCATCATCACGGGATAAATCCGAGGCCTGTGCAGTACCACAGTCAGCCTGTCCGGGCTGATGACTTGCACCACTCCGCGGGACATCACCGAGCCATGCGAATCCCACCAACCTCAGGTGGTTGACCTGCCGGCACGCGAACAACCAACATTGCCTGCCGGCGACAAGGCCGCAGCCCGGTAAAGTTCTCGCGGTCGCTTCAGGGAGATTCGAATGCACTTCTCGACACGGGCAGGTCTTGCTTTGATGGTGGGCTCGTTGTTCGCGGCGCTGATGCCTCAGGCGGCGATGGCGCAAGGCATGAACGCCGTGACGTCGATCGGCGTCGGGGATGATCACCTTCGAGCCGGCCGATGTACGCGCCTCGGCGGCATCGAAATCGAGCATGAAGTTGCCGATGGGTGTGACGTGCACGTCGCGCAGCGGCCAAGCCTTCTGGAACACGTGCTCGAAGAAGGCCGCCGATTGAGGTGGTGCTGGCGCCTCGAGCCGGCGCGGCATTCACATTCACGGTTAGCGGGCAGCGCCAGACTTCCGCCTCATCGGGTACGGCACGCCGGCGTCTGATCGACCTGCCGCAGGTAGGCGATCAGCTCGGCCCGCTGATGCTGATCGGGCACGCCGTCGTAGGTCATCGTGGTGCCCGGGATGACCTTCGTCGGCTCGGCCAGGAAACGGTCGAGGGTCCGGGTGTCCCAGGTGATCCCGGCCTGCTTCATCGCAAGCGAGTAGGCGAAGCCCGGCACCGTGCCGGCCCGGCGGCCGAACAGCCCGCAATGGCGCGGCCCGACGCGGTCGTAGGCCAGGGCGTGGCAGGCCAGGCAGCGGGCGTAGACCTGCTCGCCACGTGCCAGGCTGGCCACGCCTGTCTGCGCCCGCGCAAGGGGCGCCGTGGCGAGCCCCGCCAGCATGAGCGCACCGGTGATGGCCAGGGCCTGCCGTTTCATGACATGAAGGCTGCCGGCACGGCCGTGTCGCCCAGGGCCTGGCGCAGGATGGCCCAGTGCATCGCCTCGTCGCCGAGGATGCTGGCCGCTGCCTTGGACAGATCGCGGTTGCCGAACAACGGCACCGCACCCAGGTAGGCGCTGACGGCCCCTTGCTCCAGGCTGGCGGCAAAGCGCAGGACATCGGCCTGCGACCTGAGCTGCTCGACGGGGAAGTTGTACTTGGCCTTGGCCTGCACGGGGCTGCCGCCGAGCTTCTGCACGGTCTTGGCCAGCATGTCGGCATGCTCCTTGTGGTGCCCCTGGAAGCTCAGTGCCAGGTCCAGCACGCCGGCCTTCAGCAGCTTGCTCTCGGCGCCGAGCTGATAGGCCGCGATCGCTTCGAGTTCGGCGCCGAGCGCGGTGTTGAGGATCGGCACGTCATTGGCGCTGGGGCTGCCAGCCTGGGCCGCCAGTGCGTCCTGGCCGGCCAGCAGCGCCACGGCCGCGCCGGACAGTGCCAGGCCGGAATGGGCGAGGAACAGGCGGCGTGCCACGCTCGGTGAAGACATCTGGAAGAACGACATCAAGGGCTCCTGGTGAGTGATTGAGCCCGTTCGATGTAGGCCGCGTCAGCGGCGTTCCGGCTCGCCCGGGCCGGCGGCCAGACGGGCCATCACGGCCGACACGATGCGGTCGCAGCGCGCCCCGTCGAACGAGAAGGCGTCTGCCATGGCCAGGTCGATGTCGCGCGCCAGGCCCTCGCGCAGCAGGCCACGCGCGCGGAACAGGCGCGTGCGCACGGTCGATTCCGGCAGGCCGAGCGCGGCCGAGACCTCCTCGACACTCATCTCCTCGACGGCCCGCAGCATGAACACCGTGCGAAACGCCTCGGGGAGGGTGTCGATGCATGCTTCGATCAGGCCGCGCAGTTCGGACCGCATGGCGGCACGCTCGGGTCGGTCGTCCGGGTTGCCCTCGATCAGGTCTTCCATGCGGACGTCCTCCTGGTCGATCGAGGCATGGATGGCGAGCACCTGCGCCCCGCGGCGGCGCAGTCGCCCCAGCGCTTCGTTGATGACGATGCGAACGAGCCAGGTTGACAGCTTGGCGTCGGACCGGAAGCTGCCGATGGCACGCCAGGCGCACAGGTAGGCGTCCTGCAAGGCGTCCTCGGCCTCGGCATCGCTCTTCAGGACGCTGCGCGCGGTGCGGAACAGCAGGCGGTTGTGGCGCCGCATGATGCATTCGAACGCGGCGTCGTCGCCGCTGGCCGCTCGGGCGGCGAGTTCGACATCGTCCATCTTGTCTCTCGCGATGGTGGTCATCGCGACGGCGTTGTGCATGGAAGCCTCCTGGATTCGGCGTGGATGCCTATTGGATGCAGGCGCGCCGTGTTTCATTCCCGGCCTCGCTGGTCACGGCTGCTTCGCGTGTCGGTGGCGTCAGCGTCTCGTCGCCGCCCGCTGCAGCCGGTGGGTGTCCGGCACGGTGATCCGCCGGCCCTGCACCTGCAGCAAACCCGCGTCGCTCAGTTCGCGCAGGATGCGCGAGAAGTGTTCGGGCGTCAGGTTGAGCTGGGAAGCGACCTCGCCCTTGGTGGCTGGCAGGCTCAGCACCAGGCTCGCCTCGCCGCGGGCGTGTCGCAGCAGGTAGGCGATCAGGCGGGCGCTGCCGGTACCGGTGGCCTGGCGGTCGAGCTCGCGCACCAGCGCCTCGACGCGCCTGCTCAGGCCCGAGATCATCTGGCGGGCGAACTTCGGGTTGCGCTCGATCTCCGCGAACACGGCCTCCTTGGGCACCTGCAGCACCAGCGCGTCGCACGCGGCCTGGGCGTCGACGAGCGTCGGCCGCTCGAGAAACATCACCGGCTCGCCGAGGCTCTGCCCGGGCCCGACGGTGCCCGACAGGCGGGATCCGCGCGCCGGGGTGCTCGACGTCAGCTTGATGTCGCCATAGACGACCACGTACATGCCGGCCGCCGGCTCGCCCTTCCGGAACAACACCTCACCGCGCTTGAGCGGCCGGCGCACCACGACCGTGGCCAGGCGGCCCAATGCGCCCGCGTCGAGCTCCTTGAACATCGGCAGCCGCGCCAGCAGGGTCGCGGCGGGCGCTTCCCGATGGGTCATTGCCGCCAGTGCATGTGGCAACGGGCCGGTCAACGCGGCCGGCCGCCGACATGGCGGTACTCGATGACACCGCCATCGACCGCTCTCAGCAGCCCGGCTAGCGGATCGGCAGCGACGATCTGCGCGGTGGCACCGAAAAAGGCAGGGGTCTGCATCGCTGCGATTCTCACGCCGCCCATCAGTGGCCGGCGTGGATCGGCGTGAAGCCAGGGTGCTCGAAATGGCTGCCGTAGGCATTGACGGCCTGCGCCACCTTGACCAGGCCGAGTTCCGGGCGCAGCGTGGCGCTCTTGCCGGCCATCGCATCGGTGCCGGCGCCCAGCTCGGCGATGACCAGGTGGAGCATCGCGTCGGCCTTGGGCTCGAGCTTGCAGTTGGCGACGATGCCGCCGACCTCGCCCTCGATGCGGTGGGCCAGTTCGAGGTACTGCGTCGGCGTGAGCTTGCCGGCGTGCGCGGCGTCCAACTGGGGTTGGACGAGGCCACGGATGCGCTCCATGCCGTTGCGCAAGGCATCGTCCGTCGCCCATTTGTGGCCCTGGTTCAAGCTGAGTTGGTGGGGGGCGGCCGCGCTGTGGCTGTGCGCTGCCGTTTCGGCAAGGGCGGGGCCGGCCAGCGATGCCGCCAGAGCGGCAGCCATGACGGCGCCAAGCAGGGTTTGGGTTCTGATGGACGACATCTCGATCTCCTTTTGCACATCCCGGGGGGGCGTGGGCCGCCCACCTGCAGCGTCCGATCGTCAGGCCACGCGGCGGTTCGACCGGCTGGCGGATTCCTTAGGAATCATCAAGAAAGCGGCCTGCCGAAGCGTCGCTCGCCGAAGGGCGGCAAGCCAACGGGTGCCGACCCATTGGAAAACCCTTGTTGACGCGTGGTCTTAAGGGTCAGAGACTCCTGCACTAGCGTAAGTGCCGATTGACAAGCGTCAATTTGCCAATAGCAGATTTGAGCCTCAAGCAGTTTGTGATGGATCAAACATTGTCGGAATAGCGCCCGAGGGGCCGCCGACCGGCCTGTCGTTCGTTGCCGATGCACCTCGTTATGAAGACCACCCACATTTCTCGTGCCGCCGTCGCGGCGGTCCTGGCGCTCGCCTTCGCGACGCTGTCGCATGCGCAAGGCGGCGCCCCGGCGGGCAATGCCGCAGCGGGCGAGCAGAAGAATGCGATGTGCATCGGCTGCCATGGGATCGTCGGCTACAAGACCGGATTCCCGGACGTGCACCGCGTGCCCAAGCTGTACGGCCAGAACGCGCAGTACATCGCAACGGCGCTGGCCGAGTACCAGCGCGGCGAGCGCAAGCACCCGTCGATGCGCGCGGTGGCACAGACGCTGAGCGAGCAGGACATGGCCGATCTGGGCGCCTACTTCGAGGCGGCGAAGCCCCACCTGGCCGCCGCCGCAGCCCATGAGCCGATCAACGCCGATGCCGCGAAGGCGCTGGTGGACAAGGCTGGCTGCTCGGGCTGCCATGGCGCCGATTTCAACAAGCCCATCAGCCCCGCCTTCCCCAAGCTGGCCGGCCAGCATGGCGACTACCTGTACTACGCGCTGAAGGCCTACCAGACCGCCGACAAGGCGTTCGTCGGCCGCGGCAACCCGATCATGGCCGGCATGGTCAAGCAGCTCAGCAGCCAGGAGCTGCAGACCCTGGCCCACTACATCGAGAGCCTGACGGGCGATCTGGCCACGGTGCAGCGCAGCCGGTTCCGCTGAGCGCGGGCACCTCAACGATGGCCAATGAATCGGGGCGCGGCCCCGCAGCAGAAGTGGGCGTTATGAAGGCATTGACGAAGTGGGTGGGGGGCGCGTTCGCCGCGTGGGGGCCGGTGGCCGCATGGGCGGACTATTCGTACAACTTCCCCGAGCCGGTGACACCGATCGCGCGCGAGACGCTGCATGTGCACAACCTGTTCATGCTGGTGATCCTGGTGATCTTCTTCTCGGTGCTGGCGATCATGCTGTTCTCGTTCTGGCGCCACCGCAAGTCGCGCGGGCACCAGGCGGCGAGCTTCGTCGCGCCGCGCTCGCCCAAGCAGTGGTTCTGGGTGCTGGTGCCGTTCGCCGCGCTGCTGGTCATCGATTTCGGCGTGTTCGGCGTGCCGGCCTACCACGCGGTTCTGAACTACGAGGATTCGCGCAACGAGGCCGACCTGGTGGTCAAGGTCACCGGCAGCCAGTGGCTGTGGCAGTACGAGTTCCCGGCCGAGGGCGTGCAGTTCACCAGCCGGCTGGTCACGCCGCGCGCGCAGATCGACAACGAGCAGCCCAAGGGCGAGCATTACCTGCTCGAGGTCGACAACCCGCTGGTCGTGCCGGTGGGCAAGAAGATCCGCTTCATCACGACCTCGAACGACGTGATCCACAGCTGGTGGATTCCCGCCTTCGGCGTCAAGCGCGATGCGGTGCCGGGCTTCCTGCGCGAGTTCTGGGCCAAGGTCGACAAGCCCGGCACCTACCGCGGCCAGTGCTCCGAACTGTGCGGCAAGGAGCATGGCTTCATGCCGGTGGTCGTCAAGGTCGTGCCCGAGCCCGAGTTCAAGGAATGGCTCGCGGCGCACAAGCGCGCGAACGCCACGGCCAGCGCCGGCGCCGAGGCCAAGGCGGACGGCGCCGCGCCGGCCAAGCCGGCCCTCTGACTCCTTCCTTTCTTCAATTCACGCATCGACGGAGCTGCCGGATGTCGAACGAACTGGCCATTGAGCCGCACCACGGCCATCACCCCCACCCGAGTGGGATCGTGCGCTGGATCTCGACCACCAACCACAAGGACATCGGCCTGATGTACCTCGTGTTCGGCATCACGATGCTGATGGTCGGCGGGGCGATGGCGCTGGGCATCCGCGCGGAGCTGTTCCGCCCTGGCCTGCAGCTGATGCAGCCCGAGTTCTTCAACCAGCTGATCACGCTGCACGGCCTGATCATGGTGTTCGGCTTCGCGATGCCGGTCGCCACCGGGTTGGCCAACTACATGCTGCCGCTGGTGCTGGGTGCGCCGGACATGGCCTTGCCGCGCCTGAACAACTGGGGCTTCTGGATTCTTCCGCCGGCAGCGGTGATGCTGGTGATGCCCTTCGTGATGGGGCTGCTGGGCGTCGGGCCCGGTGCGGTCGACACCGGCTGGACGATGTACGCGCCGCTGTCGATCCAGAGCGGCTGGGGCATGGACTTCGCGATCTTCGCCGTCCACATGCTGGGCATCTCGTCGATCCTCGGCTCGATCAACGTCATCGTCACGGTGCTGAACATGCGCGCGCCTGGCATGACGCTGATGAAGATGCCGCTGTTCGCGCACGGCTTCCTGGTCACCGCGATCCTGCTGATCACGATCATGCCGGTGCTGGCCGGCGGCGTGACGATGGTGCTGCTGGATCGCCACTTCGGCACCCACTTCTTCAACGCGGCCGGCGGCGGCGACCCGGTGCTGTGGCAGCACATCTTCTGGTTCATGGGCCATCCCGAGGTGTATGTGCTGCTGCTGCCGATCGCCGGCGCGGTGCCGCACGTGCTGTCGGCCTTCGCGCGCAAGCCGCCCTACGGCTATCGCGCCCAGGTGTATGCGATGTGGGCCATCGGCGGGCTGTCGGTGGTCGTGTGGGCGCACCACATGTTCACCAGCGGCATGTCCACCGGCAGCCAGCTGTACTTCATGTACAGCACGATGGCGATCTCGCTGCCGCTGGCGGTGCTGTTCTTCTGCTGGATCGCCACGCTGTGGCGCGGCGCCATGAGCTTCGAGACGCCGATGCTGTTCGCGATCGGCTTCATCGTGCTGTTCGGCTGGGGTGGGCTGACCGGCCTGGTGCTGGCCGATGCCGCGGCCGACCCGCAGTACCACAACGCCTACTTCCTGGTCGCGCACTTCCACTACGCGCTGTACCCGACGACGGCGCTGGGCTCGATGGCGGCGATCTACTACTGGCTGCCCAAGTGGACCGGCCACATGCTCGACGAGCGCCTGGGCCGGGCCCACTTCTGGATGGCGCTGGTCGGCGTCAACCTGACCTTCATCCCGCAGTTCCTGGTGGGCCTGGCCGGCATGCCGCGCCGCATCCCGGACTACCCGCTGGTCTTCGCCGACTGGAACATGCTGTCCAGCATCGGGGCCTTCGTGCTCGGCGCCTCGCACCTGATCTTCATCTACAACGTGGTGAAGTGCGTGCGCGGCGGCCCGAAGGCCGCGAGCAAGGCCTGGGACGGCGCGCAGGGCCTGGAGTGGACGATCCCGTCGCCCGCGCCCTACCACTCGTTCGAGACGCCGCCGGCGATCGAGCCTTCGCCCGGCCACGGGCTGTCGGCGGTGCGCTGATGGGCGTGACGCAGGCGAACCGCCGCCTGGCCATGCAGCTTGCGCTGGTGGCGGTGTTCTTCACCGCCTTCGGCTTCGCGCTGGTGCCGATCTACGACGTGTTCTGCCGCCTCACCGGCCTGAACGGCCGCACCAACACGAGCGCGCTGGCGCCGGCGCCGAACACGCAGGTGGATGCCTCGCGCTGGGTGAAGGTCGAGTTCCTGAGCCACTCGATGCCCGGCGTCGCACTGGATCTCAAGCCCGAGGCCTTCTCGCTGCAGGTGCACCCCGGCAGCCTCGTGCACACGAGCTACGTGGTGCGCAACGAGGCCGGCCGCGTGTTCGTCGGCCAGGCGGTGCCCAGCATCACGCCGGCCACGGCGGCCGCGCACTTTCGCAAGGTCGAGTGCTTCTGCTTCAGCCAGCAGACGCTGCAGCCGGGCGAGGTGCGCACGATGCCGGTGGTCTTCGTCGTCGACAACACGCTGCACGAAGACATCCGCACGATCACCTTGTCCTACACCTTCTTCGAGGCGCCCAAGGCCCGCACCTGAGCCTTGCGCGCATGACCTGAGCCGCCGGGAGACCCCGCCATGACCGACCAAGCCCTCCATGCCCTGCCTGCCCCGCGCGGCGCCTACTACGTGCCCGGGGCCAGCCGCTACTCGCTGCTGCTGTCGATCGGCATCTTCCTTCTCGCCGCCGGCTTCATCTTCCGCCTGAACGGCGTGCCGCAGGGCCTGTGGAGCATGTACCTCGGCGCGGCCAGCATCCTGTACGTGCTGGTCGGCTGGTTCGGCGAGATCATCGGCGAGAACCTGCGCGGCAAGTACACGCATTGGGAGGACCGGTCCTACCGCATCGGCATGGTCTGGTTCATCTTCTCGGAGGTGATGTTCTTCGCCTGCCTGTTCGGCGGCCTGTACTACGTGCGGCGCATCGCCGTGCCCGAGCTCGGCGGCTACGACGCGGCGCTGACGCCGTACGCCGGCTTTGCCGCGGCCTGGCCGAGCAGCGGCCCGCTGGGCGAGGCGTTCACGCCGATGGCACCCTGGGGCCTGCCGGCGGTGAACACGCTGCTGCTGCTGACCTCGGGCGTGACGCTGACCATTGCGCACTGGGGCCTGCTGAAGAACAAGCGGGCGCAGCTGAACATCGGCCTCGCGCTCACGGTGGCGCTGGGCCTGGCGTTCCTCGGGTGCCAGGCGGCCGAGTACATGCATGCCTACAGCGAGCTGGGCCTGACGCTGGGTGCCGGCGTCTACGGCGCCACCTTCTTCATGCTCACGGGCTTCCACGGCCTGCACGTCACGCTGGGCGCCATCATGCTGATCGTGATGCTGGGGCGCAGCCTGCGCGGGCACTTCTCGGCCCACAACCACTTCGCCTTCGAGGCGGTGGCCTGGTACTGGCACTTCGTCGACGTCGTCTGGCTCGGGCTGTTCGTGTTCGTCTACTGGCTTTGAGGTGAACCCCCACGCCCCCTTCCGGGGGCTGCCCCCCGAGGGGGCTCGCGCAGCGGACCGGCAGAGCCGGATCCGCGCACGCCACTTGATGGGTGGCGGAGCAACTGAGATGAGGGTCTGATGCGAGGTGTGCGGCGGGTGCTGCCGCTGCTGGCCACGCTGGCTGGCATAGCCCTGTTCATGCGTCTGGGCTGGTGGCAATACACCAAGGCGCTGCAGGCCGAGGCCGCTGTGGCGCTGCATGCGCAGCGTTCGCATCTGCCGCCCGCCACGCTCGACGGGCGGCTCGTGCAGGCATCCCTGGCCGAAGCGGCGCGCTTCACGGTGCACGGCCGCTACGACGCGGCCCAGCAGTTCTTCATCGACAACCGGCAGGAGCACGGTGTGCCCGGCGTGCACGTGATCACGCCGCTGAAGATCGACGGCAGCGAGACGCGCCTGCTCGTCAACCGCGGCTGGGTAGGCTGGCCGCAGGGCCGGGGCGTGCTGCCGCAGGTGCCGGTGCCCGAGGGGTCGGTGCAGGTCACCGGCACCGCGCAGGCGCCGTCGACGAAGCGCCCGTTCCTGATGCCTGACCGGCCGGAGCCGTCGCAGCGGCTGTGGGCCCGCGTCGACCTCGAGCGTTACGCGGCCGGCACGCAGCAGGTGGTGCAGCCGGTGCTGCTGCTGCAGGATGCTGGCGACGCCGCCGACGGGCTGGTGCGGAACTGGCCCGCGCCCGAGGACCGCAGCGTCAAGCACCGGGGTTATGCCTGGCAGTGGTTCGGCATGGCGGCGGCGTTGCTGCTGTTCCACGTCGTCTCTGCCTGGCGCGGGCGG
>NZ_DATFAN010000055.1:0-3092 GCF_035254525.1 Ideonella sp. | reverse complement strand
ACAAGTCGGTGGAATTCGCGTTGGCGCGCTATCTGGCCCCGGCGCCTTCCGAGACGCGCTGAAGCCAGCCCGCTGCCGTCAGGCGAGGCGGCGCACCCACGCGGCAACGCTGTCCAGCAGGCCCTCCAGCACCTCGGCATCCTTGCGGCCGCTGCGGGCCAGCACGTGGAAGGAGTGATCGGCCTCGGCGATCGGCTCCGGCGTGGCGCGCGGGCCGAGCGCCCGGGCCACCTCGGTGATGAGCGCGAAGTCGGCCAGCTCGTCGCGCGTGCCCTGCAGGAAGAGCATCGGGCAACCGACCTGCGCCAGGTGCGCGGCGCGCTCCTGCGCGGGCTTGCCCGCCGGGTGCAGCGGAAAGCCCAGGAACACCAGCCCGCGCACGCCGGGCAGCGGCTCGGCAGCCTGCGCCTGCGATGTCATGCGGCCACCGAACGACTTGCCGCCCGCCACCAGCGGCAGGCCGGGGCATTGCCGTGCGGCCTCGTCGACCGCCGCGCGCACGGCGGCATGCGCGACCGCGGGCGTGTCAGGCCGCTTCGAGCCGCGCTCCATGTAGGGGAACTGGTAGCGCAGCGTTGCGATGCCACGCGCGGCCAGGCCGGCGGCCACGGCGGCCATGAACGGGTGCGCCATGCCGGCACCGGCGCCGTGGGCGAGCACGTAGCAGGCGATCGCGCCGGCGGGCACCTGCAGCAGCGCGGAGACGGTGGAGCCGTCGGCCAGCGTCAGGGTCAAGGGTTGGGCGGCGGTGGGCATGCGGGGAAGCTCCTTCAATCTCAATCGGAGGGCAGCATCTTGCGCGCCGCCGTCAGCGTCTGTTTTGCGCCCCCGTAGTCGGCCCACGGGTCGTCCTTCGCGAAGCTCAGGTACTCGCGGGCGGTGGCGATCGTCCACTGGTCGCTGCTCTTCAGCGCGGGCAGCTGGGCCCACGCGATCGGCATCGACACCCCCAGGCCGGGCCGCGCGCGTGCCGAGAAGGCGGCGGCCGTCGTGGCGGCTTGGCCGTTGCGCAGGTAATCCACGAAGATGCGGCCGACGCGGTTCTTCGCGCCGGGGGCGGCGACGAACTTCTGCGGGATGGTGCGGGCCAGGTGCTCGACCACCGCCTTCGAGAAGGCCTTCACCGGCGCGTATTCCAGACGCGGCGCGAGCGGCACCACCACGTGCAGCCCCTTGCCGCCGGAGGTCTTGAGCCAGCATTTCATGCCGAGCGCATCGAGCAGCGCGTGCACCAGCAGCGCCGCGTCCTGCACGTCTTTCCATTTCACGCCCTCGCCGGGGTCGAGATCGAAGACGATGCGGTCCGGCTTGCCGATGGCCTTGACGGTCGAGTTCCAGGTGTGGAACTCCAGCACGTTCATCTGCGCCGCGGCCACCAGGGCCTGCACGCTGTCCACCACCAGCAGCGCGGCGTGGCCGGGCCACAGGCTGCGGTCGAGCGCCTTGACGCCGGGCATCTTGCTCTCGGGGTGCTTCTGGAAGAACAGCTCGCCGCCGATGCCGTCCGGCGCGCGCACCAGCGACACCGGGCGGTCCTTCAGGTGCGGCAACAGCCAGTCGGCGATGCTTTCGTAGTAGCGCACCACATCGATCTTGCGCAGGCCGGTGGACGGGTCCACCACCCGCTCGGGGTGGGTCACGGTGACGCCCGGCGTGGGGTTCGTGGGGGCCGGCGCCGCCAGGGCATCCGGCTCGCGGACGACCTCGCGCGCGGGCTTGTCGATGCGCAGGCCGCGGTAGATGGCATGCCGCACCCGGCCCTCGGGCGTCCAGCCGCCGTACTGCACCTCGACCACCAGCTCGGGCTTCACCCAGCGCTCGCTGCCCGCCGCGCGGCGGCTCCAGCGGCCGGGCTTCAACTCCGCCTCATCGACCGGCGGCGCGGAGACCTCGATCTGCGCCAGTTGCGTGTGCAGCGCGTGGCCGGTGCGGTGGTCCCAGCCGGTGCCCACGTTGCCGGCGTAGTGCAGCGATCCCACCTCATCGTGATAGCCCAGCATCAGGCTGCCCACCTCGCCGGGCGCGCCTTCACGGTCGGTGAAACCCAGCACCACGAACTCCTGCCGGCGCGTGCACTTGAGCTTGAGCCAGGCCTCGGTGCGCGCCGACACATACGGCGCATCCACGCGCTTGGCGACGACGCCCTCCAGCCGCATGGCGCGTGCGGCTTCCAGCATCTGCGCCGCTGGCACGTCGAAATCGGGGCTGAAGCGGATGCGATCCGGCGTGCCGGGGCCCAGCAGCTCGCGCAGGCGCGCGCGGCGCGAGGCCCAGGGCACCCGGCGAAGATCCTGCCCGCCCAGGAAGGGCACATCGAACAAGAAGTAGACGATCTCGTCGTTGCGGCGGCTGTCGATCGTGTTCTGCAGGGCGACGAAATCCGGCGCGCCATCGTCGCCGACGACGACGATCTCGCCGTCCAGCCAAGCCCCCGTGGCGCCGAGCTGCTCCACCGCTGCTGCGAGCGTGCCCAGCCTGTCGGTCCAATCGTGGCCGTTGCGGGTGAACAGCCGGGCGCGGCCTTGCGCGTCGATGCGCGCGAGCAGCCGATAGCCGTCCCACTTGGGCTCCAACGCCCAGCGCCCACTGCCCGGTAGAGCGCTGGCCGCGGTGGCGAGCTGCGGGGCCAGCGCGGCGGGCAGCTTGGCGGCACGAGCCTGCGAGAGATCCACCGCTGGCGGCGCGGCGCCGTTGCCGCGCGGCTCGCGCTGCTCCACCGGCCCCAGCGGCATGGCGAGCACGCTGTCGGGCAGTGCGGCGATCACGTCGTACTCGGTCGACGGCCGGGCCCAGGCATCGCGCTTCTTGAAGAGCATCCAGGCGTCCTGCTTGTCGCCCGGCTTGGCGATGCGCACCAGCTCCCACCGGCCGGCGAGCTTTTCGCCGTGCAGGTCGAACACCAGCTTGCCGGCGGCCAGGCCGGCGTGCGGGTCGCCCACCGGCGTCCAGGTGCCGCGATCCCACACGATCACCGTGCCGGCGCCGTACTGGCCCTTGGGGATCGTGCCCTCGAAGCTGCCGTAGGCGACCGGGTGGTCTTCCACGTGCACCGCCATGCGCTTTTCCTTCGGGTCGTAGCTGGGGCCGCGCGG
>NZ_DATFAN010000054.1:0-13546 GCF_035254525.1 Ideonella sp. | reverse complement strand
TCGATCACGCCGGCGGCGCGCAGCTTCGCGGGGTCGTCGGTCTTCAGCTCGTTCATCGCGGCGCAGGTGCGCTGGATGACGCGGCCGACGCCCGATTCTCCGACGAACATGTGGTGCGCTTCCTCCGTCAGCATGAACTTGGTCGTGCGCGCCAGCGGGTCGAAGCTGCTTTCGGCCAGTGCGCACAGCTGGAACTTGCCGTCGCGGTCGGTGAAGTAGGTGAACATGAAGAACGACAGCCAGTCGGGCGTCTCCTCGTTGAACGCCTGCAGGATGCGCGGGTTGTCCTGCTGGCCGCTGCGGCGCTGCAGCAGCGCTTCGCCTTCCTCGCGGCCGTCGCGGCCGAAGTACTTGTGCAGCAGGTAGACCATGGCCCACAGGTGGCGGCCTTCCTCCACGTTGACCTGGAACAGGTTGCGCAGGTCGTACTGGCTCGGGCAGGTCAGGCCCAGGTGGCGCTGCTGCTCCACCGACGCGGGTTCGGTGTCGCCCTGCGTCACGATGATGCGGCGCAGGTTGGCTCGGTACTCGCCGGGCACGTCCTGCCAGGCGCCTTCGCCCTTGTGGTCGCCGAAGTGGATCTTGCGGTCCTTCTCGGCCGGGTTCAGGAAGATGCCCCAGCGGTACTCGGGCATCTTGACGTAGCCGAACTGGGCCCAGCCCTGCGGATCGACGCTGATGGCCGTGCGCAGGTAGACGTCGAAGTTCTGCGAGCCGTCCGGGCCCATGTCGTTCCACCAGTCGAGGTAGTTCGGCTGCCACTGCTCGAGCGCGCGCTTGAGCGTGCGGTCCTCGGAGAGGTTGACGTTGTTGGGGATCTTCTCGCTGTAGTCGATGCTGCTCACGTTTGTCTCCTCAGACTCTGTTCCAGTCGAACTGGGCCTTGTCGCCCTTGCCGTAGACCTTCAGGGCACCCTTCTCGCCGACGGCGTTGGGGCGCTGGAAGATCCAGTTCTGCCACGCGGTCAGGCGGCCGAAGATGCGCGTGACCATGTTCTCGGGGCCGTTGAAGCGCAGGTTGGCTTCCATGCCGGTCAGCGCATCGGGGCTCATCGCCACGCGCTCCTCGATCGCGATGCGCGTCTCGTCGGCCCAGTCGATGTCGTCGGGGTTGCTGGTCACCAGGCCCAGCGCGAAGGCGGCGTCGCCGTCCAGCGGCTCGCCGGCCTTGGCGCGGATCGGCGCCAGCGCGCTGTCTTCGCCGTAGAAGCGGCGCTCGAGCCGGCTCTGGCCGGTGGCCATCGGGTACAGGCCGAAGTTGGCCTCGTCCACCGTCAGCTTTGGCGAACGCTCGGGTTCGTCGGGCAGCACCAGCATGTAGCTGCGGTCGCAGGCCAGCGCGAATTCGAGGAAGCTGCCGGCGAAGCACGAGCCCGGCTCGATCAGTGCGAACAGGCTGCGCGACGACACATCGAGCCGGCTGAAACAGCGGCGCAGCAGGCCGATCGTCTCGCGCACCAGCCAGTGGCTGCGGTGCGCGATCAGCGTCGTGTCCATCGCCAGCACGGCGGCGGCGTCGCCTTCGGTCTTGATCAGCCAGGTGCCGATCTCGAGCTCGTTGGTCCGCATCGAGAGGATCGCATCGTCCAGATCGCGGCCGAGGGCGAGCGGGTACCAGTCGGCGCCGGCGGCCTCGATGCCGTGGATGTCGCTCGGCAGCGGGCCGGTCGGCGCCTTGACGGTGAAGGTGGCGGTGCGCCTGGTGCGATCGATCTCGACGGTGACGTGCCGGTAGCGCAGCGCGTCCGGCTCGATCGTGCGCTGGATCGGCGTCAGCGACACGCTCTTGGCGTTCGCCGGCCGGTCGCTCTGGGCGGCCAGCTGCAGCGCGCGCTCCTGCACCTTGGCGGCGAACTGCGCGGGCTTGGCGATGTCGTCGACCAGGCGCCAGTCCTTGGCCTTCTGGCCGCGCACGCCTTCGGTGGTGGTGCAGAAGATGTCGGCCAGGTCATGGCGCACGCGGCGCTTGTCGGTCACGCGGGTCAGGCCGCCGGTGCCGGGCAGCACGCCCAGCAGCGGCACCTCGGGCAGGCTCACCGCGCTGGAGCGGTCGTCGACCAGGATGATCTCGTCGCAGGCCAGCGCCAGCTCGTAGCCGCCGCCGGCGCAGGCGCCGTTGACGGCGGCCAGGAACTTCAGCCCCGAGTGGGCCGAGGAGTCTTCGAAGCTGTTGCGCGTCTCGTTGGTGAACTTGCAGAAGTTCACCTTCCAGGCGTGGCTGGACACACCCAGCATGAAGATGTTGGCGCCCGAGCAGAACACCTTGTCCTTGGCGCTGGTGACGACCACCGTGCGAACCTCGGGGTGCTCGAAGCGGATGCGGTTGACGGCGTCGTGCAGCTCGATGTCGACGCCCAGGTCGTAGCTGTTCAGCTTCAGCTTGTAGCCGGGGCGCAGGCCGGCGTTCTCGTCGATGTCGCAGGCCAGCGTGGCGACCGGGCCTTCGAAGTGCAGCTTCCAGTGCCGGTAGCGCGACGGGTCGGTCTGGTAGTCGACGCGGGAAAGTTCGCTCGGGGTGCTCATGGTCGATCTCCTTGGCGGCGCGGCGGGCGGAGGTTTGCCACGCGATGAAAAGCATCATAGTGCATTCACTGGAAGGCATGCAAGCACTTTAGTGCATTTTCTTGCCGGTCGATCGGGTCGGTGTTCTAGGTCGACAGTTGAAGCGCCTCGCGCACGAGGCCGCGCAAGGCGAAGAAGGTAGCTTCCAGCGGCTGGGCGCTGGTGTCCAGCCTCAATTCGGCCTTGGAATAGAAGGCGGCGCGGCCGGCGAGGATGCGCTTCAGGTCCTCCATCGCCTCCTTGCTGGCCGCCATCGGCCGCAGGTCGCCCTGGGCGCTGACGCGCTTCATGTGGTCTTCGGCATCGGCCTGCAGCCAGACGGTGGTGCAGTGGGCCAGCAGCAGGTTGAAGGTGGCCGCATCCGAGACCAGCCCGCCGGGCGTCGCGATGACCGCCTCGGGGTAGATCTGGATCGCCTCTTCCAGCGCGCGGCGCTCGTAGCGGCGGTAGGCGTTCATGCCGTAGAGGGCCTGGATCTCCGAGATGCTGCAGCCGGCGAACTTCTCGATCTCGCGGCTCAACTCGACGAAGGGGAAGCCCAGATCGTCGGCCAGCATCTGGCCGAGGGTCGACTTGCCGGCGCCGCGCAGGCCCACCAGCGCGATGCGCGAGCTGCGCTGCCGGTTGCCGCCGCCGGTGCCCAACAATTCGCCGATCGCCACCCGCACGCGGTGCAGGCTGGCTTCGTCGCGGTGCTCGAGCAGCTCGCGGATCATCAGCCACTCGGGCGACGAGGTCGTCACGTCGCCGATCAGCTCGGCCAGCGAGCATTGCAGCGCCCCGGCGACCTGCAGCAGCACGAGGATCGAGGCGTTGCCGGTGCCGTATTCGAGGTTGGCCAGGTGGCGCTCGGAGACATCGGCCGCCGCCGCCACGGCCTTGCGCGTCATGCCGCGGCGTGCGCGAAGCCCTCGCACCCGATCGCCCAGGGCGACGAGGAACGGGTTCTTGTCTTCGCCCCCGTTGTGGCCGTTGCCGTTGGCGGGGGCGCCGTTCGCCGCGCCAGCCGCGTCCAGCTCATCGTCCGGTTCCGGTGAACGGGGATGCAATATAGTGCTTGACATGGTGGTTCGGTGGACCTAGAGTTCAGCACGCACAATAGTTCATCCGCCCAGCCGGTGCAAGCCGCAAGCGCAAGGAACGGCAAGAAGCCGCCGGGCGATGGCGCCCGGCCTGGGAGTCGAAAGGAGACGCACATGTCACCCACCGAATTCCGCGAGCTCATGGCGAAGACGACCGCCCGCATCGCCGGCCGGCCGCTGGATGCCGCGCTGGACGCCTGGCTCAACGCCGAGTGCGGCCCCACGAGCGAGACCTACCTGGCCTTGAAGGCAGCCTGCGAGGCCGGCGTGGCCGCCGGGTGGTTGTGCGATCGCGAAGGCGGCGGCATCCGCTATGGCCGCATCTTCAAGCCGGCCGAGGACCTGCACGGCTTCTCGGTCGATGTCGTGGACATGAACGACATCGCCGGCCCCCACCACAGCCACCCGAACGGCGAGATCGACCTGATCATGCCCATCGAGGGCGAGGCGCGGTTCGACGGCCGCCCGGCCGGCTGGTGCGTCTACCCGCCCGGCAGCGCCCACCGGCCCACCGTGCGCCAGGGCCGGGCGCTGGTCCTGTATCTCCTGCCGGAAGGCCGGATCGACTTCACCCGTTGAGCGGCGCACGAACGCTGCCTGCGCTCCCACTTCGTCCCCATCGGAGGACATTGCCATGACCACTGCCGCCCCCGGCTCCCGCTTCAACTTCGCCCAGCACCTGATCGAGCGAAACGCCGCGCGCGCGGCGAAGGCCGCGTATGTCGACGATGCCGGCACGCTCAGCTACGGGGCGCTCGCCGAGCGCATCCGGCGCCTGGCGGCCGGCCTGCAGGCCCTCGGCGTGCGGCGCGAAGAGCGCGTGCTGCTGCTGATGCACGACTGCAGCGACTGGCCGGTCAGCTTTCTGGGCGCGCTGTATGCCGGCATCGTGCCGGTCGCGGTGAACACGCTGCTGACGGCCGACGACTACGCCTACATGCTGCAGCACAGCCGTTCGCAGGCGGTGCTGGTCTCGGCGGCGCTGCTGCCCACGCTGCGTGCCGCGCTGGACAAGGCCGCGGCCGAGGGCGGCCATGAAGTCAGGGCGCTGGTCGTCTCGCGGCCGGCCGGCGAGCTGCCGGCCGGTGCGCTGGCCTTCGACAGCCTGCTCGAGCAGAACGCGCCGCTCGCGGCCCCGGCCACCACCGGCCCCGACGACCCCGGCTTCTGGCTGTATTCGTCGGGCTCCACCGGCCGGCCCAAGGGCACGCTGCACACCCAGGCCAACCCGTACTGGACGGCCGAGCTCTACGGCACGCCGGTGCTGGGCCTGACCGAGCGCGACGTGTGCTTCTCGGCCGCCAAGCTGTTCTTCGCCTACGGGCTGGGCAACGCGCTGACCTTCCCCTTGAGCGTCGGCGCGACGACGGTGCTGATGGCCGAGCGGCCGACGCCGGACGCCACCTTCAAGCGCTGGCGCGGCGAGGTCGGCGGGGTCAGGCCCACCGTCTTCTTCGGCGCACCGACCGGGTTCGCCGGCATGCTGGCCTCGCCGAACCTGCCGGCGCGCGACGCGGTCACGCTGCGCTTGTGCTCGTCGGCCGGGGAGGCGCTGCCGGCCGACCTCGGCGAACGCTTCACCGCCCATTTCGGCTGCGAGATCGTCGACGGCATCGGCTCGACCGAGATGCTGCACATCTACCTCAGCAACCGCCCCGGCCGCGTGCGCTACGGCACGACCGGCTGGCCGGTGCCAGGCTACGACATCGAGCTGCGCGGCGACGACGGCCACGTCGTGCCCGACGGCGAGACGGGCGACCTCTACATCCGCGGCCCCAGCGCTGCATTGATGTACTGGGGCAACCGCGAGAAATCGCGCGAGACCTTCCAGGGCGCGTGGACCAAGAGCGGCGACAAGTACGTGAAGAACGCCGATGGCACCTACACCTACGCCGGCCGCAGCGACGATATGCTCAAGGTCAGCGGCATCTACGTCTCGCCCTTCGAAGTCGAATCGACGCTGGTGCAGCACCCGGCGGTGCTCGAGGCGGCGGTCATCGGGGTGCCCGACGACGAAGGCCTGACGCGCGCCAAGGCCTTCGTCGTGCTGAAGCCCGGCCAGGCCGCGACCGACGACGAGCTCAAGGCCTTCGTGAAGGAGCGCCTCGCGCCCTACAAGTACCCGCGCCAGATCGAATTTCTCGCCGAGCTGCCGAAGACGGCGACCGGCAAGATCCAGCGCTTCCGACTGCGCGAGCGCGAACAGAAAGCATGACGATCGAGTTCGCCGACATCGATTGGGCGGGCCGCGCGGTTCGCATCGAGCACCAGTGGCTCGGCCGCGAGCGCACCGGCCAGCCGCTGGTGGTCTTCCTGCACGAGGGCCTCGGCTCGGTCGCGACGTGGCGCGATTTCCCGGCGCGCCTGGTCGATGCGCTCGGCTGGCGCGGCCTCGTGTATTCGCGCCCCGGCTACGGCCGCTCGACGCCGCGTGCCGCCGAAGAGGCCTGGGGCCTGGACTTCATGCACCGCCAGGCCGAGCAGGTATTGCCGGCGCTGCTGACGGCACTCGGTGTAGACGCCGGGCGTGAGCCGCCCTGGCTGCTCGGCCACAGCGACGGCGGCTCGATCACGCTGCTGCACGCGGCGGCCTTCCCCGGCCATGTGGCTGGCGCCATCGTGCTGGCGCCGCACATCCTGGTCGAGGACCGGTCGGTCGCGAGCATCGCGAAGGCGCGCGACGCGTACCTCGGCACGGACCTGCGCGCGCGGCTGGCCAGGTACCACGACGACCCGGATTCGGCCTTCTGGGGCTGGAACGACATCTGGCTGCACCCGCCGTTCCGCCAGTGGACGATCGAGCGCGAGCTCGCGGCCATCACCTGCCCGCTGCTCGCCGTGCAGGGCCTGGACGACGAGTACGGCACGCTCGCGCAGATCCGCGGCATCGCCGAGCGCGTGCCTGGAACCGAACTGCTCGAGCTGCCCGACTGCGGCCACTCGCCGCACCGCGACCAGCCTGAACGCCTGATCAACGCCGTCTGCGCGTTCGTTCAGCGCCGGCGTTAGCTTTCGCTCGGCCGCGGGCGGGCGGCAATTTGTCACGGCCGCTGTGGTGCTGGCCCGCCATTCGTGCGGGTTTGCCCGCAGCAGTGCTCACATGCCGTGACCATCGTTGAAGCTTTTGTGATGGGCAAGCGCGCGGCGTGCACGGACACTGCGGGCTCGGACTGTCAGAGGTCCCCTTCCTTAATGTTTCTCCCCTTCCGAATCTGGAGCGATTGACGATGAACAAGACGAGCTTCCCGGTGTCGCGCCTGGCCGCGAGCCTGGGCCTGGCGTTCGCGCTGTTGGGCACCGCTTACGCCGCCGACACGACCCGCGTGATCGTGTCCTTCAAGCCGGGCACCGCTGCCGCGAAGCTGGCCCGTGCGGCCATCGCGAAGGCCGGCGGCCAGATCAAGCTGGACATCGATGGCGAAAACGTCGCCGTCGTGCTGCCCAAGGCGGCCGTCGCCGCGCTGGCCAAGCACAGCGCGATCTCGCTGATCGAGGAAGATGCCAAGCGCTATCCGCTGTCGCTGACCACCCCGTCGGCCCCCCCGTATGAACTCGGACAGCTGGTGCCCTACGGCATCAAGATGGTCCAGGCCGACCAGCTGCCCTCGCTCGATGCCAATGCCGGCAACCGCAAGATCTGCATCATCGATTCGGGCTACGACATCACCCACGAAGACCTGCAACACGGCGCCAACGTGACCGGCAACGACGACATCGGCGGCGCGGGCCTGTGGACGGTCGACGGCACCCACCACGGCACGCACGTGGCAGGCACGATCTCGGCGGTCAACCAGGCCGGCGTCGGCGTGGTCGGCGTGCTGCCGAACTCGAAGATCAAGCTGCACATCGTCAAGGTCTTCGGCGACAACGGCACCTGGGCCTACTCGTCGACCCTGTCGGCCGCGGCCAAGAAGTGCCAGGCCGCGGGCGCCAACGTGATCAGCATGTCGCTCGGCGGCCCGGTCCCGAACTCCACCGAGAAGAACACCTTCACCAAGCTGCAGACCGCCGGCATCCTGTCGATCGCCGCGGCCGGCAACGGCGCCAACACGCAGACCTCGTACCCGGCCGGTTATGCACCGGTGATGTCGGTCGCCGCGCTGGATGAGAACAAGGCCTGGGCCACCTTCTCGCAGCGCAACAAGGACGTCGAAATCGCCGCTCCGGGCGTCGGCGTGCTGTCGACCGTGCCGATGGGCGCCGGCTCGGAGCCGTCGCTGACCGTCGGCGCCACCGTCTACGCCCCGGGCGCGATGGATGGCTCGCCCGCCATCAGCGCCTCGGCCCCGCTGGCCAACTTCGGCCTCGGTGACGCGATCGACACCTCGGTGGCCGGCAAGGTCTGCCTGATCCAGCGCGGCAACATCGCCTTCTCCGACAAGGTGCTGAACTGCCAGAACTCGGGCGGCGTGGGCGCCGTGGTCTACAACAACGTCGCCGGCGGCTTCGCCGGCACGCTGGGCGGCGTGGCGACGACCATCCCGTCGGTCACCGCCTCCGACACCGAGGGCGCCGCGATGCTGGGCCAGCTGGGCCAGACCGCGACCGTGGCCGTCACCGCCACCAACTACGCCTTCTTCGACGGCACCTCGATGGCCACGCCGCACGTGTCGGCCGTCGCCGCCCTGGTGTGGAGCTACTTCCCGAGCTGCACGGGCGAGCAGATCCGCCAGTCGCTGAACAAGTCGGCGCTGGACCTGGGTGTGGCCGGCAAGGACGTCAGGTTCGGCTACGGCCTCGTGCAGGCCAAGGCTGCCTACGACCGCATCGGTTCGCTGGGCTGCGGCAACTGATCGCGCGTCGAGCGCGCCATGAAACGGGGCCTTCGGGCCCCGTTTTCATTCACGCGCTGCGCCCACCGCGCAGGTTGTGGCTCGTCAATGTGGCCGGCCCCCCCGGCGGCTAAGGTCGGCGCCATGTTCGACATTTGAAAGCCTCGCCGTGAACGCCATCGTCAAGCCAGCTCCGCCTGCGTCGTATGCCAGCTTGAACGAGGCGGCCTCGGCCCGCGTCGAGCGGGTCCGCCAGATCGCCCGCGAAGTGGCTGGCCCGGCCGCCGAGTCCGTCGACCGCGATTCACGTTTCCCGCACGAGGCCATCGACGCATTGAAGGCCGAGCGCCTGCTGGCGGCCCATGTCCCGGAACACCTTGGCGGCTTGGGCGCCGCCATCGTCGAGCTCGGGCAGATGTGCGAGGCGCTGGGCCAGCGCTGCGCCTCGGCCGCCATGGTGTTCGCCATGCACCAGGTACAGGTGGCCTGCCTGGTGCGCCACGGCAGCACGCCGTTCTTCCAGAGCTACCTGGACGAGATGCTGTGCGATCAGCGCCTGATCGCTTCGGTGACCAGCGAAGCCGGCGTCGGAGGCTCGGTGCGCACCAGCATCTGCCCGATCGAGACCCTGGCCGATGGCAGCTGCCATGTGCGCAAGGAAGGCACGGTGGTGTCGTATGGCGATGCGGCGGATGATTTCCTGATCACCGTGCGACGCAATGCCGAATCGGTGGCGGGCGACCAGGCCATGGTGCTGGCACGCAAGCCGCAATGCGAGATGCAACTCGTGGGCACCTGGGACGCGATGGGCATGCGGGGCACCTGCAGCCCGGGATACGTCATCAGCGCCCGCTTCGGGCCGGAGCAGATCGTGCCCGCGCCGTTTGCCGACATCAACGCCCACACCATGGTGCCGTGGGCGCACATCCTGTGGAGCTCGGCCTGGCTGGGCATTGCCACCGACGCGGTGGCCCGGGCACGCACGTTCGTGCGCGACACCGGACGCAAGCTGGGCAGCACACCGCCGACCGCCACCCGATTGAGCGACGTGTCCACCCAGCTGCAGCTGATGAGGGTGCACGTGCACGAATGGGCGCGCCGCTATGACACCATCACCGCGGCGCCCGATGGCGGCGCGCAGGAGTTGTCGTCGGTGGCATCCGCCGTGCAGTTGAACCACCTGAAGCTCGCCAGTTCCGAACTGGTGGCAGACATCTGCACCCAGGCGCTTCGCATCACCGGCACCACCGGCTACCGGAACGACTCACCCTACAGCATTGCCCGCCACCTGCGTGATGCGCATTCTGCGGCGCTGATGATCGGCAATGAGCGAATTCACGCCGCCAATGGTGCACTGCACATGGTGTACCGAGACGACGCGCTGTGATGATATTCGCCGGCCAGCGGCCGTTACAGTGAAGACACACTCCAGCGGATTCAAGTCGGGCGAGAGGCGTCCGATAAGTCTTCTCACAAGCGAACAACCGACAGGGAGCTGATCGGGACGCGCCGCGGCTCGCGGCGTCGTCGAACTGGAGCGCTTGTGAGCACCCTGAAGATTTCCACGCGGCTGGCCGCGCTGATCGGCCTTTTCGCCGCATTGCTGGTTGCTGCCGGGTCACTTGGCTTGTACGCCGCCAGCCGCGCCAACGACTCGCTGCAGACGGTCTACGCCGACCGCACGGTCTGCCTCGGCCAGCTTGGCGAGGTGGAGCGGCGCATGTTGACCAACCAGCTTACGCTGTTCGGGGCCGCGAGTGCCACCGCCTCGCCCGAAGCGGTCGCCCGGCATGTCGCCGTCGTCGAAGAGAACATCGCGGCGATCAGCCAGGTCTGGCAGAGCTACTCCGCCACCTACCTGACGCCCCGTGAGGCGGAGTTGGCAAAGACCTTTGCCGACCAGCGTGGCGTCTTCGCCGAGAAGGGCTTGCGGCCCGCGCTGCAGGCGCTGAAGGCCGGTGACCAGGAGGGCGCGCGGCGCCTGATCACCGAGCAGGTCGGCCCCTTGTTCGGGGCGCCGGCTGCCACGCTGCACGCGCTGGTGCAATTGCAGATCGACGTCGCCAGGCAGGAGAACGACGCCGCGGTTGCGCGCTACGCGACGATCCGCACGCTCGCGATCGCTTCGATCGTGCTGGGCGTGCTGGCCGGCTCGCTGCTCGGCGCCATGATGGCGCGTGGCATCGTGCGGCAGCTCGGTGGTGAGCCGCACGAAGTGCTTGCCGTCACGCGTGCGATCGCCGCCGGCGACCTGAGCACCGAGGTGCGCGCGCCCGCCAACGCGCCGTCGAGCGTCGTTGCCGGCATGGCCGAGATGCAGCAATCGCTGCGCGAGATCGTGCGCACCGTGCGCGCCAGCAGCGACTCGATCGCGACCGGGTCGGCCCAGATCGCCACCGGCAACGCCGACCTCAGCCAGCGCACCGAGGAGCAGGCATCGAACCTCCAGCAGACCGCCGCGTCGATGGAGCAGCTCAGCGCCACCGTCAAGCACAACGCCGACACGGCACGCGAGGCATCGCAGATGGCGGCGTCGGCGAGCGGCGTGGCGAGCAAGGGCAAGGAGGTGGTCGCCGAGGTCGTCAGGACGATGGACGAGATCTCGCAGAGCTCACGGCAGATCGGCGACATCATCGGTGTGATCGACGGCATCGCGTTCCAGACGAACATCCTGGCGCTCAACGCGGCCGTCGAGGCAGCGCGTGCCGGCGAGCAGGGCCGGGGCTTCGCGGTCGTCGCCGCCGAGGTGCGAAGCCTGGCCCAGCGTTCCGCGCAGTCGGCGCGAGAGATCAAGCAGCTCATCGGCGCCAGCGTGGAGCGCGTCAGCACGGGCGCCAGCCTGGTCTCCGATGCCGGCAAGACAATGGACGAGATCGTCGGCCAGGTCCGCCGTGTCAGCCAATTGATCGCCGAGATCAGCGCGGCCGGTAGCGAGCAGACCACCGGCATCGGCCAGGTCAGCGACGCGGTGCTCCAGCTCGATCAGGTGACGCAGCAGAACGCCGCGCTCGTCGAGGAGAGCGCGGCGGCCTCGGAGAGCCTGAAGCAGCAGGCGCACAAGCTCGTCGAGGCGGTTGCCGTGTTCAGGGTCGCGTAGGCCGCCCCGGTTCGCCGCGGGCCGTCAGTCCCGCGGCGCCATTACCATCAGGCCCGAGGCGGTGTTCGAGATCGGGATGTGGTAGTTCTGGTGCACCCGCCGGACCTCGTCGCCCAGGGCCCCGCGCGTGGCCAGCCACATCAGCAGCTCCACGCCTTGCGTGCCGGTCTTCTCGACCAGCTCGTGGATGCTGAACTGGGTCGCCCAGCGCGGATCGTGGACCAGGCTTTCCATGAACTGCAGGTCGAAATCCTTGTTGATGAAGCCGGCGCGCTGGCCGTCGAGCTGGTGGCTCAAGCCGCCGGTGCCGAGCACGAGAACGCGCTGGTCGTTCTTCCACGAGCGCACCGCGCGGCCGATCGCCTCGCCGAGCGCGTAGCAACGTTTGGCGCTGGGCAGCGGGAACTGCACCGTGTTGATGCACACCGGCACCACCTTCACGGGCCACACCTGTGTGGGCCACAGCAGCGCCATCGGCAGCGTGAACGCATGGTCGACCACCATCTCCTGGCAGGTCGTGAGGTCGAAGTCGTCGCCGATCAGCGAGTCGATCAGGTGCCACGACAGATCCTGCTCGCCGGTGAAGGGCGGCACCTGCGGGATGCCCCAACCCTCGTCGGCATTGCGGTACTCGGCCGCCGCGCCGACCGCGAAGGTGGGCATCTTGTCGAGGAAGAAGTTCAGGCCGTGGTCGTTGTAGACCACGACGACGACGTCGGGCTTGGCTTCGGCTTCGAGCCAGCGGTGCACCGGCGCGAAGCCGTCGAAAAAGGGCTTCCAATACGGGTCGGACTGGAGGTTCTTCGCGATCGCGCGGCCGATGGCCGGCACATGGGAGGTGGTGATGCCACCGACGAGGGTTGCCATGCGGGTCTCCTTAATTGGCGTAGGCCTGCAACTTGGCCTTGAACTCGTCCTTGGTCATGCCGGTCTGCAGCGCGCCCAGGTCCTGCACGTCCAGCCCCAGGATGCCGGCGAACTTGGCGAGGTAATAGACGTTGCCGCCCGCGGCGATGAGCCCCAGCACGTCGCGCTCGTGGATGACCCGCTTCTGCTCGTCGCTCAGACCGTAGCGCTCGCAGTAGGCGTCCTCGTCCTCGAGGAATTCGGCGCGGTTCTCGGCCGAGTTGAACGAGTAGCACATCTTGTTCAGGGCATAGCCCTTGCGGGCTTGCGTGCCGTCGAACAAGGTGGTGCCGGGGATGTCGGGGGTGCACATGGCGCGTCTCCTGGCCGGTCGGGCTTGCGTTGGATCAAGCGGGCTTGTCGTGGCCCGTCCTTGACAGTGTCGCGATGGCCCTGGCGCCGATAAAGCCATCCATACTCATTCGATCCATGAACGAGATCGATGGATTGGGGCTGGATGGCCACCTGCTGCAACTGCTCGTGGCCGTCTACGACGAGGGCTCGATCACGCGCGCCGCGCAACGCCTGGGCGTGACGCAGTCGGCCGTCAGCCATGGGCTGGATCGGCTGCGTGCGCTCGTCGGCGACCCGCTGTTCGTCAAGAGTGGCCGCGGCATCGTGGCGACCGCGCAGGCCGGGCCTTTGGCCGAGCGCGCGCGGCACCTGATCGAGGAGATGCGCGCCTTCACGACCGCCGCCGGCTTCGACCCGGCGCGGCTGAAGCGCTGCATCACCATCGCCGCCAACGACCTGCAGCGCGACCTGCTGCTGCCAGCGTGGCTTCGGCGCGTGCGCGCCCAGGCGCCGGGCGTGAGCTTGCGGGTCATCCCCTCCGGCGCGCCGGAACCCGCGCTGCTGCGCGACGACGACTGCCAGCTGGTGATCACGCCGCGGCCGCCCGAGGGCAGCGACATCGTGCAGAAACGCCTGTTCGAGGACTGCTACGGCGTGTTCTTCGACCCGGCTTGCCGCTCGGCGCCGCCGAACGAGGCCGAGTACCTCGCGGCCGAGCACGTGACGGTGCTGTACGAACCTCGGCGCGCGCTGGAGATCGACCGCTGGTTCAGCGAGCGCGGCGTTGCCCGCCGCATCGTCGCCACGGTGCCGGGCTTCGCCGGCATCGCCGG
>NZ_DATFAN010000053.1:0-52143 GCF_035254525.1 Ideonella sp. | reverse complement strand
CAGGTCGCGCCGGCTGATGCGCCGCGCCAGCGGATGTCGGTTGTGCCACGCCACCACCTGCGCCGCGAGCAGCCGCCGCGGCGACGGCAGGCCGTGCGCCCGGCCCGCATGCACGCGCGCCGGGACATGCACCCGCGACGCCGCCGACCGGGTGTGGCGGCTGCGCGCGGGACGCTTGGGTGTCGGGGGCACGGTCATGGGGGGCACCGACCGGGATGGTGCGCTCAGAATTCCAGCCACTTCATGGCTACGCCGCGGCGCGCCAGCACCTCGGCCAGGCGCTCGGCGTCGGCCTGCGTCGGCAAGGGCCAGATCGTGACGACATAACCTTCGGGTGACGGCATGATCTGTGCCTGCAAGTGGGCCATCGCCGGGCCGAGCACCTGGTGGACCTGGGCCAGGGTGGCCTCGGCCGCCGCGCGCTTCTTCGCCGGCGCCGAGACCAGGGCGAAATGCGGGCCGGACGGCGCGGCCGCCGGCGGCACGCTCGCCCCGCTGGCCGCCACGGAGGCGGGCACCGGGACCGCCGGCACGGCCGTCGACGCCGGCAGTGGCACCGGCGGGGCGACGGCCGATGCGACCGCCGGCGCCGCGGCGATCGGCGCCGAAGCCGCAGCCGCAGCGGGGCGTGCAGGCGCCGGCGCCTGGCGTGGGCCCCCGCGCAGCACCAGCGCCGCGGCGGCGGCCAGTGCCATCAGCACGGCCAGCGCCGCCAGCCCGATGCGCAGCCGGCTCAGCTCACGCCGGCCCCAGATCGCGGCCCCCTCGGGCGCGATCAGCAGCCGGCGCGGCATCGCGCTGCGCGCGCGGGTGTCGTTGATCGCAGCGGTGAGCAGGTAGCGCGTCTGGGGCGCCGGCTCGGTCGAGGCATCGGCCCGCTCGACGGCGCGCTGCGGCCAGTCGGCCGCGCCAGGGCGGTAGGGCACGGCATGGCGCTGCGCGAAGTCGACCAGTGCGCGGTGCGACAGCCCCGGCAGCAGCCGCGGCTGGTGGTACAGCGGCGCCGGCTCGCCTGCGCCGCCGGCCGGGCCGTACGGCAGGGCGATGACGCCGAGCCCCGCCACCTCGCCGGGCTCGACGCGGCGCGCGAGCGGGTGCCGGTGCTGCCAGGCGCACACCCGCAGGGCGAGCCGGCGTGCGGCATCGCCGCTGTCCTGGGCCGGGAGGCTGTCGGTCAGCGGCAGGTCGACCATCGCTATTTGGGGTCGATTCGCGGGCCGATCGGCCGGGGGGTCAGCGCAGCGGCGCCAGGCCGCGCAGGGTGCGCACCGCGCCTTCGCCGATCGAGGCGCCGAAGCGCTTGGCCAGGCGCTCGGCCACGTTCTCCTGCGGCGTGTAGTCGACCACGTCCTCGTAGCCGACGACCTCGCGGGCCACGTAGTCGAGGTTGCCGAAGTGATCGGCCAGACCGAGCTTGACCGCCTCCTCGCCGTTCCAGAACAGGCCGGAGAAGGTCTCGGGCGTCTCCTTCAGGCGGCTGCCGCGACCGTCGCGCACGACCTTGATGAACTGCTGGTGGATCTGCCCGAGCATCGCCTTCGCGTACGCGGTCTGCTTCGGGTCCGCGGGCGAGAACGGATCGAGCATGCCCTTGTTCTCGCCGGCGGTCAGCAGGCGGCGCTCGATGCCGAGCTTGTCCATCAGGCCGGTGAAGCCGAAGCCGTCCATCAGCACGCCGATCGAGCCGACCAGGCTGGCCTTGTCGACATAGATCTCGTCGGCGGCCACCGCGATGTAGTAGGCGCCCGAGGCGCAGGTCTCTTCGACGACGGCGTAGACCTTCTTCTTGTGCTTGGCCTTCAGGCGCTTGATCTCGTCGTTGATGATGCCGGCCTGCACCGGGCTGCCGCCGGGCGAGTTGATGCGCAGCACGACCGCGCGCGCACCGTCGTCTTCGAAGGCGGTGCGGATCGACGAGACCAGCAGCTCGGCGCTCGCCTCGGTGTCGGCGGCGATCTCGCCACGCACCTCAACCAGCGCGGTGTGCGGGCCGGTGGGCGCGCTGGGGTGCCCGCCGCGCTGCGTCGCGATGCCCCAGACGATAGCCAGCAGCAGACCGAACCAGCCCAGGCGCAGCATCAGGTTCCAGCGCCGGGCGCTGCGCCGCTCGCGCAGCAACTCGCCGGAGACCTGGCGCACCAGGCTTTCCATGCTGGCCAGCGCGTGCGCCGTGTCGGCCGCCGCGGGGGCCGCCGGGGCCGGGGCGGGCGGGGGTACCGGGTCTGCCGCGGGCGCGGGCGCGGCTTGCACGGGTTCTGCGGCCGCGGGCGGTTCCGCCGGGGGCGGGGGCGCGGCGTCGTCGGGAAGGCTCATCGGAAGCTCGGTGGGGGCGTGAAGGAGGCGTGGAAGGGGCAATGGCCGTGCCGGATGTGCTGTCTTCAGTCGAACACGACCGGTCGGATGTCGGGGCTAGGATACCAATACACCTGCCCGTCACGCTCCACCACGTCGAGCGGCATCAGGTGCTCGCCGCGGCAGGGCCCGGCGATGCAGTAGCCGTCGGCCGGCTCGTAGGTGGCGCCGTGGATCGAGCAGATGATCCAGCGCTTGTCGAGGTCGAGGAACTCGCCGGGCTGCCAATCGAGCTCGGTCGGCACGTGGGCGCAGCGGTTCATGTAGGCCACCACGCGGCCGTCGAAGCGCAGCGCGAAGGCCCGCGCCGGCTGGCCCCACAGCAGCACGTCGAACACGACCGCCTTGCCGCGCTCTTCGAGGTCGGCGCTGGCGCACAGAGCTTGTTCAGCCATTCGTGACCAGCCAGTCGTGCAGGTCGCGCGTCGAATGGGCGACGAACAGCGGCGAGAAGGGCTGGAACGACTCGTGGTCGTGCGCGCCGAAGCTGACGCCGACGCACGCGGTGCCGGCGTTGGCGGCCATCTGCAGGTCGTGCGTCGTGTCGCCGACCATCAGCGTGCGCTCGGGCTCGATGCCGAACTCGGCCATCAGCTCCTGCAGCATGCGCGGGTGCGGCTTGGAGAAGGTCTCGTCCGCGGTGCGCGAGCCGTCGAAGACGCCGCGCAGCTCGGTCAGCGCGAGCACGTCGTCCAGCCCGCGCCGCGTCTTGCCGGTGGCCACGGCGAGGAAGTGGTGGCGCGCCTTCAGCGCATGCAGCATCTCCAGCGTGCCGGAGAACAGCGTCAGCGCGTGCTGGCTGGCCAGGTAGTGGCGGCGGTAGCTGGCACCGAGCTCGGAATAGCGCTCGGGCGGCAGGCCCGGCACGGCATATTCGAGCGCGTCGCGCAGGCCCAGGCCGATCACGTAGGCCGCGCGCGCGGTGTCGGGCACCGGCGCCCCGATGTCGGCGCAGGCCTGCTGGATGCAGTGCACGATCAGCGCGGTGGAGTCGAACAGGGTGCCGTCCCAATCGAAGGCGATCAGGTCGAAGCGGCGGATGCGGGTCATGCAGGGGTCAGTCTGGCGAGGCAACTCAGGAGTGTCTCGCATTCGAGGGGCAGCGGCGCCGACAGTTCGACCCGCTCGCCGCTGGCCGGGTGGTCGAAGGCCAGGCGGCGCGCGTGCAGGAACATGCGGTCGAAGCGGCAGTCGGCCACCAACCGGCCCGAGGCCAGCGCCTTGTTCAGCGCGAACTGGCCGTACTTCTCGTCGCCGACGATCGGGTGGCCCTCGTGCGCGAGGTGGACACGGATCTGGTGCGTGCGGCCGGTCTTGATCGTCACGTCCAGCAGCGTGAAGCCCGGCGCGGGTGCCGGGTAGGCCTGGGCCACCCGCACCAGCGAGATCGAGCGCTGCGCCTGCTCGTGGTCGGCCGCCACCGCGCGCACCCGGCGCTCGCCGGCCGCGTCGAGGTACTTGTGCAGCGCGACGTCGACGACCCTTTTGTTGGCTGGCCACGCCCCGCTGACCAGCGCGGCGTAGGTCTTGCCGGTCTCGCGCTGGCGAAACTGGTCCTGCAGGTGCGTCAAGGCACTGCGCCGCTTGGCGAGCATCAGCAGGCCCGAGGTTTCCTTGTCGAGCCGGTGCACGAGCTCGAGGAATTTCGCCTCGGGCCGCGCGCGGCGCAGCTGCTCGATGACGCCGAAGCTGACGCCGCTGCCGCCGTGCACGGCCACGCCGGCCGGCTTGTCGATGACCAGCAGGTGCTCGTCCTCGAACAGCACCGGAAACTCGCGCGGCGGGACGGCCTCGGGGTGCGAGGCCGGATCCGGCGTGGCCACCCGCACCGGCGGCAGCCGCACCTCGTCGCCCGGCTCCAGCCGGGTGTCGGCGTGGGCCCGGCCCTTGTTCACCCGCACCTCGCCGGAGCGGATGATGCGGTAGACGTGGGTCTTGGGCACGCCCTTGAGTTCACGCAGCAGGAAGTTGTCCAGCCGCTGGCCAGCCGAGCCCTCGTCGACGGTGACGCGGCGTACCGCGGGGGCATCCAGTGAAGCCTTCAACCGTGGCGCGGATTTGGCCTTTATAATGGTCTGCGCCACGATAGAGCCGTAAGTGCTTGATTTTCAAGAGTTTACCCGGGCATTGCGGGTCAGGGTGGCGGCAGGCGGACAGTGAGGCCTGCTTTTTCAAGGTGATGCAACGCATCCAACCGCGCTGCGGAATGGCGGGCCCCAAAGTGGCCCGGCGGCCGTGGCGCCGGATGCGGCAGAGAAACATCGGATGTGCCGCCTTGCCAAGCACTGAGTGTGCGGCAGGGATCCACCAAGGTTTTTGGCACGAGGCACCAGGCGCGACCCGCTTGATGTGCCTCGCCGCCAGCAATGACAACAAAAACGCGCCGTTCGCGCATGTGTTCCCCCCTCCTCCCAAGGTTTGCTGACCCCTGGCCCCGGCAATGGATTGCCGGCGCGGCCGCGGGTGACGGCTGGCCTGCACCTGGCGCTGGCCGCCGGGCGGGAGCCGGGCCGAACCTGCGCCGGCGCCGCTTCGCCGTCATCGCACGCGCCAACGCTGCCTCGCCAGTTCCGCACACCGCGGCCTGAGGCAGTCCAGGGCGATTCCTTCTCCCGGCCGTTCCGTCGTCTTCTCGTGCATCGGTCGAGGTGTCGGCCGGCCCGCGTGATTCGGGGCCGCCGGCGCCTCTCACCTCGCGCCGCCCCGTCGCTTCGGGGCAGCGCGTGACGAGGAGTGCACATGAAGCGAATGCTGATCAACGCGACGCAGCCCGAAGAGCGGCGCCTCGCGATCGTCGACGGCCAGAAACTGCTCGATTTCGAGACCGAGATCGAGGGCCGCGAACAGCGCAAGGGCAACATCTACAAGGCCGTCGTCACGCGCGTCGAGCCTTCGCTCGAAGCCTGTTTCGTCGACTACGGCGAAGACCGCCACGGTTTCCTGCCGTTCAAGGAAATCTCGCGCAACTACTTCAAGGAAGGCGTCTCGGTCCGCGACGCGAAGATCCAGGACGTCATCTCCAACGGCCAGGAACTGCTGGTCCAGGTCGAAAAGGAAGAGCGCGGCAACAAGGGCGCGGCGCTGACCACCTTCGTCTCGCTGGCCGGCCGCTACCTCGTGCTGATGCCCAACAACCCGCGCGGTGGCGGCGTTTCGCGCCGCATCGAGGGCGAGGACCGCGAGGAGCTGAAGGAGAACCTCGATCAGCTCGAGTACCCCAAGGGCATGAGCCTGATCGCCCGCACCGCCGGCATCGGCCGCTCGGCCCCCGAGCTGCAGTGGGACCTGAACTACATGCTCAAGCTGTGGGACGCCATCGACGGCGCCTCCAAGGCAGGCAAGGGCGCGTTCCTGATCTACCAGGAGTCGTCGCTGGTGATCCGCGCAATCCGCGACTACTTCACCTCGGATGTCGGCGAGATCCTGATCGACACCGACGACATCTACGAGCAGGCGCAGCAGTTCATGAACCACGTGATGCCGGAATCGGCCTCTCGCGTGAAGCGCTACCGGGATGACGCGCCGCTGTTCTCGCGCTTCCAGATCGAGCACCAGATCGAGACCGCGTTCAGCCGCACGGTGAACCTGCCGTCCGGTGGCGCGATCGTGATCGACCACACCGAGGCGCTGGTGGCGGTCGACGTGAACTCCGCGCGCTCGACGCGCGGCACCGACATCGAGGAAACCGCCACCCGCACCAACCTCGAAGCCGCCGACGAGATCGCCCGCCAGTGCCGGCTGCGCGACCTGGGCGGCCTGATCGTCGTCGACTTCATCGACATGGAGGAGTCGAAGAACCGCCGCGAGGTCGAGCAGCGCCTGCGCGACGCGCTGCGCCAGGACCGCGCCCGCGTGCAGTTCAGCTCGATCAGCAAGTTCGGCCTGCTGGAGCTGTCGCGCCAGCGCCTGCGCCCGGCGCTTTCCGAAGGCAGCCACATCACCTGCCCGCGCTGCAACGGCACCGGCCACATCCGCGACACGGAGTCGTCGGCGCTGCAGATCCTGCGCATCATCCAGGAAGAGGCGATGAAGGAGAACACCGCCGCCGTGCACGTGCAGGTGCCGGTGGAGGTGACCTCGTTCCTGCTCAACGAGAAGCGCACCGAGATCACCAAGATCGAGCTGAAGCAGCGCACCACCGTGCTGCTGGTGCCGAACAAGCACCTCGAGACGCCGAACTACAAGCTCGAGCGCCTGCGCCACGATGACCCGCGGCTGGAGAACCTGCAGGCCAGCTACACGATGATCGAGGAGCCGGACGACGAGGTCGCGATCTCGCGCCGCGAGAAGACCAAGGCCAAGCAGGAGCCGGTGATCAAGGGCGTGCTGCCCGACCAGCCGGCCCCGGTGGCCCCGCCGCCGGCCCCGGCACCGGCGCCCGCCACCGCGGCGCCGGCCGCCGAGCCGCAGCCCCAGTGGGCTCGGACGCCCGCAGCCGCACAGGCCGCCGCCGGCGGCGGCTTCTTCGGCTGGCTCAAGCGCCTGTTCGGTGCCGACGAGGCGCCGGTGGCGCCCACGCCGGCAGCCGCGCCGGCCGCGCAGCCCGGCCAGCGCACCGGTGGCCGTGAAGGCGGGCGCGAGGGCGGCCGCGAAGGTGGCCGTGAAGGCGGCCGCGGCGAACGCAAGGGTGGTGGCCGCGACGGCCGCCGTGGTGAGCGCGGTGAACGCGGTGAGCGTGGCGGGCGCGAGGGCGCCAAGGCCGGCGACACCGCACGCCAGGGCGGCCGCGAGGCCCGCGCCGAAGGCGGCCGGCAGGAGGGGCGCCAGGAGCGTCCGGAACGCCAGGAAGGTCGCCAGGAAGGTCGCCGAGAGGGGGGCCGTGGCGAGCGCCGCGACAACCGTCGCGGCGCCGCCCCCGCCGTGGCGCCGGCCGAGAGCGACAAGTTCGAGGCCACCCAGCCCTTGCCCGCGGTGCGCGGCGAGGAAGCCGGTGCCAAGCGCCCGCCGCGCCCCGCGCCGGAACGTGAGCAACCCGCTGGCGCCGAGGCCGAAGCGGCCGAGGGCCTGACGATGGCCGAGGCGGGCCTGGCCGGCCCCGAAGGCGAGCGCCCCGAGGGCGACCGTGGCGAGGGCGAAGGCCGCCGCCGCCGCCGCCGCCGTGGCCGTGGTGGCCGCGACGAGGCCCGCGAAGGCCAACGCCCCGAAGGTGAGGGCGAGCTGGCCGTTGCCGAGGGCGCCGAGGCGACCGGCGAAGAGCCGGGCGTCGAAACGCCGGTGGCCGAAGCGGCCGAGGCGGAGCGCCGTGAACCTCGCGAGCCGCGTGAGCCCCGTGAACGCCGTGAACGGCGCGAGCGCACCGACCGCGGCGAGCGCCGCGAGCCGGTCGAGGCCGCCGTGGCCGAAGCCCCGGCCGCCGAAGCTGCCGTGGCAGCCGAGTGGGCAGCGCCGGCCGAAGCGCCCGCCGCGCCGGTGCCGGCCCCGGCCCCGGCCCCCGCGGTGGTTGCGGCAGCCCCGGCGCCTGCGCCGGTGCGTGTCGAGCCCTATGTGCTGGCGCTCGACGAGCTGCAACGCATCGCCGAGACGGCCGGCCTCACCTGGGTCAACTCCGACGCCGACAAGATCCGCGCGGCGCATGAGGCGATGGCCGCCGAGCCGAAGCCGGTGCACGTGCCGCGCGAGCGGCCGCCGCTGGTCGTCGTCGACGAGGGCCCGCTGGTGCTCGTCGAGACCCGCAAGGACCTGAGCCAGCTCACGCTGCCCTTCGATCCGCAGCGCAGCACCACGGCCTGAGCAAGACGCTCTCGGCACGGCGCCACCTTCGGGTGGCGTTTTCTTTTGTCGTTTCGGGCGGCGCTACTGCATCAGCACCGGCGGCCGACCGGCCGGCACACAGCGCCCGGCTTCGCAGCGCGCGCCGGGGTCGGTGACGAGCGCGCAGTCCGACACCCGGCCGGACTTCTGAACGTCGTTGCGCCGCGCCGCGGTGTAGGCCTCGGCCAGCGCGCGCAGGCGCGTTGCATCGGTCACCTGGCTGGACCAGACGAGGTAGGCCTCGGGCCCGCCACAGGCCTTGTGGCCGACCGCCAGCGTGTGGCACTGGTCGGCCGCGCTGCAGGCGGCGTCGCCGATGGCGTCGCGGATCTGCTGATGCAGCGCGGCGCTGTCGGCAGGACGCGCCTTGGGCGGCGGCGCCTCGGCCGCCACGCACGCCGCCAGCATGAGCCCGAGGCCCGAACCTGCCGCGACCACCAGCCGGCGGCTGCAACCCATCGTCATGACGTACCTCCTTCGAGTGACTTCGAACTAGGGAGAAAGTGTGACACCGACCGGCGGCGACCTCCCCAGCCGCGGCGCTAAGCGCTAGGGTGCCGGGCGGCGCATCCACAGGCCGCCGTCCGTCTGCGATGACCCCGCCGAAGCGGCCCGACCCGGGCCGCCCTCGAGGGCCTTGTTCGTCTTTGATCACCAACGAGGAATCGACATGGCTACAGCTTTCACGAGAGGCCCGATCGGTCTGGCCTGCCTGCTCGCCCTGGCCGGCGGCAGCGCCCACGCGGCCGGCCAACCCGCCCGCTCCTACATCGTCCAGCTCGCCGACCCGCCGGCCGCGTCCTACCGCGGCGGCCTGCCCGGGCTGGCGGCCACCCAGGTGGCCGAAGGGCAGCGGCTGCGCGCGAACGCGCCGCAGGTCCGTGCCTATGTGGCGCATCTGGACAAACAGCAGCAGGCCGTGCTGGCCAGGCTGCGCAGCCCGACGCGCGTGCTGCACAGCTACCACTACAGCTTCAACGGCTTCGCCGCCGTGCTGAGTGCAGCGCAGGCGAGGCAGCTGGCGCGCACGCCCGGCGTTGTCTCGGTGACGCTGGACACCCCGCGCGAGCCGGTCACGAACTACACGCCGCACTTCCTCGGCCTGGACATCCCCGGCGGCGTCTGGTCGCTCGACCGCAAGGGTACGCTGGTCAAGGGCGAGGACGTGGTCATCGGCATGGTCGACACCGGCTTCCAGCCCGAGAACTCGTCCTTCTACGACCAGGTCGATGCGAACGGCAAGCCGGTCAAGTCGGGCGGCACGCTGGCCTACGGCCCGCCGCCCGCCGGCTGGGGTGGCGCCTGCGTCGCCGCACCGGGCTTCGACCCCGCCACCGGATGCAACAACAAGGTCATCGGCGCACGCGCCTTCGATGCCTCGTTCAAGTCCAGCGGCGTGCCGGTGGCCTGGTACGAGTTCCCGGGCGCACCGCGCGACGTGGCCGGCCACGGCAGCCACACGGCGTCGACGGCGGGCGGCAACTGGGGATCGGACGCGATCTCGCACACGCAGAACGTCGGGCCCATCTCGGGCATGGCACCGCGCGCGCGGCTGGCGATGTACAAGGTCTGCTGGACCTGGCTCGACAAGAGCTCGCTGTCGTACCAGACCAATTGCTGGACCGGCGATTCGGTCGCGGCCATCGACCAGGCGGTGGCCGACGGCGTGGACGTCATAAACTTCTCGATCAGCGGCTCGCAGACCGACCTGCTGGACCCGGTCGAGCTGGCCTTCCTGAATGCCTCGGCGGCCGGTGTGTTCGTCGCGGCCGCCGCAGGCAACTCGGGCCCCGGCACGGCAGTCGCCCACAACAGCCCGTGGCTGACCACCGTGGCCGCGTCGACCCACGACCGCTTCCTCACCGCCGACGCCACGCTCGGCGACGGCAGCGTCTACCACGGTGCCTCGCAGTCCAAGGGGCTGCCGATGACCGCGATGATCCTGTCGACCGACGCGGTGGCCAAGGGCGGTACCGCCGAGAGTGCGCGGCTGTGCAACATCGGCTCGCTGAACCCCAACAAGGTGGCCGGCAAGCTCGTCGTCTGCGACCGCGGCATCATCGCGCGCGTCGACAAGAGCCAGGCGGTGCTGCAGGCCGGTGGCGTCGGCATGATCATGACCAACACGCCCGCCAGCCTGCCCGGCGGCGGCGCGACGACGCTGAACGACGACGCCCACTGGGTGCCCACCGTGCACCTGCCGGTCGAGGACCGCGACGCAATCCGCGCCTACGCCGGCGGCTCCCAGCCCATGGGCGCGCTCGGCGTCGCGGCACAGGAACCGGGCGTGGTCGCGCCGATCGTGGCCGAGTTCTCGTCGCGCGGCCCCAACATGGCGACCGCCTCGGTGATGAAGCCGGACATCGCCGCGCCGGGCGTCGCCGTGCTGGCCGCCGTCGCGGTGACGCAGCCGAACCAGGCCTACCACGACGGCATCATCGACGGCTCGATCATTCCCGACCCGGTCGCCGACTACCTGGACGGCACCTCGATGGCCACGCCGCACATCGCCGGCATCGCGGCGCTGCTCAAGCAGAAGCACCCGAACTACTGGGGCCCGGCGTCGATCCGCTCGGCGCTGGTGACCAGCGCCGGCCCGCTCAAGCTGGCCGACGGCAGCAACGACCCGGACTTCCGCGGCTACGGCGCGGGCCAGGTGAACCCGAACGGGGCATTCGATTCAGGCCTGATCTACCCGATCGATCCGACCGACTACTGGCGCTTCCTGTGCGGCGACGGCTGGTTGGCGCCGCACTCGCCGACCTGCGAATCGGTCGGCTCGATCGCGGCCAGCGACCTGAACCTGGCCTCGTTCAGCGCCGACGTGCCGGGCGTGATCACCTTCCGCCGCACGGTGCGCAACCTTGGCAACTCGACGGCGACCTACAACGCGAGCATCGGTGTGGACGGCTTCACCGCCACGGTGAACCCGCCCAGCCTGACCCTCGACAAGGGTCAGAAGGGCCGCTTCGAGGTGACGCTCACCGCCAATGGCGCGCCGCTCGGTGAATGGCGGCAGGGGGCGCTGGTCTGGAGCGACGGCAGCCACCAGGTGCGCAGCCCGATCGTCGCGCGCTACACCTACCTGACCGGGCCGACGAACCTCGCGAGCAGCAACAGCGCCGACACGCTGAACGTGCGCTACCAGTTCGGCTACACCGGCGATCTGAGCTCGCAGACCGGCGGGCTGCTGGCGGCCACCCGCACCGATGCGGTGGTGACCAAGGCCACCAACCGGGACGGCGACGCCGCCTGCCGCGCCGACGCGGCCGGCACGGTGAAATTCGCCTTCAGCGCCCCAGCCGGCACGCTGGCGGCCCGCTTCGCGACCTATGACGCCGACACCTCGGGCCACGGCGCCGACGACCTCGACCTGTTCGTCTACGACGCGGCGAACAACCTGGTCGGCTCCAGCGCCGGCGCGACCGCGGAGGAACGGGTCACGCTGATGGCGCCCACGGCCGGCGACTACACGGCCTGCGTGCACGGCTTCGCGCCGGCCGATGGCGTGAGCACCGCCTTCACGCTGTCGTCGTGGATCCTGACGCCGGGCAGCGGCACCGTGCCGCTGCATGTGCGCGGCCTGCCGGCGCAGGTGATGCCCGGCGACTCGGCCAAGGTCAAGCTCGGTTGGCACGGCGCCGAAGCCGGCGTGCGCTACCTTGGTGCGCTGCGCCTGGTGCAAGGCGCCGACCCGGACACCGGTGCCACGCTGGGCGTGACCTTGCTGTCGGTCGAGCCAGGGTTGCCTCAGGGCGTGCGCGGCATCCCGAGCGCGCGCAAGGCAGCCTTGCTCAAGCGGCGCTAGGCGGGGCAGCGCTCCGGCTCGCAAGCCCCCATGAGGGGGAGGCCCCCACGGGGCCTCCCCCGACCTTTGCTGCCGCGCCATGCGGCACAATCCCAGCTCCCGGTTCCGTTCTTCTTTCTCTCCCGTCTTCCCAGGAGCGCCCGCATGGCCTCGATCAACAAAGTCATTCTCATCGGCAACCTGGGGCGCGACCCCGAGGTGCGCTACACCCCGAGCGGGGCGGCGGTGTGCAACCTGCGCCTGGCGACCACGCGCAACTGGAAGAACCGCGACACCGGCGAGCGCCAGGAAGAAACCGAATGGCACTCGGTCGTGCTGTACGACCGCCAGGCCGAAGTGGCCGGTGAATACCTGAAGAAGGGCCGCCCGGTCTACATCGAAGGCCGCCTGAAGACCCGCAAGTGGCAGGACAAGGACGGCAACGACCGCTACACCACCGAAATCGTCGCCGATTCGATGCAGCTGCTCGGCGGCCGCGAAGGCGGCGGTGGCGACGAGGGCTACAGCCGCGACACCGAAGGCGGCGGCGGCTCGAGCCGCCCGGCCCCCGCCCCGCGCGCTCCGGCGCCCCGGCCGGCGCCGAAATCCAGCGCCGGCATCGGCGAGATGGACGACGACATTCCGTTCTGACGGCCCCCACGCCCCCTTCCGGGGGCTGCCCCCCGGGGGGGCTCGCGCAGCGGACCGGCAAAGCCGGATCCGCGCACGCCACTTGGAGGGAGCGGCGCTGCGCGCGCTCCATTGGCGCTTCGATCAGGCGCGGTGGATCCAGGAGTGGACTGTTTCGGCCAGGTCGTCCAGTCCCTGACGTTTCGGGGCGGAGAACAGCAGGATCCCCACATCGGCCGCTTCGGTGGCCAGGTCGGCCAGGCTGTCCTGCGCGCCTTGCAGCGCTGCCGCCTGCTCGCGCTTCGAGAGCTTGTCGGCCTTGGTCAGCAGCACCAGCAGCTTGACCTCGCCGGTGGTGACGCGCGGCGCGACGAACTCCAGCAGTTGCCGATCCAGCGGCGTGAAGCCCAGCCGGCTGTCGACCAGCAGCACCACACCCGCCAGGTTGCGGCGGATCTTCAGGTAGTCGGCCATCACCTGCTGCCAGCGCAGTTTCGCGGTGCGCTCGACGGTGGCGTAGCCATAGCCCGGCAGGTCGGCCAGATAGGCATCGGGCTCGTCTTTCGGCCCGAGCGCGAACAGGTTGATGTGCTGCGTGCGGCCCGGCGTCTTCGACGCGAAGGCAAGCTGGCGGCGCTGTGCCAGCGCGTTGATCGCGGTGGATTTGCCGGCGTTGCTGCGGCCGACGAACGCGAATTCGGGCAGGTCGCCCGGCGGCAGTTGATCGAGCTGGGTGGCGGTGGTCAGGAAGCGGGCCCCGTGGGCCCAGGCCAGTGCGGCACGGGTCTCGACGGAGGGGCCGCCGGCCGGGCGTGACGGGTGGGGGGCCGGGTCGCGGGTCGGGGTGGTCATGGACCATTGTAAAATCCGCGGGTTTTGTTCGAACAACCCCAAGGTCCGCCGAGATGAAGACCCCTGCCGCCTTCTCGATCACCGCCGTCCTCGTTGCCACGCTGGCAGCGCCCATGACGTCAAGCGTTTGGGCCAACGAGCCGGCGGCCGCGCCGAAGGCCGACCTCGCGAAGGGGCAGGCGATGTCGACCAACGTGTGCGGCGCCTGCCACACGGCCGATGGCTCGCGCGGCCTGCCGGCCAACCCGATCCTGCAGGGCCAGCACCCCGAGTACCTCGCCAAGCAGCTGACCGAGTTCAAGGCCGGCAAGCGCACCAACCCGATCATGCAAGGCATGGCCGCGCCGCTGAGCGACGAGGACATCAGGAACGTCGCCGCGTTCTACGCCAGCAAGCAGGCCAAGCCGGGCTTCGCGAAGAGCAAGGAAACGGTCGCGCTGGGCGAAAAGATCTACCGCGCCGGCATCGCCGACAAGCAGGTGCCCGCCTGCGCCGGCTGCCACAGCCCGACCGGCGCCGGCATCCCGGCCCAGTACCCGCGCATCGGCGGCCAGCACGCCGACTACGTCAGCGCGCAGATGCAGGCCTTCCGCGACCACAAGCGCACGAACAGCGTGCCGATGCAGGCGATCGCGGCCCGCATGAACAACGACGAGATCGCCGCCGTGTCCGACTACATTGCCGGATTGAGGTAGGCCCCCACGCTCCCTTCCGGTCGCTGCCCCCCGAGGGGGCTCGCGCAGCGGACCGGCAAAGCCGGATCCGCGCACGCCACTTGATTTGGCCGGTCACTTGACCGGCCTTTTCGTTTTCGCAAGCGCGGGTCTGCGTCCCCTTCGGATAATCCGCCCATGACCGAGCTGACCGGCGCGCCGGACCTTGCCGACACTCCGCCGCCGCGCCCGGCGGCGCCCAGCCGCGCGCGCGAGGCCTTCGAGCTGCTGTCGTCGATGCGCTTCGCGATCACGCTGCTTGCGGTGATCTGCATCGCCTCGGTGATCGGCACCGTCGTTCAGCAGAACGAGCCGTTCAACAACTACGTCAACAAGTTCGGGCCGTTCTGGGCCGAGGTGTTCACGCGCTTCCAGCTCTTCACGGTCTATTCGGCGACCTGGTTCCTCGCGATCCTGGGCTTCCTCGTCGTCTCGACCAGCCTGTGCATCGCGCGCAACGCGCCCAAGATCGTCGCCGACCTGCGCAGCTTCAAGGAGCACGTGCGCGAGCAGTCGCTGGCCGCCTTCCACCACAAGGGCGCGGGGACCTTGCCGCTCGGCCGCGAGGCGGCGCTGGCGCAGGTGGCCGCGGTGCTCGGCCGACACGGCTGGCAGGCCCGTGCGCAGGTGCGCGATGGCGGCACGATGGTCGCGGCCCGCGCCGGCCGCGCGAACAAGCTGGGCTACCTCGCCGCGCACTCGGCCATCGTGCTCGTGTGCCTGGGCGGCCTGGCCGATGGCGACCTGATCGTGCGCGCCCAGATGCTGCTGAGGGCCAAGACCAGCTTCGACGGCGGCTTCCAGTTCATCAAGGACGTGCCGGCCGAGCACCGGCTGCCGGTCGGCAACCCCACGTTCCGCGGCAACCTGCTGGTGCCCGAAGGCGGGCGGGCGGGCGTGGCCACCTTGTCGATGCCACAGGGCATCGTGCTGCAGGAGCTGCCATTCGACATCGAACTGAAGAAGTTCATCGTCGAGTACTACGACACCGGCATGCCGCGCCTGTTCGCCAGCGACATCGTGATCCACGACCACGAGACGGGCCAGGCCACGCCGGCCACCGTCAAGGTCAACGAGCCGGTCTTCCACAGCGGCGTGGCGATCTACCAGAGCAGCTTCGAGGACGGCGGCTCGCAGGTGCAACTGCGGGCCCTGCCGCTGACGCGCGGCGGCCGCCCCTTCGACGTCAACCTCCGCGTCGGCGGCAGCACGCCGCTGGTCAGCAACGATGGCCAGGGCCAGCTGCAGCTCGAGGTCACCGGGCTGAAGGTCATCAACGTCGAGAACCTGGCCGATGCCGGCGCCAAATCCACCGACGTGCGCAAGGTCGACCTCGTCGGCGCGCTGGACAAGCACCTGGGCGCCGGCGTCAACCCGGACAAGACCAAGACGTTGCGCAACATCGGCCCGGCCGTCACCTACCTGCTGCGCGATGCCGCGGGCCAGGCGCGCGAGTTCCACAACTACATGCTGCCGGTCGAGCTCGACGGCCGGCAGGTGTTCCTCGCCGGTGTGCGCGAGGCCACGGCCGACAGCTTCCGCTACCTGCGGATCCCGGCCGACGAGAACCGCAGCCTCGAAGGCTGGATGCGCCTGCGCACGGCGCTGAACGACCCGACCCTGCGCGCGGAAGCCGCCAAACGTTATGCCGCCCAGGCCACGCCCGACGGCCGGCCCGAGATGGGCGAGCAGCTGCGCATCACTGCCAGCCGCGCGCTGGCCCTGTTCGCCGGCCTGGAGGCCCCCGCCGGCGCGGCCCCGACCGGCGGCCTGAACGCCCTCAGCCAGTTCATCGAGACCAGCGTGCCCGAGGCCGAGCGCTCGCGCATCGCCGACGTCATGCTGCGCATCCTGAATGGCGCGCTGTTCGACCTGAACCAGCTCGCGCGGGAACAAGCCGGCCTGAAACCACTCGAACCGGGCCCGGGTACCGAGGCCTTCATGACCCAGGCCGTGCTTTCCTTGTCCGACAGCTTCTTCTACCCTGCCCCTGTGCTGCTCGAGCTGGCCGACTTCACCCCCGTGCAGGCCAGCGTCTTCCAGGTCGCGCGCGCGCCGGGCAAGACGCTCGTCTACATCGGCGCAGTGCTGCTGATCCTCGGCGTGTTCGCGATGCTCTACGTGCGCGAGCGGCGGCTGTGGGTCTGGCTGTCCGATGGCGAGGCCGCCGGCACGACGACCCTGCAGCTCGCGATGTCGACCCCGCGCCGTACGCTCGACATCGACGCCGAGTTCGACACCTTGCGCCGCCAACTGCTGGCCGGAGGCTCCGCTCCATGAACACGACCACCACCACACTCGACCTCGGCCGCCCCGGCCTGATCGGGCGCCGCGCGCCGCTCGACTGGCTGTTCGCCGCGCTCGTCGTCGGCGGCGCGGCCTATGCCTTCCGGCGCTACGGCGCCGCGATGGATGGGTACGAAAAAGGCATCCTCGTCGGCGCGATTCCGGCGCTGATCGCGCTCGGCTGGTTCTGGGGCCCCTTGCGCGGGCTGGCGCTGGGCGTCGGCGCGGCCAGCCTCGTGGCCATCAACCTGTATGCCGGCCACACCGACAGCTTCGGCGCCGACCTGGCGGTGGGCAGCCAGGTCTTCCTGCTGAAGTACCTGTTGTCCAGCCAGAGCGCGATCCTGTGGATGGGGGTGCTGTTCTTCATGAGCACGCTGTTCTACTGGTTCGGCTTCTTCTCGAAGGCGGGCAACGACGCCGCCGGCCTGCGCATCGGCTCGCTGCTGGCCTGGGCGGCCGTGTTCATGGCGCTCACCGGCACGATGGTGCGCTGGTACGAAAGCCACCAGATCGGGCCGATGATCGGCCACATCCCGGTCAGCAACCTGTACGAGGTCTTCGTGCTGTTCAGCTGGCTGACCACGCTGTTCTACCTGTACTACGAGGCCCACTACAAGACCCGCGCGCTCGGGCCCTTCGTGATGCTGGTGGTCTCGGCGGCGGTCGGCTTCCTGCTCTGGTACACGGTCGAGCGCGAGGCGCAGGAGATCCAGCCGCTGGTGCCGGCCCTGCAGAGCTGGTGGATGAAGCTGCACGTGCCGGCCAACTTCATCGGCTACGGCACCTTCGCGCTGGCGGCCATGGTGTCGCTGGCCTGCCTGCTGAAGACCGCGAGCTCACGTTCGCTGTGGATCGGCCTGGTCGCCCTGCCGGGCGGCGTGCTCGTGCTGATGGGGCTGTACGCGCTCGTCGGCGGGCCGGACGAGGCGATGCAGGCGGCCCTGGTCAAGGGCGCGCGCATGATCGGCGGCACCGGTGCCTTCTTCGCGCTGATGATCCTGCTGCGCGGGCCGATCAACACCCGCACGCCATCGCTCGAGCTGATGGACGACCTGATGTACAAGGCCATCGCCGTCGGCTTCGCCTTCTTCACGATCGCCACCGTGCTGGGCGCCTTCTGGGCCGCCGAGGCCTGGGGCGGCTATTGGAGCTGGGACCCGAAGGAGACCTGGGCCCTGATCGTCTGGCTCAACTACGCGGCCTGGCTGCACATGCGGCTGATGAAGGGCCTGCGCGGCACGGCGGCGGCCTGGTGGTCGCTCGGCGGCCTGATCATCACGACCTTCGCCTTCCTCGGCGTGAACATGTTCCTGTCGGGGCTGCACTCCTACGGCACCTTGTGAACAAGCCCCCCTGCGGGCCTGCGGCGGAACCCGCCGGCCCGGCGTAAGGTCTCACCGGCCTGGCCCGACCTAGGGAAGCCTGCCGCCCACCCGAGAGACCCCATGCACCAGCTGAAGGACCGCGGTTTCGACCACCGCACCCCGTCGGAGATCACCCCCGCTGCCGTCTACCACGCGCGCCGTGAATGGCTGCAGCGCGCCGCGCTGGGCCTGGCGGGGGCGGGTCTCGCCCCCTGGGCCGCACGCGAGGCCTTCGCCCAAGGTGGCGCCCCCGGCAAGCTCGCCGCCCTGCCCGGCGCGCGCAGCGCCGTGGCCGGTGGCCTGGTGATGGACAAGGCGACGCCCTACGACGACGTCACGAGCTACAACAACTACTACGAGTTCGGCACCGACAAGGCCGACCCGGCGCGCACCGCGCACACGCTGAAGCCCCGGCCGTGGACGGTCAGCGTCGAAGGCGAGGTCAAGCGGCCCAAGGTCTACGACCTCGATGAGCTGCTGAAGCTCAGCCCCATGGAAGAGCGCATCTACCGCCTGCGCTGCGTCGAGGGCTGGTCGATGGTGGTCCCCTGGGTGGGCTATTCGCTGGCCGAGCTGATCAGAAAGGTCGAGCCCACCGGCAACGCGAAGTTCGTCGAGTTCACGACCCTGGCCGACAAGGCCCAGATGCCCGGCCTGCGCTCGTCGGTGCTCGACTGGCCCTACACCGAGGGCCTGCGGCTGGACGAGGCGATGCACCCGCTCGCGCTGCTGGCCTTCGGCCTGTATGGCCAGGTGCTGCCGAACCAGAACGGCGCCCCCGTGCGTGTCATCCTGCCGTGGAAGTACGGCTTCAAGAGCGCGAAGTCGATCGTGAAGATCCGCTTCGTCGAGAAGCAGCCGGTCAGCAGCTGGGAGCGTGCGGCGCCGCAGGAATACGGCTTCTACTCAAACGTGAACCCGCAGGTCGACCACCCGCGCTGGAGCCAGGCGAGCGAGCGCCGCATCGGCGAAGGCGGCGGGCTTGGGGGCCTGTTCACCAAGCGCCGGCCCACGCTGATGTTCAACGGCTACGAGCCCCAGGTCGGCCAGCTGTACGCGGGCATGGACCTGAAGAAGTTCTACTGACGATGAACCGTCTGCTCGCCCACCCGGCTGCCAAGCCCCTCGTCTGGACGCTGCTGGCCCTGCCGCTGGCCTGGCTGGTCTGGCGCGCCGTGGCCGACCAGCTCGGCGCCAACCCGGCCGAAGCGCTGATCCGCTCGCTGGGCGACTGGACGCTGCGCGGCCTGGTGCTGACGCTCGCCATCACGCCGCTGCGCCAGTGGACCGGCTGGCACCAGCTGCTGCGCCACCGGCGCGCGATCGGCGTCGCGACCTTCTGCTACGCCACGCTGCACTGGCTGGCCTACGGCTGGCTCGACCAGGGCTTCGAGCTCGATGCGCTGCTGAAGGATGTCGCCAAGCGCCCGTTCATCCTCGTCGGCACACTGGCCTGGCTGCTGCTGCTGCCGCTGGCCGCAACCTCGTTCAACCGCGCGGTGAAGGCGCTGGGCGCGAAGCGCTGGCAGGCGCTGCACAAGGCGGTCTACGCGATCGCGGGGCTGGCCATCCTGCACTTCTTCTGGATGCGCTCGGGCAAGCACCTGTACGGCGAGGTTGCCGTCTACGGGTCGATCCTCGCCGTGCTGCTCGGCTGGCGGGTTCAGCAGGCCTGGCGCCGGCGCGCGCAGGCGGGGCTGCCCGCGCGCGCGGCCGGTGCCCCGGCCACGGCCATTACCGCGGCCCGAGGAAGCTGAAGGTCCCGTCGCGCCGGATCTCTTCGGCCGCGGCCTTCGCCGCCTTCATCGCCACGCGGTACAGCGAGGTCGCGAGGCTGATGCGCTTGACGCCCGCCGCTTCGAGCTCGGCCACGCTGAACGACTTGCCCGGGATGCCGACCATGAAGCTGAACGGCTTCGTCAGCGCGCTGCACACCGCCGCCACCGCCTCCAGGCTGGGCAGGCCGGGCGCGAACAGCACATCGGCCCCGGCGGCCTCGTAGGTCTGCAGGCGGCGGATCGTGTCGTCCAGGTCGCTGCGGCCGTGCAGGAAGTTCTCGCAGCGGGCCGTCAGCGTGAACGGCCGGCCGAGCGCGCGTGCCGCCTCGACCGCCGCGCCGACCCGCTCGACCGCCTGGCCGAAGTCGTAGATCGGTCGCTCGGTCTCCTGGCTCGCATCCTCGATCGAGCCGCCGGCCAGACCGGCCTCGGCCGCGAGGCGGATCGTCTCGGCCACCGCCTCGGGCGGGTGGCCGAAACCGTTCTCCAGGTCGGCCGACACCGGCAGGTCGACGGCGGCGGCGAGGCTGCGGGCATGGGCCAGCGCCTCGTCACGTGTGAGCTGGTAGTCGGTGCGCCCCAGCGCCATCGCGGACGCGGCGCTCGAGGTCGCCAGCGCCTCGAATCCGACACCGGCCAGCAGGCGGGCCGAGCCGGCATCCCACGGGTTGGGCATCACGAACACGCCGGGGCGCCGGTGCAGCGCGGCGAAGGCAGCGGCCTTGTCGGCCACGGATGAGCTCATGCAGGTCTCCTTGGGTGTGTGGATCGAGCCGCGATGCTGCACCAGGCCCGCGATACCCGCTCGCCGCAAGCGGACATCACCCTGCCCACCATGGGACACTTCGCCCATGGTTTCGTCGCACGCCCACGACCACGCCCACGGCGACCACCACCACGGGCACGCCCATGGCGACCCGAAGCAGGCCGGCCGCGCCTTTGCGATCGCGATCGGGCTGAACGCGGCTTTCGTCGGCGTCGAGTTCGCCTGCGGCCTGGTCGCCAACTCGACGGCTCTGATGGCCGACGCCGGCCACAACCTGTCGGACGTGCTGGGCCTGGCGCTGGCCTGGGGCGCGGCGATGCTGTCGCGGCGCGCGCCGAACGAGCGCTTCACCTTCGGGCTGCGCGGCAGCTCGATCCTGGCCGCGCTGGCCAATGCGACGCTGCTGCTGGTGGCTTGCGGCGGCATCGGCTGGGAGGCGCTGCGCCGCTTCGCCGAGCCGCCGGTGGTCGCCAGCGGGCTGGTGATGGCGGTGGCCGCGGTCGGCATCGTCGTCAACGGCGCCTCGGCCTGGCTCTTCGCCTCGGGCAGCCAGCACGACATGAATGTGCGGGGCGCCTTCCTGCACCTCGTGGCCGACGCGGCGGTGTCGCTCGGCGTCGTCCTCGGCGGCCTGGTGATGCGCGAGACGGGCTGGTACCTGGTCGACCCGCTGCTCAGCGTCGTGATCGTCGTCGTGATCCTGGCGAGCACCTGGGGCCTGCTGCGCGAATCGCTCCGGCTCGCGCTGGCCGCCGTGCCGCCCCACGTGGACGTGGCCGCCGTGCGCGGCTACCTGCGCAAGCTGCCGGGCGTCAGCGACGTGCACGACCTGCACATCTGGGCGGTGTCGACCACCGAGACCGCCCTCACGGTGCATCTGGTGGTGCCGCAGGGCCTGCCCGGCGACGCCTTCATCGACGAGGTCGCCGATGAACTGGAGCGGCGCTTCGCGATCCACCACAGCACGCTGCAGATCGAGCGCGGCGACACCACGCACGCCTGCCGGCTGCATGCACCGGCCCGAGGGCAGCGACCTGCGGATGGACATGGGCATGACCACGCCCATGAACACGCCCACGGCCACGCGCACGATCACCCCCGCGATCACCCTCACTGAATGCGTTAGGCCGTTCACGTTGCAGCAACGTGGCGGCCGCAGACTGCGGCCTCCGGCACCGTCGAAGGAGGAAGCCATGAACCCGAGTGAGCCGCCCTTCACCCCCAGCCGCCGCGAGGCGCTGGGCGCGTTTGGTGCCTTGTCGGCCGCGCCGCTGTTCTCGTTCGCCGGCCCGGCCGATGCCGAGGACGTGTGGGCCGGGCAGTTCGATGCCTTCGATTTCGCCGCCGCGCGGCAATGCGCGCTGATCCCGCAGGAGACGGCCGGCCCGTTTCCGCTGCTCGAGGCACTCGACATGGCGGCGATGGTTCGGCGCGACATCACCGAGGATCGCCCGGGGGTGCCGCTCGCGCTGGCGCTCAAGCTCGTCAACGTGAACGCGGCCTGCGCGCCGCTGGCCAACGCCGCGGTCTACGTCTGGTATTGCGACAAGGACGGGGCCTACTCGGGCTACCGGCAGGCCGGCCACGACACCCGCGGCCAGACCTTCCTGCGCGGCGTGCAGCTCAGCGACGCCCGGGGCCTGGTGCGTTTCGCGGGCATCTTTCCCGGCTGGTACCCGGGCCGCATCACGCACGTCCACTTCCAGGTCTACCCGAACGCCGACACCCGCCGCCACGCCACCGCCACCTCGCAGATCGCCTTCCCGCAGGAGGTGACCAAGGCGGTCTACGCCTCGCCGCTGTATGCCGCGCGCGGCCAGAACCGCTCGGTGCCCGAGATCGCCGACGACGGCATCTTCAGCGACGGCGCGAGCTACCAGATCGCGAAGATGAAGGGCTCGGTCGAGGCCGGCTACGCCGCGAAGCTGCTGGTCGGCGTGGCGGCCTGAAGGCTCTGGCCCCCTACGCCGCCTTGGGGCGGCCCGGCGGCGGCTGAACTCCTGCGGGTCAGCCGTTCTTCAGCACGTCGCGCCCGATGATGAGCTGCTGGACCTCGGTCGCGCCCTCGTAGATGCGCAGCGCGCGGATCTCGCGGTACAGCCGCTCGACGGTCTCGCCGCTCTTGACGCCCAGCCCGCCCCAGAGCTGCACCGCGGCGTCGATCACTCGTTGAGCGCCTTCGGTGGCGAACATCTTGGCCATCGCGGCCTCGCGTGTCACGCCCTGGCCCTGGTCGCGCTGCCAGGCGGCGCGGTAGACCAGCAGCGCCGCCGCGTCCAGCGTGGTCGCCATCTCGGCGAGCTTGGCCTGGGTGAGCTGGAAGTCGCCCAACACCTGGCCGAACATCGACCGGCTGCGGGCCCGTGCCAGGCCCTCGTCCATCGCGCGGCGGCCGAAGCCGAGCGCGGCGGCCGCGACGCTGGTGCGAAACACGTCGAGCGTGCGCATCGCGACCTTGAAGCCTTCGCCGCCTTCGCCGATGCGGTGACTCAGGGGCACGCGGCAGTTCGTGAAGCGCAGCCGCGCCAGCGGGTGCGGCGCGATCACCTCGATGCGCTCGGCGATCTCGAAGCCAGGCGTGCCGGCCTCGACGACGAAGGCCGAAATGCCCCGCGCACCCGGCGCCTCGCCGCTGCGGCAGAAGACCACATGGACGTCGGCGATGCCGCCGTTGGAGATCCAGGTCTTCTCGCCGTCGAGCACCGCCCAGTCGCCCTCGACGCGCGCCGCGCACTGCATCGCGGCCACGTCGGAGCCAGCGTCCGGCTCCGAGAGCGCGAAGGCCGCCAGCGCCTCGCCCGAGGCCACCTTCGGCAGCCAGCGCGCCTTCTGCGCCGGCGTGCCAGCCAGCGAGATCGCGCCGGAGCCGAGGCCCTGCATCGCGAATGCGAAGTCGGCCAGCCCGCTGTGGCGCGCCAGCGTCTCGCGCGCCAGGCAGATCGTGCGGGTGTCGATGGCCGCGGCTGCGCCGCCGAACTCGCGGCCGGCCACGGCGTGCTTCAGCCAGCCGCCCTCGCCGAGCTGCCTGACGAGGCGGCGGCAGGTGGCGTCGAGATCGTGGTCGCCGTGCACGTCGTGCACCTGAGCCGCGGCCCAGGCGTCGAGCTCGGCGGCGAAGCTGCGATGCCGCGCCTCGAAGAAGGGCCAGTCGGTGCGGTCGGTCGCCATGGTGTCAGTTGCCCTCGAAAACGGGCTTCTGCTTCGCGACAAAGGCCCGGTAGGCGCGGCCGAAATCCTCGGTCAGCATGCACAGCGCCTGCGCCTGCGCCTCGGCCTCGATGGCCTGGTCGATCGACATGCTCCACTCCTGGTGCAGCATGGTCTTGGTGATGCCGTTGGCGAAGGTGGGCCCGGCGGCGAGTTGCGCGGCGAGCGCCTGCGCCTCGCCGGCCAGCGCCTCGGGCGCCACCAGCCGGTTGAAGAAGCCCCAGCGCTCCGCCTCTTCGCCGCCGAGCGCGCGGCCGGTGTAGAGCAGCTCGGCAGCGCGCCCCTGGCCGACGATGCGCGGCAGCATCGCGCAGGCGCCCATGTCGCAGCCGGCCAGGCCGACGCGGTTGAAGAGGAAGGCCGTCTTCGAGCGCGTCGTGCCCAGGCGCAGGTCCGAGGCCATCGCGAGGATCGCGCCGGCGCCGGCGCAGACGCCGTCGATCGACGCGACGATGGGCTGCGGGCAGGCGCGCATGGCCTTGACCAGATCGCCGGTCATGCGGGTGAACATCAGCAGCTCGGGCGCCTTCAGCCGGATCAGCGGGCCGATGATCTCGTGCACGTCGCCGCCGGAGCAGAAGTTGTCACCGGCGCCCTGCAGCACCACCACGTGCACGTCGGTCGCGAAACGCAGCTGGCCGAACAGGTCACGCAGCTCGGCGTAGGACTCGAAGGTCAGCGGGTTCTTGCGCTCGGGGCGGTTCAGCGTGATGGTCGCCACGCCTTCGCTCGCCTGCCAGCCGAAATGGCGGGCGGCGTAGCCGGCGAGCGACACGCGGTTGCCGGCGGCCAGGGCCGGGTCGACGCGGTCGGGTTCGTTGATGCTCATGCTTGGTTCTCCTGGGATTGCGACAGGTGCACCCGCAGGCGCCCCAGCAGGTCGTGCAACTCGAGCTTCTGCTCGATGCCGAGCCCGGCCAGCAGCTCGACGACCCAGCCCTCGTGCACCTGGGCGACCTTCTCGAAGGCCTTGCGCCCGGCCGCCGTGAGCGCGACCTTGAACGAGCGGCGGTCCTCGGCATCGGTCTCGCGCACGACCAGGCCCTCGGCCTCGAGGTCGTCGGTGAGCGCGGTGACGTTGCCGCCGGTGACCATCAGGTAGCGCGACAAGGCGCTCATGCGCAGGCCATCGGGGTGGCGATGCAGCTGGGCGAGGTAGTCGAAGCGGGCCAGCGTGATGCCGAATTCCTTGCGCAGCCGGCGGCGGATCTCGGTTTCGATCTGGGTCGTGCAGGCCAGCAGCCGCAACCAGACCTTCAGTGCCTGGTGGTCGGCGTCGCCGGCGCGCGCCTCGATGCCGATCTGGTCGTCGTCGAGCAGGCGCACTGCCTTCAGCGTCGCTTTCTTCACATCGTCTCCCCGCCGCAGACGGCGATCGCCTGGCCGTTCACCGCGCCGGCCCCGGCCGAGCATAACCAGCGCACCGCGGCCGCCACCTCGTCGGGCTGCACCAGCCGGCCCTGCGGGTTGCCCTGGGTGAAGCCGGCACGCGCCTCGGCCTCGCTGCGGCCGGTCTTGGCGACCACCTTGGCGATGCCGTCGCGCACGATGTCGGTCTCGGTGTAGCCAGGGCAGACGGCATTGACGGTGGCGCCGTCCCTGGCCAGCTCGAGCGCGAGCGCGCGCGTCAGGCCGAGCACGCCGTGCTTGGCGGCAACGTACGCCGAGACGTAGGCATAGCCCTTGAGCGCCGCGGTGCTGGCGATGTTGACGATACGGCCACCCTGTCCGCTGGCACCGGACGCGCGGATGTCGGCCAGCGCGGCCTGGCAGCACAGGTAGGGCCCGGTCAGGTTGACGGCCAGCATGCGCTGCCAGAGCTCCGGCGTGGTCCTGGCGAACGGCGCGGTCTCGACCGCACCCGCGTTGTTGACCAGCGCCGTCAACGGCCCCTGCGCGGCGCGCGCGGCAGCGAAGGCCGCGGCCACCGAGTCGGGCTCGGCCTGGTCCATCGCCACGGCGAAGGCGTCGAGCTCGGCGGCGAGCACGGTCGGTGCCTCGCGGCCGGTCAGCGTCAGGCGCCAGCCGTCGTCGGCCAGACCGCGGGCGATCGCCGCCCCGATGCCGCGGCTGGCGCCGGTGATCAAGGCATGGCGGGTCATGTGCCGGCAGCGGCCAAGGCCCGCTCGCGCTGGATCAGCGTTTCCATCTGGCCCTTCCCAGCCCGGTACTGCACCGGCCAGTCGAGCGCGGTGTAGCCGATCTTCGCGGCCTCCTGCAGCGTCCAGGCCGGGTTGGCCAGGTGCGGGCGCGCCACTGCGCACAGGTCGGCCCGGCCGGCGGCAATGATCGAGTTGACGTGGTCGGCCTCGCTGATCGCGCCGACGGCGATCGTCGCGATGCCCGCCTCGTTGCGCACGCGGTCGGCAAAGGGCGTCTGGTACATGCGGCCGTAGACCGGCTTCTGCTCGGGGCTGACCTGGCCCGACGAGCAGTCGATCAGGTCGGCGCCGGCCGCCTTGAAGGCCTGCGCGATCTCGACCGCGTCGGCCGGCGTGATGCCGCCTTCGACCCAGTCGTGTGCCGAGATGCGCACCGACATCGGCTTGTGCGCGGGCCACGCGGCACGCATCGCGGCGAAGACCTCGAGCGGGTAGCGCAGCCGGTTGGCGAGCGCGCCGCCGAACTCGTCCGTGCGGTGGTTGGTCAGCGGCGAGATGAAGGCCGACAGCAGGTAGCCGTGCGCGCAGTGCAGCTCCAGCCAGTCGAAGCCGGCCGCGTCGGCGCGGCGCGACGCGGCGACGAACTCATCGCGGATGCGCTCCATCTCGTCGCGCGTCAAGGCATGCGGTGTCGCGGTCACGCCGGGCTCGTAGGGCTGCGCCGAAGCCGAGACGACCGGCCAGTTGCGGTCCTGGCCATCGATGGGTGCCAAGGGCTTGTCGGCCCCCGCCCCGACCCAGGGCTCGTTGGTCGAGCCCTTGGGGCCCGAGTGGCCGAGCTGCATCGCGATCTTCGCGTCGGAATGGCCGTGCACGAAGTCGACGATGCGCTTCCAGGCGTCGCGCTGCGCGTCGTTCCACAGGCCCGGGCAGCCCGGGGTGATGCGGGCCTCGGGACTGGGGCAGGTCATCTCGGCGAAGACCAGTCCGGCGCCCCCGAGCGCGCGCGCGCCCAGGTGCACGAGGTGGTAGTCGCCGGGGATGCCGTCGACCGCCGAGTACTGCGCCATCGGCGAGACGACGACGCGGTTCTTCAGCGTCAGCCCGCGCACGGTGTAGGGCGTGAACATCGGCGGCACGGCGTGGTGATCCGCCGGCTCGGGCAGGCCGGCGCGCCGGGCGATCCAGCGCTCGTAGCCTTCCAGCCAGGCCTTGTCGCGCAGGCGCAGGTTCTCGTGGCTGATGCGCTGGCTGCGCGTGAGCATCGAGTACATGAACTGCTCGGGCTCGAGCTGGTCGCAGTAGCGCTCGCCGCAGACCTCGAACCATTCCATCGCGTTCCAGGCCGCGTTCTGCAGCCGCAGCACGTCGATGCGGCGCTCGGCCTGGTAGTTGCGCAGCACCTCGGCGATGTGCTCGGGGGCGTCGCCGTGGTCGCGGAACTGTTTCGTCAGCTCGATCGCGTCTTCCAGCGCGAGCTTGGTGCCCGAGCCGATCGCGAAGTGCGCCGTGTGCACCGCGTCGCCCATCAGCACGACGTGGCTGCGGCCGTTGAACATCGACCACTGCTCGCAGGTGACGCGCTGGAAGTTCAGCCAGGCCGAGCCGCGCAGGTGGCGCGCGTTGGTCATCAGCCGCTCGCCCTGCAGGTTGGCGGCAAAGAGCTTCTCGCAAAAGGCCACCGAATCGTCGGCCGTGGCCTGGTCCAGCCCGTGCGCCTTCCACACGTGCTCCGGGCACTCGACGATGAAGGTCGAGGTGGTGTCGTCGAACTTGTAGATGTGGGCCTGGAACCAGCCGTGTTCGGTCTTCTCGAACAGGAAGGTGAAGGCGTCGTACAGGCGCTGGGTGCCCAGCCAGATGTAGCGGTTGGGCCGGGTGACGATGTCGGGCTTGAAGACGGCCGCGTGATTCGTGCGCACCCGGGAGTTGATGCCGTCGCTGGCGATGACCAGGTCGGCGTCGGGGTAGTCGGCGTCCGAGTCGGGCTCGGTCTCGAACACCAGCTTGACGCCCAGCGCCTCGCAGCGTGCCTGCAGGATGTTGAGCAGCTTCTTGCGCCCGATGCCGACGAAGCCGTGGCCCCCGGAGCGGATCACCCGGCCCTTGAAGTGCAGCTCGATGTCGTCCCAGTGGTTGAAGGCCTGCTGGATCTCGTCGGCCGTGACCACGTCCCACTCGCGCATGTGCTCCATCGTCGCGTCGGAGAAGACCACGCCCCAGCCGAAGGTGTCGTACGGGCGGTTGCGCTCGACGACGGTGATGTCGTGGGCGGGGTTCTGCTGCTTCATCAGCAACGCGAAATACAGGCCGGCGGGGCCGCCGCCGATGCAAACGATCTTCATCTGGCCACCTCTGAAATTACTTTAATTGTGAAACATTCAGGTGTCAACCAGTTCGCCACAACCGCCTCAGCGGCGTACATTCATCGCCAGAGGTGGATGGATGAACCCGAACGAGCAGGACCGGGTCAACCAGGCGTGGTACGCCGACCCGTGGTCGGTGGATGGGATGGCGCGCCGCCAGGGTTTCACCGACGAGGGTGAGCGCAGCGCCTTCTGGCGCATTGCCGACGAGATGCGCGGCCGCCCCATCCTCGACCTCGGCGTCGGCCCCGGCCGCACGATCACGCTGCTGCGCGCGCTGAGCGCCGACTACGTGGGCATCGACTACCTGCCGACCATGGTCGATGCGGCCCGGGCGCGCCACCCGTTTGCCGACATCCGGCTCGGCGATGCGCGCAGCCTGGGCGGCTTCGCTGCCGGCCGCTTCGCCCTCGTCGCCTTCAGCTACAACGGCATCGACTCGGTCAGCCACGCCGACCGGCAGCGCGTGTTGGCCGAGGTGTTCCGGGTGCTCGCGCCCGGCGGGGTCTTCTGGTTCTCGACGCTCAACCTCCATGGCCCGGCCCGGCGCTACCGGCCGTGGCGGCCGCCCGCGCCGCGCCGGCCGCAACGCGCCCTGGGCTGGTTGCGCTACGCGCTGGAGGGCCTGCGCGGGTACGCCCGCGTACCGGCGCACTGGCGGCACTACCGGCAGGTGTTGCCGCTGGCCGAGCAGGGCGAGGGCTGGGCGGTGGCGCCCTTCTTCGCCGGCGAGTGGCGTCTGCTGACCCACTACGTGAGCCTGGCGCGCCAACTCACGGACCTGGCCGCGGCCGGCTTCGCGGCTGCGGCCGAGGTCTATGACGACGCCGAGGGCCGCGGCATCGGCCCGGACGATGCGCTGGACGAGGTGTTCTCGTTCAACCTGCTGGCGCGCAAACCCTGAGTCGCGCCCGTGCCTCGCTGTCGCTCAGGGGCGCACGGCGATCTCGTTCTTGACGGACTTCACGCCGTTCACCTTGCGTGCGATGCTCTCGGCGGTCGAGCGCTCGTTCTCGCTCTTGGCAAAGCCCGACAGCATCACGACGCCGTTGAGCGTCTCGACGCGGATGCTGCTGGCATCGACCTCTCGGTTGTCGACGAAGCGGGCCTTGACCGCGGTGGTGATGGCCGTGTCGTCGACGTAGGCGCCAACCGATTCCTGGCCACGCGTGACGGCGCAACCGGTGGTGGCAGCGAGCGTCAGCGCGGTCAGCGTGGCGGCGAGGAGATGGCGGGTGTTCATGGTGTGTTGCTTTCTTCAGAGGAGGGAAACCAGCGTGAAGCTCTTCAACTCACGCTGGGCCCCAGGCTAGCCGCCAGCGACACCGGGGTCTGTTCGCTGCCGCACACATGGAGTACGCTGGCCAGTCGAGACCGCATGTGGCATGACCGCCCTGACCCATCCCCGCCAGAACCACCTGCTCGCCGCGCTGCCCGAGGCCGAGTGGCAGCGCTGGCTGCCGCAGCTCGAGTGGACCGACATGCCGCTCGGGCAGGTGCTGTACGAATCGGGCCGGCTCCTGAGCCATGTGTACTTCCCCACGACGGCCATCGTCTCGCTGCTGTACGTGATGGAAGACGGCGCCTCGGCCGAGATCGCGGTGACCGGCAACGAAGGCATCGTCGGCATTTCGCTGTTCATGGGCGGTGAGTCGACGCCCAGCCGGGCGGTCGTGCAAAGCGCCGGCCAGGGCTATCGCCTGCGGGCGGCCACGATGCTGGAGGAGTTCAACCGCGCCGGGCCGGTGATGCACCTGCTGCTGCGCTACACCCAGGCGCTGATCACGCAGATGGCGCAGACGGCCGTGTGCAACCGCCACCACTCGCTCGACCAGCAGCTGTGCCGCTGGCTGCTGCTCAGCCTGGACCGGCTCCAGGGCAGCGAGCTGATCATGACCCAGGAGCTGATCGCCAACATGCTCGGCGTGCGGCGCGAGGGGGTCACCGAGGCGGCACTGAATCTGCAGAAGCTCGGCCTGATCCGCTATGCACGCGGCCACATCTCGGTGCTCGACCGCCCCGGCCTGGAGGCGCGCACCTGCGAGTGCTACGAGGTGGTCCGCAAGGAATACGCGCGCCTGCTGCCGGACCGCCCGGCGATCTGAATTCACGCCGCAATGTGCGCTGGCGCACAGTCGGCGGGCCAGGCGGGAGAACAGACTGGCGGCACCGATCGGCCTGGCGGAACCCGCGGGCCGGCCCAGGGACCCCGGGGCCCTGGGCCGGCCCGTCCGCCTTCCCCGATCGGACCAGTTTGCTGCGCACTGCGCCCCACCCGCGAGGCCCGCTTGTCCCCTGCCGAGAACCACCTGATCGCACAACTGCCCGCCACGGACCGCAAGCGTCTGCTGGCCCTGTGCGAGCCGGTCCAGCTGGTGATGGGCGAGGTGCTGTGCGAGGCCGGCCAGGCCACCCACCACGCCTACTTCCCGATCGACGGGTTCATCTCGCTGATGGCACGGGTCGACGGCCACCCCGGCCTCGAAGTGGCCATGGTCGGCCGCGAGGGCATGCTCGGCGCGCCGCTGGTGCTGGGCGTGGCCACGGCCCCGCTGCGCGCGCTGGTGCAGGGGCCGGGCAGCGCCTGGCGCATCGCCTCGGCCAACTTCCTGCGCGAACTCGCGCACAGCGAAGCGCTGCAGCGCAGCCTGGGCCGCTACCTCTACATGCGCCTGACCCAGCTCGCCGTGGCGGCAACCTGCCTGCGCTACCACCTGATCGTCCCGCGACTGGCGCGCTGGCTGCTGATGAGCCAGGACCGCGCCCATGCCGACCACTTCCACGTCACCCACGAGGTCCTGGCCGCCATGCTGGGGGTGCGCCGCGTCGGCATCACGGTGGCCGCCGGCACCTTGCAGCGCAGCGGCCTGATCGCCTACCACCGCGGCGACGTCTGCGTGCTGGACCGGCCGGGGCTCGAAGCCGTGGCCTGCAGCTGTTACGAGGCCGATCGTCTGGCCGGCGCACGCACGGCACGGATGTCGACCACCGGCCACCTCCACCTTGAACCCGCGAGGAGCACATCATGAGCCTTGGCACCATCCTGCTGATCGTCCTGATCCTGATGCTGGTCGGCGTCATGCCCACCTGGCCACACAGTTCCGGGTGGGGCTACGGCCCGAGCGGCGCACTCGGCGTGATCGTCGTGATCCTGCTGGTGCTGCTGCTGCTCGGCAAGATCTGAAGCCCCAGACCGCCTGCGAGGGTCCGCCGTGGCGCCCATGACGGCGGCGTGGACCACCGCCCTGGCGCGGTATGCCTTGGCCTGCGCCGGGCTGGCGCTGGCGGCTGGCTGCAGCGTCGTGCCCGCCCTGGTGCCCGACCTCGCCCTGCCGCGCGGCCAGGCGCTGCGCATGGAAGGCGCACGCGGGCCGCTGACGCTGGCCCAAAGCCGGGCCGTGCTCGACGGCCTGCGGCGCCAGAACCCGGCCGCCGATGCGCTCGACCGCCATCTCGCGATCGAAGAGGCCATCGTCGGCAGCCCGCTGACCACGGGCAACCACGCCGTGCTGCTGCAGGACGGCCCCGCCACCTACCAGGCGATGTTCGGCGCCATCGCGGCAGCGCACGACCACATCAACATGGAGACCTACATCCTCGACGACGACGAGGTCGGCCAGCGCTTCGCCCAAGTGCTGATCGACAAGCAGCGCGAGGGTGTCCAGGTCCACCTGATTCGCGACAGCGTGGGCACCCTCGGCACGCCGGCCGCCTTCTTCCAGCGCCTGAGCGACAGCGGCGTGCAGGTGCTCGAGTTCAACCCGCTCAACCCGCTGGTCGCGCGCAAGGACTGGGAGCTGAACCAGCGCGACCACCGCAAGCTGCTGGTCGTCGACGGGCACACCGCCTTCCTCGGTGGCATCAACATCAGCAGCGTGTATTCGGGCGGCTCGTTCGGCCGCCGGCCCAAGCCAGGCGCCGCGCAGCCCGACGCCGCGCCGACCTGGCGCGACACCGACCTGCAGCTGCAAGGCCCGGTGGTGGCCGAGCTGCAGAAGATGTTCCTCGCGGCATGGACCGCCCAGCATGGCCCGCCGCTGGCCGAGCGGGCCTGGTTCCCGCCGCCGCAAGTGGCCGGCCGGCAGGTGGTGCGCGCCATCGGCAGCTCGCCCGACGAGCCCGTGAGCCTGATCCACTCGACGCTGTTGTCTGCGATCGACAACGCCGAAACCAGCGTGCAGCTCACCAACGCCTATTTCGTGCCGGATCCTCAGCTGCTCGCCTCGCTCGTGGCCGCGGCGCGGCGCGGTGTCGCCGTCCGCCTGATCCTGCCTGGCCACACCGACTCGTGGCTGACCCTGTACGCCGGCCGAGCCCACTACGCCCGCCTGCTGGAGGCTGGCGTGCGCATCTTCGAGCGCCGCGGTGCCATCCTGCATGCCAAGACCGCGCTGGTCGACGGCGTGTGGGCCACGGTGGGCTCGACCAACCTCGACTGGCGCAGCTTCGTGCACAACCACGAGCTCGACGCGGTCGTGCTGGGCACCGAGTTCGGCCAGCAGGTGCAGGCCATGTTCGACCGCGACCTGGCCGAGTCCGATGAGGTGCTGCTCGCCCAGTGGGCCGCGCGGCCGCCGACCCTGCGGCTGCTGGAGTGGTTCAGCGGTCTCTGGGCGTACTGGCTCTGAGGGTCGTGCCATAGGTGCGCTACCGCACCGACGGTCGGCCGAGGGCACGCTACAAGGGAACAAGACGCCATGACCCATTGGCGTTAGGCAGCCCGACTCGCCGGCTCGCCCGTTACCCAGGTCGCTGAAGGTTTCCCGATGTCCACGTTCCCGTTCGCCCTGCCCCCCGGATCGACTCCGCGCGCCCGCCGCCGTTGGCACTGGTTGCTCGTGGCCGCGCCGGCGGCGCTTGCCATGCTGGCCGCGCCGGCGCCGGCGCACGCCGGGGCCGACGGCGGCGCGAGCCTGGTCAGCGGGGAGGCCGGTGGCCCGACCGCCGACGAGACCCCGCTCGGTTCGCCGTACGCGGCGTTCGCGCTCAACGCCAACGACGCAGCAACGACCAAACTCAGTCCGACGCAGACCCGCTCGATCGTCAACGGCATGCGCACCGAGTTGAGTTGGCAGGCCCGGACCGACGACTGGCTGGCCACGACCAGCGTCCCCGAGCCGCAAACCTACGCGCTGTGGCTGGCCGGCCTGGCGGTCATCGGCTTCGTTGCGCACCGGCGCGCCGGCCGTTGAAATCTCATTGTCGTCAACCCTGGAGCGTGCATGCTGACCTCTGAAAGCCAGCGGCCTGACCGCCGCAGCCGGCAACTCGACAGCGTGAACCTCCAGTCGACATCGCCATCGCCGGCCGGGCCCACCCCGCCATCGCCGACAGCCGTCGTGCTCGACTGGCCCACGGCGCCCGACCTGCTCCAGGCCATGCTGGGCCGCCAACGCGACCGCCTGGGCTGGCTCGAGGGTGAATTGCGCAGCGCCCAGCGCGAGCTGGCCCAGGCCAGGGCCGAGCTCGCCGGCACCCGGGCCAGCGCGCGCCACGCGCACCACCTGGCCCTGCACGACAGCCTGACCCAGCTGCCCAACCAGCGTTGCTTTCACGATCACCTGGCCAAGGCACTGACCCGGCTGCCGCCCGTGCCAGGCAGCGTGACGGTGCTCTACATCGATCTGGATGGCTTCAAGGCCATCAACGACGACCATGGCCACGACACCGGCGACGAGTTGCTGCGCATCGTGGCGGCTCGCCTGGGCCGTGCGACGCGTGCGGGCGATCTCGTCTGCCGCGTCGGCGGCGACGAGTTCGCGTGCCTGCTGACGGGCGGGATCCCTCATGAACAGCTGCGCCACCTGGCCTGCAAGTTGATCGAAGCGGTCTCGGCGCCCTTGTCCATCGACACGCTGCAACTGACGGTCAGCCCCAGCATCGGCATCGCCACCGGGCCGATACCGGCCGAGAGCGCACAGGCCCTGCTCAAGCGCGCCGACGCCGCGATGTACCGCGCCAAGCGCGAACGCAGCGGCTACGCCTTCTGCCACACCCTCGCTGCGCTCGACCCCGTGGCACGGGGTGGGCCCGAGCGGGCCGCCGCGCTGATGTAGGCCCAGCCCGGCCGGCCGGGCTGGCGTTCAGCCCATCGGCGGCGCGTTCTTCCGCTCGCCGATCAGATCGGAGAGCAGCCCCAGTTGCCTCTGCTGCAACGCGAGCAGCTCCTGCCACTGCGCCTGACGCAGTTCGTCCAGCTTCTCATGCAGCAGCATGATCTCCAGCTCGGCCTTCAGGTTGACCTCGTAGTCGTGCTCGGCGCCGATCCGGTCCTTCTCGGCCTGCCGGTTCTGCGACATCAGGATGATGGGCGCCTGGATCGCCGCGAGCATCGACAGGAACAGGTTGAGCAGGATGTACGGGTAGGGATCGAAGGTCTCGCCGTGCCGCGACATCAGCCAGCCGTTCAGCCCCACCCAGACGAGCATCGCCGCGCCGAACAGGCCGACGAAGGTCCACGAGCCGCCGAACCGGGCCACCGCGTCGGCTGCACGCTGGCCGCGGGTGGGCCGCCGCTCGTCGCCCTCCTGCGCGAGGTTGCGGGCGATGTGCTGGCGCTCGGCCACGTGGCGTGCCACCTTCTGCGCGCGCGCATCGAGCCGGTCGTAGGGCGCCTTGAGCAGTCGGGCGGCGATCTCTTCGGGTCGATGGTGCATGGTCGGGCCTCGTCGTTCGGGCGGTTCAGCGCCCCCGCGCGGCCCGGCGGCGCGACAGGTAGCGCTGCATCAGCGGTTGCGCGGTGAGCCCATGCACGATGACCGAAGCGGCGACCGTCCACAAGGTCAGCGAGACCAGCACGTCGGCGACGCGGCCCGCGAGCCCCAGGTGCAGCGCCAGCAGCAGGTAGAACACCGAGCCGATGCCGCGCATGCCGAACCACCCGATCAGCACCCGCTGCGAGCGCGTCAGGCGCTCGCCCAGCGTCGCCGCCAGCACCGACAGCGGGCGCAGCACGCCCAGCAGCAGCGGCACGAACCACCAGACGGCCGGCAGGGGCTTGGCATAGGCCAGCATCGCGCCCACCACCAGCACCAGCGCCAGCTCGGCGAGCTTCTCCAGCTGCTCGTTGAAGCCGCGCACCGAGTCGCGCATGGTGGCGCTGGCATGGTGCGAGTGCGTGGCCAGCGTCTCGTAGGAATGGCCCTGCGAATCGGTCGCCGCCGGCAAAGGCCGGCTGCCCGAGCGCGGCCGCTCGCGCACCCGCTGCAAGGCCAGGCCGGCCGCGAAGACGGCGAGGAAACCCGAGGCCTGGCCGAGCTGGGCCACGCCATAGGCCAGGGCCAGCAGACCCAGGCCGAGGAACTCGTCCAGCCCGACGGCTTCGTCATGGCGGCTGCGCAGGTAGACGACGAGCCGGCCGGTGGCCGCGCCCAGCAGGCCACCGATGGCGACGCCACCGCCGGTGGCCCAGACGAGGTCGACGCTCCACCAGCGCCAGCCGACGGGGCCCAGCTCGTGCAGGCCGAGCAGCCCCAGGCCCAGCATCACGAAGGGGAACGCCGCCCCGTCGTTCAGGCCGCCCTCGCCGGCCAGGCTGAAGCCGAGCCGGTCGGGCTTGGCGCCGCGGTCCGACGGCACGCCGGCGGCCAGCACCGGGTCGGTCGGCGACAGGATGGCACCCAGCAGCACCGCGGCGCCCACTGGCAGGCCGAGCCAGGCCACGCCGACCGCCGCCACCATCGCCACCATCGCGGCCATCGACACGAAGGCCAGGCGCAGCGGCAGGCGCCAGCGCCAGTCGCGCAGCGGCACGCCCAGCTGCAGCCCGACGGCGAACAGCGAGATCAGCAAGGCCACCTCGGCCAGCGCCTGCAACGCGGCGGCGTGGGCGTAAGGGTCCGGGCGCAGCACGTCGGCCACGCGCGGGCCGAGCAGCCAGCCCAGCACCAGGTAGATCATTGCGCCGGTCAGCGGCAACCGGCCCAGCAGCGTGCCGGCCAGCACCATGCTGACCAGCAGCACGCCGACGAAGAACGACCACTCGGGCAGCGACATCGTGATCGGGCGGAGGGCGGAGCGCGGCTCAGCCCGCCGCGCAGGCCCAGGGATGCCGGGGCATGGCGGTGTGGTGCATGCCGTGCTTGTAGCCCGGCGGGCCACGGATGGTCTGTGCGCTGACGAACAGACGCCTTGCGCCACGCCCGGCAGGCTGCGCTTCAGGCCGGGCACGCGCCTTGCCCGATTCCCGAAGGCAACCCAGGAGGCTTCATGGAGCTGCACACCAACGTCTTTCGCCGCCTGGCCGTCCTCTCGGTCGGCCTGGCCCTGGCCGTCTTCTGCAACGCCGTGGCTGCCGACCCGCCCGGCCGCGTGGCGCGGCTGGCCTACATCAGCGGCGCGGTCAGCTTCTCGCCGGCCGGCGAAGAGGATTGGGACGAGGCCACGATCAACCGGCCGCTGTCCCCGGGCGATCGCCTGTGGGCCGACACCGGCGCGCGCACCGAGCTGCAACTCGGCGGCACGATGGTTCGCCTGGGCGATGCCACCGCGATCTCGCTGTTGAACCTGGACGACGACATCGCCCAGGTGCAGCTGACGGAAGGCCGCCTCGACGTGCGCGTGCGGCGCCTGGAGCCGGGGCAGTCGGTCGAGATCGACACGCCGCACCTGGCCTTCACCCTGCGCCAGCCCGGCGCCTACCGGATCGACGTGGAGCCCGACGGCGCCGCGACGACCATCCGCATGCGCGACGGCGAAGGCGAGGTCACCGGCGAGGGCGGCGCCTACCTCGTGCAGGCGCCCCAGATCCGGCGCTTCGTCGGCGACGCGATCCCCGACGACGCCTACGCCGGCGTCGCCCAGCCGCCCGACGACTTCGACCGCTGGGCCATCGAGCGCGATCGTCGGGCGCAGCAATCGCTGTCGGCGCGCTATGTCTCGCCCGACGTGATCGGCTACGAGGACCTCGACGACGAGGGCAGCTGGTCCGTCGAGGCCAGTTACGGCAACGTCTGGTACCCGCGGCGCGTCGCCGTCGACTGGGCGCCTTACCGCCAGGGCCACTGGACCTGGATCGACCCGTGGGGATGGACCTGGGTCGACGATGCCCCCTGGGGCTTCGCCGTCTCGCACTACGGCCGCTGGGCCCACATCCGCGGCCGCTGGGGCTGGATCCCCGGGCCGGTGCGCACCCGCGCCTACTACGCGCCGGCGCTGGTGGTGTTCATCGGCGGGCCGAACTTCAGCCTGAGCATCTCGGCCGGCGGCAGTGGCGGCATCGCCTGGTTCCCGCTCGGCCCGCGCGAGGTCTACCGGCCGGCCTACCGGGTCAGCCCGCGCTACTTCGAGCAGGTCAACGTGAGCAACACGGTGATCAACAAGACCGTGATCCAGAACACCTACGTGACCAAGGTGACGAACATCACCAACGTCACCTACGTGAACCGGCGGGTGCCGGGCGCGGTGGTCGCGGTGCCCAACACCGCCTTCGCGCAATCGCAGTCGGTCGCCAAGGTGGTCATCAAGCCGTCGAAGGAAGTGATCGAAGGGCGCACCGTGGTCACCGCGGCCCCGGTGGCCCCGACCGAGAAGAGCGTGCGCGGCACCGCCCTCAAGGGCCACGAGCCGCCGCCGCGCGCCTTCGCCCGCACGGTGGTGGCGCGCACCGCGCCGCCGCCGCCGAAACCCAGCTTCGCCGTGCAGCGCGAACGGCTGGCCGCGCAGCCCGGCCAACCGCTGGACGACGAGCAACGCCAGGACCTGCGGGCGGCCAGCAGCCGCGGTGGCGCCTCGGCGCCGGCGGAAAAGGCCGCGCCGCCGGCACCGGCCGTGAAGGTGGTGGGTGCCAAGACACCGGCGCCCGCCCCGGCAGCAGCGCGCGAGCCGGCCCGCGCCGAGGGCCGTGCCAGCCAGCCTGGCGCGGAGCCTCCCGCACGGCCCCGCGCGCAGTCGCCTGCCAGCGCCCCTCGCGAGGCGCGCGCGAGCGAGCCGACGGCAGCGCCCGAGCCTCGCGAGGCGCCGAAGGTCCGCAAGGCCGTGCCGACCGCCAAGGTGCCCTCGCCGGCCCAGGAGGCGGGCAGCGCGGTGCGCGAGCGACCTGAGGTGGCACCGCCAACGTCGACCCCGGCGGCCCGGCCGCCACGCCCGGCCGCTTCGGCCGCCGAGCGCCGCCCGCCGGCCGCTGAACGGCGCCCGCCAACAGCGGAACGGCAGCCGCCCGCGGCGGCCGAGGGTCGCGCCCCGGCACCATCACCCGAGTCACGCCAGGCCGAACGCGCCCAGCGTCGTGCCGAGAAGGCATCGGCGGCGGCCGAGAAGGCCAGCGAGCCGCGCCGCCAGCGCAACGCGGACGGAGGCTGACCCCCGAGGGCTTGCCTCGCCGCTCAGGCCGTGACCGGCTTGGTGTGGTTGAACAAACCCTCCGGGTCGAAGCGCTGCTTCAGCGCCGCCAGCCGGTCCAGCGTGAGCTGGCCATAGGCGGCCTGGATGCGGTCGGCGCCCTCTTCCTCGGTGAGGAAGTTGATGTAGGTGCCGCCGGTCGAGCAGCTGCGCGTGGCCTCGAAGGCGGCACGTGCCCAGGCGATGTTGGCCGCGTCGTCCGCGGGCTTGTCCCAGGAACCGGCGATGTTCAGCACGTAGGCTGCATCGCGATTGCCCGCCGGTGAGTGGCCGGCAGGCAACTCGTTCAGCGCGCCACCGATCTGGAACAGCAGGATCGCGGAGTGCGGCGACACGATCTTCGCCGCATGCTCGACCGCCAGGCCGGCCAGCTCGGGGCTGACGCGCGCCAGGTAGTGCGATTTCCAGTAGTAGCGCCGGCCCTTGGGCTGCGTGGCGTCGAGCAGGCTCTGCATCTGCGTGTAGGGACGGCGCGTGACGATGTCGGCCACGGGCGAGCCGAGCTGGCGCAGCGGTGCGAGCAGGGCCTCGCCTTCTTCGATGCCGCCGGTGTGGCAGATGAAGATGGCCACGATCGGCTGGCCGTGCACCTCCTTCGGCAGCCAGGGCGCCGGCGGCGCGATGCGCAGCACCGCGACGCTGGTCAGCTCGCGCGGCGCCGCGGCGCTGAACTCGCGGTAGGCATCGAGCACCTCGCGCGCGTCCTGGCCGCGCCAGGCGAGGGCGCCCCCGTAGATCTCGGGCCCGACCGGGAACAACCGGTACTCGAATGACGTCACGATGCCGAAGTTGCCCGAGCCGCCGCGCAGCGCCCAGAACAGCTCGGCGTTCTCGTCGGCCGACGCCCGCACGATCTGCCCGTCGGCCGTCACGACCTCCATGGCCACCAGGGTGTCGCAGGTCCAGCCATGCCGGCGCGTGAGGTAGCCGAAGCCGCCGCCCACCGTCAGCCCGGCGACGCCGGTGGCCGAGACGAAGCCCATCACCGCGGCCAGGCCGTGGGCCTGGGTTTCGCGGTCCAGGTCGGCCAGCGTGCAGCCGGCCTGGGCGATGGCCGTGCGGCCGGCGGCATCGACGAACACGCCGCGCAGCAGCGACATGTCGATCATCAGCCCACCTTCCGCCACGGCCAGGCCGGCGATGTTGTGGCCGCCGCCGCGCACCGACAGCAGCAGCCGGTTCGTGCGCGCGAATCGCACGGCCTGCACCACGTCCACCGTGCCGCTGCAACGCACGATCAGCCCCGGCCGGCGATCGATCATCGCGTTCCAGACCTTTCGCGTTTCGTCGTAGGCCGCGTCCTCGGCCGTCAGCACCGTGCCCTTGAAGCCGGCCTTGAAGGCCTGCAGGGCCTCGGCGGCGATCGCCACCGTGCCGCCATCCAGGCTCCTGAGTTCGAGCGCCATGGTCATCACCTCCATCGGTTCGTCGATGGGGCGCAGCATGCGCGTGACGCGCCGCGTCGACCAGTCCAGAATCTGAAGTCTTCGCGCAACGAATTAGGGGGCGCACCGTGGACGACAGCTATGGCCAGTACTGCGCCGTCGCACGCAGCGCCGAGATCCTGTGCGAACGCTGGACGCCGCTGGTCGTGCGCGAGCTGCTGTGCGGCAGCCGGCGTTTCAACGACCTGCACCGCGGCGTGCCGCGCATGTCGACCAGCCTGCTGACGCAGCGTCTGCGCCACCTCGAGCAAAGCGGCATCGTGCGGCGCCAGGCTGTCGGCAAGGTGTGGGAATACCAGCTCACCGAAGCCGGCGAAGCGCTGCGGCCGGTCGTGATGGGCCTGGGCCACTGGGGCGCGCGCTGGATCGAGGGCGGGCTGCGCGACGACGAGCTCGACCCCGGCCTGTTGATGTGGGACATGCACCGTTTCATCCACCTCGACGAACTGCCGGCGTGGCCGGTGGTGGTGCACTTTCGCTTCACCGATGCGCGACCAAGCGAGCAGCAATGGTGGCTGGTGATGGAGGAGGGCCGCGTCGACCTGTGCCTCAAGGACCCCGGCCGCGAGCTGACGCTGGTGGTCGACAGCACGGTGCGGGCGCTGACCGAGGTGTGGATCGGCGAGCGCACACCGGCCGAGGCGCAGCGGTCGGGCAAGCTGCGGGTCGACGGCCCGCCGCGCGACGCGCAGCGACTGTGGGCGTGGCTCGGCACCAGCCTGTTTGCGCCGACACGGGCGGCGGCCCGGCCGGGCGCCGACCTTGCCTGAGCCGGAGTGGCTTGCGCCGGTCGAACGACCGGGATCACGACGCGGGCGAACCGCCCACGTCGCTACCGGCGCTTCAGCCGCGCTTGGCCTTGGCGGCGGGCTTGGTGACCGACTGGGTCACGGCCGTGAAGTTCGCCTCGGCCGCTTCGGTGGCCTGGCGCGTCGCCTTCTGCAGGCTGTCGAAAGTGTTGTTCGCGGTGGCGATGGCCGACTTGAACAGGGCCATGCCGCTGCTCGCACCTTCGGGCGCGTTCTTGGTCGCGCTGTCGACCGCGGCCACGAACGACGCCTGCAACTCGGCGAGATGCTCGGCCGCGGCCTTGTCGAACTCGGCCTTGCTGGCGACGGCGATGTCGTAGACCTGCTTGCCGTAGGCGGCCGACTTCTCGGCGGCGCCTTGCACCAGGCCCGCCTGCACGCTCAGCAGCGACTGCGGGTCCTTGGCGGCCAGCACGGCCTGACTGGCCTGGGCTGCGTCATCGATGCTGGCCTTGGCGGCCTGCAGGTTGAGGGCGGTCAGTTGCTCGACGCCTTCGAAGGCCTTGGAACCGAGCCACACGAGGGCGTCCAGGTTGGCTTGTTGAGCGGCGGTGAATTCAGTGGCGTTCAGCATGGATGGCTCCAGGGAGTTGAGTGAGGGACCGAAGCAGTTTGCTGCACTGCAACATGACTACAGTCTACTCACCTCCGGGGCCAATGCAAGCAGTTTTTGCTGCACTGCAGCATTCTAGGTCCAAGCCCCTAGCGCGAGCTTCAGCGGGCCAGCACCGGCTTCAAGGCCACCCCCGTGTGCGTGCCGGCCTTGACCACCTGCTCCGGCGTCCCCGCCCAGACCACGCGCCCGCCTGCCGCGCCACCCTCGGGGCCGAGGTCGACGACCCAGTCGGCCTCGGCGATCACGTCGAGGTCGTGCTCGATCACCACCACGCTGTGGCCGCCGACGACCAGGCGGTGCAGCACGTGGATCAGCTTCTCGACGTCGGCCATGTGCAGGCCGACCGTCGGCTCGTCGAGCACGTACAGCGTGTGCGGCGGCTTCTGGCCGCGGCGGGTGACGTCGTCGCGCACCTTGCTGAGCTCGGTGACCAGCTTGATGCGTTGCGCCTCGCCGCCGCTGAGCGTCGGCGAGGGCTGGCCCAGCGTCAGGTAGCCCAGGCCCACGTCCTTCAGCAGCTGCAGCGGGTGCGCGATGCTGGGCATGCTGGCGAAGAACTCGACCGCCTCGTCGACCTCCATCGCCAGCACATCGCCGATGCTCTTGCCGCGCCAGCTGACCGCCAGCGTCTCGGCGTTGAAGCGCTGGCCGTGGCAGACGTCGCAAGGCACCTTCACGTCGGGCAGGAAGCTCATCTCGATCGTTCGCACGCCTTGCCCTTCGCAGGCCGGGCAGCGGCCCTGTCCGGTGTTGAACGAGAAGCGCGCCGCGTTGTAGCCGCGTGCCTTGGCCTCGAGCGTCTCGGTGAAGAGCTTGCGGATCTGATCCCAGAAGCCGATGTAGGTGGCAGGGCAGGAGCGCGGCGTCTTGCCGATCGGCGTCTGGTCGACCTCGAGCACGCGGTCGACCAGGCCCCAGCCCTCGAGCCCCGAGCAGCCGGCCAGGATCACCTCGCGCGGCGCGCCGCGGCCCTTGCCGGCCACCAGCGCGGCCACGTTGGCCAGCAGCACGTCGCGCGCGAGCGTGCTCTTGCCCGAGCCCGAAACGCCGGTCACGGCGACCAGGCGCTGCAGCGGGATGTCGATGTCGACCTGCCGCAGGTTGTGCAGGCTCGCGCCGCGCAGCGCGAGCTTCGGCGTCGTGGTGCCGACCGCGCGGCGCTCGAGCAGCGGGTGCTTCAGCGGCGTGGCGAGGAAGCGGCCGGTGAGCGAATCCGGATGGCTCGCGAGATCGGCGGCCGTGCCTTCGGCGATCAGCCGGCCACCGCGCTTGCCGGCGCCGGGGCCGATGTCGATGATGTGGTCGGCGCGGCGGATGGTGTCTTCGTCGTGCTCGACGACGACCAGCGTGTTGCCCTTGTCGCCCAGCTTGTGCAGCGCGTTGAGCAAGATGGCGTTATCGCGCGGATGCAGGCCGATGGTCGGCTCGTCGAGCACATAGCACACGCCCTGCAGGTTGCTGCCCAACTGCGCCGCCAGGCGGATGCGCTGCGCCTCGCCGCCCGACAGCGTGGGCGCCGCACGGTCCAGCGTCAGGTAGCCCAGGCCGACTTCCTCGAGGAACTCCAGCCGGCTGCGGATCTCGGTGATCACGTCGCGCGCGATGCCGGCCTCGCGGCCCACCAGCTCGAGCGCATTGACCCAGGCCCGCGTGTCGCGCACCGACCATTGCGCGACTTCGTGAATGCCCTTGGCACCGAAGGTCACCGCGCGTGACACCGGGTTGAGCCGTGCACCGCCGCAATCGGTGCAGGGCTCGCCGGCCACGCCTTCGACCTCGGGCTCCTCGCTCGGGAAGCTCTGCTCGCGGCCCTTGTCGTCCTTGTCACGCCGGCTGTCGTCGAAGGCCTGGCGCTGCTCGCGGGTCAGCGTGAGCCCGGTGCCGACGCAGCTGGTGCACCAGCCGTGCTTGCTGTTGTAGCTGAACATGCGCGGGTCCAGCTCGGGGTAGCTGGTGCCGCAAACCGGGCAGGCACGCTTGGTGGAGAACACCGTCACCTGCCCGATGCGGGCGGTGCTGCCGCCGGCGGCCATGGTGCCGGCCAGGCCGTCGAGCGGGTGCAGCAGATGCAGCACGCCCTTGCCGAGCTCCAGCGCCTGGCTCAGCAGGCCGCGCAGCTCGGCCTCGTTGTCGCGCCGCACGATCAGGTCGCCCACCGGCAACTCGAGCGTGTGCTCCTTGAAGCGGTCCAGCCGCGGCCACGGGTCGACGGGCAGGAACTCGCCGTCGACGCGCAGGTGCGAGTGGCCGCGCGCCTTGGCCCACTTGGCGAGGTCGGTGTAGACGCCCTTGCGGTTGACCACCAACGGCGCCAGCAGGCCCACATGCTCGCCGGCATGGTCGCGCAGCAATTGCGCGGCGATGCTCTCGGCGCTCTGCGGCATCACCGGCGCACCGTCCTTCACGCAATGCTGCAGGCCGAGCTTGACCCACAGCAGGCGCAGGAAGTGCCAGACCTCGGTGGTGGTGGCCACCGTGCTCTTGCGGCCGCCGCGCGACAGGCGCTGCTCGATCGCCACCGTCGGCGGGATTCCCCAGACCGCGTCCACCTCGGGCCGGCCGGCCGGCTGCACGATGCTGCGGGCGTAGGCGTTGAGCGATTCGAGGTAGCGGCGCTGGCCCTCGTTGAACAGGATGTCGAAGGCCAGTGTCGACTTGCCCGAGCCGGAGACGCCGGTCACCACGCTGAACTTGCCGCGCGGGATGTCGACCGACATCGACTTCAGGTTGTGCTCGCGGGCGTTGACGATGCGGATGGCGTCGTCTTCCGGCCGGTGCTCGCGGATCTTGCGGCCGAGGTAGGCGCCTTCGAGCTTCTCGCTCACGCCGAGCGCGCCGTCGTAGTCGCTCAAGGCCTTGCCGGTGTGGGAGGTGGCGTGTGCGCGCAGGTCTTCCGGCGTGCCCACGGCCACCACCTCGCCGCCGGCGTCACCGCCCTCGGGGCCGAGGTCGATCAACCAGTCGGCCGCGCGGATCACGTCGAGGTTGTGCTCGATCACCAGCAGTGAATGGCCGGCATCGAGCAGCTTGCGCAGCGCGCGCATCAGCTTGGCGATGTCGTCGAAGTGCAGCCCCGTGGTCGGCTCGTCGAAGATGAAGAGCTGGCCCTTCTTTGCCAGGGCCTGGCGCGAACCGGCCGCCGCCTCGGCCAGGTGGCCGGCGAGCTTCAGCCGCTGCGCCTCGCCGCCGGACAGCGTGGGCACCGGCTGGCCCAGGCGCACGTAGTCGAGGCCAACGTCGACGATGGGCTGCAGCGTGCGCACGACCTCGCGGTCACCCTTGAAGAGCTGCACGGCCTCGCTCACCGTCAGCTCCAGCGTGTCGGCGATGCTCAGCTGCCGATCGCCGCGCACGATCTTCACGTCCAGCATCTCGGCGCGGTAGCGGCGGCCGTCGCAATCCGGGCAGCGCAGGTACACGTCGGAGAGGAACTGCATCTCCACGTGCTCGAAGCCCGAGCCGCCGCAGGTCGGGCAGCGGCCGTCGCCGGCGTTGAAGCTGAACATGCCCGCGCCGTAGCCGCGCTGCACGGCCAGCGGCGCCTGCGCGAACAGCTTGCGGATCTCGTCGAAGGCGCCGACGTAGCTCGCCGGGTTGGAGCGCGCGGTCTTGCCGATCGGGCTCTGGTCGACGAACACCGCGCCGGAGAGGAAATCCATGCCCAGCAGGCGGTCGAACTCGCCCGGCGCCTCGGTGGCCTCGCCGAAGTGGCGGAACAGCGCGGGCACGAGCACGTCCTGCACCAGCGTCGACTTGCCGGAGCCGGAGACGCCGGTCACCACCGTCAGCCGCTGCAGCGGGAACTCGACGTCGACGTTCTTCAGGTTGTGCTCGCGCACGCCTTCGAGCAGCAGCCGCGGCGTGGCCTCGTCGACGAAGCGCTTGAAGCCCATGCCCACAGTCTTCCTCGCGCCGAGGTAGGCGCCGGTCAGCGTGTCGGCGTGGCGGGCTTCGCTCGGCGTGCCGTCGAAGACGATCTGGCCGCCGCGCTCGCCCGGGCCCGGGCCCATGTCGATCAGCCGGTCCGCCGCCAGCATCACCGCCGGGTCGTGTTCGACGACGACCAGCGTGTTGCCCGCGTCGCGCAGCCGGTGCATGGCCTCGACGATGCGGTTCATGTCGCGCGGGTGCAGGCCGATGCTGGGCTCGTCCAGCACGAACATGGTGTTGACCAGCGAGGTGCCGAGCGCGGTGGTGAGGTTGATGCGCTGCACTTCGCCGCCGGACAGCGTGCGGCTTTGCCGGTCGAGCGTCAGGTAGCCCAGGCCGACGTCGCAGAGGTATCTGATGCGCGTCCTGACCTCGTCGAGCAGCAGCTTGAGTGCCTCGTCGCGCAGCGCGTCGGGCAGCGTGAGCTGGTCGAAGAAGGTGCGCAGCCGGGTGATCGGCAGCAGCATCAGGTCGTGCAGGTTCAAACCGGGCAGGCCCTCCAACTGCGCGCGCGACCACGCGGTGCCGACCGGCATGACGCGTTTCGAAGGTGCGAGCACGCCGTCGGCTTCCTTCTTGCCGCCCAGGCGCCATAACAGTGACTCCAGCTTCAGCCGCGCGCCGCCGCACACCGTGCATGGCGTATAGCTTCTGTACTTCGACAAGAGCACCCGGATGTGCATCTTGTAGGCCTTGCTCTCGAGGTACTCGAAGAAACGGCGCACGCCGTACCACTGCTTGTTCCAGTTGCCGTTCCAGTGCGGCGAGCCTTCGATGACCCAGTCGCGCTGGGCGGGCGTGAGCTGGCTCCAGGCGGTGTCGCGCGGGATGCCGGCGTCGCCGGCGTACTTCATCAGGTCGTCCTGGCACTCCTTCCAGGCCGGCGTCTGCAACGGCTTGATCGCGCCCGAGCGCAGCGTCTTGCGCTCGTCCGGAATCACCAGGCCAAAGTCGACGCCGATCACGCGGCCGAAGCCGCGGCAGGTGTCGCAGGCACCGTAGGCCGAGTTGAACGAGAACAGCGCCGGCTGCGGGTCGCCATAGCGCAGGTCGCTCTCGGGGCAGTGCAGGCCGGTGGAGTAGCGCCACAGGTCCGGTTCGCCTTCCTCTTTCAGCGCGTAGACCGAGAGGCGCCCGCTGCCGCGCTTCAGGCCCAGCTCGATGGCTTCCATCACCCGCACGCGCTCGGCATTCGAGAAGCGGAAGCGATCGGCCACCACGTCGAGCATCTTTCGTTCGCCGACGACCCGCTCGGCCTGCACGCGGGTGAAGCCGCTGGCGGCCAGCCATTGCTCGAGTTGCTCCGCGGTCGTGTTGGCGGGCAGTTCGACCGGAAAGGTCACGACCAGCCGCGGGTCTCCGGCCGCTGCCGCTCGCTGTTGCAGGTCAGCGTGGATGGTCTCCGGCGAGTCGTGTCGCACCCGAAGCGCGGTCTGCTTGTCGAACAGCTCGCCGGCCCGCGCGAACAACAGCTTCAGGTGGTCGTTCAGCTCGGTCATCGTGCCGACCGTCGATCGGCTGGTGCGCACCGGGTTGGTCTGGTCGATGGCGATCGCCGGGGGCACGCCATCCACCTTGTCGACCGCCGGCCGGTCCATGCGGTCGAGGAACTGGCGGGCATAGGCCGAGAAGGTCTCGACGTAGCGGCGCTGGCCTTCCGCGTACAGCGTGTCGAACACCAGGCTGGACTTGCCCGAGCCCGACGGCCCGGTGACCACCGTCATCTCGCCGGTGCGAATGTCCAGGTCCAGGTTCTTCAGGTTGTGCTGGCGCGCACCGCGGATGTGGATGGTTCCGGACGACATGGAAGGTGTTCGGGCGGGGTAGAACCCGCTATGTTGGCATGGCGCCGTGCCAACTGCTGCAACGGGGGAAAGCGTGAGAAAGCTGGCACGCACGCCGGTCGGGGTGCGTGGTGCCCCTCACCCGGCCAGGCCGATGCTGCCCAGAATCGGGGGTTCGCGTCGGGAGACATATCGATGAAACAGATCGTTCGTTGGGTGGCTGCAGCAGCCTGTGCGGTGGCCAGTGCGGCCGCCATCGGTCAGATCCGCATCGGCCAGACGGCCGGCTTCACCGGCGCGGTGGCCGCCGGCGTGAAGGAAGTCAGCGTCGGCGCCAAGCTCTACATCGACGCGGTCAACAAGGCCGGCGGCGTCGGCGGCCAGCAGATCGAGCTGATCTCGCTGGACGACAAGTTCGAGCCGGCACTCGCCGCCGAGAACGCGCGCAAGCTGATCGACCAGGGCGTGGTCGCGCTGTTCCTCACCCGCGGCACGCCGCACACCCAGGCGATCATGCCGCTGCTGACGCAGTACAAGGTGCCGTTGATCGGGCCGTCCACCGGCGCGATGGCGCTGCACAGCCCGGTGCACCCCTGGCTGTTCAACGTGCGCGCCACCTACCAGCGCGAGGCCGAGCGGGCGGTGCGCCATCTGAGCCTGATCGGCATGGACCGCATCGCGCTGATCCAGGTCGACGACAGCTTCGGCGCCGACGCGGCCACCGGCGCGCTCAACGGCTTCACCGCCGTGGGCAAGCAGCCGATCGTGCACGAGAAGTTCGACCGCACGAAGCCTGACATGGCGCCAATCATCCCGAAGATCGTCAAGTCCGAGGCGCAGGCCGTGATCTTCATCGGCTCGGGCAACATGGTGGCCGACGGCGTGAAGCTGCTACGCAATGCAGGATCGCGGGCGCAAGTCGTCACGCTGTCGAACAACGCGTCCTCGGGTTTCGTCAAGTCACTCGGCGACAACGCCCGCGGCACCGTGGTCAGCCAGGTCTTCCCGTACGAGCGCTCGCTGTCGGCCCCGATCGTGAAGGAGGCCACCGAGTTCGCCCACGAGCACGGCGGCATCGAGGTGACGCCCGCGATGCTGGAGGGCTACGCCGCGGCCAAGGTGCTGGTCGAGGGCCTGAGGCGCGCCTCGCCGGGCGTCACCCGCGAGAAGCTCAAGGCCGCCCTGGAGACCTTCAAGCGCGTCGACATCGGCGGGCTGGAGGTCAGCTACAGCACCAGTGACCACAGCGGGCTCGACTACGCCGACCTGTCCATCGTGGGCGAGGACGGCAAATTCAAGCGTTGAATGAGGCCCCCACGCCCCCTCCGGGGGCTGCCCCCCGGGGGGGGCTCGCGCAGCGGACCGGCGAAGCCGGATTCGCGCACGCCACTTGATGGGGCGCGCGCGGTGCGCGGCGCCCGTTGGGTTGCGCGTTAGCGAAAGTGGTGCGGCGCTTGGGTCATGAAGGGTCGAGCTCGGCCCGGCGCGGCAGGTCGGCGCCGCGGCGGCTGCAGGTGATGGCCGCGGCGCGCGCCGCGAAGCCCAGCACTTCGGCCCAGGCCGCGTGCGGCAGCGCCCGCAGTGCGCCGGGCGCCAGGGCATCGCGCTCGGCCAGCGCGGTGAGCAGCGCGGCCTGGAAGGTGTCGCCCGCGCCGACGGTGTCCACCACCGAGACCGGCACCGGCGCCACCGCCAGCTCGCCGCCATCCAGGTAGGCGCGCGCGCCCTCGGCGCCGCGCGTCACGACCACGGCCGCGACACCGGCCGCCTGCCAGGTGGCCGCCAGCTCGGCATGTGGCACCCCGGGATACAGCAGGCCCAGGTCCTCGTCGCTGACCTTCAGCACGTCGGTGCGGGGCGCCATCCAGGCGATCGCCTCGCGCCAGCGCGCCAGCGCGGGCTCGACGTTCGTCCGCACGTTCGGGTCGTAGGCCACCAGTGCCTGGCCGTGCAGGCGCTCGACCAGCGCGCGCTGCACCGCCGCCACCGGCTCGACCACCATCGCGTACGAGCCGACGTGCAGCGCCCGCGTCGATGCCGGCACCGCGTCGGCAGCGGCCATCGGCAGCATGCGATCCGCCGCGCCTTCGCCGTAGAAGCTGTACGAGGGCACGGCGTCGGCGCCCAGCCCGACCAGGCTCAGCGTGGTCGGCGCGTCCAGCCGCTGCACCAGGCCTGCGCCGATGCCCTCGTCGGCCAGGGCCTGCATCAGCCGCTCGCCGAGGAAGCCGCGCGACACCCCGCCGAAGAAGGACACCGGCTGCCCCATCCGGGCCAGCCCCAGCGCGACGTTGAACGGCGAGCCGCCGATGCGCGCATCCAGCGCCAGCCCGGTGGGCGTGGCGCCGGCGGCAAACACGTCGAACAAGGCTTCGCCACAGACCACGAACATGAATCACTCTCCCGATAGAAGAAGGCAGACGGATGGGTGCGCAGCATGCCGCGGCCGGCCGGTCACCGGGCCTGGGGTTTTCCATTACTAAATCAACTTGATTTATTTAATACGATCCGGTCGCGCCGGCTCGGACCAGGCGCTCGCCACCCGACCCCAGTCGCCCCGGGCTGCCGCAAAGCGGCTCGGGCGCTCGAAGGAGACATGTTCATGCCCCGTCTGTCTGCCCACCCTGCCCTGCGCCTGGCGGCCGTCGCCGCCGCGTTGGGCCTTGCCGGCATCTCGGCCCGCGCCGCCGACACCCCGGTGATCGGCCTGATCACCAAGACCGAGACCAATCCCTTCTTCGTGAAGATGAAGGAAGGGGCCACCGAGGCCGCCAGGGCCCAGGGGGCCCGCCTGCTCACCGGTGCCGGCAAGACCGACGGCGACAACGCCGGCCAGGTGACGGCGATCGAGAACATGGTCGCCGCCGGCGCCAAGACCATCCTGATCACGCCGAACGACGCCAAGGCCATCTTGCCGGCGGTGAAGAAGGCGCGCGACCGGGGCGTGATGGTGATCGCGCTGGACAGCCCGACCGACCCGGCCGACGGCACCGATGCGCTGTTCGCGACCGACAACTACCAGGCCGGCGTGCTGATCGGCCAGTACGCCCGGTCGGCCCTGGGCGGCAAGCCGGCGAAGATCGTCACGCTCGACCTCCATCCAGGCCACCCGGTGGGCGCGCAGCGGCACAACGGGTTCCTCAAGGGCTTCGGCCTGGCCGCGCCCGACGCGAAGAGCAACGAGCTGGGCCGCGACCCGGCCATCGTCTGCATGGCCGACAGCTACGGCGACCGCGCCAAGGGCCAGACGGCAATGGAGAACTGCCTGCAGAAGGCGCCCGAGGTCAACGTGGTCTACACGATCAACGAGCCCGCCGCGGCAGGCGCCTACAACGCGCTCAAGCGCCTGGGCAAGGACAAGGGCGTCATCATCGTCTCGGTCGACGGCGGCTGCGAGGGCGTGGCCAACGTCGGCAAGGGCGTGATCGCCGCGACCTCGCAGCAGTACCCGCTGCGCATGGCTGCGATGGGCGTCGAGGCCGGCATCGCCTACGCGAAGAGCGGCAAGAAGGTCGGCGGCTACACCGACACCGGCGTGGCGTTGATCGCCGGCACGCCGGTGGCCGGCGTCGACAGCAAGGACGTGGCCACCGGCGCCGCGCTGTGCTGGGGCAAGAAGTGAAGGCCGCCGCCATGCGCACGCCGCTGCCCGGCCTGCACGGCCGCCTGCCGCCGCTGGGCCAGCTCGGCCCCTTCATCGCGCTGGCCCTGGCCTGCGCCTTCTTCGCCGCCAGCACCGAGCGCTTCTTCAGCGGCGAGAACCTGTCGCTGATCCTGCAGCAGGTGATGGTGGTCGGCGTGATCGCGATCGGCCAGACGCTGATCATCCTGACCGCCGGCATTGACCTGTCCTGCGGCATGGTGATGGCGCTGGGCAGCATCGTGATGACCAAGCTCGCGGTCGAGCTCGGGTTGCCGGTGCCGCTGGCCATCGCGGCCGGCATCGCGGTGACCGCCGGCTTCGGGCTGCTCAACGGGCTGCTCGTCACCCGCATCAAGTTGCCGCCCTTCATCGTCACGCTGGGCACCTTCAACATCGCCTTCGCGATCACCCAGCTGTACTCGGGCGCCCAGACCATCACCGACCTGCCCGACGCGATGACCTGGCTCGGCGGCACCTTCTCGCTGGGCGGCGCCGCCGTGTCCTACGGCACGGTGCTGATGGTCGGGCTCTACCTCGGCGTGTGGTTCTGGCTGCGCGAGACGGGGGCCGGCCGCCACGTCTACGCGGTGGGCAACAACCCCGAGGCCACCCGGCTGGTGGGCATCCCGACCGAGCGCGTGCTGCTGGGCACCTACGTGCTGGCCGGGGCGTTCTACGGCGTGGCCTCGCTGCTCGCGGTGGCACGCACCGGCGTCGGCGACCCGAACGCCGGCCAGACGGAGAACCTGGATGCGATCACCGCGGTCGTGCTGGGTGGCACCAGCCTGTTCGGCGGGCGTGGTTCGGTGCTGGGCTCGCTGGCCGGTGCGGTGGTCGTCGGCGTGCTGCGCAATGGGTTGACCTTGATGGGTGTGTCGTCGGTCTACCAGGTGCTGGTGACCGGCATCCTCGTGATCCTGGCGGTGGCAGTCGACCAGCTGTCGCGCCGCGGAGGGCGTTGAGATGAGCTCGAACCGTACCGTGCTGCAAGCCCGTGGCCTCGTGAAGCGCTACGGCCCCGTGACCGCGCTGGACGGCGCCGATTTCGACCTGCAGGCCGGCGAGATCCTCGCGGTGATCGGCGACAACGGCGCCGGCAAGTCCAGCCTGATCAAGGCGCTGTCCGGCGCCGCGCCGCCGGATGCCGGCGAGATCCGCCTCGACGGCCGTCCGATCCGCTTTCGCAGCCCGATCGACGCGCGCCGCCTGGGCATCGAGACCGTCTACCAGGACCTGGCCGTCGCCCCGGCCATGAGCATCGCCGAGAACCTGTTCCTCGGCCGCGAGCTGCGCCGCGAGGGATGGGCCGGCCGGGTGCTGCGCATGCTGGACAAGAAGAAGATGCTCGAGATCAGCATCGCCCGACTGCAGGAGCTCAAGGTCGGCATTCGCTCGATGACCCAGGCCGTCGAGACGCTGTCGGGCGGCCAGCGCCAGTGCGTCGCGGTGGCGCGCGCCGCGGCGTTCGCCGAGCACGTCGTGATCCTCGACGAGCCGACCGCGGCGCTCGGCGTCAAGGAAGGCAACATGGTGCTCGAGCTGATCCGCCGCGTGCGCGATAAGGGCCTGCCGGTGATCCTCATCTCGCACAACATGCCACACGTGTTCGAGATCGCCGACC
>NZ_DATFAN010000052.1:0-15058 GCF_035254525.1 Ideonella sp. | reverse complement strand
CAGGACAGCGGCCACTACATCGTGTGCCAGGGCGAGCGGCGCATCCGCGTGCTGGAATTTTTGGAGGGTTATCCGTTTCACGTGGCGCGCGTCGAATTCCTGGAAGATGAAAACGAGCAAGGCCATGATATCCAGGCGCGCCTGTTGCAGCTCAAGCAGCGCGCCGCCGACATCATTGACCTGCTGCCGCAGGCGCCGGCCGAACTGGTGACGGCGACCCAGAACATCAGTTCGGCGGCGGCGCTGGCTGATTTCGTCACCGGTCTGATGGATTTGCCGCTGCAACAAAAGCAGGAAGTGCTGGAAACCCGCAACTTGACGCTGCGGCTCGACAAGGTGCTGCAATTTTTATCCGACCGCATCGAGGTATTGAAGCTGTCGCATGAAATCAACGAGCAGACCAAGGAGCGCATGGATGACCGGCAGCGCGAATTCTTGCTGCGCGAACAGTTGAAGACGATTCAGAAGGAACTGGGCGATGCCACGGATAGCGTGGCCGAGGTCGAGAAGCTCCAAGCCGCGCTGCTCAAGGCCAACATGCCGGCCGAGGTCGAGGCGCACACGCGCAAGGAGCTGCAGCGGCTCGAACGCATGCAGGAAGCGGCGGCCGAATATTCGATGCTGTGCACTTATCTGGAATGGATGACCGAGCTGCCCTGGTCGGTCCAAAGCGAGGAACACATCGACATCGGGCAAGCGCGTCGCATTCTCGACGAAGACCATTTCGGCCTGGACAAGGTCAAGCGCCGCATCCTCGAACATCTTGCCGTGCGTAAGCTCAACCCGGCCGGGAACAGCCCGATCCTGTGCTTGGTCGGGCCACCCGGCGTGGGCAAGACCTCCCTCGGCCAAAGCGTGGCGCGCGCTACCGGCCGTAAGTTCGTGCGCGTGGCGCTGGGCGGCGTGCATGACGAAGCGGAAATCCGCGGCCACCGGCGCACCTATGTCGGCGCCTTGCCTGGCAATATCATCCAGGCGCTGCGCAAGGCCGGTACGCGCAATTGCGTCATGATGCTCGACGAGCTCGACAAGCTCGGTGCCGGCATGCACGGCGATCCGGCCGCCGCGCTCCTTGAAGTGCTCGACCCGGAGCAGAATGCGCATTTTCGTGACAGCTACCTCGGCCAGCCGTTCGACTTGTCCAAGGTCATGTTCATCGGCACGGCCAACATGCTCGACACCATCCCCCCGCCTTTGCTCGACCGCATGGAAGTCATCCGCCTGCCCGGCTACACTGCGCAAGAAAAGGCGCAGATCGCGCGCCGCTACCTGGTTCCCCGGCAACTCGAAGCGGACGGGATGACCGAGCAGCAATGCCGCATCGACGATGCCGCCATCCATGCCATCATCCGCGGCTACACGCGCGAAGCCGGCGTGCGGAATCTCGAGCGCGAGATCGGCACCGTCTTTCGGCATGTCGCGATGCTCATTGCCGAAGGTTCCGCGCAACAGATGCAGCTCGGGCTGGAACAGGTGCTGGACATTCTCGGGCCGAAGACGTTCGAGAGCGAACTGGCGCTGCATGCAGGCTTGCCAGGAGTGGCGACTGGCCTGGCATGGACGCCGGCCGGCGGCGACATCCTGTTCATCGAGGCGACCGTGACGCCAGGCAATGGCAAGCTGATCCTGACCGGCAAGCTGGGCGACATCATGAAGGAAAGTGCGCAGGCGGCGCACACCCTGGTCAAGGCGCATTGCGCAGAACTCGGCGTCGATGCCGCTGTCTTCGAGAGCAGCGACATTCATGTGCACGTGCCTGCCGGCGCCATGCCCAAGGACGGCCCCAGCGCCGGCGTGGCGATCTATGTCGCGCTGTGCTCGCTGCTGACGCACCGTCCAGTGAGCAATGATTGCGCGATGACTGGCGAGATCAGCTTGCGCGGCCTGGTGCTGCCGGTCGGCGGCATCAAGGAGAAGGTGCTGGCCGCGCAGCGCGCCGGCCTCGCCCGCGTGATGATCCCGGCGCGCAACCAGAAGGACCTGCGCGACGTGCCGGAGTCGGTTCGCACAGGCTTGAACGTGGTGCTGCTCGACAACGTCGACGATGCGGTGCGGGCCGCGCTGGGCGAAGCCGGCGCGCCCTGAACGGTCAGCCCTCGGTCACTTCGCCGGCACGACGCTCGACAGCAACTCCGCATCGAGCACGCCCGGACCCTGCGGGTGCATGGCCGAGCGCTCGACGTGGCGCTTGATCGGGTCGATGCCGGTGGCCGGACTCACCCAGCGCGTTTCGGCCTCGCCAAGGCTGTTGATCCAGCTTAGGCGGTAGGCCTTGAAGGTGCCAGCGGGCACGGTCACGTCCTCCCAGGCCTCGACCTTCCAGTCGATCTTCAACGGAATCGCCCGGCCGCTGGCGGGCACGGTCATCATGTACTGCGAGCTCCAGGCCTTGCCCACCTGCAGTGGCCACTGGTAGGCCATCGGTGGGTCATATGACGTGACCGTCGAGCCCTTCGCATCGAGGAAGGCCAGCAGCGCCAGGCTCGCCGGGTCACTCAGCGTGGCGCCAACGCCGGGCGCCGTGGAAGCCACCACCTCACGGCCTTGCCAGGTGCGCGTGCTCAAGGTCCAGACGACCTGGCCGTCGTAGTCGCCAAGACTGCCCGAACTCTTGCGGTGGTAGGTCACCACGGAACCCATCGGCATCCGCGTCATCTTTTCCGCGATCGGCGGCGTGGGCGGGCTCGTGGCGCAGCCGCCGGCCGACAACAGCACGGCCGAAGCGGACAACGCCATGGCCAGCGGCAGGGAACGAATGGTCTTCATGAAAACTCCTCCGGCATGGTTGGTGTGTCGGCGATCGCCCGCCGATCCATTCCACTTTGGCGCCGGCCGCGACGTACGCGCTGATGCGCATCAATCGCGGCGCCGCTGCGCTGCCTATGCTGCGAAGCAACCAGGAGGTCGCAATGCTCAAGCCATGGATCGCCTCGATGCTCGTCTGCGCCGCTTCGGCGCTGCAGCCGGCCGCTGCCGACACGGCCATTGCCTACACCGAGCGGCCCGTCAACCTGCGCGCAGGCCCCGCACGCGGCTACCCGATCGTCGCCGTGCTGCCTTCGGGCCTCGAGGTGTCGGTGCTCGGCTGCGTGCGCGACTACACCTGGTGCGATGTGGTCGCCGGCCCCGACCGCGGCTGGGTCTATGCCGCGTTCCTGGACTACCCTTACCAGGGCGCCCGCGTGCCGATCCTGCGCTACGGCCCGGAGATCGGCATCGCCATCGTCGGCTTCGTGCTGATGGACTACTGGATGCTGCACTACAACGACCGGCCCTGGTATCACGACCGGGACCGCTGGGTTCACCGCTACCCGCCGCCACCACCGCCGCACCGCCCGGCGCCGCCGCCCCGCGATCCGCGCTGGCAGCCTCCAGCCAACCCGGCACCGCCCCTCCACCCTGCGCCGCCGTCCAAGCCATCGCCCCAACCGCCTAAGAGGCCGCCGCCGCGCGACCCCATCATGCCGGGCCAGCCGCAACGCTGACCGGCCATCTGCCTGGAGACCTGACATGAAGCCATCGCTCATCCGCCACGCCCGGCTGCTCGCCCTCGTCGCTGCCACGGCCACTGCCTTCAGCGCGCATGCACTGATGCGCGGCACGACGGCCGACGGCTCGCCTTTCGTCGAGGGCGGCATCGGCGCCGACGAGACGACCGCGCTCGAAGCGCAGCGCGACCAGTACAGCCTGTGGCTGATCACGGCCGTGCGGGTGTCGGGGGCCTACCTCGCCGAGGTGCAGTTGCGCATCACCGATGAGCGCGGCCGCGTCCTGCTCGAGCGCAAGATGTCCGGCCCCTGGCTGCTGGTGAACCTGCCGCTCGGGCGCTACGAGCTGCAGGCCAGCTACCGCGGCGAGACGCTGCGCCGCACGGCCACCATCCACGCCGGTGACCACCACCAGGTCATCTTCCACTTCGGCGTCCAGGGCGAGATGCAGCCGCCGCCGAAGCCGGAAGCCCGCTGAAGACCCGTCCCGTGAACGCGCCGTCCGGCATCCCGGCGCCGAGTTCCGACGCCAAGCTGCACTTCCTGATGTCGCTCGAGGCGCCGGGCGATGCGGGCGACACCGGCGAGAGGGCCGAACTGGTCGAGACCCACATGTCGTGGGTGGTGCTGCATGGCCCCTACGCGCTGAAGCTGAAGAAGCCGGTGCGCTACGACTTCCTCGACTTCTCGACGCCCGAGGCGCGGCGGCGCGACGCCGAGGCCGAGCTGCGGCTGAACTGGCGCCTGGCCCCGCAGGTCTATCTGGGCGTGCGTGCGCTGCAATGGCACGACGGCGAGTTCGCCCTCGTGCCCGCCGAGGACTTGCCGGCGCCTGGCGCGACCGTCGACTGGGTGCTGGTGATGCAGCGCCTGCCGGCGGAGTTGATGCTCGATCGCCAGCTCAGCTCGGGCACGGTGCAGCCGGCCGAGATCGACACCCTGGCCGACCGGCTGATCGCCTTCTATCGCGACGCACCGCGCGCGGCCGTGTCGGCCGAGGACTACCTCGCGCGCGTGCAGCGCGAGCAGCGCGAGAACCGGGCCGTGCTGCTGATGCCGCGCTTTCGCGATGTCGATGCCGCAGCCCCCGTGGATGCGGTCGATGCCGCGCTGGCGGCGCATGCCGGGCTGCTCCAGGAACGGGTGCGCAGCGGCCGCATCATCGAAGGCCATGGCGACCTGCGGCCCGAGCACGTGGGCATGCTGCAGCCGCCGGTGGTGATCGACTGCCTCGAGTTCGACGCGGCGCTGCGCGAGATCGACCCCTTCGACGAGCTGGCCTACCTGGGCATGGAGTGCGAGGTGGCCGGCAACGCCTGGATCGGCCCCCGCCTGTGGGCGCGCTGCAGCGCCGGCCTGGGCGACGTGCCACCGCCGGCGCTCGGGCCCCTGCATGCGGCGCGGCGTGCGCTGCTGCGCGCGCGGCTGGCGCTGGCCCACCTGCTGGACCCCGCGCCGCGCACACCCGAACGCTGGGTGCCGCGCGCCCGCCAGTACCTGGCCCGCGCATCGGCCGCCCTCGGCCGGATTCCGGCGGCCTGAGTCAGCGCCGCAGCACGCATTTCTCGTACAGGCCGAGCAGCCGGGCCTGCGGGTCGTAGCGGGCCTTGAGCCGCTCGTAGGCCTGCAGGTCGTAGGCGCGCGCGAATTCCTCGGGGCTGAAGAAGCTGTCGGAGTACAGCGACTTGATGCCGCCCAGGCGCATCGCCTCGCGTTCGACGAGCCGGTTGAAGTGGCCGGGCTCGTGCGCAATCGGGCTGTCGACGACATCCCAGAAGCCGAAGTTCAGGTACAGCATGCCGGCGCGCAGCGGGAACAGCGTGAACGGCCCGCCGACCTCGCGCAGCGGACAGACCCAGATCGGCACGATGCCGATCTCGCGCAGCAGGAAATCGAGGAACTCGCCTGCGCGATCGAGCGGGATGTCGACATCCTGGATCACCGATTCGGGGTGCCGGCCGGTCAGCCGCGCCCAGCGGCGCGTCAGGCCCCAGCGGCTGTTCCAGCGCATCACGCGCTGGTAGGTGCGCGAGTTCAGCCGCGAGCGGCCCAGCAGGCGCCGCACGATGGGGTGCTGCGCGCCGACCTGCCGCGAGCACCAGAACCAGTCGGTGTCCCAGCGCCAGAGGTAGTCCTGCACGCGCAGGTGGTCGAGCTCGCGCTCGAGCAGCGAGCGGTAGTAGATGCGCTCGTAGCCGTAGTCGCTCACGCCCGGCGCCCAGTCGGTGAAGCGGCCGACGTTCAGCACCGCGGTGTGGCGGTCGAAGACGACGCCATCGACGAAATCGGCACGCGGATCGCGGCAGGCGGCGGCCGCCTCGTCGATGAACCGCGCCAGGTCCGCGCAACGGCGGTGCTCCACCTGAACGAACCGCCGCGTCGGCACGGTGCCCAGCCTGAGCCTCAGTGCGTAACCCAGCGTGCCGTACGAGTTCGGGAAGCCGTGGAACAGGTCGCGGTACTCGTTGTCGGGCGTGCAGGCCACGACCTCGCCGCTGGGCAGCAGCACATCGAGCTCGCGCATCGTGTGGTGCACGAGGCCGGCGCGAAACGACGTGGCCTCGATGCCGACCCCGGCCGCCGCGCCGCCCGCGGTGATCGTCTTGAGCTGCGGCACGACCGCCGGCATCCGCCCGTGGGCGAGCGTGGCTGCCACCAGTGCCTCGTAGCTCGTGCCGCCTTCGACGTCGACCCAGCCTTCGTGGCTGTTCACCTCGATCACGTGGTCGAAGCCGCTCAGGTCCAGCCGCCGGTGCGCGGCGCCGGCGCGGTCGCGAAAGAGGTTCGAGGTCGATTTGGCCAGCCGTGGCGGGCCATCCGCGGCCAGCGCACGCATGGCCGCCGCCGCTTCGGCACAGCGCTGCGCGTAAGCCGGTGCCGAATCACCCATACAGGAAGCCCCGCCCCATCGGGTAGTCGGCCATGTTGATGCGCCCCTTGCAGAACACGATCTGGAACAGATGCGTGTAGCCCGCCGGCGAGCGGAACATCTCGGCACAGCCGATCAGGTAGGCCCGCCAGACACGGTGGAACCGCTCGTCGAAGCGCACCGGGTCGAGCGCGCGGATCTGCGGCCAGCCGCGTTCGAATCGCTCGGCCCAGACATCCAGCGTCAGCGCATAGTGCCGGCGCAGGTTCTCGATGTCGACCACCTCCAGGCCGCAGCGCTCCATCTCGACGATCACGTCGGCCAGGCTGGGGATCCAGCCGCCCGGGAAGACATGCTTGCGAATGAACAGCTCGGTCTCGAAGCGCCCGACATGACCGATGAAATGCAGCACGCCCAGGCCGCCCGGCTTCAGGAAGGCGGCATGCGCACGGATGACCTCGGCGAGCTGGTCGCGCCCGGCATGCTCCAGCACGCCGATCGACACCAGCTTGTCGTAGGGGCCATCGACATCGCGGAAGTCGGCCTCGCGCACCGCGAGCTGCTGCTGCAGGCCGCGCCGCTCGATCTCGCCTTGCAGCCACTGCACCTGCTCGGTCGTGGTGTTGACTCCGGTGCCGAGCGCGCCGGTGGTCTCCAGCGCCCGGAACATGAAGCCGCCGAAGCCGCAGCCGACGTCGACATAGCGCTCGCCGGGTGCCAGGCGCAGCTTGCGGCAGACGTGGTCGATCTTCTGGCGCTGGGCCTGCTCCAGGCTCGTCGTGCCCTCGGGCCAGTAGCCGCAGGTGTACATCATCAGCGGGTCGTCCAGCCACCGCCGGTAGAACGCCGTGCCGAGGCCGTAGTGGGCCCGGGCGTTGGCCTTGGCGCGGGCCGGCGAGGCGTTCGAGTGTCGCCACTCGTGCAGGTCGTTCTCGAGCCCGTTCCATGGCCGCGTCTGCAGGTCGAACCCCGCCGCCAGGCCGGCCGCGAAAACCGCCCGGAGCTCGCCCCGCACATCCATCGTCTGATCGAACCAGGCTTCGAGCAGGCCCATGTGGCCGCGGGTCATCGTCGCCACCAGCGCCGCATCGGTGTGGAAGACGATGGCGAAGGCCGGTGTGCCGGTGCCGCTGCGAAGGCGCCGGCCGTCGGGCAACTCGACCTCGAAGGCCGCGCCCGAACGTGCCGCCAGCGAGTCCATCACGACCTGCAGCGGGTGGCGGGGGCCGGACTGCCACCAGGTGGCCGCTGTCGTCATCGTCAGGCCTCCTCCGTATCAGACCACTCTAGGCAGAACGCGGCGGCCCTGCTTGCGCGCGCGCAAGCCGTTGCGCTGGCGCAAGCGGCGCCGCCCGGTGGTGGCGCACAAACGGGAGCATGGAAGCGCCGTCGACCGAGACCTTCAAGCTGCTGCTGGCCGGCGACGTGATGACCGGCCGCGGCATCGACCAGGCGCTGGCCGACCCGCTGCCGCCGCGGCTCTACGAGCCCTGGGTGCAGGATGCGCGCGAGTACGTGCGCCTGGCCGAAGCGGCGAACGGGCCGATTCCGGCACCGGTCGATCCTGACTATCCCTGGGGCGAGGCGCTCGCGGCCATCGCGCGACTGGCGCCCGACCGACGGATCGTCAACCTCGAGACCGCGATCACCGGCGCGCAAACGCCCTCGCCGGGCAAGCGCATCCACTACCGCACGAACCCCGCCCACGTCGGCTGCCTGGCGGCCGCGCGCATCGATGCCTGCGCGCTGGCCAACAACCATGTGCTGGACTGGGGTGTTGCCGGCCTGGCGCAGACGATCGAGGTGCTGCGCGCCGCCGGCATCGCGTGCGCCGGCGCCGGCGGCGACGCGCGCGAGGCCCGCGCCCCGGCCGTGCTGCCGCTGCCCGGCGGATCCCGGCTGCTGTTGTTCGCCTTCGCGGCGCCCGGCTGCGGTGTGCCGGACGACTGGGCGGCCGGGCCGCAGCAGCCTGGCGTGGCGCTGCTGCCGCGGCTGGACGAGGCCGACGCCCAGGCCGTGTGCGCCGAGGTGGCACACGCCCGGCGTGCCGGCGACTGCGTGCTCGTCTCGCTGCACTGGGGCGAGAACTGGGTCGGGCAGGTGCCGGCGGCCCATCGCCGCTTCGCCCATCGCCTGATCGACCTCGGCGCCGCCGACGTGGTGCACGGCCATTCCTCGCACCACCCGCTGCCGATCGAGGTGCATGCGGGCAAGCTGATCCTCTACGGCTGTGGCGACCTGATCAACGACTACGAAGGCATCGGCGCGCACGGCGCGCTGCGCTCCGACATCGGCTGCCTGTACGCGGCCACGCTGTCGTGTGCAGATGCCCGCCTGCAGGCGCTCGAGATCGTGCCGCTGCAGCTGCGCCGTTTTCGGCTGTCGACGCCCTCGGCCGAATCGCTGCACTGGCTGCACGACCTGCTCGCACCGGGCTGCACCGCGCTGGGCAGCCGCATCGAGATCAACCCGGGCGGGCGCTGGCAACTCGCCTGGTCCTGAGCCTCGCGAACTATCTCTCGATCACTCGGCGCACGACGGGCCGCCGCTGCCAGGCCTTGGCGGCCCGCTGTGGCTGGCCGGTGCCGTAAGCCTGGCGGCCGAGCGAGAAGGCCTCCAGCCGTGCGCCGACGCGGTGGTTGATGGTGCCGTCGGTGGCATGCCCGGCGGCGTCGGCCGCGCCGGCCGGGATGCCGGTCAGCAGGGCAATCGCCTGGTCGACGTCATCGACCGGGTAGACGTGGAACCGCCCCTCGGCGACCGCCTGCACCACGTCCTCACGCAGCATCAGGTGCTGCGCGTTCGCGCGCGGCAGCAACACGCCCTGCTCGCCATTGAGGCCGCGCGCCCGGCAGACGTCGAAGAAGCCTTCGATCTTCTCGTTGACCGCCCCCACCGCCTGCACCTGGCCGAACTGGTTGATCGAGCCGGTCACCGCCAGCGACTGGCGCACCGGCGCGCCGGCCAGCGCCGACAACAGCGCGCACAGCTCGGCCAGCGAGGCGCTGTCGCCCTCGACCGGGCCGTACGTCTGCTCGAAGACCAGGTTGGCCCGCAGCGACAGCGGCAAGCCGTGCGAGTAGCGCGCGCCGAGGAAGGCGACGAGGATCAGCACGCCCTTGGAGTGCAGCGGCCGGCCGAGCTGCGACTCGCGCAGGATGTCGACCACCTCGCCGTCGCCCAGCCGCGCGGTGGCGGTGATGCGCACCGGATGGCCGAAGGCGAACTCGCCGAGCTGCGTGACCGCCAGCCCGTTGACCTGGCCGACGTGGGCGCCCGCGGTGTCGATCAGCAGCGTGTCGCGCAGCACCGCGTCGTGCAGCGAGCCGCGCAGCCGGTCGGCGCGGTGCTCCGCGGCGGCCCGCGCCGCCAGCACGTCCTCGCGGCAGATGACCGCGCGGCCGGCGCGGCCGGCGAAGGCGTTGGCCTCCTGCAGCAGGTCGTTCAGCGGCCGGGTGCGTGTGGACAGCTTGCCCGCGTCGCCCGCCAGCCGCGCCGCCTGCTCGACCAGGCGCGCCGCGGCGCCGCGGTCCAGCGGGCGCAAGCCCTGGCTGCGCGCGAGCGAGCCCAGCAGGCGCACGAACTCGGTGGTGTGCTCGGCATCGCGCGGCACCTCGTCCTCGAAGTCGGCGGCCACCTTGAACAACTCGTCGAACTCGTCGTCCAGCTCCTGCAACAGGTAGTAGTGCTCGCGCTCGCCGAACAGCACCACCTTCAGCTGCACCGGGATCGGCTCGGGCTCCAGCGGCAGCGTGCCGCCGAAGCCCAGCAGCTGCGGCAGCGACTCGATCACGATCTGCCCGGTGCGCAGCACGCGCTTGAGCCCGTCCCAGGCATAGGGCTGACCGAGCAGCTGCACGGTGTCGAGCAGCAGGTAGCCGCCATTGGCCTGGTGCAGCGCGCCCGGCTTGATCAGCGTGAAGTTGGTCAGCAGCGTGCCCATGTGGGCCAGGTGGTCGATGCGGCCGATCAGGTTCGGGTAGCTCGGGTTGTCGCAGGACTCGACCGGCGCATGGCCCGCTGCCTCGTGGCCGACCAGCAGGTTGACCTCGTAGCGCACCAGCGACAGCGTGCCCGAGATGCTGCTGATCTCCTCGTCGTCTTCCTGCGTCTTGTGCTCGCGCAGCTGGCCGCCGGCCTCGACCACGTCCTTGAGCACCTCGTCGAGGAAGGCGATCACCTGCGGCAGTGCGGCGAAGCGCTCCTTCAGCTCGTCGATCAGGTGGCCGGCGGCCAGCGCCATCGCGTCGCGGCTGGCCTCTCGGATGCGGGTCTGCATGTCGCGGCGCGAGCGCGGCAGTTGCTGCAGCAGCCGGGTCAGCGCCTCGCGCAGCTCCCCCATCACCTTGGCGATCCGGTCGCGCTCCTCGTCCGTCATCTGATCGATCTGCTCGCCGGTCATCGGCGCGCCGTCCTTCAGCGGGGCGAACGCGAAGCCCTGCGGCGTGTGCAGCAGCGCCACGCCCTGCGCGGCCGCCTTGTCGCCGAGCGCCTGCAGCAAGCCGTCTTCGCTGCGCTTGAACTCGTTCTGGATCGCCTCGATGCGCGAGCGGTATTCCTCGCTCTCGAACGCCGCCTCGATCGCCTTGGCGATCTCGCCGACGAAGCCATGCATCTCGTTGCGCAGGCGCGCGCCCTCGCCCGCCGGCAGGCTCAATGCCCGCGGCTTGTTCGGGTCGGCAAAGTTGTAGACGTAGCACCAATCGGCCGGCGCCGGGCGCGCGGCCGCGTCGGCCGCGAGCAGGCGGCGCACGATCTGGTGCCGGCTGCTGCCGCTGCGGCCCAGCACGAACAGGTTGTAACCTCGCCCGGCGACCTCCAGGCCCACCTGCACGGCCTTGACCGCGCGCGCCTGCCCGAAGGGTTGCTGCGGCTCGGGCAGCGTGGCGGTGGTCTCGAAGTCGAACTGCGACGGATCGCAGCGTGTGCACAGGCGCTCGGCAGGCAAGGATTCGTTGGGGGACACGGCGCAGTTTTTCGGGTGTTGGAGTTCGGCCATGCGAAGCGTGCGACAGCGGGGCGAAATCGTCTTGACGAGCATCAAGCTGAAGCTCAACGGTCCACCACGGGCTCACCACAGCCTTGCGCCACCCGCTCGCGGGCCTGGTCGCGCAGGCGCACGGCGTCGCCCCAGGCGCTGCCCTGGGCGCGCAGCAGCCCATGCACCTGCACGGCGACCGCGCCGCGGCGCGGCCACCAAGCCCCGTCGCGCAGCACCGAGCGGGTGCCGCGCAGGCTGACCGGCACCACCGCCACGCCGGCTTGCGCCGCCGCGATGAACGCCCCCATGTGGAACGGCCGCAGGCCCGGCGCCCGCGTCAGCGTGCCCTCGGGAAAGAAGACCAGGCACTCGCCGGCCTGCGCCGCCTGAACCAGGCGCTTCGCGTCTTCGACACTGGCATGCACGTCGTCGCGCTCGACGAAGCGCACGCCCACGCGCCCCAGCAGCCAGCGCAGCGGCGCCAGGCGGGCCAGCTCGCGCTTGGCGACGAAGCAGGCCGGCGCCGGCAGCGCCGCGGCGAGCAGCAACCAGTCGAGATAGCTCGCATGGTTGGCCACGGCGATCCAGGGGCCCGCCGGCAGCGCCGCGGTGTCGTCGATCGCCGCCGGCAGCCCGCTCGCCCGCACGACTGCCCGTGCAATCGCCCGCTCAGCACGCTTGCGCGGCGCCCGCGCCGGCCACAGCGCCACCGCGCAGCCGGCCAGGGCACCGGCGGCCAGGACCAACCACGCCCAGGCACCGAAAGCGACGAAAGCCAGCCCGCGCCCGGGCTCGCGCCACCGGCGGCGCAGCGCGTCCAGCCACAGCGCCGCGAGTTGCCGCGCGATGCCATGCCCCGCTTGCCCCAAGCCGCCCTGCTCGTACAGGCTGCGGCAGGCCGCGCGGCGGATCTTGCCGCTGGAGGTCTTCAGCACCGCGTGCGGCGGCCCCAGCACGATGTCGTCCGGCGGCAGCCCGAGCACCTCGATCGAGCACTGGGCAATGCGCTCGCGCAAGGCCCGCCGCTGCGCCGTCTCGGCGACGCGCGTCTCGGCCAGCACGACGACGCGCTCGCTGCGGCTGTGCGGGTCAGCGGCGCCGAAGACCGCCACGCAGCCGCGGCGGATGCCCGGCAGCGCGCCGACGGCCTGCTCCAGATCGTAGGGGTGGATGTTGTGGCCGCCGCGGATGATCAGGTCCTTGGCCCGGTTGGTGAGGTAGACCTCGCCGTCAACGATGTAGCCGACATCGCCCGAATCCAGCCAATCGCCATCGAACAGCGCCTTGGTGGCCTGCGGGTTGCGGAAGTAGCCCGCCGTCGTCGACGGGCCGCGAAACTCGATGCGGCCTTCGTGCCGGTCGGGCTGCTCGGCGCCGTGTTCATCGACGATCCGCAGCTCATGGCCCGGCAGCGCCAGGCCGCAGCAGACCACGTCCATCGCCCCTGGGCTGCCGGCACCGGCCGGCTCGGCGCGCCCACGCTCCTGCAGCGCGCGGCGGTCGACGACGTCGACCCGCGGCCCGCGGCCGAGCGGCGGAAAGGCCAGGCCCACGCCGCACTCGGCCAGCCCGTAGACCGGCATCATGGCGCGCCGATCGAAGCCGACACGGCCGAAACGCTCGCCGAACAGGGCCAGCGTGGCGGCATGCACCGGCTCCGAGCCGTTCACCGCCGCGCGCCAGGCGCGCAGGTCCAGCCCCTGCAGGTCGGCGTCCGGCACGCGCGTGGCGAGGATCTCGTACGCAAAGTTCGGCGCGCCCGTCAGCGTGGCGCGCTGCTCGCTCATCGCGCGCAGCCAGCGCGAGGGCCGGCCGAGAAAGGCCTGCGGCGGCATCAGCAGCAGCGGCATCGCGTGGTACAGGCTGCCCAGCCAGGCACCGATCAGGCCCATGTCGTGGTACAGCGGCAGCCAGCTCACGAAGCGGTCGCCCGGGCCGACCTTCAGCGCCTGCCCCATCGCGCGGATGTTGGCCAGCAGGTTGGCATGCGTCAGCACCACGCCCTTGGGCTGGCCGGTGCTGCCCGAGGTGTACTGGATCAGCGCCGTGTCCTGTGCGCCGCGCAGCACCGGCTGCGGCGCGCGGCCGGGCCCGCGCAGCCGGGCGGCGTCCAGCACCGCGCGCAGCCCCGGCGCGCCGGCCCGCAGGATGCGCGCCGCCGGCAGGGCACGCTCGTCGCTGATCAGGAACGTCGCCTGTGCGTTGGCCAGGATGTTGGCCTGGCGGCGCAAGTGGTCCTCGATCTGCGAGGCGCGAACAGGCGGGTAGATCGGCACCGGCACGCCGCCGGCGAGCAGGATGCCCATGAAACACTGGAGAAAGTCGAGGCCGGTCGGCAGCATCAGCGCGACCGCCTCGCCGGTGGCCAGCCCCTCGTGCTGCAGCGCCGCCGCGGCCACCCGCGCCTGCTCGAGCAGCGCCGCGTGGCTCAGTTCCTCGGCCGCCTGCCCTTCCTCGCGCCAGAGGGTGACGTGGCGCCGGGCGCCGGCCCGCTCGGCATGCCACTGCAGCACCTCGAGCAAGGTGGTGGCCTCGCGCGGCAGGTCGGCCGCCCCGGGCGCCGGGGGTGCCGGGCCGGGCATGGCCCCGGCATGCTCTGCAACGCGCACGCTGGCGCCGGCCCGCGCCGGCGCGGCCGCCAGCGCACGCAGCAGGTCGCGCGGGGTCTGCGCTGCCTGCATGGCGGCCTCGGGCATCTGCACGCCGAAAGCCCGCTCCAAGCGCAGCATCAGCTCCATGCGCGCCAGGCTGTCGACGCCCAGCGTGCGCTCCAGATCGTCGTCGAGCGCCGGCGGCGGGGCGTCACCGCCGCGCAACTCGCGCAACAGCTCCTGGATCACCGACGCGAGTTGCGCCGGCGTTACCTCGCCAGGGTGGGTTGACGGCACGTCGCCACCCCGGCCCCCGTCAGCCGACGTGGTGCTTGCCGGGACTGACCCGCTTGGCCTGCCGGCCCTCGGCGGCCACTTCCGGAATGAACTGAACCTCGGTGCCGATGCTCAGGTGCTCGAACGGCACATCGGCCATGTTCTCCGGCCCGAACCAGTATTCGTCGCCGTCGGCCGTGCGGATGAAGCCGCAGTGGTCGGCGTCGTCGAAGCGCACGACCTCGCCGCGCAGCGGCGTCGGGTGGAGCTTCTCCTGGCCGCGCATGCTGCGCGCCGTGTCCTCGATGCGGCGCCGGATCGCGTCGAACGCGTCGCGCAGCGCCACGTACACGTCCTCGTCCTGCACCCGGTCGATGCTCAGTTCATGCCCCGGCAACGTGACGTCGATGCGCACGGCATACGGCTTGCCCTGGTGCTTGTGGCGATGCTCCAGCTCGATCGTCACCCGGCACGCCATCAGCGCGGGGAAGAAGCGGTCGAGGCGGGCAGCCTTGTCGCGCGCGGCGGCTTCGACGGCCGGCGAAGGCTCGAGGCCCAGAAAGCGGATGTCCAGCGGTTGCTTCATCGTGAATCTCCTGGCATGTGCCAACGATGGCGCCGACGCGGCACGCGACCTTTGCGCTGCCGCAACTGCGGTGCAAGCCGCTGACTACGCATCAGCGGCGCAAGCCGCCGCGGGCGCGTCAGCGGCTCCAGGCCGCGTGGCTCTCGCGCAGCGCCAGTGCGAACAGTGGCACGCACGACGCCGTTTCCAGCTTGGCGGCCAGCGGGCTGCCCGGCACGACCCGGAACGCGGGCACGCTGTCGCAGACCACGACCCGCTCGATCGCCG
>NZ_DATFAN010000051.1:0-8704 GCF_035254525.1 Ideonella sp. | reverse complement strand
ACGAACTGCACCAGTGCGTGACGGAAGCGATAGCGCGGACCAGGCACCAGCTGCGTGGGCTCGATCAGCGCGGCGTCGACCAGGCGCGCGAGCAGCTCGCCGCTGGCGCCGGCGTGCACGCTCAAGGCCTCGAGATCGTCGCGCGAGAAGTCGCGCCCCAGAACGCTGGCCAGCTTGGCCAGATCCTGGGCCGCTTCGGGCAGTTGATCCAGCAGCGCGCGGATCAGTGCCTCGATGGAGTGCGGCAGCGCGATGCCTTCGATCGTGCGCTTCGAATGCAGCAGGCCGTCGCTGAGGGTCAGCGTGCCCTGGTCGAGCAGCGCACGGCAGATCTCTTCGATGAAGAAGGGGTTGCCCTCAGTGCGTTCGTGGATGGCCGAGGCGATCGACGTGGCGATGCTTTGCGCGCCGAAGATGCCCCGGACCATGTCCGCGCTCTGCGCCGGCGCCAGCGGCCTGAGCAACAGCTGCTCGCAGTGGGCAGACGTCGGCCAGGCGAGCTGCGCCTGCGGGCGCGCCGTCACGATCAGCAGCACCCTGAGGTGGGCACCCATCGCGACCAGCATCTTCAGCACGTCGTCGGATGCCTGGTCCGACCAATGCCAGTCGTCCAGCACCAGCACCAGCGGCTCGATCCGGGCTGCCGCGCTGATCAGCGCGACCACGGCCTCGCTCAGCTGGCGGCGGCTCACGTCCGCGTTCAGCCCGTCGGCTGCATCGCTCGCCATCGGGCCCGCCGACAACAGCTTGCGCACGACGGGCGTCCAGCCCTTGAGCGCGGGGTCGATGGCCTGCAGGCTCTGGGACAGATCGGCTTCGAGCCATTCGGGGGCGGGGTTCTTCAACTGCAGCAGGGTGCGCAGCAGATCCACGAAGGGCGCATAGGCGCTCATCTGGAGTTGCGGCTGGCAGCGTGCGTGCAGGACACGGGCCTGCTCGGGCGGCAGGCGCCGGCCGAATTCGGCCACCAGGCGGCTCTTGCCCACCCCGGCCTCGGCCACGAGGCTGATGGCACGGCCCTTGCCGGCCAGCATGTCGTTGAAGGCCATCGTGAGCACGCGCAGTTCCTCGGCGCGCCCGACCAGCGGCGTGAAGCCGCGCCAGCGGGCGGCCTCGATGCGCGTGACGATGCCGCTGCGCCCGAGCACGCCGTGGGCCTCCAGCGCGTGCGGCAGGACGCTGTGCTCAACCGGCGCATGGGGCGCGGTGTCGAAGTAGGGCACGATCTGCCGGCGCGTCTCCTGCGAAACGAGCAGTTCGTGCGCCTGCGCCGCGTCGCACAAGGCCAGCGCGGTCACGCTCAGCGAGCCGGACAGGCGCCATGTGCCGGGCGCGGCGCCCGGCGCGGCGATCACGCTGGCATGCGCGAGCCCGCCACGCAGGGCCAGGCCCGGCGGCAAGCCCGCCCAGCGGCGGGCGCGTACGCCGGTGATCATTTCCAGCCCAGCCTCCACCGCCTGGGTCAGGTCGTTCTCGCCGGCGGCGGGCAGCCCGAACAACGCGGTCACGCCCAGCATGTCGCATTCGGTCAGCAGGCCACCGTGCCGCGCCAGGACCTCCTTGGCACAGCCTTCGAACGCGCCGAGGAACTCATGCCAGTCTTCGTCGGCGATGGGCGTACTCGGCGTGACGGCGTTCGCGAAGCCCAGCTTCAGCAAGACCACACTGCGGCGGCCGCCCAGCAGGGCGAGGCCGCCCGGTGCCACTGCGGATGGCGGCGCGACGGTCGCGCCGGCGCCTGCGCTCGACCCGTCATCGGCTGACAGCGGCAGCGTGAAGCGATAGCCGTGGCCTGGAATGGTGACGATCGCGCGCGAGCCCAGCACGCGCCGCAACGTGGAGACCTGCACCTGCAGGTTGTTCTCTTCGACGACGACGCGGGGCCAGACCCGCTCCATCAACTCCGCCTTGCGCAGCAGCTCGCCCGGCCGTTCGATGAATGCCAGCAGCAGATCGAAAGCGCGCGAGCCAATGTCCACCGGCTCGCCGCCAACCAGCAGCAGGCGCTGGGCAGGACGCAATTCGAACTGCGCGAAGCGGACAGCGATCGTCGGGGTGCTCTGTGTGCTCTGTGGCATTTCATTCGGCGCACGATGGGTGCAGGAAGGGATACGTCGACCCTCGGTCCATTGTGCGCACGGGGGCCCCCTGCGTCGACCCCTATTTGAAGGTTAGGTCAGGGCGCCCGGCCGGTCGATAAGATCAGGTCCGATGAGACATTCCCTGGCACCACCCCATGCGTGAGCCACCCGGCGTGCCGGTGCGGGTGCTGCCCGTCATCGTGCTGGCGCAGTTCGCGGGCGGCTCGATGTGGTTCGCCGTGAATGCCGTGATGCCCGATCTGCAGCGCGACTGGGGGCTGCCGGCCTCCGCGGTGGGGGCGCTGACCTCGGCGGTGCAGTTCGGCTTCATCACGGGCACGCTGTTGTTTGCCTTGCTGGCCATCGCCGACCGCCACTCGCCGCGCCTGGTGTTCCTCGCCTGCGCGCTGCTGGGCGCCGCGTGCAGCGCCCTCGGGGCCACCGGCGTCGGCGGCTTCGATGGGTTGCTGGTGATTCGCTTCGCCACCGGCTTCTTTCTCGCCGGCATCTACCCGGTGGGCATGAAGATCGCGGCCGGCTGGTACCCGCAGGGCCTGGGCGCCGCGCTCGGCTGGCTGGTGGGCGCGCTCGTGCTGGGGACGGCCTCGCCGCATCTGCTGCGCGCGCTCGGCACGCACTGGCCCTGGCCGGCGGTGATGCTGAGCGTGTCGGCCATCGCGGCGGCCGGTGGCCTCGCGCTGGCCTGGCTCGTGCCCGATGGCCCGCACCTGCCGCGGTCGCCTCGCCTGCAGTGGCGCGCCCTCGGCGCGCTGTGGTCGAACCGCGGCGTGCGGGCCTCGGCCTTCGGCTACTTCGGCCACATGTGGGAGCTCTACACGCTGTGGGTGCTGGTGCCCGCCATCGTCGGCACGCGGCTGGCCGGTGCCGGCGCCTCCGCCGCGTCGTTCGCCGTCATCGGCGTGGGCATGCTGGGCTGCGTCGTGGGCGGCCTGCTCGTGCGGCGCTGCGGCGGTGCCCGCGTGGCCGGGGCGCAGCTGGCCACCAGCGGCGCGTGCTGCCTGCTGGCGCCCTGGGCCTTGGGCGCAGGCGATGCCGCCTTTGCGCTGTGGCTCGTGGTGTGGGGCGTGACGGTGGCAGGCGATTCACCGCAGTTCTCGGCGCTCACCGCCGCGAATGCACCGCGCGAGGCCGTGGGCAGCCTGCTGACGCTGGTCAACAGCATCGGCTTCGCCATCTCGATCGTCAGCATCGAGCTGTTCGCGCAACTGGCGTCGCGCTACCCGCTCGAGGCGCTGCTGCCCTGGCTGGCGCTGGGGCCCGCGCTGGGCCTGTGGATGCTGCGCCCGCTGATGATCACCGCTCGGTAATCGCCCCACGGTGATCGCCCCTCAGTGATCGCCGCCCGGCCTACGCCGCGCCGGCCATCGGCCCGGCCGATTCATCGCCGTCGTCGTCCACGACCACCCGGTTCCGGCCGAGCGATTTCGCGCGGTACAGCGCCGCATCGGCGCGGCGCAGCGCCCCGGCGAAGCCGTGGGCGCCGAGCACCGCGGCGACGCCGAAGCTGGCGGTGACGGGGATGCGCTGACGGGCCCCGAAGGCGCTGGCCTCGATGCGCTGGCGGATCTTCTCGGCCACCGCTGCCGCGTGCTCGGCGCTGCAATCCACGCAGGCGATGATGAATTCCTCGCCGCCCCAGCGGCCGAGGATGTCGCCGCCGCGCACGTTCTGCGCCATCACCGCCGCCACGCGCCGCAGCACCTGGTCGCCAGCTTCGTGGCCGTGCATGTCGTTGACGCGCTTGAAGTGGTCGACATCCACGAGGATGATCGCCATGCCGGCGCTGCGCTCGCCGAGATCGGCGATGGTCTGTTCGACGCCGCGCCGGTTCAGCACGCCGGTCAGCTCGTCGACCGTGGCCTGGCGGCGCAGGTGGTCCTGCTCGGCGTGCAGCTTGGTCGCGCGCGCGATGAGCGCTTCGATCTCGCGTTCCTGCTGGCGATGCTGGTGGCGCAGGTCGGCCAACCGCCACACGACCGCGCCCATGGCGCCCAGCAGCCACGCGGCCACGATGCCGAGGTACAGGGCCTCGCGGCTGACCCATTCGCCTTGCAGCTCCAGCCGCCGCAGCTCCAGCTCGTGCGGCGGGCCGGCGAGGCGGCCCGGCAGGTCGATCGCCAGCGAGGTGGCGTTCTCGAAGCTCGGCAGGTTGTATTCGCGCGGCAGGTTGTACTGCGCGATCCACCATTCCGGCACCGCCAGATCCGACAGGTTGATCGTGACCGGGCCCACCACATCGCGCGCCCTCAGGTTGATCGATTGGATGCGCGCGCTGTTGCCGTCGTTTTCGCGCGAGAACCGCGGGTCGAAGGTGCGGACGGCCAGGCGGACGAAGTCCGCGTTGCCGCGGTACGCCAGGTCCAGCGTGATCGAGCCGTAGCCGCGCAGGTCCATGCCCTCCATCGGCCGCTCGCGCGTCAGCATGAAGTTCAGGCTGCAGGACTGGTAGGCCTCGTCGCCCGTGTAGTGGCAGCGGAAGTGGAACCGCTTCTCGTCGACCCAGCTGACCTTCTCGCCGCTCGGGTCGTCATTGGCCGGGAACAGAAAGTGCTCGCCCTTGTAGCCGGGCGCGATCAGGTCGAGGGTGCGCTTCGGCAGGACTTCGCGGCCGATGATGGCCGCCAGCGTGAGCAGGATGCCCGCCGCAAGGAGCCGAATACTGTGAATCCCGCCAATCACTACCAGGCTCTCTCTCTTGTTCTGGGGCCCTGGCGTGAAGCTATCAGGTGTCGGGGAGATCCGCCGTGATTGATTGCCAGGATCGGCGCCGAATTCCGGGTCAATGCGGGGAAGCCCGGTGAGCAACCGTTCAGTCCTTCGCGATCGGTTCGCGGGCCTTCTCCAGCCGGTAGGCGAACTGCGCGCGCGTCAGGCCCAGGCGCCGCGCGGCGGCCGAGAAGTTGCCGCCGGCGGCCTCGGCCGCTTCCTCCAGCAGGCGCCGCTCCAGCTCGGCCAGGGGCACGCTCCCGCCGCCGGCGCTGCCGTGCAGCGCGCCGCTGAGCACGTCGAGCAAGCGCTTCGGCTCGGGCTCGCCCTTGGCCGCCGTCAGCGTGCCGCGCGCGCCGATGGCCAGCAGCGCCTCGTCGCTGAGCTGCTCGCGGCGGAACATGTGGGCCACGTCGATGGCGGCACCGTCTTCGGCCGAGATCACGCCGCGCTCGATCAGGTTCTGCAGCTCGCGGATGTTGCCGGGGAAGGGGTAGTGCAGCATCGCGCGCACCGCACGCGGCGTGTAGCCGGTCGGGCGGCGGCCGTGGCGCTCGGCTTCGCGGCGCAGGAAGTGGTTCATCAGCAGCGGAATGTCGTCGCGCCGCTCGCGCAAGGGCGGCAGATGGATGGGGTAGACGTTCAGGCGGTAGAACAGGTCTTCGCGGAAGCGCCCGGCCTGCACCTCGGCCTGCAGGTCGACATTCGTGGCCGCCACCACGCGCACATCCACGCGGATGACGCGCGTGCCGCCCACGCGCTCGACCTCGCCCTCCTGCAGCGCGCGCAGCAGCTTGCCCTGGCTGACGAGGCTCAGCGTGCCGATCTCGTCGAGGAACAGCGTGCCGCCGTCGGCGCGCTCGAAGCGGCCGGGGCGTGACTGGCTGGCGCCGGTAAAGGCGCCGCGCTCGACACCGAACAATTCGCTCTCGATCAGCGATTCGGGGATGGCGGCGCAGTTCACCGCGATGAAGGGCTTGTCGGCCCGCGTGCTGATGCGGTGCAGCCGGCGCGCGAAGGCCTCCTTGCCGACGCCGGATTCGCCGGTGAACAGCACCGTGGCGCGGGTGCCGGCCACGCGGGCGAGCTGGTGGCAGGCGGAGTTGAAGGCCGACGAGGCGCCGACGATCTCGTGGCGGTCCTGGCCTGTCGCCCCGGTGGCGGCCGACGCGGCGGGGATCACGCTGGTCAGTGCAGCTTCGGGGTCGGCAGGCGCGGCGCCGGCGCTGCCCAGGCGGCGGAAATCCTTGGCTTCGAGGTAGCGCAGGTCTTCGCTGATGTCGCCCCAGGCAGCGGCATGGCGGCCGATCACCCGGCACACGCTGGCGCCCATCGAGCGGCACTCGATCTCGCGGAAGATCACCAGCTGCCCGAATAGGCTGGTCACGTAGCCGGTGGCGTAGCCCACCTGCGACCAGCAGGCCGGCTCGGTGCCGATGCCGTAGGCGCTGATGTGCTCGTCGTCCTCGCTCGAGTGCTCCCACAGGAACTCGCCCTCGTAGGTGCCGCGGTCGATGTCGAAATCGAAGCTCAGCGGCGTCACCTTCACCACGCCTTCGAGCGCATGCAGGCGCGTGCCGGCCATGAAGACGTTGGCCGCGTCGCCCTGCGGCCAGCGCTCGCGCACGAGCTGCGCATCGCGCGCGCCCGAGACGTAGCCCGCGCGGGTGAGCAGGCCGCGGGCGCGGTCGACGCCCAGCGTGTCGATCAGCTCGCGCCGCAGGTGGCCCACGGCCGAGCTGTGCAGCAGCAGCATGCGCTGGTCGTTCAGCCAGATGCGGCCGTCGCCGGGCGAGAAGAACAGCGATTCGGTCAGGTCGGCCATGGTCGGCGCCTGGCCGTCGACGAAGTGGCCGCTGTCGCCTCGGCGCAGCATGGTGCCGGTCTGGCGGGCGACCTCGGCCAAGGAAATGCGAGGGGGCTTGGCCATGGCGGTTTCGGGTTTCTGAATTGATGAAATCGGGTGCTCGGCGGGTCTTCAAATTGTTTTCATTTCATAAACACTTGATCTCAGGCAAAACCCTGTGATGCGGCGCATCAAGAGGGATCCGGGAAAGCCCCAGGGCTGGACGATGTTTTCACTCTGAAAACGATTCGCCGGTTGTGGGGCGTGGGCGGCTCGTCGTGGGAGTGGTGGCACCACCGCGGCACAGGCGTTGCACCAGGGGTCCAGCAAGCGAGCTGCGGTTCGCGCCTTTCGCAACCCCCGGGAGCCTGCCCATGACGACCACCACCTTCCTCAACCATGCGCTGTGGCGCGAGCACCTGCACAGCTGCGGCTGGCGCGCGGCCTCGGCGGCGGCCGACGTGATCGAGCCCGCCACCGGCGAGGTGCTCACCCGCACCGGCCTGGCCGTGCCGGCCGATGTGGCCACGGCCGCGAAAGTGGCGGCCCAGGCGCAGGCCGGCTGGGCCGCGCTCGGGCCGCGCGAGCGTGCAGCGGTGTTCCACCGCGCGGCCGCGCTGTTCCAGCAGCACTTCGACGAGCTCGCGCTCTACGTCACCCGCGAGACGGGTGCCATCCTGCCCAAGGGCCAGCACGAGATCCGCGAGGCGGTGGCCTTCTGCCAGATCGCTGCCTCGATGCCGATGCAGGCGCAAGGCCAGGTGCTGCCGAGCACGCCGGGCCGCATGAGCATCGCGCGGCGTGTGCCGCACGGCGTGGTGGGCGTGATCTCGCCGTTCAACTTCCCGCTGATCCTCACGCTGCGCGTGGTGGCGCCGGCGCTGGCCGCCGGCAACGCGGTGATCATCAAGCCGGATCCGCGCACGCCGGTGAGCGGCGGCTTCCTGATCGCGCAGGTCTTCGAGCAGGCGGGCTTGCCTGCGGGCGTGCTGCATGTGCTGCCCGGCGGGCCGGAGGTGGGCGAGGCGCTCATCACCGACCCCGCGGTCGCGATGATCTCGTTCACCGGGTCGGCCGGCGTCGGCCGCCGCATCGGCGAGCTGGCGGGCAAGCACCTGAAGAAGGTTTCGCTGGAGCTGGGCGGCAGCAACGCGCTGATCGTGCTCGACGACATGACCAGCGAGGCCGACCTCGACGTGGCCGCCAGCAACATCGCCTGGGGCGCCTGGCTGCACCAGGGGCAGATCTGCATGGCCAGCAACCGGGTGCTGGTGCACGAATCGCTCGCGCCTGCGCTCACCGCGCGCCTGGTCGGCAAGGCCACGCACCTGCCGGTGGGCGACGGTGCCACCGGCCAGGTGGCGCTCGGCCCCTTGATCGACGAGCGCCAGCGCGACCGCGTGCACGCCACGGTCATGGCCAGCGTGCAGGCCGGCGCGCAGCTGCTGGCCGGCGGCAGCTACGACAAGCTCTTCTACAAGCCGACGGTGCTGGCCGGCGTGAAGCCCGGCATGCCCAGCTTCGACGACGAGACCTTCGGCCCGGTGGTCAACCTCGTCACCTTCCAGACCGACGACGAGGCGGTGGCGATTGCCAACCAAAGCCGCGGCGGCCTGGCCGCGGGCGTGCTGTCGAAATCGGTCGGCCGCGCGCTGGCGGTGGGCAACCGCCTGAAGGCCGGCATGGTGCACATCAACGACCAGACGGTGAACGACGACGCGGTGAACCCCTTCGGCGGCCCCGGCATCGCCGGCAACGGCAACTCGCATGGCGGCCCCGGCGACTGGGAGCAGTTCACGACCTGGCAGTGGGTGACGGTGAAGGACGCGCCGACCCCGTTCCCCTTCTGAGATTCGAGAGGAGACAGCAGACCATGAACTTCCAAGGCAAGACCATCGTCATCACCGGTTCCAGCTCGGGCATCGGGGCCGAGGCGGCGCGCTTCCTGCGGCTGAAGGGCGCCAAGGTGATCGGCGTGGACCGCAACGACCCGATGATCACGCTCGACGGCTTCGTCAAGGCCGACCTGTCCGAGCAATCGGCCATCGAC
>NZ_DATFAN010000050.1:0-32267 GCF_035254525.1 Ideonella sp. | reverse complement strand
ACGAGCCCGACGTGGGTGAGCTCAACTACGCCTACCTGTTCGGCGTGATCGACGAGGTGGCCGCGCAGTGCGGTTGGGATGGCTGGGTCGGTTGCGAGTACCGGCCCAGCCGCGGCGCGCAGCCCGGCGGCACGACTGCCGGGCTGGGCTGGCGGCCGCCCACCTGAATCAGCGCCGACCGCGCCGCTGCGCCAGCGGCCGCTTGCCCTTGAGCTGCCGCTCGATGCCGTCGTTCAGCTCGGCGCGCAGCGCCAGCACCTCGTCCACGTGGCCGTAGATGTTGGGAAAGCGCAGGTCCAGCCATAGCCACAGCGAGCAGGCCCGCAGCGCCTGCTCCATCGCATCGAGCCGGCTGTGGCCGCTGACGGCGCCGAGGAACCAGGGCTCGCCGACGTGGCCGGTGCTGGCGTGCTGCCAGGCCCAGTCGAGGAACTCCTGCACCTGGCCCTCGGTGCGCGTGTCGACGGGGGCTTGGGCGTAGATGAAGCGCTCGCGCAGGCTCAGGTTGCCGGCGTGGCGGTCGAGCTGCTCGGCGAGCTCGAGCATCGCGTCCAGCTCCGCGACCGCGAAGTGCGCGTCATCGAGCTTGAGCTGCTCGACGAACACGCCCAGCACCTCGCGCAGCTTGGACTTGTGCAGGCGCGAGGCGATCGTGTCGATGTGCCAGCCGTTGGGCGCCACCGGTGCCTTGAAATCGCGCGGTGCGCGCGGCGGCTTGGGCAGTAGTTCTTTCAGCACCCGCGCCGCGCTCGGTTCGGCCTCTTTCAGCACGCCGACGAAGCCCTCCTCATGGATGCCGTAGCGCCCGGCGCGGCCGGCGATCTGGTGGACTTCGGATTCGTTCAGCGCGCGGTCGGACACGCCGTCGAACTTGTTCATCGTGCTGAACAGCACGCGCTGGATCGGCAGGTTCAAGCCCATGCCGATCGCGTCGGTCGCGACCAGGATGTGCGATTCGCCGGTGGCGTATCGCTCGGCCTCGCGCCGCCGCACCTCCGGCGGCAGCGCGCCGTAGATCACCGACACGGGGTGGCCGCCGGCGGCGATCTGGTCGCGCAGCATCAGCACGTCGCGCCGGCTGAAGGCGACCACCGCGTCGCCCTTCTTCAACGCCGAGATCGGCACCGCATGCGTCAGCCGCTCCACATGCTGCTTGCGCTCGAAGCGCTTGACCTGGCAGCGCTCGCCGCACAGGCCGAGCAGCTTCTCGATCGCCGCCACCGCGTACGACGAGCAGATGATGATGACCTCGTTGGCCGGCACCGCGACGATGGCCTGCGTCCACGCCCAGCCGCGCGACGGGTCGAAGATCATCTGCGCCTCGTCGATCACCGCCACGTCGATCGGCCTGCTGGTGCTGACCATCTCGATCGTGCTGGAGACCACGCGCGCATCCGCCGCCGGCACGTTTTCTTCGCCGGTCAGCAGCGAGCAGGGCACGCCGCGCGCGACCAGCCGGTCACGCCCTTCGAGTGCCAGCAGGCGCAGCGGCGCGAGGTAGGCGCCGTCCAGCGCCTGGGCCAGGCGCTCGAACGCGGCGTGGGTCTTGCCGCTGTTGGGCGGGCCGACGTACAGCGTGACGCTGCGCTGCAGCCGACGGGCCTTGTCGAAGGTGTCGGGGTAGCCGTGGAAGGCCAGCTCGCTGTGCAGGCTGTCCAGCGTGTCGAGCTCGGTGACCTGGTGCTCCCAGCGGTCCTGCCCGCGGTCGCAGGCGGCTTTCAGCATGTCCAGCGCGTTCGGGTCGGTCACCAGCGCCGGCGTGGCCGCGCACTCGGCCTGCAGCCGCGGCTGCAGGGATTCCAGGTGGCGCGGGTTGAGCTGCCGGCTGCGCTCGACCAGCGTCTCGATGTGCGCGATCAGCTCGGCCGCGTGCGGGTAGTGGGGCGGGGGGCCGAGCGCCGCGTGCAGCGCGGCCTCGTCGCCGGTGCGGTAGAAGGCCCAGACGATGTCGGCGTCGACCGGCACGCGGAACAGCACCGGCACGCGCCAGTCGCTGTGCGGCAGGGGCAGGGTGTGGCGGATCAGACGGGTCCACTGCCCGGCGCGGCGCGAGACCGCCGCGGCCTCCAGCGCCGTGGCCCGCTCGATCATCAGCGCGCGTGCGTCCGGCCCGGTGCCGACCGCGTCGAGGTGCACCAGCGCGGCATCCATCAGCGCCGGGTCGAGCCAGCGGCTGGGCCGCTGGCCGGCGGCGGCCTTTTGCAGCAGCACGAAGCCGAGCTTGTCGAGGTGTTCCTCGAAGCCCGGGCTGTTCTCGGGCAGGTAGTCGGCCGGCTTGACGACCTGCGGCAGGGCCCAGGCGGCCTGGCGCAGGCGATTGAACTCGGTTCTTCCGATGTGTCGCGGCAGGCGAGCGGCGTGTCGCGGATTCGGAAGGTTCGGCAGCGCCTGGCCCTGGCCGCCGTCGTGATTCGAGGAGGTCTTGTGCATGGGTCCCGCGAGGGTAACCGGTCTCAGGGCTGCAGGGGAGGATGCAGGTCGCTGCGCAGGCGCGGCAAAGCCTGCGGATACTCGCGCTGGATGAAGCCGAGCAGCCCCTCGCGCAGCTCGCAGCGCAGGTCGAAGTTCGGGCCCGAGGCGCTCGAGCTGACGAGCACACGCAATTGCATGGCGCGCTCGCTGGCCTCGGTCACCTGCACCAGGCAGACGCGGCCGTCCCAGTTCGGCGAGGCCTCGCACAGCCGGCGCGCCTGTGCCCTCAAGGGCTCCAGCGGCAGGGCGTAGTCCACCCAGAGGAAGACCGAGCCGAGCAGATCGGCGGTGGTGCGCGTCCAGTTCTGGAACGGGTGTTCGCTGAACCAGCCGAGCGGGATGATCAGGCGCCGGTCATCCCAGATGCGCAGCACGACGTAGGTGGCGGTGATCTCCTCGACGCGGCCCCACTCGCCCTCGACGATCAGCACGTCGTCGATGCGGATGGGCTGCGCCAGCGCGATCTGCAGGCCGGCCAGCAGGTTGCCGACGACCGACTTCGCCGCCAGGCCGACCACCAGCCCCGCGACGCCGGCCGAGGCGAGCAGGCTGGCGCCGATCTGGTGGGCCCGGGGGAAGGACATGAGGATGAACGCCAGCCCCGCGACCAGCACCGCACCCGAGCCGATGCGCGCCAGCACGTTGGTCTGGGTGCGCACGCGCCGCGCGCTCAGGTTGTTGGCCAGGTCGTCCGGATAGCGGGCGATCACGCCGTCGGCCGTGCCGCGCACCGCGGCCAGGCCCAGCGAGGTCAGGGCGCAGATCAGCAGCACGCCGTTGGCATGCTGCACGAGGCCGGCGCCCGGCAGCGCCTCGGGCAAGCCTTGCCAGAGCACCTGCAACGCCGCCAAGGGCAGCACCCATTGCATCGGCCGGTCGCCGCGCCGCACGATGGCCGCGAGCACCGGCGACCAGGCCGCCGCGCGCCGCACCACCGGCCGCATCAGGCGGTGGGCCAGCTGCGAGGCGGCGATCAGCGTGGCCGCCGCCAACAGCCAGTGTCCCCAGGGGTCGAGATCGTTCCACTGCATCCTGCCGGCAGGAGCAAACGGCGCACCTGCCCGGCGCCACCCGGACCTCAGGCGCCCAGCAATTGGCTGCTCGCCCGCTCGGTGATGGCGGCGATGCAGGGGTGGGGGCTGCGGCGCTCGACGGTGATGGCGTAGAACTCCTCGACCAGCTCGTCGGTGCGGCCGACCACGCGCACGCCGTACTGCGCGGAAGTCTCCGATTCGAGCACGGTCGGGGTCATGAAGACGCCGCGGCCCTCGCCGCCGAAGGCTTTCATCAGCGCGGCATCGTCGAACTCGCCGATCACGCGCGGGCGGATCTTGTGGGCGGCGAGCCAGAAATCGAAGCGCTGGCGCATCGCCGACGCGGCGCTCTGCAGCAGCATCGGTGCGCCGTCCAGGCACTGCGGGAACTCGCCTTCGAGGCTGCGCTTGAGCGTGGGCCCGGCGAAGAAGCTCATCGCGGTCGAGCCGAGCAGGTGGCTGCGCCCCTTCACGCTGACCTGACGGCTCATCGGTTCGTCGGCGATCACGAGATCCAGCCGGTGCACGGCGAGCTGCCCGAGCAGGTCGGCGAACTGGCCTTCGTGGCAGATCAGCCGGACATGCTCCGACACGCCCAGTGCCGGCTCCAGCAGACGGTAGGCGACGGCCTTGGGCACCGAATCGGCGATGCCGACGTGGAAGTCCAACGCGTGTTCGCCGCTGCGCGCGGCCTTGCCGACACGCGCTTCCAGCTCGGCGCCGAGCGCGAAGATCTGGTCGGCATAACCGAGCGCGAGCCGGCCCTCGTCGGTCAGCTCCAGCCCACGGCCCGATTTGCGGAACAGCGCGCAGCCCAGGCGGTCCTCCAGCAACTTGATCTGGCCCGACAGCGTCTGCGGCGAGATGTGCAGCTGCTCGCCGGCACGAACGATGCCGCCCGCCTTGGCGGCGGCCCAGAAATAGTGCAGGTGCTTGAAATTCATCGATGTACCGCAGGCGACGTGGTCAACGATTCGGTTTTCTCGAATCTTCGTCGCGCGAATCTCGACTTTACGCTAACGATGGCGCTGCCTACAGTCCGCTGTCTTCGCAGCTTCAACCGCGCCCCGCCATGGACTTCCTGCTCGACCCCAACCTCTGGATCGCCTTCGCGATGCTCACCGGCCTCGAGATCGTGCTGGGCATCGACAACATCATCTTCATCTCGATCCTCGTCGGCCGGGTGCCGGCGGCCCAGCGCGACGCGGCGCGCCGGCTGGGCCTGGGCTTCGCGATGGTCACGCGGGTGATGCTGCTGCTGTCGCTGAGCTGGGTGATGGGCCTGACGGCCGACCTGTTCAGCATCGCCGGCCAGGGCATCAGCGGGCGCGACCTGGTGCTGCTGCTGGGCGGCCTGTTCCTGCTGTGGAAGGCCTCGCGCGAGATCTTCATCGAGGTCGAGGCGCGCGACGAGCACAGCCCGGACGAGACCGCAACGCCCTCGGCCGCCGCACGGCGCGGCATGTTCTGGGGCGTGATCGGCCAGATCGCGGTGATCGACATCGTCTTCTCGCTCGACTCGGTGATCACCGCGGTGGGCATGGTCGACCAGATCGGCGTGATGATCGCGGCGGTGATGGCGGCGGTGGGCGTGATGCTGTTCGCCGCCAAGCCGATCGGCGACTTCGTCGACCGCCACCCGTCGGTCAAGGTGCTGGCGCTGGCCTTCCTGGTGATGGTCGGCATGGCGCTGACCGCCGAGGCCTTCGAGATGCACGTGCCCAAGGGCTACATCTACGCCGCGATGGCCTTCTCGCTGGCGGTCGAGGCGCTCAACATCCGCTCGCGCAGCAAGCGGCTGGCACGTGCGGCAGCCCATTGATGCGGTTTTGGCGAACTCGTATTACGAGACATACGACTTTTCTCGGAGCATCGAGACCGCTAGATTGCAGTCTCGAACCTCTCTTCCTTTGGAAGGACCCGCGATGAACAAGCTCCAACCGATGGTCTCGGACCATTTCGCCGGCGGCCAGGCGCTGCCGGCCGCGCAGCGCAACCGTGTGCTGCGCAACACCTACTGGCTGCTCGCGCTGTCGATGCTGCCCACCGTGCTGGGCGCCTGGATTGGCGTGTCCACCGGCCTGGCCCGGGCGATGACGCCGGGCGTCGGGCTGATCGTGTTCCTGGCCGGCGCGTTCGGCTTCATGTTCGCGATCGAGAAGACCAAGAACTCGGCCGCCGGCGTGCCGGTGCTGCTGGGCTTCACCTTCTTCATGGGCCTGATGCTGTCGCGTCTGGTCGGCGTGGTGCTGGGCCTGGGCAACGGCGCCAGCCTGGTCATGACCGCCTTTGCCGGCACCGGCGCGATCTTCCTCGGCATGGCGACGCTGTCGTCGGTCATCAAGCGCGACCTGAGCGCGATGGGCAAGTGGCTGTTCATCGGCGCGGTGATGATGTTGGTCGCGGGCATCGCGAACTTCTTCATCCAGTCCAGCGCCTTGATGATCACGCTGTCGGTGCTCGCGATCGGCATCTTCTCGGCCTTCATCCTGCACGATCTCAAGCGCGTGCAGGACGGCCTGGAGACCAACTACATCAGCGCCACGCTGGGGGTGTACCTGAGCATCTACAACGTCTTCCAGTCGCTGCTGATGCTGCTGGGCATCTTCGGCGGCCAGGACGAATGAGGCCTGCGGTGATGCTGCAACGATACGTGCTCTTCGTCGGTCGCGTGCTGCGCGCGCTGGCCGGCTTGGCGCTGGTGGCCGGCGCGCTGGTGATCGGCTTGCTGCTGGCCGCGGGCCTGCTGCTGCGCATGGCGTGGCTCAGGGCCCGCGCGGCCGACGGCCGTGCACCGGCGCAGCCGAGGGCCGCACGCCGCCGCACCGCCCCGGCCGGCGAGGTGATCGACATCGAGGTGCGCGAGGTCGGCGCGCGCGAGATCAGCGTGCGCTGAAGGCCGGGACTCGAGCGCCGGCCGCGCGCCGGCGCCACCACTTCTCGATCTCGACGGCCACGAACACCACGGCCGACAGGCCGATGCACAACGCCAGCTCCGTGGCCGACAGTGCATGGGTGTGGAACACGGGCTGCAGCCACGGCAGGTAGATCGTGGCCAGTTGCAGCGCCAGCGTCAGCAGCACCGCGCCGAGCAGCGGCAGGTTGCTGCCCAGGCCCTGCGTCCACAGCGAGGCGCTTTCCGATCGGATCGCCAGCAGGTGTGCCATCTGCGCCAGCGTCAGCACGGTGAAGACCATCGTCTGCGCACGGCCGCGGCCGGCCTCGGCGCCGTCACCCTCCAGGGCCCAGGCCTGCACCCCCAGGCACAGCGCGCCGATCAGCAGGCCCACCCACAGCGCGTGCTGCCACAGCCCGTGCGCGAACACGCTCTCGCCGGGTGGGCGCGGCGGACGCTGCATCACGCCGCGCTCGGCCGGCTCGGCCGCCAGCGCGAGGCCGGGCAGTCCGTCGGTGACCAGGTTGACCCACAGGATGTGGATCGGCAGCAGCGGGATCGGCAGCGCCAGCAACGGCGCGAGAAACAGCACCCAGACCTCGCCCGAGTTGCCGGTCAGCGCGTAGCGGATGAACTTGCGGATGTTGTCGAAGATGCGACGGCCCTCGCGCACCGCGCCGACGATGGTCGCGAAGTTGTCGTCCAGCAGCACCAGGCTCGCGGCCTCGCGCGCCACGTCGGTGCCGCCCCTGCCCATCGCGACGCCGATGTCGGCCTGGCGCAGCGCCGGTGCGTCGTTGACGCCGTCGCCGGTCATCGCGACGAACTGGCCGGCGGCCTGCAGCGCCTGCACGATGCGGATCTTCTGCGCCGGGTCGGTGCGCGCGTAGACCGACACGCGGGGCACCGCGGCCGCCAGCGCCGGCTCGTCCATGCGGGCCAGCTCGGCGCCGGTCAGCACCGCGTCGTCACCGTCGCCGACGATGCCCAGGTCGCGCGCGATCGCCAGCGCGGTGGCCGGGTGGTCGCCGGTGATCATCACCGGCCGCACGCCGGCCGCCAGACATTCCGTGACCGCGGCACGCGCCTCGGGCCGCGGCGGGTCGATCAGGCCGACCAGGCCGATCAGCGTCAACCCGCGCTCGAACGCGTCGGCCTCGACCGCGACCACGTCCTCATGGCCATCGCGCCACGCGACGGCCAGCACCCGCATGCCCTGCGCCGCCCAGGCGTGGGCGGTGGCGAGCGCATCGTCCACGCCCTCGCCGCGGCAGCGCGGCAGCACCGATTCGGGCGCACCTTTCACGTAGGCGCGCCAGCTCCCGCCGGCGGCGCCGTGCAAGGTGCCCATGCGCTTGCGCTCGGCGTCGAAGGGCCATTCGTGCCGGCGCGGCGAGCCGCGCTGCAGCGCGGCCACGTCGAGCCCGGCGTCCTGCGCGGCCTGCAGCAGCGCCGTCTCGGTGGGGTCGCCGAGCCAGCCGTCGGCCGCGGGGCGCGCGTCGTTGCACAGCACCATCGCGGTCCACAGCGCGCCGTCGTCGCCGCCCCAGGCGCGGTGCTCGCGCACCTGCATGCGGTTCTGCGTCAGCGTGCCGGTCTTGTCGGAGCAGATGACGGTCACCGAGCCCAGCGTCTCGACGCTCGGCAGCCGGCGCACCAGCGCATTCACCGTGACCAAGCGCCGCGCACCCAGTGCCAGCAGCACCGTGACCACCGCCGGCAGCGCCTCGGGGATCGCCGCGACGGCCAGGCTGATCGAGGTCAGCGCCATCAGCAGCACCGGCTCGCCGCGCAGCACGCCGATGGCGAAGATCAGCGCGCAGATCGCCAGCACGACGATCGACAAGCGGCGGCCGAACGCGGCCAGGCGCTGCTGCAGCGGTGTGGCGCGGCTCTCGGCCTGGCCCAGCAGCGTGGCGACCTGGCCGAGCTGGGTGGCGGCGCCGGTGGCCACCACCAGGCCCTCGGCGCGGCCGTGGGTGACCAGCGTGCCCTTGTAGGCCATGTTGACGCGGTCGCCCAGCGGCCGCTCGCCCTCGGGCAGCGGGCCGTGCACCTTCTCCACCGTGGCCGATTCGCCGGTCAGCGCCGACTCGTCGACGCGCAGCCGGACGACGCCGTGCAGCCGCAGGTCGGCGGGCACCAGATCGCCGGCTTCGAGCAGCACCACGTCGCCGGGCACCAGCTCGTCGGTCGCGATCACCTGCACCTGGCCCTCGCCGCGCCGCACCGTGGCCTGCGGCGCCGCGATGCGGCGCAGGGCCTGCATGGCCTGGTCGGCGCGCCACTCCTGCCAGAAGCCGATCGCGGCGTTGAGCAGCACGATGACCACGATCACCAGCGTGTCGGCCAGGTCGCCGATGACGCTGGACAGCAACGCCGCCGCCAGCAGCACCAGGATCATGAAGTCACGGAACTGGTCGAGCAGCCGCTTCCAGGCGGGCCTGGGCGGGGCTTCGGGCAGCCGGTTGGGGCCGTGCCGCGCCTGGCGCGCAGCAACCTCGTCGGCGGCGAGGCCGGCGTCCATCTGCACGCCGAGCTGGCGGGCCAGCTCGGCGGTGTGCCGCAGGTGGGCGTCCTCGTGCCAGGCCGGGGCCGGCGGCGCGGAGGGCGGCGGGTTCGTCGGCGCGGCGTTCGGCATGCCCCAGCCTAACGCAGCCGTGGCGGGCCGCCGCTGAGCCTGGTCAGTACCGCACCAGCACCCGGTACTTCAGCGTGGTGCTGCCCTCGGCAGGCACCTTGATCCGCCATTCCGCGGTGCCGGCGGCGACCTTCTTGTGCGGCTGCGACTGCTCGAGCATCTGCCAGTCGCCGGGGATCGGCTCGCGCACCGTCACGGTCACCGCCTCCGGCTTGGCATTGCGCAGCACGATCTCGTAAGCGCTCTCCATCACGTAGCTGGCCTTGTTGGCCGGCTCGCGGCGGCGGAAGTCGGTCTGCTTCTTGTCGGCCGTGACATCGAAGGCATCGCCCAGGTGCAGCCGCACGGTCTCGTTCTTCGGCGTGTGGTCGATCCGGTCTTCGCCGACGAACTGCGCGTTGCCGGCGCTGTCACGCTTGTAGACGCGCACCACGCCCTTGGGCAGCGGCTGGCCGAGGTGGGCGCTCTCGCGGTTCGCGAATTCGACGTAGACGCCGGCCTTGAGCTTCTGGCCGATCTCGCCGACGCTGGAACGGTAGTAGTAGTCGGCGCCGTTGAGCAGCAGCTCCTTGGTCACCGGCACGCCGCTCGCGCCGAGCAGCGCGACCTGCTTGGTCTGGTTGTCGGCCAGCGTGGTCGGCCGGTTCAGCGTGTACAGGTGGTATTCGAACAGGGCCTCCTGCGCCATCGGGGCCGGTGCTGCCGCGGCCGTGGTCATCACGCGGCGTTCGGCCTTGGCCATGTCCATCTCTTCGCGTACGCGGTTCACGTCGCCCGCCACCAGCTGCAGCTTCGCGTTGGCGTAGGCCGTGCCGCTCTGGTTGTGCAGCGTGACCCAGCCGTTCAGCTCCAGCGCGGAATCGTCGGCGTTCAGCTCGGCCACGTAGTCGGCCTTCCACGACAGGCCGCCGGTCAGGTAGGACAACTCCAGGTCCTGCGGGCCGGCGCGGCGGCTGACCAGGTCGCTGACCAGCGTCGGCCGGTCGCGCAGGTTGGACGGCACGCCATCGAAGACGATGCGGCCGGGCACACCGGTCTCGATGCGGTCGCCGATCTTCAGCACCACGCCTTCCTGCGCGCTCAGCACCTGCGCGGTCTCGCTGGTCTCGGCGCCGGTGGTCGGGTGGGTCTTGACGATGCGCACCGTGCGGCCCACGTACTTCTCGAGCAGCTTGCCCGGCGTGAGCAGGTCGAAATCGAAGTTCTGTTCGAGCAGCGTCAGCGAGCCCGGCGCGCTGAGGCTGCGCAGTTGCGCGGTCTCGGGCCGCATGCGGCCGCTCACGTCGCGCAGCGCGATGCGGTTCGCGCCCTCGTCGAGCAGCACCTTGCGCACATCCTTCACCAGCGCGAGGTCCTCGTTGTAGATCGTGATCGCGACCGACTGCTGGTCGTCCAGCGTGCTGCGCCGCTCGGCGGGCGGGGGTGCCGCGGCAGCGGCTGCGGCCGTGGACGCCGCGATGGCGACCGCCGTCAAGGCGGTCGGGAGCCGGGGGGCCTGGGGCATGCGTTCCTCCTGGTGGGTAGGGCGGGATGATCGCCCATCAACGGGGCGGGCGACCGCGTCGCCGACAGGGTTCGCGAAAGAGGCATCGCGGCGGATACTCACGGCTGTCTCGACGAAGGAGATGACGATGCCCAAGACGATCGAGTTCCGGCGGCCCGACGGCCAGGCCGTGAACGGCCATCTTGCCGAAGCCGATGCCCCGCTCGGGGCGGTGGTCGTGATCCAGGAGTGGTGGGGTGTCAACGCGCAGATCCTGGGCGTGGCCGAGCGGCTGGCGGCGGCCGGCTTCACCGCGCTGGTGCCCGACCTGTACCGCGGCAAGAGCACGGTCGAGGCCGAGGAGGCCAATCACCTGATGAGCGGCCTGAACTTCGGCGACGCCGCCACGCAGGACGTGCGCGGCGCGGTGCTGGCCTTGAAGGGCCTGCACGCCGGCAGCGGCAAGGTGGCCGTCACCGGCTTCTGCATGGGTGGCGCACTGACCTGGTTGTCGCTGAGCCACGTGCCCGAGCTCGATGCCGGCGTGGCCTGGTACGGCTACCCACCGCTGGAGTATGTCGACGCCACGAAGATCACGCAGCCGGTGATGGCCCACTGGGCGACGCAGGACCAGGCCTTCGCGATCGCAGGCGTCGACGCGCTGGAAGCGAAGCTGCGCGAGGCCGGGGTGCGCTACGAGGGCCACCGCTACCTCGCCCACCACGCGTTCGCGAACGAGACCGCGCAAGGGCCGGGCCGCATCCCGATCAGCCAGTACGACGCCTTCTGGGCCCAGCGCGCCTGGGATCGCACGCTGCGCTTTCTGGGGCAGCACCTGGGCTGACGTTGAGCCTTCTGCGGCGGACCGACGGAGCCAGATCCGCGCAAATCCCCTGGTTGGGCGCGGTGGTGGCTGCGCTGCTGGCATCCGGCGCCGTGGCGGCCAGCGCTGCGGCGATCGAAGCACGGCCCGCGCAACTGACTTTCGGGTTCGAACGCTGGCAGCTGCCGGCGAACGAGGCGCTCGGGGCCTTGGGCATGAGCTACGCGGTCGAGCTGGCGCCCGGCTGGCGCCTCGGCCCGGCGCTGTACGGCGCGGCCACGGGCCGGCGCGGGGGGCTCTTCACCTGGGGCCTCGAAGGGCAGCGCCATTGGCGGCTCGCAGAGCGCTGGGATCTGGTCGCCGGGCTGTATGTCGGCGGCGGTGGCGGGGCGGCGGCACCGGTCGGCAGCGGGCTGATGCTGCGGCCGCACGTCGACCTGCTGGCCGACCTGGGCGGTTGGCAAGCGGGCTTGTCCGCGTCGCGGGTCGACTTCCCGGATGGCGCGATTGGCAGCACGCAGCTCGGGCTGCTGGTCTCGCTGCCCGACCGTTTTGTCTTCGCGAGCGCCGGCCGGCACGGGCGGACCGTGGCCTTCGACGATGCCAGCCCCATCCGCGCCGATCGGGTCTCGTTGACCACCGGCCACCATGCGCAGGGCGAGGGCGGCGAGCAGGCCTTCGGGCAGGTCGGCATCCGGCTCGACCACGCGGTCGGACCGGGCCTGTGGGCCACGGCCGAGGCGGCCGGCGCTGCGCGCGGCGGCGCCGATGGTTATGCCGAGATGCTGGTCGGCGCACTCGCGTTGTGGCCGGCAGGCGACCCGATGCTGCGCGTGGGCGGCCGCGCGGCGCTGGGCCTGGGCGGCGGCGGCGGCGTGCCCGCCGGCGGCGGGCTGATCGCCAAGCTGGCGCTGGCGGCCGAGCTGGACCTGGGCGCCCCGTGGGTGCTGGGGCTCGAAGCCGGCCAGGCGGCGGCCACCAGCGGTGCCTGGCGCAGCCCCTATGCGCAGCTCGCGCTCGGGGCGCGGCTCGGCGCCGCCGGCCCGGGGGCGGTGCTGCACGAGGTCGAGTGGGCGCTGTCCGTGCAGCACTACGGGCGAGCGCAGCGCAAGCAGGGCCGCGCCGGCGCGCTGGACACGATCGGCCTGCGCTTCAGCCGCTCGTTGAGCGACCGGCTGTACCTGACCGGCCAGGCGCATGGCGCGGTCACGGGCGGTGCGGGGGCCTACTCGGCCGGCCTCGTGGGGCTGGGCGTGACGACGCGGCTCGCCGACGATGGCGCCTGGCGTGGCGGTGCCGAGGCGCTGGTCGGTGCCGCCGGCGGCGGCGGCGTGGCCAACGGCGGCGGCGCGCTGCTGCAGCCGATGGTCTGGCTGGCGCGCGAGCTCGGGCCGCACCAGCGCCTGCGCGTCGGCGTGGGCTACCTGAAGTCGCTGCGCGGCGAGCTGTCGACGCCGGTGGCCGAGCTGAGCTGGGGCCTGGCCTTCGGCCGGCCCTGACGAGGCTGTGCCCTGCGACGCCTTGGGACGGCCCGGCGGCGATGGCGCACTACATGCGCTGATCGTGCTGCGCGCCGCCCGACAGGTCGACCATCTCGGGCCTGATCTCGGCATAACGCAGCAGCCGGCCGCCATGCTGGCCGACGAATGCCGTGGCGTCGGCCTCCTGCGCGAAGCTCGCGATCGTCGGGCCCATCGAGCCGTGGCGCTTGCTGCCCAGCACGTAGAAGCCGGTCTTGGCGTCGATCCAGTGGCCTTGCGGGTGTTCCCAGTCGGCCCGGCCCATGTCCTGCACGTAGGCGATGCGCACGCGGCGCACCTGCTCGGGCTTGAGCAGCGTGCTGAACAGCTCGACGGTGTCGCAGAAGAACTCCGGCGCGGCCGCGCCTTCGTAGTGGATCTGGGCCTTGGGGCCCGGATAGTCGGCCAGCAGCATGCCGTCGAGTTCGCAGGTGGTGCCGCGGTCGATCTCCAGCGCGGCGCTGGCGGCCGGCTCGCCGGCGCGGCCGCAGGCGGTGAGAGCCGCCACCAGCGCGAGCAGGGGCAGGGTCTTGATCATCGGAATCTCCAGCCCGCCAGGGCCAGCGGCGCGGCGATCCAGCCCAGCATCGCGCCGCCCATCAGCCAGGGGCTGGCCAGGGCGGGGGGCACGATGCTGGCCGGCCCGACCATCGAGCGCAGGTCGTCCAGCGAGAACACGTTGAGGATGCGGAACACATCCGCCGGGTTGAGCAGCAGCAGGTAGGCGAAGGCATCGCCGCCGAGCCGGCCGCCGCCGAGCACCAGCGCACCGAGCAGCAGCAGATCGAACACCAGCACGAAGCCGAACCACAGCGCGATCGCCAGGCCCGAGGCCCGCGTGCGGTCCTTCGCGAACACCGACAGCATCACGGCCAGGCTCAGGAACACGAGCCCGAGCAGCACCGAGCTCAGCATGAAGCCGAGGTAGTGGTACAGGCCGTTGCCACCCAGCGAGCCGGCCAGCAGCACGGCCACCAGCGCGAAGCCGGCCAGCGTCGACAGCGTCAGCGCCCCGGCCAGGCCAAGGTACTTGCCCAGCAGCAGCTCGGCGCGGGTGATCGGCAGCGCGAGCAGCAGGTCCAGCGAGCCGCGTTCGCGCTCGCCGACGATGGCGTCGAAGCCCAGCAGCAGCGCGATCAACGGGATCAGGTAGATCACCAGGCTGACCAGGCTGGCGATCGTCGCCTCGATGGATTGCAGGCCCACCGTGCCTTGCTGCGCGCCGCCGAAATAGGCGATGGCCAGCGAGAAGGCGGTGAAGACCAGCGCGACCGCGAGCACCCAGCGGTTGCGGATGCGGTCGCGGAACTCCTTGGCAGCGAGCGTGCCGACCTGGCGCCATTCGATCGACACGACGCTCATGCCGCCTCCGCGCGTTGGGCCAGGCCGAAGAACATGTCCTCCAGCGTCGGCTCGGTGAAGCTCACGTCCTGCACTGCACTGCCGAGCGGCGCGAGCGTGCGCAGCAGCGCCATCTTGGCGGTGCGCGGGATGTCGAGCTGCCAGCCCTGGGCCACCGCACGCGGGCGCAGCCGCAAGCCGGGCACGCCATCGAGCGCGCCGGCCACCGCGGCGCGTTCGGCCTCGGCCACGCGCACCGTCACGGCCAGCGGCAGGTCGTGCTGCTCACGCAGCGACTGCACCGTGCCCAGCGCCCTGACGCGGCCGGCCGAGAGGATCGCGAGCCGGTCCACCCGCTCCTGCAGCTCGGCCAGGATGTGCGAGCTCAGCACGATGGTCACGCCCTGCTCGCGCAGGGCACGCAGGCTGGCGTGGAAGTCGCGGATCGCCAGCGGGTCCAGCCCGGTGGTCGGCTCGTCGAGGAAGAGCACGCGCGGCCGGCCGAGCAGCGCCTGCGCGAAGCCCAGGCGCTGGCGCATGCCTTTCGAGTAGCCGCGCACCGCGCGTTCGGCGGCGTCCGCCAGGCCCACGCGCGCCAGCACGGGAGTGCACTCGGACTGGTCGACGCCCTTCAGCCGGGCGAAGAAGCGCAGGGTCTCGAGGCCGGTCAGGTTGTCCCACAGCACGACGTTCTCCGGCAGGTAGCCCAGGCGGCGGCGTGCCGCGCGAAAGCCCGCGTCGCGCACGTCGGCACCGGCGACGCGGATCTCGCCGGCCGTGGCCGGCACCAGGCCCAGCATCATCTTGAACAGCGTGCTCTTGCCGGCGCCGTTGTGGCCGATCAGGCCGAACAGCTCGCCCGGCGCGATCGCGAGGTCGACGCCGTCGACCGCGCGGACGACGCCATGATGGGCGCCGTAGTGCTTGCGCACGCCGCGCAGCGTGATCGCGGCGGCGCCGTCGAGGGAAGGGGTGGGGTCAGGGGGCATGGCGGGGGCTGGCTTGGCAGATCTCGACGCGGGGCGGTCGCTGGCTCGTCTGGCGCGCCTGCGCCCAGCTGCGCCAGGCGACAGGGTCCGGCTCCATGCGCGGGCGGGCGTCGACGACGCTGGGCACGCGCAGCACCGGGAACTGGCGGCTGACCAGGCGCAGCGCCTGCACCGAGGGGCTGGCCAGCAGCAGCTTCATCGACGGGTGCTGCCAACTCAGGCGGTCGACGAGGTCGTTGGCCTCGTAGGGCAGGTCACCGATGCCGTCGCCGTTGCGGTCCCAGCCGAGGTAGTTGCTGAAGTGGTTGCCGTCGCCCGGCTTCGGGCCGCCCCAGGGCTCGTCGCGCGCGCCGACATAGCGCACCTGCTCGCGGTTGGCGATGAAATCGTTGTGCTCGACGTGGTTGCGCGTGGAGCCGGCCGACAGGTGCACGCCGACCGCGTTGTCGACGACGAGGTTGCCGCGCAGGGTGGTGTACTCGACGTCGTAGATGAAGAGGCCGCGGCCGTTGCCGGCGACCACGTTGTCCTCGATCACCGAATCCTGGATCGTGCGCAGCATGATGCCGTGGTCGGTGTTGCCCCAGGCACGGTTGTGGCGCACGACCTGGTCGCGCACCTCCATCAGCGCGAGGCCGCCGCGGTTGTGGTAGCTGTCGTTGTCCTCCCACAGGTTGTGGTAGGAGTTCATGTAGTGCGTGCCGTAGCGGCTGTGGTGCAGCTTGTTGCCGCGGAACTCGGCGTGGTGCGAGACATCGACGTACAGCGCGTCGCGCACGAAGCCGATGTGGTTGCCGGTGATGCGTGCGCCGTTGGTGTTGTAGAGCTGCAAGCCGTTGCCGCGCTGCGAGGAATCGAGCTCGCGCATGCCGGTGATCACGTTGTATTCGACGTGCACGTCGTCGGCCTTCTCGATCCACAGGCCGAACAGGTTATGTGTCAGGTCGCAGCGGCGCACGACCGCGCGGTGCGCGCCGGGCTGGATGTAGACGCCGGCGTTCTGGTCCTTCAGGCTGGCGCCCGAATCGCGCACGATCAGGCCCTCGATCGTCACGTCCGGTGCGGCGACGCGGATCGTGTCGCCCTGGCCGCCGCCATCGAGCGTGGGGCGGTCGATGCCGCGCAGCGTCAGCGGGCGGTCGATGCGCAGGTTGGCGCGGTAGTGGCCGCGCACCACTTCGATGGTGTCGCCCGCCGCGGCGCGCTCGACGGCGGCCTGCAGCGATTCGCCCGGCTGCACGCGCAGCGTCGCGGCGCCCGAGGCGGCGGCAGCACCGCACAGCAGCGCGGTGGCGACGAAGCGGCGCAGGGGGTTCATCGGGTTCAGACCGGCAGCCACCCCAGCGCCTTCAGCGCGAGGAACAGCGTGGCACCGATCAGCAGGTTCTTGAAGCCGACATAACTCAGCATGTCCATCACCGTGGCCGCGCGGTAGCGCCGGCCCCACCATGGGCCGTCCTTGACGTGCGGCTTGGCGGCCAGGCGGATCAGCACCTCGTAGACGCTCCAGCCGAACCACCAGCCGATCACCGCGCCGGACGACAGGCGCCCCGTCGCGGCGAGCGCCCAGGCGACGCTCGCCGCGATGGCGAGCGACCAGCCTGCCGCACGCAGCGCCTTGTGCTGGCCGTCGTGGCCGGCGCCGTTCCAGGGCCAGAGGTGGTCGCGCAGTTCTCCCACAAGCCAGGCGGTCGCGCGTTGGGGCGGGGCATACGGTGGGGTCACGGGGTCGGTCGGTACACGGGGGTCGGGGCGGCCCTTGAGGTCGCCTGTTGCCAGCGTATCGGTGACGGCCGGGGCATGGATAGGGTGGATCGGGATGTAGTAGCCGGCGCGGTTGACGCCGGTCAAGGGCAGCGCCTCGCGCTCGCGGCGCTTGCGCTCCTTGGCCAGCGGCGGGCAGCCGCCGGTGTCGGTGTAGAGCACCATGCAGTCCAGGCAGTGCAGGCACTCGCGGTGGTCGATGCGGCCGTCGGCGTCGATCGCCTGCGAGCCGCAGCCCACCGCGCAGGCCTTGCAGCGGTTGCAGTCCGGCTTGCGGCGCAGGCCGAACCAGCGGAAGGTGCTGGGCATGGCCAGCGCGCCGCCGAGCGGGCACAGGTACTTGCAGAACGGCCGCTCGATGAAGACCGCGATGCCGAGGATCGCCGCGAGGAACAGCGTGTAGGGCCAGGCGCGGTTCAGCGGCCCGACGAGGAAGGTCGTCTTGAAGGGCTCGATCTCGGCCAGCATCTCGGCCGTCGCCATCGAGAAGGCCGACACCGCCAGCAGGCCGAAGAACGCGGCGTACTTGACCCACTTGAGACGGTCGTGCCAGCGGCGCGGCAACTGGAACTGCCAGCGCTTCAGGCCGACGACGCCCGCGAGCTTGTGGATGATCTCCTGCAACGAGCCGAAGGGACACAGCCAGCCGCAGAACAGCCCGCGGCCCCAGACGAAGGTGGTCGCGATGATGAAGATCCAGAACAGGAAGATGAACGGGTCCGACAGGAACAGCGCCCACTGCCACGAGAACAGCAGCGCGTGGAACCAGGTCAGCACCTGCGTGATCGACGGCTGGGCCATCGCGCCGAAGCCGACGAAGACCACGCTCAGGACCCAGAAGCTGTACTTGAAGGCGTTGACCGGCCACTTGTTCTTGTGGGTGGCGGCGCGGGTCAGCCTGTCGCGCAGCGCGTAGACCACGGCCACCGCGACCAGCAGCAGCGCGAAGGCGGCGATCGCGGGGGCGCGTGCTTTCCAGACCTTCTGCCAGGCGGCCTGCGGCTCCTCGACGACCGGCCGGCCGCCTTGCAGGTACCCGGCGGGCAGCCAGACCTCGGCGTCGAAGTTCGCGAAGCTGCGCGCACCGGTGGCGCGGTCGACCCGGTTGCCGAGGAAGTTCAGCTTCCACGGGTAGGCCGCCGAGAACGACGGCGAGCGGATGATGAAGATCGCCGACTCGTTGAACGCCGGTGCGCCGGCGGCGGCCAGGCCGTAGAGGTTCAGCGCATCGGTGTCGCGAAAGCGGAAGGTGTCGCTGCCCTGGCGCACCGAGATGCGGTCGTAGATGCCGCCGCGCACGAAGCCCGAGCCCTTGAACGATTCGGCGCCGGCGCTGCGGATCACGAAGATCGCGTTGTCGCCCGGCTTGAGCTGCTCCATCAGGTTGTGCCAGCTCGTGGCGCCGAGCAGCGCGGGCCCGAGCACCGGCGAGTTCAACGCGCCGAACCACAGCTCGATGAAGGGCTCGCCGCCGCCGGGCAGGCCGACCTGCTCGGGCCGCACGCGCAGGCGCTGCACGGCGCCTTGCTTGACGAGCGCGGCCCAGTCGAGCGCGGCGCCCGTCGGGGTGTAGCGCGCCGGCTCGCGCACGGTGGGCGCGATCAGCCCGACCTGGCGCGCCACGGCGGCGGCCGAGTCGCCGATGACCTGGTTCTGCGCGATCACGGTGACGGTGGCACCCGAGATCGCGTCGACGCCGAGCACGCCCTCGTCGGGCCGGGCCGGGCCGACCTCGATCTTGTCGGTGACCGACTTGCCCTTGTACTGGTCGTTGAAGCGTGTCAGCGCCGATTCGGGGATGCCCAGCAGGAGGATGGGCTCGGAGTGCTTGAGCACCTTGATGCCGACATAGCGGCCGGCCTTGTCCATGCCGATCAGCGTGACCACCGGCTTGCCCGAGTAGGCCGGCGTGTCGGTGATGTCGGTCGACAGCATCACGTAGCCGAGCAGCTGCTTCGCCGCGCCCTTCTCGGGCGCCTCGGCATAGGCCTCGACATACGGCGGCTGGCCCTTGCGCTCGGAAAACGAGGTCGCGCCGGGGAACACCTCGGCGCAGGGCACGAGCGCGCACATGTCCCTGGCGCTGGCCAGCTCCGCCGGCAACTCGGCCTCGTAGGCGCCGGCGTGGGCCAGCGAGACGAGCAGGGGTGACAGCAGCAGCGCGGCGAGCCAGCGCAGAACGATTCGGTACAACAGAGCACTCACGAAGAAAGGCGCTCCGAAGGAGCCGCCGCCATCAAGTGGCGTGCGCGGATCCGGCTTCGCCGGTCCGCCGCGCGAGCCCCCTCGGGGGGCAGCCCCCGGAAGGGGGCGTGGGGGCCTACGCTTCCACAATCATGCGGCTGCGCATCTCGAGATGCAGTGCATGGCAGAAGTGGGTGCAGTAGCACCAGAACACGCCGGCCTTGTCGGCGGTGAAGGTCACCGAGGCCGTCTCCTGCGGGTTGACGATGAAGTTGATGCCGTACTTCGCGATCGCGAAGCCGTGCGTCAGATCCTCCACCTTGTCGTGGTTGGTCAGGATGATCGTGACCTCGTCGCCCTTCTTCACCGTGAACTCGGGCAGCGTGTAGGCCGGCGCCTGCGAGGCCAGCTTGACCGTGACCTTCTTGCCGTTGCGCGTGACGCCGCTTTCCTTGACGTCCTTCACCGCATGCGGGAAGAAGTCCATCTCGTAGATCTGCTTCGGGCGCAGCAGCTCGCGCTTGAAGATGACGAAGTCGTGCGGTTCGCCGCGCACCGGGTGGTCGGCGATGAGCACCATCTTCTCGCCCGAGATGTCGATGATCTGCTCGTTCTCGGCGTGCAGCGGGCCGACGGGCAGGAAGCGGTCTTTCGAGAACTTGCAGCCCACGGCCAGCCACTTGCCGTCGGCCATGCGGGTCTCGGATTGCGAGGCGTTCAGGTGGCCCGGCTGGTACTGCACGTCGAGCCGGTCGACCACGTACTTGGCGCTCTTGTCGCCGGCGTGGAACTTGATCGCCGCGTCGACATTCCACTTGACGATCTGGCTGTCGAGGAACAGCGTGGTGTAGGCGTTGCCGCGGCCGTCGAAGGCGGTGTGCAAGGGGCCCAGGCCGATCTCGACCTCGGCGACGATCGTGCTGTCGACCTTGTCCAGCTTGCCGTCGAACCAGTCGAGCACCTTGGCCAGCTCGATCACGGTCGCGGTGGGCGAGAGCTTGCCGGCGCAGATGAAGTACTTCGCGTCGGGCGAGGCGTTCACGCCGTGCGGGTTCTTGGGCACGCTGACGTAGGCGGTCAGCGCGGTCTTCGGGTCTTCGTTGGACTTGCGCGTGCCGTCGACGACGGGCACCTTGGAGTCCCCGTAGGTCTTGAACTTGCCGTCCTTGACCGCCTGCTCGATGCGGGCCACGTTGAAGAAGACGCAGGCGTCGCGCTCGGCCGACATCATGTCGGGGTAGTGCACGCCCTTCTCGGTGTTGTACTGGTTGGTCGCGGCCAGCTTGCCGTCGTACGAGGTCGCGACGAGGTCGCAGTTGCCGTCGATCACCACCTGCCAGCGCACTTCCATCGACTCGGCGTCGACGCAGGTGAACAGCGAGCGGTAGGCCTCGGGCTTGTCCGCATCCTTGCCGTTGTTGGGCAGCGGGATCGCGAACTCGGCGCCGCAGAACACGCGGGTGGTGTAGTTGATCTTCGGGTCGACCGGGTCGGCCTTGTCCGGGAAGATGCCGTGGAAGCCCTGGACGTTGGGCAGCTCGGTGATCTTGTCGCAGATGAAGTAGTCGAGCCGGATGCGCGCGATGCGGGCGTTGATCTTGTCGTTGACCCAGGCGTAGCGGCCGTCGTAGTTGCCGTCCTTGTACGAGGCGTGGGTGTGGTGGGTGTCGCCGACGGTGTACTTCAGGCTGCCGTCGGCCCTGGTGCCCATGACCTTCTTCGATTCGTTGGTCTGGCCCCAGCCGACCAGCGCATCGGGCACGAAGCAGGGGATGCGCAGCAACTCGCGGCCCGAGGGCATGCCCAGCACCCGCAGGTCGCCGGTGTGGCCGCCGCTCCACAGGCCGTAGTAGGTGTCGAGCTCACCCGGCTTCAGGTGGGTGGCGTTGGCGGCGCCGCCGGTGGCGGCATGCGCGTCCGCGGCCGAGGCGGCGGGCGCCGAGCCGGCACCGGACTTGTCGGTGCAGGCCGCCAGGCCGACGCCGGCCAGGCTGGCCGCGGCGGCGGTGTTCAGGAAACGGCGGCGGCTCGGTGCTTCGGCGCCGGGAGCGGACCGGTCGGTGGAGTGGCTCATGCGGGAATCCTTGGTGGTTCGACGTGCTTGATATTTGGCAAGTTGAATCATCCGGAACCTGGGGCGAGCCATCCTTGAACTCGTTCAATTTTTCGATCGAAAGATACCCATCGCCGTATATTGAAAGACCTTACAAAACTGTTTTGGCGGGGGTTCGCTTTCTAGAATTCCATCGGTGTTTGAATGAACCGCGGTATTACCCCATGCGATCTGTGCTGATCCCCTTCGTGATGTTGCTGGCGCTCGGCGCCGGGCTGGCCGGCTGCAGCCGGCAGGAAAGCGCCGCCCCGGCGCCCGCGGCGCCTGCGGCCACACCCGCTCCGGCGCCGGCGGTGGCGGCCGCCGAGAACCCAATCGGCAAGTCGACCTTCAACAAGGTCTGCTCGCTGTGCCACGCGGCCGGCGTGGGCGGTGCACCCAAGCCCGGCGACAAGGCCGACTGGGGCCCACGCATCGCCCAGGGCGACGAGGTGCTCTTCAAGCACGCGCTCGAAGGCTTCACCGGCGCCAAGGGCACGATGCCGGCGCGCGGCGGCTCGACGACGCTGACGGACGACGAAGTGAAGGCAGCGGTCACTCACATGACCAGCCTGTCGCGCTGACCGTGGCCGGGCCGAACGCCGCGCGGCGCCACCTGCTGGGCGCCCTGGCCTGCGGCAGTGCCGTCGGCTGGCTGGCTGCGCCGGCCCGCGCCGGCGCGGCGCCGGCCTTGCGCGACAGCCGCGTGCTGATGGGCACGCGGGTCGACATCGCGCTCGACGGCGCCGCCACCGCCTCGCTGCAGCAGGCGCTGGACTGCGCCTGGGCCGAGATGCAGCGCCTGGCCGACATGATGTCGCGCTACGTGCCGGGCAATCCGCTCGATGCCTTGAACCGCGCTGCTGGCCACCGGCCGATACCCATTCCCCTGGAAATGATGGGGGTATTGAAATCCGCCCGCCGAATATCTCGCCGAACCGAAGGGGCTTTCGACCCCACGGTCGGTTCGCTGGCCGGCTGGGATTTTGGCTCCGACGCCCGGCATATTCCCGACGGGCAAGAAATCCGGCGGGAATTGAGATTCGTCAATTTCCGGCGCTTGATATTGGATGAAACCGCTGGTACGGCATTCCTGCAGCGCGCCGGCACGCGGCTGGACCTGGGCGGCGTGGCCAAGCTGCCGATCCTGCGGGCCGGCCTGGACGTGCTCGAGCGCGCCGGCGTGCCGGCGGCGATGGTCAACGGCGGTGGCGATGTGCTGGTCGGCGGCGGCGGCCCCGACCGCGCCTGGCGCATCGGCGTGCGGGATCCGGCGACGCCCGAGCGGCTGCTGGCGGTGCTGCCGCTCACGCGCGGCATCGTCGCCTCGTCCGGCGACTACGAGCGCGGCTGGTCGCAGGGTGGCCGGCGCTTCCACCATGTGCTGGACCCGGCCACCGGCTACCCGACCGAAGGCGTGCACGGCGTGACGCTGGTCGGCGAGCACGTCGACGACGTCAACGGTCTGGGGACGGCGGCGATGGTGATGGGCCCCGGGCGCGGCGTGGCGCTGCTGGCCGCCACACCGCAGCGGCAGGCGCTGCTGGTCGGCCGCGACGGACAGGTGTGGGTCTCGCCGGCGCTGTCAGCGAGGCTCGAGCCGGCGCCCGGGGAGCCCTCTTTGCAAACGCGAATGATTCGCAATACAATGCAACCCACCTAGCCAGCCTCCACGGTGGTGTGAGCGTCCGCTGCGACGCTGTTTCGCCCCGCGCCAGCCAACACGTCGAACCTCGGGCTGCCGCTTGACGGCCCGACTTGTTGTGCGAGGCCGTGCCCACCGTGTCCCCCCGATTGCCGCTGCCCCGGCCGCCGAGCCGGCCGGCCGAGTTGATGCCCGTCTGGGCCGGCCCTGGGCTGACGATGGCGGTCGTGGCGGCCCATCTCGGCGGCGCCTGGGCGCTGCTGCAGCTGCAGCCGGTGCGCGAGGCGGTGGCCCAGGTCATGCCATTGATGGTGGACTTCGTGGACGCCCCGGGCCGGCCTGAGCCCGAACCACCGGTGCCGCCGCCGCGCCCCCGCGCGGTGCCTCACCCGACCCCTGCACCGACACCGACACCCGCACCGCCGGTGATCGCCACCGAGCCGGCCGCCGAGCCCGCGCCGGCGCCGATGGCCGTGCCGCCCCCGCCGGTGCAAGCGGCGCCGGCACCCGCCGAAGCACCGGCGCCGGCCGCGCCGCAGCCGCCCGCGGTGCGCAGCATTCCCGCCAGCGCCGTCGGCTACCTCGACCCGCCCGCCCCCGTCTACCCGCTGGCTTCGCGCCGGCTCGGCGAGCAGGGCGAGGTGCTGCTGAAGGTCGAGATCGGTGCCGACGGCCGCGCGCGTCAGGTGCTGGTGGCCCGCTCGTCGGGCTCGCCGCGGCTGGACGGCGCGGCCCTCGCCGCCGTGCGCGCCGCACGCTTCAACCCCTATGCCGAGAACGGTGTGCCACTCGTCGTGTGGACCACCGTGCCGATCCGATTCGAACTGGAGAACAAGCCATGACGGAAACCGCCAACCTGGGCCTGGCCCACTTCCTCGGGCAAAGCGATGCCGTGGGCAAGACGCTGCTCGCGATCCTGCTGCTGATGTCGTTCACCTCGTGGCTGCTGATCGCCCGCAAGGGCCTGATGCAGTTCCTTCGCAAGCGGCGCTCGGCAGCCTTCCTCGACTTCTTCTGGAACGCGACCTCGCTGTACGAGGTGCAGGCCGAGATCAGCACGCACGGCGTCAACGAGCCCTTTGCCCACCTGAGCGCGCACGCGATGCACGCCAAGGCGCACCACGCCAAGTACGGCGCGGCCAAGCTGGCCGAGGCCGGCAGCGAGCAGGAGTTCCTGACCCGCACGATCAAGAAGGTGCTCGACGAAGAGACGATGCAGCTCGAAAGCGGCCTGACGCTGCTGGCCACGATCGGCGCCACGGCGCCCTTCGTCGGCCTGTTCGGCACCGTCTGGGGCGTGTACCACGCGCTGGTGGCGATCGGCATGAGCGGCGCCGGCACGCTGGACAAGGTCGCCGGCCCGGTCGGCGAGGCGCTGATCATGACCGGGCTGGGGCTGGCGGTCGCGATCCCCGCGGTGATGGCCTACAACTGGCTGGCGCGCAGCAACCGCGTGCTGACCGCCCGGCTCGATGCCTTCGCGTTCGAACTGCTGTCCTTCCTGACCCTGGGCCAGACGCTGCGCGGCACCGAGCCCGCGGCCCCCAATGTGCACGCCATGCCCGTGCGCGCCGGAGCCTGACATGGCCTTCGCCAGCTTCGATTCCCAGCGCGCCGCCGCGCCGATGGGCGAGATCAACATGGTCCCGCTGATCGACGTGATGCTGGTGCTGCTGGTGATCTTCATCGTCACCGCGCCGCTGCTCAGCCACGCGGTCAAGCTCGATCTGCCGCGGGTCAGCGCGCAGCCCAGCCAGATGAAACCCGAGAAGATCGAGTTCGCGATCGATGCCGCCGGCCAGCGCTGGTGGAACGGCGAACCGGTCAGCCGCCCCGACGCTGCCCAGCGCTTCGCCGCCGCAGGCCGCCTGCAGCCGCTGCCCGAGGTGCAGTTTCGCGCCGACCAGGCCGTGGCCTACCGCGCGGTGGCCGAGACGCTGGCCGATGCCGCCCGCGCCGGCGTGCACAGGATCGGCTTCGTCAGCCAGCCGGAAGACCACTAACCCGACAGTTCGATGCCACATCGACCGTGCCACCCGAGCACGGCCGGGCCGGGCTGTGCCCGCCGTTCAGAACCCATACCAACCCCGGAGGAGTCTCCATGTCCACCTACATCCGCAGCCGCCTCGCCCCAGCGGCCGTCACCGCCGCTGCCCTGAGCGCGCCGCTGGCGCTGCACGCGCAGCAGGCCGCCGCCCCCACCGATGGCCAGGGCGCCCCGTTGCCGGCGGTCACGGTCAAGGCCGCGGCCGACGCGGCATCGCCGGTCAAGACCGACAGGCTCGATTCGCCCAAGTTCACGCAACCCCTGGTCGACACGCCGCAGACCATCACGGTCGTCAACAAGGAGACCTTGCAGCAGCAGGGCGCCGCCACGCTGATGGACGCGCTGCGCAACATCCCGGGCATCACGATGCAACTCGGCGAGGGCGGCCGCACCAACGTCGGCGACGCGTTCTTCCTGCGCGGTTTCGCTGCCGAATCCAATGTCTTCCAGGACGGCGTGCGCGACCTCGGCCCGGTCGTGCGCGACGTGTTCAACCTCGAGCAGGTCGAGATCGTCAAGGGCCCGGCCGGCGCCGACAACGGTCGCGGCGCGACCGGCGGCTACGTCAACCTCGTCAGCAAGAAGCCGCAGGCCGAGGACTTCGTCGCCGGGAGCGTCAGCGTCGGCAGCGCGAGCGCCGCGCGCGCCACCGCCGACCTGAACCGCACGCTGGGCGAGGGCGTGGCGCTGCGCGTCAACGCGATGGCCAGCGACGCCGACGTGCCCGGCCGCGACGAGGTGCACCTGCAAAGCCAGGGCCTGGCGACGGCGCTGACGCTGGGCTTGGGCACGCCGACCCGATTCACCGTGCAGACGCAGCACGTGCGCCAACGCAACACGCCGGACGGCGGCGTCACGACGATCGGGCTGGACGGCTACTACGACAGCGATTTCGACACCGGCGCGGCCGCCGGCGTGACGCCGGCGCCGGCCGACCCGAGCAACTTCTACGGCAGCACGGCCGACCACGAGGACTCCGACGCCGACATGCTGACCGTGCGCATCGAGCACGACTTCGGCAAGTCGGCCAAGCTCGTCAACACCGCGCGCCTGGGCCGCGCGACGGTGGACCGTGTGCTGACCAGCGTGAACGGCGTGATCGCCGCCTCGACCGACCCGAGCACCTGGACGGTCGAGCGCCGCCGCCACAGCAACCTGCAGTCGAACACCATCCTGGCCAACCAGACGGCGCTGCAGGCCGAGCTGAAGACCGGCCGCCTGCGGCACAGCCTGGCTGGCGGGGTCGAGTTCAGCCACGAGCGGCAGAACGTCACCACGCTGGCGGTTCCCGGCGCGACCAGCAACACGATTCCCGCCTCGCCGGTCTATGCGCCGGACCCGACTGCATCGGCCGGCGACGCGCCGGTGGCCAACGGCGCCTACCAGCACGGTCGCGTCACCACGGCCGCCGCCTACCTGTTCGACACCATCAAGCTGAACCCGCAGTGGCAGCTGCTGGCCGGCCTGCGCCATGAACACTACGGTGCCGAGACCGACCGCGTGGACCTGGTGAGCAACGTGCTGACGCCCCATGCGCTCAGCCAGCGCGGCGACATCACCAGCTGGAAGCTCGGCGTCGTCTACAAGCCGGCCGCCAACGGCAGCATCTACCTGGCCTATGCCGACGCCACCACGCCGCCCGGTGGCAACACGCTGACCCTGACCACCGACAGCGTCAGCGCGAGCAGCGCCGACCGTGCCGGCCTGAAGCCGCAGCGCAGCCAGAACCTCGAGCTCGGCACCAAATGGGAGTTGCTGAACGGCCAGCTGGCGCTGACCGCGACCGCCTACCAGAGCAGCAACCGCAACGAGACGATCGAGGTCTCCGACGGCATCTACTCGCAGGACGGCGAGCGCCGCGTGCGCGGGCTGGAGCTCGGCATCGTCGGCCAGATCACGCCGGCCTGGCAGTTGAGCGGCGGCCTGGCGACGATGGACAGTGAGGTCGTCGAAGGTTCGTTCGAGGGCACCAATGCCGCCGGCGCGCCCTCGCGCTGGACGCCGAAGCTGGCCGTCACCGCGTGGACCAGCTACCGCGTCAACGACAGGCTCACGGTCGGCGGCGGCGCGCGCTACCTGGGCAAGCAGCAGCGCGTGACCGACCCGGCGGCCGACCTGTCGACGCAGAACATGCCCGCGATCCCGGCCTACTGGGTGGCCGACGCGATGGCCAGCTACGCCGTGCACAAGAACGTGACGCTGCAGTTGAACGTGCAGAACCTGTTCGACAAGGCCTACATCGCCACGCTGAACAACAACGGCAACCGCTACCAGCCGGGCGCGCCGCGCACCTTCACGCTGATGGCCAACCTGCTGTTCTGACGCACCGAGGAGCGCACGACCATGCTGCTGCACATCCCCCAGGTGCTCTCGCCCGATGAGGTGGCCACCTTGCGCGAAAGGCTCGACGCCGGCGCTTGGGTCGACGGCCGGGCGACCGTCGGCGCGCAGGGCGCCCAGGTCAAGCACAACCGCCAGCTCGACGAGGCCAGCCCGCTCGCGCAGGAGCTGGCGCGGGCGGTCAGCGCCGCGGTGCTGCGCCAGCCGCGCTTCGTCTCGGCGGCGCTGCCGCGCCACCTGCTGCCGCCGTTCTTCAACCGCTACACCAGCGGCCAGCAGTACGGCGAGCACGTCGACGGCGCGATCCGCTTCCTGCCGGGCAGTGGTCAGCCGATGCGCACCGACCTGTCGGCCACGCTGTTCCTCGCCGAGCCCGACGCCTACGACGGCGGCGACCTGGTCGTGTGCGACACCTACGGCGAGCACGCGGTGAAGCTGCCCGCCGGCGACCTGGTGCTCTACCCCTCGACCAGCCTGCACCGCGTCGAGCCGGTCACGCGCGGCGAGCGCGTGGCCGCCTTCATGTGGCTGCAAAGCATGGTGCGCGACGACGGCCAGCGCAGCCAGCTCTACGAGCTCGACCAGGCCATCCAGGCGCTGCGTGCACGGGTTGGCGACTGTGCCGAGCTCGTCACGCTGACCGGCGTCTACCACAACCTCTTGCGCCGCTGGGCAGAGGTCTAGAACCATGTCATCCACTTCCATCGGCACGACCGCCGCACCGCCCATCGTGCTGACGCCGGCCCAGCGCGCGCATCGCAAGAGCGCGCTGTTCCTGCGCTGGCTGCGCCGCATCCACCTGTGGGTGGGCTTGTGGGGCGCGGCGCTCGGCCTGGTGTTCGGCGCCACCGGCATCCTGATGAACCACCGTGCGATCCTGAAGATCCCGGTCGAGAGATCCCTGCAGCGACAGACCCAGGTGGCCTTGCCCGAGGGCGGCCCGGCCCCTTTCGCCGACGCGGCCGGCATGGCCGCCTGGCTGCAGAAGGAGCTTCAGCTCGGCGGCGAGCCGGGCCGGGTGCGCGCCGAGCCGGCACGCCCCGTGGCCTGGGGCGACAAGGCGCTGAAGCAGCCCGCGCGCTGGAGCGCCGACTTCGCGAGCCCGGGTCGTCAGGTGCGCGCCGAATACTGGGTCGGCAACCGCTTCATCAAGGTCGAGACGATGGATTCGACGGCGATCGGCACGCTGATGCGCCTGCACACGGCCAGCGGTGTCTCGGCCTTCTGGGTGCTGCTGGCCGACACGATCGCCGGCGGCATGGTGCTGCTGTCCGTCACCGGGCTGCTGCTGTGGTCGCGCCTGCACCCGATCCGCCTGTCGACGCTCGGCCTGAGCTTCGGGGCGTTGGTGGCGGCGGTGGGCTACCTGCTGACCGCGGCCTGAAGCCGGTCAGCGTCGGTCAGCGCCGGTTGCGCGGGTGCTCGCTCGCCAGGCGCTCGTTGCCGCGCTTGTAGTTGCCGGTCAGGCGCGCCATCAACTGCTGGCTGTCGGCGGGGCTGCCGGCCGCCACCTCGTCGAGGAACGCGGCGGCCTCGGCCCCGCGCAAGGTGGCCGCGACGCGCCCGCGATGCAGGATGCAGACCTCGCCGCTCTTGCGCTGTTGGACACGGAAACCGAGATCGTCGTCGGTGGCCATGCCGCTCAGTCCGGTGGTTGGAGCGCGACGTCAGGGTGGCGCCACCCGGGCAGGCTGCGCAGCGCACCCAGCCAGCGCCGGACGTGCGGATAGTCCACCTCGTCCAGCCCCGCCTGCGACAGCCAGAAGAGGTAGGCCGAGCAACTGAGGTCGGCCACCGTCGGGCCGGCATCCACCAGGAACTCCGACGAGGTCAGGAAGCGGTCCAACGTTGCCAAGTCGGCCTCGGCGCGGTGGCGCAGGTAAGCAAGCACCTCGGGCGGCTGCGGCGCCCAGCGCAGCGAGAACCTCAGGTTCGGCACGCTGAAGCCGACGCGGTTCGTTTCCCACGACAGCCACTCCAGCACCGCCTGCCACTGCGACGGGCGGCCGGCGAAGCGCTGCGTCTTCTGTGCCAGGTACACGAGGATCGCGTTCGACTGGCACAGCGGCGCGCCGCCGTCGATCAGCACCGGGACTTCGCCGAACTTGCTGGCCGCCACGAACTCGGGCGGTCGCGCGGGCCGCGGTGTCGCGAGATCGACCCAGCGGTACTCGTGCGCCAGATCGGCCAGCAGCAGGAAGGACCTGACCTTGTACGAGTGGCCCGAATCGGTGCTGCCGTAGAGGATCACGCCGAGGCCCTCGCGCTCAGCGGCGCGGTTCGAGCTCGCGCACGAAGACCATGCCGAACGCGCCGACCGACAGCACGCGGTCATTCGCCGTCGTGTACGACACCACGCCCCAGGAGTGGTAGGTCGAGACGAAGGCGGTCAACGCACCCAACCCGAGCGCGCCGGCGATCGGGCTGCGCTCGGCGGTGGCCTCCTTGATCTTCGCGCGGTGCTTCTCAGCGGACGGGTTCAGCGCGATGGCCGCGACGAACACGGCGGCGGTGGCGAGGGCGGAGACGACAGAGGCTTTGGCCATGGTCAGGTCGGTTGGAACGGCGGCCGCAGCATACCGCGCCCATGGGCCGCGTCATGCAGCGCGCCGAGCGCATCGCGCAGCGCGGCCGACACGCCGGGCGAGTCGACCATGCCGTCCTCGTCCAGGTGCGCGCCGAGCAGCGGGATGCTGACCGAGGCCGGCTCGACGATCTCGGCCGACATGGTGCGCAGCGTCTCGCGCAGCGCCGCGTCGGCATGGTGGGCGCGCGGCGAGGCGTTCAGCACGGCCACCGGCTTGTGCACGAAGGGCTCGAAGCTGACCAGCCAGTCGAGCGCGTTCTTGATCGTGCCGCTCACGCCGTGGGCGTACTCGGGGCTTGCAATCAACAAGGCATCGGCCGCGGCCACCGCCTCGTGCAATCGCCGCACCGCCGGGGGCAGGTCACGCTCGAGGTCGGGGTTGAACAGCGGCAGGTCGCCGAGCCCGCCAAAGACTTGCACCACCACGGGCGGCGGCGCCACGCGCGCGGCCGCCCGCAGCAGCGCCGCGTTGATCGATGCCGCGCGCAGGCTGCCGCAGAGCGCGAGGAGGCGGCTCATGACCGCCGGGCCGACTGCACGTCCGGCACCGTCACTCCTTCGAAGTACTGCGCGGTCTCGTTCGACACCGCCTCGCTGACCGCCTTCGACAACTGCTGCAGCGCGCGCTGCAGCAAAGCCACGCCCTCGTCGTCGCTGGCGGCCGAGCGGGCCTCGGCCGTGCGCAGCTCCCATTCGGACAGCGCGAACTGCAGGCTGAGCTGGGTCTGGGTGTAGATCTGCCAGGCCCTCTGCCAGCCGAAGAAGGAGTTGGCCGCGGCCACCAGCGCGATCAGCCAGGCCAGGCCCGATGCGACGGGCGCTTGCCACTCGGGCGGGCAGAGCTGGGTGATGAAGGGCAGGCTGATGCTGAGGAACAGCAGCAGGAAGCCGCTGACACGAAACGCGCGCTTGCGGTTCGGTGCGCGGTGCTGGTAGTAGGCGATGTACCAGAGCACGCTGCCGGGCGTGGTGGCATCGCCGAACAGGCTTTGCTGCTTCAGCGCAGCAAGAAAGGCTTCGACCTTCGTCAACGGCTCGGCCATGGGGCGCTTTCGGAACGTGGTCGCGCAATTGTCAGGCGGATCGTGGGGTCCATCGGGGCTTGCCCGCGGGCGGAGGCGCGGCAACACCTACTTACAATCCGCGCGCCGTGCCCGCCAGTTCTCCGCACGGGCCGCCAATCCTATTCAACACCGCGGAGGGAGGAAACGTTCCATGGCCATTCGCCATTCGCTGTTTGCGGTTGCCGTCGCCATCGCCCTGTCGGGCTGCGCCACGATCATGGGTCAGCCGACCCAGACGATGCCGATTTCGAGCACCCCGAGCGACGCCAAGGTGCTGATCGTCGACGAGGCGGGCGCCGAGGTCTTCGCGGGCCAGACGCCGACTTCCGTCACGCTGAACAAGAGCACGGGCCGCTACTGGGGCGGCAAGAGCTTCAAGGTGACGATCTCGAAGCCGGGCTACAAGACCCAGGTCATTCCCGTGACTTCGAGCGCCAATGGCTGGTACATCGCCGGCAACTTCGTGTTCGGCGGCCTGATCGGCTGGTTCGCGGTCGATCCGATGAACGGCGGCATGTACACGCTGTCGCCCGAAGCGATCGCGTCGTCGCTGCCGACCGAGACCGCCCACAACAACGCGGCCAAGGACGGCAGCATCGCGATCATGCTGATCCAGGACGTCCCGGCGAACCTGCGCGACCAGCTCGTTCGCATCAACTGACCCGCGGGCCGGATGCGACTGCCCCGGCGCTACAGCGTCGGGTGCGGCAAATCCGGCACTTGCTTTGCGCCGTGTGCTCGGGCCTCGGTGCCTTGCTGCCACGCGGCGCGCCACGCCGGCAGGCTGGCCGCCGGCTCCGCGCCCAACCCGCGCACCACGCAGCCGCCTGCCGCGCCGTGGGCAGCGGCTTGCGCGAGTTGATCCGGCTCGAGGATGCCGCCGATCGCCACCACCGGCGCCGGCGCGATCGTTGCCCACCACGCGAGGTTGTGCAGGCCCTGCGGGTGCCAGGGCATGGCCTTGGTGGTGGTCGGCCAGACGGGGCCGCAGGCGATGTAATCGGGCGCTTCGCCGGCCGCGCGTGCCAGCTCCCACAGGCTGTGCGAGCTCAACCCCAGCGCCAGGCCGCGCGTGCGGGCGGCGGCGAGGGTTCGGCGGTCATCGTCGTCGAGCGCGACCAGGTCTTCCTGCCCCAGGTGCACGCCGTGCGCGCCGGCGGCGATGGCTTCGCGCCAGTGGTCGTTGATGTACAGCGGCTTGCCGGCGGCGCGCGCGGCGCCGACCGCGTCGGCGATCTCGGCGCGCAGGCCGGCCTGCCAGGCGGCATCCGGCGAGGGCGGGGTCTTGATGCGCAGCTGCACGGTATCGGCTCCGCCGGCCAGCACCGCGGCCACGCGGGCCGCG
>NZ_DATFAN010000049.1:0-14885 GCF_035254525.1 Ideonella sp. | reverse complement strand
ATCGTGCCGATGATCCTGCTGTTCGGCCCGCGCCTGGCGCAGCCGCGCGCCACGCTGGCGGCCAGCGTGCTGGTCGTGCTGGGGGCCTTCGCGCTGCTGTTCGTCTTCATCGTCGGCGGCCAGGCCTTCCCGCTCGAGATCTTCCCCGGCTACGAAGTCAGCAGTTCCTTCGGCGACGGCACGGTCGCGGCCTATGTGCCCAGCCTGCCCGAGTGGCTGCTCGGCTTCGGCGGCCTCGGTGCGGCCTTCGTGCTGACCACCATCGGCGTGCGCGTGCTCGACTTTCTGCCGCAGGACGATCTGCCGGCGCTCGCAGGCAAGGACTGATGCGATGACCACGCCCGCCCTGCCGACCCCCGCCGTACTTGTGGCCGCCGCGCACAAGTCGTCCGGCAAGACGACCGTGACGCTCGGCCTGGCCGCCGCGCTGCGCGCACGCGGGCTGGCTGTGCAGCCATTCAAGAAGGGGCCGGACTACATCGACCCGATGTGGCTGGGCCTCGCCGCCGGCCGCCCGTGCCTGAACCTCGACCCGATGCTGATGGCGAGCGACGAGATCGAGCGCAGCGTCGCGCAGCGCGGCCGCGATGCCGATGTCTGCCTCGTCGAGGGCAACAAGGGCCTGCACGATGGCCTCGCGCTGGACGGCAGCAACTGCAACGCGGCGCTGGCCAAGCAGCTCGGTCTGCCGGTGCTGCTGGTGATCGACGCGCGCGGCATGACGCGCGGCATCGCCCCGCTGATCCTCGGCTACCAGGCCTTCGACCGCGAGGTGCACATCGGCGGCGTGATCCTGAACCAGCTCGGCGGCAGCCGCCACGAGGCCAAGCTGCGCGCGGTGATCGAGCACTACACCGACCTGCCGGTGCTCGGCGCCGTGCAGGCCGACCCGCGGCTGGAGCTGGTCGAGCGCCACCTCGGGCTGATGCCCGACCGCGAGCTGGACGATGCGTCGGCCCGCGTGCAGGCCATGGGCCGCCTCATCGGCGAGCAGGTCGATCTGGCCGGCGTGTTGGCGCTGGCCGCCCGCCGAACGCCGATGGCCGAACCGCCGCCGCTGCCGCGTGCCTCCTCGTCACTGGGCCATGCGCGCGGTCCGTTGCGCATCGGCATCGCCCGCGACAAGGCCTTCGGCTTCTACTACCCCGACGACCTCGCCGCCCTCGAAGCCGAGGGCGCCGAGCTCGTGCCCTTCGACACGCTGGCCGATGCACAGTTGCCGCCGGCGCTCGATGGCCTGTTCATCGGCGGCGGCTTCCCCGAGCTGTTCATGGCCGAGCTGGAGGCCAACGTCTCGCTGCGCACCGAGATCCACCGCGCCATCGTCGACGGCCTGCCCGCCTACGCCGAATGCGGCGGCCTGATGTACCTCGCGCGCAGCCTGAACTGGAACGGGCGCAGCGCGCAGATGGTGGGCGTGATCCCGGGCGATGCCGTCATGCACGCCCGCCCGGTCGGCCGCGGCTATGTGCGGTGGGAGGAAGTGCCGGGCCTCGCCTGGCCCGACGTGGCGGGTGGCGGTGGCACGATCGCGCGCGCCGGCCACGAGTTTCACCACTCGAGCCTCGAGAACCTCGATCCCGATGTGCCGATGGCCTACCGCGTGCTGCGTGGCCATGGTGTCGACGGCCAGCGCGACGGCGTGCGCATCCACCACCTGCTGGCCAGCTACATGCACCAGCGCCACACCGGCGGCAACGACTGGCCGCGGCGCTTCATCGCCTTCGTGCGGGAGGTGCAGGCCACTCGCGCACCGCAGCATGCAGCGCACACGCCCGCCCCGGCGCATGCGCTGCGCCTGGCCTGAAGGAGCCACACGATGAACGACACGCTGCAGCAGGACGTGGTGATGGTCTCGGGCCGGCCGATCGCAGTCGACTCCGAGGGTTACCTGAAGCGCCTGGGCGACTGGTCCGAGGGCTTCGCCGAGGCGCTCGCGCAGCGTGAGGGTCTGACATTGACACCGGCGCACTGGGAGCTGATCCGCTTCCTGCGCGCCTACTACGCCGAGCACGGCGTGCAGGCCCAGGTGCGGGTGATGATCCGCCACTTCACCGCGGCCTGGGGCCCGGCGCGCGGCAACAACCACCACCTGCACACGATGTTTCCGCGCGGGGGCCCGCAGAAGCAGGGCAACCGCCTGGCTGGACTGTTGCGAACGAAAGGCGAACACTGATATGAATGCCTGCGTCGACCTGCCCCGCTCGCTGCTGCGCCCCGGTGCCGGCGCCCGCCCCGGCCGCGTCTACCTCGTCGGCGCCGGCCCGGGCGACCCCGATCTGCTGACGCTGCGCGCCGCGCGCCTGCTGGCCCAGGCCGAGGTCGTCGTGCTGGACCAGCTCGTTTCGGCCGAGGTGCAGGCACTGATCGCCCCCCGCGCGCAGGTCATCGATGCCGGCAAGCAGCGCCAGCGCCACACGATGGAGCAGGACGAGATCAACGCGCTGCTGGTGCGGCTCGCGCGCCAGGGCCGGCAGGTCGTGCGGCTAAAGGGCGGCGATCCCTTCGTCTTCGGGCGTGGCGGTGAAGAGGCGCAGGCCCTGGCCGAGGCGGGCATCGAATTCGAGGTGGTGCCGGGCATCACCGCGGCCTGCGGCGTGTCGGCCTATGCGGGCATCCCGCTGACCCACCGCGACCATGCCCAGTCGTGCAGCTTCGTCACCGGCCATGTCAAGGAAGGCGGCCCCGAGCCCGACTGGGCCGCGCTCGCGCAGCCGCAGCAGACCCTGGTGATCTACATGGGCCTGGCCGCCCTGCCACGCATCTGCACGCAGCTCGCCGCGCACGGCCTGTCGCCGGAAACCCCGGCGGCGGTGGTACAGCAGGGCACGACGGCCGCACAGCGCGTGGTCACGGGCACGCTGGCCGACCTGGCCGCGCGCGTGCAGGCCGCCGGGCTGCGTTCGCCCTGCCTGACGATCGTCGGCGAGGTGGTTCGCCTGCGCGAGCAGCTGGCCTGGTTCGAGCCGGCGCCGGTGCTCAGCGCGGCGTGCGCCTGAACAGGCTGTCGCCGCCCGCCGACGCCCCGCGCTGCTCCACTGCCAGCACCGCCGCCTCGACGCGCGAGCTCAGGTTCAGCTTGGTCAGGATGTGCCGCACATGCAGCTTGACAGTGTCGTGACTGATGTCGAGTGCGCGGGCGATCGTCTTGTTGCTCTCGCCGCGCGCCAGGTGCTCGAGGATCTCGCGCTCGCGCTCGGTCAGCGAGGCCAGCAGGTCCTGCCGCTCCTGGCCGGGCCGGCCGCCTTGCAGCATCTGCGCGAGCTTCAGCGTCAGCGCGGGCGCCACCACCAGCTCGCCGCGCGCGGCGCGGCCGATCGAGGCGATCACGTCCTCGGGTTCCATGTCCTTCAGCAGGTAGCCGCGCACGCCGGCGTGCAGCGCCGCGGCGAGGTCGTCCTGCGCATCGCTCATCGTCAGGATCAGCACCGGCGTGTCGATGCCCTCGGCGCGGATCTGCCGCAGCACCGACAGGCCGTCCCCCATGGGCATGCGCAGGTCCAGCACCAGCAGATCGGGCTGGTGCTCGCGCAGCAGGCCGCACACCTTGGACGCATCGCCGGTCGAGGCCGCCACCCGCATGCCGCCGCGGTGCTGCAGCAGGTCGGTCAGCCCGTTGCGGCACAGCGAATGGTCGTCGACGAGGACGACGCTCAGCGGGCGGGCTTCGTCGACGCTCATTGCATCGCTCCCCGCGGGGCCGTCGATGCCGGCACGATCAGCCGCACCCGGGTGCCGCCGCCGGGCCGCGCGGCAACCTGCAGCGCACCGCCCAGCCGGTGCGCCCGCTCGTCCATGATCGACAGGCCGTGGTGCGCGCGGCCGTCGCTCGCCGGCGGGCGCGGGCCGACGCCGTCGTCGTCGATGCACACCCGCACGCCCCCGGCGGGCAGCGGATCGATGCGCAGCCAGGCGTGGCGCGCCGCGGCGTGGTGCTCGATGTTCGCCAGCGCCTCCTGCACGATGTGGAACAGCTCGGACTCCCGCTCCGGCCCGAGCGACAGCGACGGCATCGCGTTGGCCACCTGCAAGGCGACCCCGCTGCGCTCGCGAAAGCGCTCGGCTAGGCCCAGCAGCGCCGGCGCGAGGCCGCGTGGGTCGGCGGGAGCGCGCAGGTGGGTGACGATCTCGCGCAGGCTGGTGTGCGCCTCGCCGACCGCATCGCGGATATCCGCCAGGTAGCGGTGCGCGGAGGCCTCGTCGTGCGCCTGCAGCGCATCTTCGAGCAGCGGCAGGCGCATCTTGACGAAGGTCAGGGTCTGGGCGATCGAATCGTGCACCTCGGCCGCCATCATGCGGCGCTGGTGAATCACGGTCGCGCACTGGTGCTCATCCACCGGGCAGGCGGTGTCGTCTTCGATGATGCGGATGGTCGGTTCGTTCATGGCCGCGGGCTCATTGCACCACCCCGTTCGCCGGGGCGCCATCGGGCCTCACCCCTATACCCTTGACGGTATATGAGCACCCATTGGATCCAGTGTTCGGCCGCCGACCCCGGCGCCGATTGACCTGCATCAAATCAGCCGCAGCGGCGCGCGTATCCCCCATAAGGGTTACAGGGTCATCACCCGTCACGGTGATGGACGGCCCCCGGCCCGCTTGCGCCTAATGACCGGCAGAGACAAGGGTCGGCCGATGCCGGTCGGCCCATACACACCCACCCACGATGCCGGCCACACCGCTGCACGACCCGACCGCCCCGCCCCTGCCCGGCGCGCGCACAGAGGTGCGCAACACCACCTGCTACATGTGCGCCTGCCGCTGCGGCATCCGCGTTCACCTGCGGCACGGCGACGAGGGCCCGCAGGTGCGCTACATCGAGGGCAACCCCGATCACCCGCTGAACCACGGCGTCATCTGCGCCAAGGGCTCGTCGGGGATCATGAAGCAGTATTCGCCGGCCCGGTTGACGAAACCACTCAAGCGCAAGCCGGGCACCGAGCGCGGCGCGGGCGAGTTCGTCGAGATCGAGTGGAGCGAAGCCTTCTCGATGCTGGAAGACCGGCTGCGCCACCTGCGCGCGACCGACCCGAAGAAGTTCGCCCTCTTCACCGGGCGCGACCAGATGCAGGCGCTCACCGGCCTATTCGCGCGCCAGTTCGGCACGCCGAACTATGCGGCGCACGGCGGCTTCTGCTCGGTGAACATGGCCGCGGGGATGATCTACACGATCGGCGGCTCATTCTGGGAGTTCGGCGGCCCCGACCTCGCCCGCGCCAAGCTGTTCGTGATGATCGGCACCGCCGAAGATCACCACAGCAACCCGATGAAGGTGGAACTGGCCAAGTTCAAGCGCCAGGGCGGCAAGTTCATCGCGATCAACCCGGTTCGCACCGGCTACGCGGCCATCGCCGACGAATGGGTGCCGATCAAGCCCGGCACCGACGGCGCGCTGCTGCTGGCGCTGGTGCACGAGATCATCGCGCTGGGCCTGTACGACCGCGAGTTCATCGCCCGCTACACCAACGCCGGCCAACTGGTGAACCAGGACGCGTCGAGCGACGAATTCGGCCTGATGCTGCGCAATGCCGAGGGCGACATCGTCAACCCCTTGCGGCCGCACAACTTCTGGTGGTGGGACCGGCTGACGAACCGCCCGGTGGCCGACCACGCGCCCGGCGCCGACCCGGCCCTGCTCGGCCATTTCGCCATGCCGGACGGCACGCCCGCCGTGCCGGCCTTCCAGCTGCTCGAAGAGCGCGTCAAGCCCTACACGCCCGAGTGGGCCGCGGGCATCACCGGAATCCCGGCGGCGACCATCCGGCGCCTGGCGCAGGAGATGGGCATCACCGCGCGCGACCACACGATCGAGCTGCCGATCGCCTGGACCGACTGCTGGGGCCGCCGCCACGACACCGTCACCGGCAACCCGGTGGCCTTCCACGCGATGCGAGGCCTCGCGGCGCACAGCAACGGATTTCACACGATCCGCACGCTGGCGATCCTGATGAGCCTGCTCGGCACGATCGACCGGCCGGGCGGCTTTCGCCACAAGGCGCCCTACCCGCGTGCGGTGCCACCGAACGCGCGGCCGCCCAAGAGCCCCGAGGCAGTGAAGCCCGACACGCCGCTGAACGGCGCGCCGCTCGGCTGGCCCGAGGGGCCGGACGACCTCTTCGTCGATGCGCAGGGCGAGCCGGTGCGCATCGACAAGGGCTTCTCGTGGGAGCACCCGCTCTCGGCTCACGGGCTGATGCACAACGTGATCACCAACGCCTGGCGTGGTGACCCGTACCCGATCGACACGCTGCTGATCTTCATGGCCAACATGGCCTGGAACTCGACGATGAACACGTCCGAGGTCCGCCGAATGCTCAACGACAAGGGTGAGGACGGCGAGTACAAGATCCCCTTCCTGGTCGTCTGCGATGCCTTCCGCAGCGAGATGACGGCCTATGCCGACCTGCTGCTGCCGGACACGAGCTACCTCGAGCGGCATGACTGCATGTCGATGCTGGACCGGCCCATCAGCGAGTTCGACGGCCCGGTCGATTCGGTGCGCATCCCCGTGCTGCCGCCGACCGGCCAGTGCAAGCCCTTCCAGGAGGTGCTGGTCGAGCTGGCCTCGCGCCTGAAGCTGCCGGCCTTCGTGCATGCCGACGGCACGCGCAAGTACCGCGACTACCCCGACTTCATCGTCAACTACGAGACGGCGCCCGGCTCGGGCATCGGCTTTCTCGCCGGCTGGCGTGGCAAGGGCGGCGAGAAGGCGATGCGCGGCGAGCCCAACCCGCGCCAGTGGGAGATGTACGAGAAGAACAACTGCGTCTTCCACCACCGGCTGTCGCCCTCGCTGCAGTACATGCGCAACTGGAACCAGGGCTACATGGACTGGGCGCAGCAGGCGGGCCTGCGGCGTGACCGCGACCCGATCGTGATCCACCTGTACTCCGAGTTCCTGCAGCGCTTCCGCCTCGCCGCGCAAGGCAAGCACCCCGGAAAGCAGCCGCCGGACCGGCTGCGCCAGCGCGTGCAGACCTACTTCGACCCGCTGCCCTTCTACTACGCGCCGCTCGAGCAGCAGGCCACCGACACGCAGCGCTACCCGCTCAACGCGGTGACGCAGCGGCCCATGGCGATGTACCACTCGTGGGATTCGCAGAACGCCTGGCTGCGCCAGATCCACACCCACAACTACCTGTTCGTCAACACGAAGACCGCGCTGGCCGCCGGCATCGCCGACGGCGGCTGGATGTGGGTCGAATCGCCCTGGGGCAAGGTGCGCTGCATGTGCCGCCACTCCGAGGCGGTCGAGCCCGGCACGGTGTGGACCTGGAACGCCATCGGCAAGGCCGCAGGCGCCTGGGCACTCGCACCCGACGCCAACGAATCGCGCCGCGGCTTCCTGCTGAATCACCTGATCAGCGAGGAACTGCCCGGGGCGAACGGCAGCGGCCCGCTGTCGAACTCCGACCCCATCACCGGCCAGGCCGCCTGGTACGACGTGCGGGTGCGCATCACCCCCGCGGGGCCTGATGAGCCGGCCGAGACCTCGCCGCAGTTCGAGGCGATGCACGCCGTGCCCGGCATGGGCGCGGCTGCGCCGAAGCGCCGAGGCTGGATGGCCGGGAAGATGAAGGTGGAGAAATGACCCAGCTCGCCCTGGTCATCGACCTGAACGTCTGCGTCGGCTGCCACGCCTGCGTGACGAGCTGCAAGCAGTGGAACACCTCGGGCGCCGCCGGCCCGTTGACCGACCTCGACCCCTATGGCGCCGACCCGAGCGGCAGCTTCTTCAACCGGGTCCAGACCTTCGAGGTGGGTACCTACCCGGCCACGCAGACCGTGCACTTCCCGAAGAGCTGCCTTCACTGCGAGGATCCGCCCTGCGTGCCCGTGTGCCCCACCGGCGCGAGCTACAAGCGGGCCGAAGACGGCATCGTGCTCGTCGACTACGACAAGTGCATCGGCTGCAAGTACTGCTCGTGGGCCTGCCCCTACGGGGCGCGCGAGTTCGACGAAGACCGCAAGGTGATGACCAAGTGCACGCTGTGCGTGGACCGCGTCACCGACAAGAACCTGCCCGAGGCCCAGCGCAAGCCGGCCTGCGTTCTGGCCTGCCCGCCCGGCGCACGCCTGTTCGGCGACATCCACGACCCAGCCTCGGCCGTGTCGGTGGCCATCAACGAACGCGGCGGCTACCCGCTGATGCCCGAGTGGGGCACGCGCCCGTCCAACCACTACCTGCCACGCCGCAAGACGCAGATCACCCTGCACGCCGAAGACCTGCAGCGCATCGACAACCCGCTGAAGCTCGACGGCAAGCAGCCCGAGTGCCCGCCGCTCGCCCCGGGACGGGAGGACTTCGCGACATGAATCCGGCGTTCTCGGTGATCTTCCTGACCACGCTGATCGGCGCCGGCCAGGGCCTGTTCCTCGCGCTGTATGCGGCCGAGCTGGCCGGCGTGCCCGCCGGTCCGGCGGCCTCGGGGCTGTACTTCGTCGGCGCGGCGTGGTCGCTGGTGCTGTGCGGCCTCGGCCTCGCGGCTTCGTTCTTCCACCTGGGCCACCCCGAGCGCGCCTGGCGTGCGGCGGCGATGTGGCGCACGTCGTGGCTCTCGCGCGAGGTCATCGCGCTGCCGCTGTTCATGGCCGGCGTGTTCGCCTGGGGCGGCGCACACGCGCTGGGCTCGCCGGCCAGCCGCTGGCTCGGCGCCGTGGCGACCGTGCTGTGCCTGGCATTGTTCGTCTGCACCGCGATGATCTATGCGTCGATCCGCTTCCTGCAGGAGTGGGCGAGCCCGCTGACGCTGCTGAACTACACGCTGCTGGGCTGCGCCTCGGGTGCCACGCTGGCCAGCGCGCTGGTCGCGCTGCGGCTGTCGCCAGCCGATGCGGCACCGTTCGCCGCCGCGGCGCTGGGGCTGACGCTGGCCGGCCTGGCCTCGCGCGCCGCCTCGCTGCGCCGCAATGCGCTGCTGAAGCCGCGATCGACGCTGCAGTCGGCCATCGGCGTCAAGCACCCCGCGGTCGTGCAGCGCGCGCAAGGCTTCATGGGCGGCTCGTTCAACACGCGCGAGTTCTTCCATGGCCGCAACGCCGCCTTCCTGCGCTCGGTCAAGTGGTTCTTCCTCGCCGCGGCCTTCGTGCTGCCCGCGGCGCTGCTGGCTGCCGCGCCAGGATCGAGCGCGGCGCTTGCCCTCGCCTTCGTCGTCCAGTTCGCCGGCTTGCTGGCCGAGCGCTGGTTCTTCTTCGCGCAGGCCAACCACCCGCAGAACCTGTATTACCAAGCGATTTCATGAGCCCACCCCCGAAGCGCCTACGGCGCCTCCCCCTCAAGGGGGCGCCACCAGCGGCCCGGCAAAGCCGGTTCCGCGGTGTCCGCTTGGCTCGGGCGGCTTTCTGCATCGCGGGCGCTGGCCTGGCGGCCCTGCTGCTCGCATCGCCGGCGTGGGCCGCCGGCAGTGCGCAAGCGTCGGCCATGCCCTGGTGGGTGTGGCCCCTGTCGCTGTTCGTCGCCTGCTTTGCGCTGGGCATCGTCGCGGTGCCGGCGGGCATCGGCGGCGGCACGCTGTTCGTGCCGATCGTCGGCAGCTTCTTTCCCTTCCACCTCGATTTCGTGCGCGGCGCCGGCCTGCTGGTGGCGCTGGCCAGCGCGCTGGCCGCGGCGCCGACGCTGCTGCGTGGCGGGCTGGCCAGCCTGCGCCTGGCGTTGCCCCTGGCGCTGCTGGCCTCGGCCAGCTCGATCGCCGGTGCGCTGATCGGCCTGGCCATGCCGGCCGCCGCCGTGCAGACCGCGCTCGGCCTGATCGTGCTGGGCATCGTCGCGTTGATGCTGGTGTCGCGCAATGCCGAGTTCCCGCGCGTGGCGGCCCCCGACCGGCTCTCGGCCGCGCTGGCGCTGAACGGTGTGTTCGTCGATGGCGCGACCGGCCAGCGCGTCGACTGGCAGGTGCACCGCAGCGGCACCGGCCTGGTCGTCTTCACCGGCATCGGCGTGCTGGCCGGCATGTTCGGCATTGGCGCCGGCTGGGCCAACGTGCCGGCGCTGAACCTGTTGATGGGCGCGCCCTTGAAGGTGGCCGCCGGCAGCTCGGGCCTGGTGCTGTCGCTGGTCGATTCGTCGGCGGCCTGGGTCTATGTCAACCAGGGCGCGGTGCTGCCGATGATCGCGGTGCCCTCGGTCCTCGGCATGATGCTCGGTGCCCGCATCGGCGCCCGGCTGCTGCATGTGCTGCGCGGCGCCGTGATCCGCCGCATGGTGATCGCGCTGCTGCTGTTCGCCGGCGTGCGCGCGCTCGGCAAGGGCACGGGGGTGTGGCCGTGAATGGGGTCGCCCAGGTCGAAGAGCTCGCGGCCATCGCCGAGCGCCCCGCACAGGCCGCTGAACAGCTCAGCTATGCGCGCTGGCTCGAATGGGGCACGCGCGCGGGCCTCGGCCTGCTGCTGCTGTGCTTCGCGGCCTACCTGAGCGGGCTGTTGCCGTCGCAGGTGCCGGTGTCGCGGCTGCCGGATCTGTGGTCGCTGCCGGTCGGCACCTACCTCCAGCGCACCGGCACCCCGGCCGGTTGGGGCTGGCTGGCGCTGGCGGCGCACGGCGACATCGCCAACCTGCTGGGCATCGCGCTGCTCGCCGGCTGCTCGCTGCCGCCGCTGCTGGCGCTGGTGCCGCTGTTCGCGTCGCGCGGCGATCGCGTTTATGCCGGCCTGTGCCTGGCCGAGGTGGCGGTGCTGCTGCTGGCCGCCTCCGGCGTGCTGCGGGTGGGGCACTGAGGAGGCGCCGATGGAGCACGTCTACAACAAGCTGCTGCTGGCGACCGAACACTCCGAGAACGACGCCGGCGCCGAGGCGCTGGCGCTCGCCCTCGCCCGGCGCTGCGGGCTGCCGCTGAACGCCGTGCTGCCCATCGTCAGCAACCCCGAGTACGAGGCGCTGGCGCCCGAGCTCGCCGCGCACGCCGAGGCGCAGGCGCGCACGCGCCTGGCCGCCCTGGCCGAGGCGGCGCAGCGCGGCGGCGTGGCGCTCGCGCTGCATGCACGGCGCGGCCCCGAGCCGTACCGCGAGATCGTCGACGAGGCGCTGAGCCTGGCGGCCGACCTCATCGTGATCCGCCGGCGCGGCCGGCGCGGCCTGCTCGCCAACCTGCTGGTCGGCGAGATGGTGCGCAACGTGGTGACCCACGCGCCCTGCAGCGTGCTGGTCGTGCCGCGTGCGGCGCGCATGTGGGCGCGGCGGGTGCTGGTGGCGGTCGACCCCGTGATGACCGACATGACGCCGGTGTCCACCGCCGCCGCGATCGCCGCGCAGTGCAGCGTGCCGCTGTCGGCGCTCAGCGTGCTGGGCGATGCGGCCGACACGGTCGCCTTGGCGGACCACGCGCTGCAGCGTGCTGCGTCGACCGCGCTGGCCTACGGCGTCGGGCTCGATGCGCAGATGTGCAGCGGGCGCCCGCACGAGCAGATCATGGCCGCCGCACGCGCACAGGGTGCCGACCTGCTGGTCATCGGCCGGCGCGGCGACGAGAGCCTGGCGCACGCCTGGCTCGGCGGCGTCGCGCAGAAGGTCATCGGCCTGGCCGACCTGCCGGTACTGGTGGCCGTCTCCCACGTCCCCTCCTCTTCCACGACCGCGATTCCCTCATGAGCGACGCACTGACTTACCTTGCCCAGGCCCGGCCCGACGCCGTCGGCCACTACCTGAAGTTCCTCAAGGAGTGCGGCAAGCACCTCGACCCCAAGACGCGCAACCTGATCTCGGTGATCACCAAGGTCCATTCGCAGACCGAGCGCGGTTTTCGCCAGTACCTCGGGCGCGCGCTGCGCGACGGCTGCACGCCGATGGAGGTGCTCGATGCGCTGCTGATGGCCTTCCCTGCGCTGGGGCTGACGAAGATCATCTGGGCCGTCGACATCATCCTCGAGATGGACATCCCGGGCTTCGCGCCCGAGGCGCTCACGGCGCCGGTGGCCGAGGGCACGTGGCACGACGTGATGGCGGCCGAGGACCTGCGCGAAGGCGAATCCACCCGCGTCGACTGCGACGACCACGGCCTGTTCGTCCACCGGGCCGGCGGCGAGTACCGCGTCTACGACAGCCGCTGCCCGCACCAGACCACCAACATCCCGCACCTCGCGCTGGACGGCCACACGCTGACCTGCCCCAAGCACGAGTGGCGCTTCGACATCCGCAACGGCCAGTGCACCGGCAAGGGCAACGCGCCGCTGCGGCAGTGGGAAACCCGGGTCGCCGACGGGCGACTGCTGGCCCGCTGGTGATTTTGGTTCCCCCGCGCCCCACGACGACAACAGGAGACAAGCCATGCATCGCACCACCCCGCGCCACTTCCGCCCCACCTGCTCAAGGAACGACGGGCCGCTCCCGAGTTCCTTGACCCCCACGGGGGGCGGGCCGGGCGCAGCCCGGACCTGGGGGCTGCTTTCTGCGCTGGCCGCGCTCGCCACCAGCCCGGCCTGGGCCACCAATGGCATGAACATGGAAGGTTATGGGCCGATCTCGACCGGCATGGGCGGGGCCTCGCAGGCGATCGACCATGGCACGGCCGCGCTCGCCCAGAACCCGGCCACGCTCGCGCTGATGGGCGACACCGCGCGGCTGGACGTGGCGCTCGGCGTGCTCGGCCCGCACGTGACGAGCTCGATGCCCGGCATGGGCAGCGCCGATTCCGGCGGCACGTCCTACGTGATGCCCGCCTTCGGCTACGCCCGCCGCTCGGGTGCGCTCACCTATGGCATGGGCCTGTTCGCGCAGGGCGGCATGGGCACCGAGTACGGCGCCGACAGCTTCCTCGCCGCGGGCTCCGGGCAGCCGGTGCGCTCCGAGCTGGGGGTCGGGCGGCTGCTGTTCCCGCTGGCCTGGCAGGTGACGCCCGAGCTGGCCATCGGCGGCACGCTGGACTACATGTGGGCCAGCCTGGACATGCGCATGGCCGCCAGCGGCGCGCAGCTCGGCTCGATGGTGACGGCCGCCAGCGGCAACCTGGCTGCCGCGCTGCCGGCCCTGGCCGGCGCCCCCTGGGCCCGCATCGATTTCTCGAATTCAAGCGATTTCAGCGGCGCGGCCTTTTCGACCGGCTGGGCCGCCAAGATCGGCGTGGTCTACAAGGCGACCCCCGCCTGGACGCTGGGCGCCTCGTACCAGATCGAATCGGCGCTGCAGGACATGAAGACCTCGGCCGGCGGCGCCAGCATGACGGCCTTCGGCGGCTTCGCCGACACCGGCCGCATCACCGTGGTCGATTTCCAGTGGCCCGCGACCACCGCCATCGGCGCGAGCTGGCAGGCCACCCCCTCGGTACTGCTCGCCGCCGACGTGAAGCACATCGCGTGGTCCGGCGTGATGAAGGACTTCAAGCTGCGCTACGACAGCGCCGGCATGGGTGGTTCAGTGAGCTTTGCTCTGGCGCAAGACTGGAAGGACCAGACCGTATTGAACTTGGGGCTGGCGTGGCGCGCGATGCCCGAGTTGACCTTGCGCGCTGGCCTGAACCTGGCTGACAACCCGATCCCCGAGGCGCTGGTGAATCCGCTGTTCCCGGCCACCGTGAAGAACCACGCCACGTTCGGCCTGGGCTGGCAGTTCAGCCCGGCCAACGAGTTCAATGGATCGCTGGTGGTCGCCCCGACCACCAGCGTGACCAACGGCGACGGCGTGAAGGTGTCGCACCGCCAGACCAGCGCGCAGCTCATGTACACCCACCGGTTCTGAAAGCGCCGGGCAGCAACGAAGGAGACAAACCATGGCACATGTGGTCATCATGGGCGCCGGCATCGGCGGCATGCCCGCGGCCTACGAGTTGCGCGCGCTGCTGCCCAAGGAGCACCGCGTCACGGTCGTCAATGCGACCGACTACTTTCAGTTCGTGCCGTCCAATCCCTGGGTGGCCGTCGGCTGGCGCGAGCGCTCGCAGGTCACGCTGCCGATCGCCCCGTACCTCGAGAAGAAGGGCATCGCCTTCATCGGCAAGCCGGTGACCGCGATCGACGCCGAGCACAGCAAGCTCACGCTCGACGGTGGCGACACGCTGGCCTACGACTACCTGGTGATCACCACCGGCCCGAAGCTGAGCTTCGACGAGGTGCCCGGCGCCGGCCCGCACGGCGGCCACACCCACTCGGTGTGCACGGTCGGCCACGCCGAGATGTTCTTCCAGGACTACAAGAAGTTCCTCGACAACCCCGGCCCGGTGATCATCGGCGCGATGCCGGGTGCGAGCTGCTTCGGCCCGGCCTACGAGTTCGCGCTGATCCTCGATGCCGACCTTCGCAAGCGCAAGCTGCGCCACAAGGTGCCGATGACCTTCGTCACCGCTGAGCCCTACATCGGCCACCTGGGCCTGGGCGGCGTGGGCGACTCCAAAGCCATGCTCGAATCCGAGCTGCGCAGCCACGACATCAAGTGGGTCACCAACGCGAAGACGACCAAGGTCGAGCCCGGCAAGCTCTTCACGACCGAGGTCGATGCCGCCGGCCAGCCGGTCAAGGAGCACGAGCTGCCGTTCAAGCTCGCGATGATGCTGCCGGCCTTCAAGGGCGTGGATGCCGTGTCGGCGGTGGCCGACATGTGCAACCCGCGCGGCTTCGTCATGATCGACGAGCACCAGCGCAGCAAGAAGTACCGCAACATCTTCTCGGCGGGCGTGTGCGTCGCGATCCCGCCGGTGGAGGTGACCCCGGTGCCCAGCGGCGCGCCGAAGACCGGCTACATGATCGAGACCATGATCACCGCACTGGCCCACAACATCGCCGACGAGATCGCCGGCCGCCCGGCGACGCAGAAGGCCACCTGGAACGCCATCTGCCTGGCCGACATGGGCGACACCGGGGCGGCCTTCGTCGCGCTGCCGCAGATCCCGCCGCGCAACGTGAACTGGTTCAAGAAGGGCAAGTGGGTCCACCTGGCCAAGATCGCCTTCGAGAAGTACTTC
>NZ_DATFAN010000048.1:0-2108 GCF_035254525.1 Ideonella sp. | reverse complement strand
GACCTCGATGCCACCCGCTTCCACTGGGACCACCTGGTGCTGGCCGGAGACCCGCAACAGCCGCGCCAGGAGGCGCGAGGCAACATCCGCGGTGACGTGTTCGCCTGCCCGGACGGCCTGTGGATCGATCCACGCGGCGTGCTGTGGGTCGAAACCGACATGTCTTCGTCGGCGATGGGCAAGGGTGAACTCGCCCGCCTGCCGAACAACCAGCTGCTGGCGTGCGACCCGACGCGGCCAGCCCACGAGGGCGGCCCCGTATTCCGCCGCTTCCTCGTCGGTCCGGCGGGTTGCGAGATCACCGGCCTGACGATGTCGCCCGACCTGCGCACGCTGTTCGTCAACATCCAGCACCCCGGCGAATCGCCCGCCGGGCGGGGCGACCCGGCCGCGCCCGGCCGCTACTCCAGGTGGCCCGACGGCGGCCGGCCACGCTCGGCGACGGTGATGATCACCAAGGACGACGGCGGGGTCATAGGCACCTGATCCAGCGCAAGCCGGGGGCCTTGAACTTGGCGCAGCCTGCCCTTAATTCGGTAGGTATGCGGACGGCCGGCCTTCGCCGAGCGCCGCACTTTCACCGTTTGAAAGGAGCGTTGCCATGTACGAATCCCTTTGGAGCTTCCCGGGCGGCGTGGTGGGCGAGTTCGAGCGCCTGCGTCGCGAGCTCGACGACGTGTTCGGCGGCACCGGCCTGCCGAGCAGCATCCGTTCGGCCGCGCCGGGTGCCTTCCCGGCGATCAATGTGGGCATGACCCCGGGCAGCGTCGAGGTCTACGCCTTCGCCCCGGGCATGGACCCGGCCAAGATCGACGTCGTGATCGACCGTGGCGTGCTGACGATCTCCGGCGAGCGGCCCTCGGCCGTGCCGGCGCGCGGCAGCGATGCCAAGGTCAGCGTCTACAACCACGAGCGTGCCAGCGGCAGCTTCAAGCGTGCACTGAGCCTGCCCGACGACGTGGATCCCTCGCGCGTGCAGGCCAGCTACCGGGACGGCGTGCTGAACGTCAGCATCGCGCGCCGCGAGGAAGCGCAGCCCAAGCGCATCACGGTGCAGTAAATCCGTCGCCTGCCTGTCACCGACAAGGAGACCGATCATGACCGACACCACCCGCAACGAACTGCAGAAGACCAACGTGCAACAAAGCCCCACCACCACAGCCTCCGGCCCGGCCGACACCCGCGCGCTGCTGCCGCGCGTCGACGTGCTGGAAGACGACCGTGGCATCACCCTGCTGGCCGATCTGCCCGGCGTGCCGCGCGACAAGCTCGACATCAAGGTCGACGGCGAGACGCTGACGATCGAGGGCGAGGTCACGACGCCGACCCCGACCGGCCTGCAGCCCGCCTACGTGGAGCTGCGCCTGCCGCGCTACCGGCGCGCCTTCACGCTCAGCCGCGAGCTCGACGCCGGGCGCATCGAGGCCAACCTGAAGGACGGCGTGCTGAACCTGCGGATCCCGAAGCTGGAGCACGCGCAGCCACGCCGGATCAGCATCAACGTCGCCTGATGCCGGGCGCGCCCCGGCCCCTGAACCGCCGCCGCCTGCTGGCGGCGGCTTGCTCGACGGCGCTGGCCTTCGGGCCCGGCTTGGCCATCGCCCGCACCGAGGTGGCGGCGCGCAGCGCGGCCCCACGCGGGGCCCTGTCGGCCGACGAGCAGAACAACATCGCGGTCTTCAAGGCCGCCTCGCCGGCCGTCGTCAACATCACCGCGCTGACGGTCGAGCGCGACTTTTTTTCGCTCGATGTGCAGCAGGTGCCGCGCGGCACCGGCACCGGCTTCGTCTGGGACGAGCAGGGCCACATCGTCACCAATTTCCACGTGATCCAGGGTGCCAGCGCGGCGCGCGTGACGCTGGCCGACCAGACCTCGCACAAGGCCGAGCTGGTCGGCGCCTTTCCCGACCGCGACCTGGCGGTGCTGCGCATCAACGCGCCGAAATCGAAGCTGCCGCCCTTGCCGTTGGGCAGCAGCCGCGACCTGCAGGTGGGCCAGCGCGTTTTCGCGATCGGCAACCCCTTCGGGCTGGACCAGACGCTGACCACCGGCATCGTCTCGGCGCTCGGCCGCGAGATCGAGTCGGTCACGCGGCGGCGCATCCGCA
>NZ_DATFAN010000047.1:0-3871 GCF_035254525.1 Ideonella sp. | reverse complement strand
GCTCTTCGCCTTCCAGGGACAGGCGATCCTCGACCAGCCGCTGGTGATCGTGATGCTGGCCGTGCCGATCCTGATCCAGGTCTTCTTCAATTCGGCGCTGGCGTACTGGCTCAACCGCCGCCTCGGCGAGGCGCACGACGTCGCGTGCCCGTCGGCCCTGATCGGCGCGAGCAACTTCTTCGAGCTCGCCGTGGCCGCGGCGATCAGCTTGTTCGGCTTCGAGTCGGGCGCCGCGCTCGCCACGGTGGTGGGCGTGCTGATCGAGGTGCCCGTGATGCTGCTGGTGGTGCGCGTGGTCAATCGCAGCAAGGGATGGTACGAGCGCGCCGTGCCACAGCAACGCGCTTGATCCTCATCAAGCAGCCGAAGCGCGTGACCTGCATCCTTGGCTTGTCGTCTTCGTCTTCACCGGCAGAGGACCGAGCATGTCCGAACTGACCCTGTCCCAGCGGACGCAGCAACTTCCCCGCCGACATCCGCGCGCGTTCCTCGCAACGGCGGCGCTGGCATGGTGGGGGCTCTACCAATCCTTGAATCCGGTATCCGAGGCGATCGTGGGCGCCTTGCCGATCGATCGCGCCAGCCACCTGGGCGGTGCGATCCAGTTCTTCCTGTACGACACGCCGAAGGTGCTCATGCTGCTCACGGCGGTGGTGTTCGTGATGGGCATGGTGAACTCGTACTTCACGCCCGAACGCACGCGAGCACTGCTGGCCGGTCGCACCGAAGGCGCAGCCAACGTGATGGCCGCCAGCCTGGGCATCGTGACGCCGTTCTGCTCGTGTTCCGCAGTGCCGCTGTTCATCGGCTTCGTGCAGGCCGGCGTGCCGCTGGGCGTGACCTTTTCGTTCCTGATCTCGGCGCCGATGGTGAACGAGGTGGCGCTGGCGCTGCTCTTCGGCATGTTCGGCTGGCGCATCGCGCTGCTCTACCTGGGCCTGGGCCTCGCGATCGCCATCGTCGCGGGCTGGGTGATCGGCCGGCTCAAGATGGAGCGCCACCTCGAGGACTGGGTGCGCGACATGCCCAAGGTCGCTGCGACCTCGGGTGAAAGTGGCCTCACGCTGGCCGAGCGCATCGACGCCGGCTTGGCGAGCGTGCGCGAGATCGTCGGCAGGGTGTGGCCCTACATCCTCGCGGGCATCGCCGTCGGCGCGGCCATCCATGGCTGGGTGCCGGAGAACTTCATGGCCGCGATCATGGGGCGGGACGCCTGGTGGTCGGTGCCGCTTGCGGTGTTGATCGGCGTGCCGATGTACAGCAACGCCGCCGGCGTGATCCCCGTCGTGCAGGCCCTGCTGGCCAAGGGCGCGGCGCTGGGGACGGTGCTGGCTTTCATGATGAGCGTGATCGCGCTCTCGCTGCCCGAGATGATCATCCTGCGCAAGGTGCTCAAGGTGCGGCTGATCGCGACCTTCGCGGGCGTCGTGGCCACCGGCATCCTGATCGTGGGCCTGGTGTTCAACGCGGTGCTGTGAGCGCCGCTGGCCGATCGTCTGCACCGACCATGTCGAGCATCGCCACCGCCGCTTCGCTCGAGCAGCTCAACGACGACTGCTTCTGCTTCAGCCTGGACCGCGAGGCGCTGGCGCATGCACTCGACGCGGAACTGGGAGAGCCCGGGCTGTCGGCGCTGATGCACGAGCGCTGCCCGTCGGTCTTCGCGGCGCAGCCCGTCTTCGTGGCGTCATCGCAGCTGCAGCGCATGGCGCAGGTGGTGCGCGCCGTCGAAGCCGTCGTCGCGCTGCCGGCCTACCGCGAGCAGGTGCTGGCCGGTGCGCCGGCGACGGCCCGCGTGGGAACAGCGGCCGGCCCGCGGGGCGTCTTCCTCGGCTACGACTTCCACCTCGATCACGGCCGCCTCGGGCTCATCGAGATCAACACCAACGCCGGCGGCGCGATGCTCAACGCGGTGCTCGCGCGGGCGCAGCGCAGTTGCTGCGCCGCGATGGACACGCTGGTGCCCACGCGCGCCCACGTGGCGGCATTCGAGCAGCGCCTGGTGGACATGTTTCGCCGCGAATGGCGACTGGCGGGGCACACGCGCCCGCTTCGCAGCATCGCCATCGTTGACGAGAAGCCCGAGCGGCAGTACCTGTATCCCGAGTTCCTGCTCTTCCGCAGGCTGTTCGAGCGGCACGGCCTGACCGCGCTGATCGCCGATCCGGCCGAGCTGCAATGGCGAGACGGCGCGCTGTGGCTGGGCGAATCAGCCATCGACCTGGTCTACAACCGGCTCACCGACTTCTACCTCGAGCAGCCCGCGAGCGCCGCGCTGCGCGACGCATGGCTGCATCAGGGCGTCGTGCTGACCCCGCACCCGCAGGCGCATGCGCTGTATGCCGACAAGCGCCAGCTCGCGCTCTTTTGCGACGCCGCGCGGCTGCAGGCGCTGGGCGTGCCCGATCCGCTGCAGCGTGTGCTGCTGGAGAGCGTGCCGCACACAGAGATCGTGACGGCCGCCAACAGCGAACGCCTCTGGTCCGCGCGCCGCGGCCTCTTCTTCAAGCCGGTGGCGGGGTTCGGCAGCCGCGCCGCCTACCGCGGCGACAAGCTCACGCATCGCGTCTGGCAGGAGATCCTCGCCGGCGACTACGTGGCCCAGGCCATCGTGTCGCCGGGCACGCGCCGCATCGACGAAGGCGACGGCGTGCCGCCGCTGAAGTTCGACCTGCGTGCGTATGCCTACGGCGGCGACGTGCAGTGGGTGGCGGCGCGCCTGTACCAGGGTCAGACCACCAATTTCCGCACCCCCGGCGGCGGATTCGCGCCGGTGTTCAGCACCGTCGATGCGTCGGGGCGAGCGCGCGCGCCGGCAAGCGCCGAGCATGCCTCGTATGTCTTCCTCCTGGACGAAGCCGGCGGCGTGCACCCGGTGCCGCACGCGCTGTACGTGGCGCTCGCGCGGCGCGAGTCGACGGCGCCGATGCTGGCGGGTCAGACCTTGCGCCTGGCCGACTGGTACGTGCGCCTGAAGGACGGCGAGCCCCAGGCCGTGGTCAACGAGACCTACAGCGTCGTGCAGGTCGACGCGCGCGGCCAGGTCGAGTCGATCGCCGCGCCCGCGGACGCGGGCTGGCCGACGGTGCCGGAGCGCGAGCGCATGCACGCGACGCTGTTCGACGTCGCCGAATCGGCCACCTGAGCCCCACTTCGGAAGGAGTCTCCATGGACATCAAGGTACTCGGCACCGGCTGCGCCAACTGCAGGAACACGATCGCGCTGATCGAGCAGGTCGCCAAGGCCAAGGGCGTGAAGCTCACCCTGAGCAAGGTCGAGGCGTTGCCCGACATCGTGGGCTACGGTGTCATGAGCACGCCGGGCGTCGTGATCGACGGCAAGGTGGTGCACGCGGGCGGCGTGCCCAGCCGCGACAAGGTCGAGTCCTGGCTCGCCTGAGACGCGCTCCAAGGCTTTCACATGCCGCGGTTCGCCGGCTCGGCGGCCAGCACGCTCGCGATGTCGGCCGGCCTGGGCGCGATCGTCGCATCGAGCGGCGCCAGCAAGCCCTGCAGATCGCCCTCGCCGAACTTCACCGCACGGTCTGCGTCGCTGCCGAGCACGCCTTCGGCCAGGGCCGCCTTTCTTTCCTGCAGCGCGAGCATGCGCTCTTCGATGCTGCCCTCCACCACGATCTTGTAGACGAACACCGGCTGGTCCTGGCCGATGCGGTGCGCGCGGTCGGTCGCCTGGCGTTCGACCGCCGGGTTCCACCACGGGTCCAGGTGGATCACGGTGTCGGCCGCCGTGAGGTTCAGGCCGACGCCGCCGGCCTTCAGGCTCAGCAGCAGCACGGGTTCGTCCTGCTTCGCCTGGAAACGGGCGACGAGGTCGCCGCGTTCGCGCGGCGGCGTTTCGCCCGTCAGCATCA
>NZ_DATFAN010000046.1:0-11115 GCF_035254525.1 Ideonella sp. | reverse complement strand
CCTGGCATCGGCGCTGCTCGACATGAAGCTGCACCTGCAGCCGGGCGACGCGCCGATCGACCCGCACGCCTTCGAGAAGGCCACCCTCGACGAACTCGGCATGCCGCCGGCCGTGGTGGCGCGCCACCGCATCCCGCAGTTCGCCCACGTGTTCGCCAGCGAGGGCTACGCCGCCGGCTACTACGGCTACCTGTGGGCCGAGGTGCTGTCGCGCGACGCGTTCGACGCCTTCACCGAGGCGGGCGACCCGTTCGATGCGGCCACTGCCGAGCGCTACCGCAAGACGGTGCTGGGCGTAGGCAACTCGGTCGATCCGGCCGAGGCCTTCCGCAGCTTTCGTGGGCGGGACCCGCAGGTCGAGGCGCTGCTGCGCGCCAACGGCTTCACGCCGGACGCGCAGGCTGCGAAGCGATGATGGCCCGCGTCAGAACGCCATGTAGCGCCCCGGCCGGTGGTTGACCGCCAGGGCGAAGTTCATCGCCGCGGCGGCCAGCACCGACAGCGCCAGCCGCGGCGCGTCGATCCAGGGCCAGGATGCGAGCAGGATCGCCGCATCGATGGCCATCTGCACGACACCGGCGCGCCAGCCGAAACGCTCCTGCAGCCAGAGCACCAGCACGTTCAAGCCGCCCAGGCTGGCCCGGTGACGGAACAGGATGATGAAGCCCGCGCCGACCAGCAGCCCGCCGCCGATCGCGGCGAACCACGGGGCCACCTGCTGCAGCCGGAACCAGTTTGGCAGCACCTCCGACAACCAGGCCAGCAGCGTCACCGCGGCGATGGTCTTGAGCGTGAAGCGCCGGCCCATGCGCTTCCAGGCCAGCACGTAGAAGGGCAGGTTGATCACGAAGAACAAGGGGCCGAACGCGGCCCCGGTGGCGTAGTGGGCCAGGAAGGCCAGGCCCACCGTGCCGCCGGTCATCAGCCCGGCGTGGCGGAACATCGCCAGCCCGATGCCGACGAACAGCGTACCCGTGACCAGGGCCTGCGCATCGTCGAACAGCGAGTGGCGGGAAACGGGTGTCATCGTCGACGTCACGTCGCTCATGCGACCCCCTTGGCGCTTGACGCCGTCCCCCCGGGGGGGGATTTCGCCCTTGGGGCGGCCCGGCGGGCTCATTCCACGATCCCCGCCATGAAGTACTTGATCAAGCCCTTGGCCGCGAAGCCGATCAGGCCGACGCCCAGGCCCAGGAAGAGCACGAAGGTGCCGAACTTGCCGGCTTTCGATTCGCGCGCGAGCTGGAAGATGATGAACACCATGTAGAGCATGAAGGCGGTGACGCCCACCGTCAGCCCGAAGTTGGCGATCTGCTCCTCGGTGAAGCCGAACATCAGCCCTGCTCCCCGGGCGTCTTCACCAGATCGCGGTAGGCGTGCCAGCTCGCATGGGCGAGCCAGGGCATCACGACGACCAGGCCGAGCATCACGGTCGCCATGCCCAGGGCGGTCAGACCCATCAGCAGCAAGGCCCACAGGGCCATCGGCGCCGGGTGTTCCATCACGGCCCGCCAGCTGGTGAACACGGCGGCGAGCACGCCCACGCGGCGGTCCATCAGCATCGGCATCGCCATCACGCTGGAGGCGAACACCGGTGCTGCCATCAGCGCGCCGAGCACGAGCCAGGTCTCGAACAACAGGCCGCGGTCGGCCAGCACGACGAGGCGGATGAAGTCGGCCGGCCGGTTCACCTGGCCGGGCAGCGCGCTGGTGATCAGCGCGGCCGAGGTCAGCACCCAGCCCGTGCCGGCCAGGGCCAGCAGCAGGCCGAAGACGATCATCCGGTGGTCGGTGGGCTGCCAGGCGCGGATGGCGGTGGCGAGGTTCGCGGGCTCGCCGCGCTCGAGGGCGCGGCTGACCGCGTACAGCCCGGTGGCCAGCACCGGCGCCACCAGCAGGAAGCCCGAGAACGCGCCGGCCAGCCACCAGAACTGGTGCCGCGCCTGCCAGAACAACAGCCCGCCGAAAGCCGCCAGCGCCAGGCCGTGCAGCAGGCCCGGCAGCGGGCAATGCATCAGGTCACTCCAACCGCGCGCCAGCCAGCCGATCGGCCGCAGCGCCGGGATGCGGCGCATGCCGAAGCTACGCGACTCGCGCAGGGCTTGTTCGGTGAATCGGTTCGGCATGGGCGGCGATGGTTGCAGACGCGAAGTCAATTCGTCTTGATGTTGGTCAGGCGGTCGTGAGCCCCGCCCGGCCGCCCGAAGGGGCTCACTCCCTCTCGGAGGGACAGGGCCGCAGGCCCAAGGGTGCGCCAATGAGCTGCCGCGCGGCGGCGGCCAGCGTGCCGGGTTCGCCGTCCGGCAGCTGCAGCGGCTGTGGTGCATGCTCATCGTGGGCGGCCTTGAATGCGTGGTCGTACAGCGGGTCGTAGTGCTGCTGCATCAGCTCGGCCAGCAGCACGGCCCACTCGCCGGCGCGCGCCTGCGCCTGCCAGCGCGCCACGCAGGCCTTGCCGCGCAGTTCGGTCAGGGCCTGCAGGCGCTCGCACAGCGCGTCCACGTTGTCGATGAAGAAGGCGTAGTCCTCGCACAGCAGCTTCACCCGCGCTTCGAGCCCGAGCTCGACCAGCGTCGGGTGCGCGCAGCCGCGCAGTGCGTCCAGCAACTCGTCGGGCAGCTGCAGCTTGCCGATGCGCCGGCTTTCGCTTTCGACGAACACCGGCCGATCGGGTGCAAAGGCGCGCAGTGTCTGCCAGACCAGCGTCTCGAAGTGCTTCTGGCTCGGCTGCGGCCGGTCGGGCAGGCCGCCGAGCACCGAGCCGCGGTGCGCTGCCAGGCCTTCCAGGTCCAGCACCTGCGCGCCTTCGGCGGCCAGGGCGTGCAGCAGCCGTGTCTTGCCGCTGCCGGTGCGCCCGCCGAGCACGCGCCAGTCGATGCGCTGGGGCAGGGCGGCGAGTTCCTCACGCACCAGGCCGCGAAAGGCCTTGTAGCCGCCCTGGAGCTGGCGCGTGCGAAAGCCGATCTGCGCCAGCACGATCGCCAGGCTGCCCGAGCGCTGGCCGCCGCGCCAGCAGTAGACCAGCGGCCGCCACTCGCGCGCGTGGCCGGCGACCTGCTCGTCGATGATGCGGGCGATGTTGCGCGAGACGATCGCGGCGCCGCGCTTGCGCGCCTCGAAGGTCGAGACCTGGGTGTAGATCGTGCCGACCTCGGCGCGCTCGGCATCGTCGAGCACCGGCCAGTTCACCGCGCCGGGCAGCCGGTCCTCGGCGAACTCGGACGGCGAACGCACGTCGATGATGGTGTCGTAGCCGCCGGCCGCCGCCATCGCTTCGGCGGCCGTGGTCATCGTCAGGCTCATGGGTGCCCCTCGCCCGGGGGGATGTGGGCCGGGGGAGCGGCCCGGCGGTCGTCTCGCGAACTCATGTCGGCATCGCGATCGCGTCCAGCAGCTCGCTCTCGACCTGCAGCTGCATCTTCGGGCTTTGCATTGCCGAGCCGCTGACGAGGAAGGTGTCCTCGACCCGCTCGCCCAGCGTGGACACCTTGGCGAGCTGCAGGTTGATGTGGTGTTGGCCGAGCACGCGGGCGATCGCGTAGAGCAGGCCCGAGCGGTCGCTGGCGCTGACCGACAGCACCCAGCGCTGGCCCTTTTCGTCCGGCCGCAGTGAGACGCGCGGCTGGATCGGGAAGCTCTTGACCCGGCGCGAGACCCGGCCGCGGCTCGGCGCCGGCAGCGGGCCGGTCGAGGCCAGGGCCTGCGCAGCCTGCGTCTCGACCAGCGAGATCATGTCGCGGTAGGCGGTGGCCGCCTGGGTCTCGGCGTTCGGGTTGACGACCTGGAAGGTGTCCAGCGCGTAGCCGGCGCGCGAGGTGTGGATCTTCGCGTCCTGGATCGAGAAGCCGGCCGAATCGAAATAGCCGCAGATCCGGGCGAAGAGATCGGGGCAGTCGGGTGAGAAGACCAGCACCTGCAGGCCTTCACCGACCGGCGAGGGGCGGGCGCGCACGACCGGGGCCTTGGTCTCGATGTGGCGCCACAGCGAGCGCGCGTGCCAGGCGATCTCGGTCGCGTCGTGGCGGGCGAAGTAGCTGACGTCCAGCGTCTTCCACAGCGGCTGCTCGGTACCAGGCAGGGCCGAGTGCAGCGCGAGGATGTGTTGGGCCTCCTGCTTGCGCGCCTCGATCTCGGCGTCCGCATTCGGCGAGCCGCCGCCCAGCGCGCGCAAGGTCAGTCGGTACAGGTCTTCCAGCAGCTTGCCCTTCCAGGCGTTCCACACCTTCGGGCCCGTGCCGCGGATGTCGGACACGGTGAGCAGGTACAGCGCGGTCAGGTGGCGCGCATCGCCCATGCGGCGCGCGAAGGCGGTGATCACCTCGGGGTCGGACAGGTCTTCCTTCTGCGCGACATGGCTCATCGTCAGGTGGTGCCGCACCAGGAACTCGGCGAGCTCCGCGTCGTCCGGCTCGAGGCCGTGGTCGCGGCAGAAGCGCCGCACCTCGATGCCCCCGAGCTCGCTGTGGTCGCCGCCGCGGCCCTTGGCCACGTCGTGGAAGAGTGCGGCGATGTAGAGGATCCAGGGCTTGTCCCAGCCGGCGGCGAGCTGGCTGCAGAACGGGTACTCGTGGGCGTGCTCGGGCACGAAGAAGCGCCGCACGTTGCGCAGCACCATCAGGATGTGCTGGTCCACGGTGTAGACGTGGAACAGGTCGTGCTGCATGCGGCCGACGATGCGGCGGAACACCCACAGGTAGCGCCCCAGCACCGAAGTCTGGTTCATCAGCCGGAAGGCATGCGTCTGCCCCTCGTGCTGGCGCAGGATGTCCATGAACAGCTCGCGGTTGACCGGGTCGCGCCGGAAGCGGCTGTCCATCACGTTGCGGGCGTTGTACAAGGCGCGCAACGTGCGTGCCGACAGGCCCCTGATGCCCGGCGTCTGCTGGTAGACGAGGAAGGTCTCGAGGATCGCGTGCGGGTTCTCGGTGTAGAGGTCGTCGCGCGCCACCTCCAGCATGCCGGCACGGTCGAGGAATCGCGCGTTGATCGGCCGCATCGGCACGGCTTCCGTGCCGTTGACGCGCTCCTCGATGTTGAGCATCAGGATCTGGTTGAGCTGCGTGACCGCCTTGGCCGCCCAGTAGTAGCGGTGCATCAGCACCTCGGAGGCGCGGGTGCCGCGCTCGCTCACGTAGCCGAAGCTGTCGGCCACGGCGGTCTGCAGGTCGAACACCAAACGGTCCTCGCGCCGGCCGGCCACCATGTGCAGCCGGGCGCGGATGAGCTTCAGTGCCCCCTCGTGGCGCTGCAGCTGCTTGACCTCGAAGGGCGTGATCAGGCCCCTGTTCGCCAGCTCGCTCCAGGTGCGGCCCAGGCCCGCGGCACGAGCGACCCACATCACGACTTGCAGGTCGCGCAGGCCGCCGGGGCTTTCCTTGCAGTTGGGCTCCAGCGCGTACGGCGTGTCCTCGTACTTCACGTGGCGCTGGCGCATCTCCAGCGTCTTGGCGCGCAGGAAGGCCCGGGCATCCATTGCCTCGGTGTTGGCGTGCCGGAAGGCGTTGAACAGCCGCCGCGAGCCGCACAGGAAGCGGCTTTCGAGCAGGGCGGTCTGCACGGTCACGTCCTTGCGGGCCTCGGCGATGCAATCCTCGATCGTGCGCACCGACGAACCGATCTCGAGCCCAATGTCCCAGCAGGCGGTGATGAAGGCCGACAGCGTGGCATGCGTGGCCGGGTCGTCGGCGGTGTGCACCATGCTCGGCGGCAACAGCACCAGCACGTCGACATCGGAGTGCGGGAACAACTCGCCGCGCCCGTAGCCGCCGACCGCGAGCAGCGCAGCGCCGGCCGGCATGCCGCTGGACTGCCAGAGCTCGACGAGCGTGGCGTCGACGTGGCGGGCCAGTGCGCGCAGTAGCGTCGCCACGCTGGTGATCGTGGGCCGCGAATCGCGGAAGTGCCCGATCAGCGCAGCCTTGCCGCCGCGAAAGCGCTCGCGCAGCGTGGCCACAGGGTGGGCGGCCTTGGCGGCCGGGATGTCCAGCGGCGCCATCAGCGGGGCCCGCTCAGGCGTTCACGAAAGCCGGCGGGGGCGGGCTGCCGGCCGACAGCGTCATCACCTCGTAGCCGGTCTCGGTGACGACGATGGTGTGCTCCCACTGGGCCGAGAGGGAGCGGTCCTTGGTGACGATGGTCCAGCCGTCGCCGGTTTCCTTGATCTCGCGGCGGCCGGCGTTGATCATCGGCTCGATCGTGAACACCATGCCGGGCACCAGCTCCTCCAGCGTGCCCGGGCGGCCGTAGTGCAGCACCTGGGGCTCTTCGTGGAACTTCTGGCCGATGCCGTGGCCGCAGAACTCGCGCACGACCGAGAAGCCCTGGTTCTCGGTGAAGGTCTGGATCGCGTGGCCGATGTCGCCCAGGCGCACGCCGGGCTTGACCTTGACGATGCCGCGCCACATGGCTTCGTAGGTGATCGCGCACAGGCGCTTGGCGGCGATCGAGCCTTCGCCGACGATGAACATGCGGCTGGTGTCGCCGTGCCAACCGTCCTTGATGACCGTGACGTCGATGTTGACGATGTCGCCGTTCTTCAGCGGCCGGTCGTTCGGGATGCCGTGGCAGACCTGGTGGTTGATCGACGTGCAGATCGACTTCGGATAGGGCGTGTAGCCCGGCGGTGCATAGTTCAGCGGCGCGGGCACCCCGCCTTGGACATGCACGATGTGGTCGTGGGCCAGCTTGTCGAGCTGCTCGGTGCTCACGCCGGGCTTGACGTGTTCGGTGAGCATGTCCAGAACTTCAGAGGCCAGGCGGCCGGCCACGCGCATGCCTTCGATGTCTGCGGCGGACTTCAGGGTGATCGTCATGCACGGCATTATCCCATCGCCCCCTAGAATTACGGGTTTTCCACGGGCTTGCCCCTGCCGCGCCAGGGCGGCATCTCCCACCCCCCGCACACCCCATGTCCTCAGCACCCCAGCATCTGATGCATTTCGAGGGCGGCAACGCCCTGTCCGCCTTCCGCGCCCAGGCTCTCGTGGCCCGGCTGCAGGCGGCCTGCCCCCGGGTCACCGGTGTCAGCGCGCGTTTCGTGCACTGGGTGTGGAGCGACGGCGCGCTGGATGCCTCGGCGCTGGACAAGCTGGCCGCGTTGCTGCGCTACGGCGATCCGGCCGAGGCGGCCGATGCAGGTTCGGGCGAACTGGTGGTCGTGATGCCGCGCCTGGGCACCGTCTCGCCCTGGGCCAGCAAGGCGACCGACATCGCCCACAACTGCGGGCTGGGCATCCACCGCGTCGAGCGGGTCACCGAATACCGGCTGGCGCTGAAGACTGGCCTCGTGTCGGGCATGCTGGGCGGGGCGAAACCGCTGTCGGCCGACGAGCGCGCCGCCTGCGCGGCCGTCCTGCACGACCGCATGACCGAAAGCGTGGCTTTCGAGCGCGAGTCCGCGAAGCACCTGTTCGACGAGCAGCCCGGCCAGCCGCTGGCCCATGTGGACGTGCTGGGCCGCGGCCGCGCGGCGCTCGAGGCCGCCAACACCGAATTCGGCCTGGCGCTGTCGGACGACGAGATCGACTACCTCGTCAGCGCGTTCACCGGGCTGAAGCGCAACCCGAGCGATGTCGAGCTGATGATGTTCGCGCAGGCCAACAGCGAGCACTGCCGGCACAAGATCTTCAACGCCGAGTTCACGATCGACGGCGAGAAGCAGCCGCTGTCGATGTTCGGCATGATCCGCCACACCGAGAAGACCAACCCGCAGCGCAGCATCGTTGCCTACAGCGACAACGCGGCGGTCATGCAGGGCGGCCCGGCCGAGCGCTGGCTGCCCGAGGGCTTCACCAACGCGCCGAAGTACGGCGCGCGGCAAGAGACCGTGCACGTGCTGATGAAGGTGGAAACGCACAACCACCCGACGGCGATCTCGCCGTTCCCGGGTGCCGCCACCGGTGCCGGCGGCGAGATCCGCGACGAGGGTGCCACCGGCCGCGGCGCCCGGCCCAAGGCGGGGCTGACCGGCTTCTCGGTGTCGAACCTGAACCTGCCCGGGACGAACGAGCCCTGGGAGGCGAACGCCTATGGCAAGCCGGAGCACATCGCCAGCCCGCTGCAGATCATGACCGAGGGCCCGCTGGGCGGCGCGGCCTTCAACAACGAGTTCGGCCGGCCGGCGCTGGGCGGCTACTTCCGCGTCTGGGAGCAGACGGTCGGTGAGGGCGCGCAGGCTGTCCGCCGCGGCTACCACAAGCCCATCATGATCGCCGGCGGTCTCGGCATGATCAGCGACGGCCAGACCCACAAGCTGCCCTTCGGCGCCGGCACGCTGCTGATCCAGCTCGGCGGCCCCGGCATGCGCATCGGCATGGGCGGCGGCGCGGCCAGCTCGATGGCCGCCGGCACCAACACCGCGGCGCTCGATTTCGATTCGGTCCAGCGCGGCAACCCCGAGATCCAGCGCCGGGCCCAGGAGGTCATCAACCACTGCTGGGCACTCGGTGAGACGAATCCGATCGTCGCGATCCACGACGTCGGCGCCGGCGGCATCAGCAACGCCTTCCCCGAGCTGGTCGACGGTGCCGAGAAGGGCGCGCGCTTCGACATGCGCAAGGTGCCGCTGGAAGAGACCGGCCTGGCGCCCAAGGAGATCTGGTGCAACGAGAGCCAGGAGCGCTATGTCCTGGCCGTGAACCCGGATCTGCTGCCGCTGTTCGAGCAGATGTGTGAGCGCGAGCGCTGCCCGTTCGCGGTCGTTGGCGTGGCGACCGACGACAAGGAGCTGATCCTCGAAGATGGGCCGAACGGCGAGCGCGTGATCGACATGCCGATGGACGTGCTGCTGGGCAAGCCGCCCAAGATGCAGCGCGACGTGGCCCGCGTGACGCGCGCGCTGGCGCCCTTGAACCTCACCGGCGTCGCGTTGAAGACGGCCGCCTTCGACGTGCTGCGCCACCCCACCGTGGCCAGCAAGCGCTTCCTGGTCACCATCGGCGACCGCACAGTCGGCGGCTTGAACCACCGCGACCAGATGGTCGGGCCCTGGCAGGTGCCGGTGGCCGATTGCGCGGTCACCCTGTCCGACTACGCCGGCCTGCGCGGCGAGGCGATGAGCATGGGCGAGCGCACGCCGCTGGCCGCGCTGGACGCGCCGGCCTCCGGCCGCATGGCCGTGGCCGAGGCCATCACCAACCTGCTGGCGGCGCCGATCACGCTCGAGCACGTCAAGCTCAGCTGCAACTGGATGGCCGCCTGTGGCGAGCCGGGCGAAGACGCCGCGCTGTACGAGACGGTCAAGGCGGTCGGCCTGGAGCTGTGCCCCGCACTCGGCATCGGCGTGCCGGTCGGCAAGGATTCGCTGTCGATGCGCACCCGCTGGAACGACGCTGGCGTGCAAAAGCAGGTCGTCGCCCCGGTCTCGCTGATCGTCACCGCTTTCGTCACGCTGGACGACGTGCGCGGCACGCTGACGCCGCAGCTGCAAGGCGGCGACACCACGCTGATCCTGGTCGACCTGGGTGCCGGCCAGGGCCGCATGGGCGGCTCGATCCTGGCGCAGACGCTGCAGCAGTTCGGCCACAGCGTGCCGGATCTCGACGACCCGGCGCGCTTGAGGGCACTGGTTGCTGCCGTCAACGAGCTGCGCGGCCAGGGCAAGCTGCTGGCCTACCACGACCGCTCCGACGGCGGTCTCTGGGCGGCGGCCTGCGAAATGGCCTTCGCCGGGCACCGCGGGGTCAGCCTGAACGTCGACATGCTGATCACCGAGGGCGATGGCATCAACGACAGCCGCGCCGAGATGGGCGATTCGAAGAACTGGGCCGCCCAGGTCAGCGGCCGCCGCGAGGAACTGACGCTCAAGGCGCTGTTCAACGAAGAGCTCGGCGCGCTGCTGCAGGTGCAGTCCGCCGACCGCGACGCGGTGCTGGCCACGCTGCGCGCCCATGGCCTGTCGGCGCTGAGCCACGTCGTCGGCAAGACCAACGACAAGCAGGTCATCGAGGTCTGGCGCGATGCCAAGGCCCAGTTCAGCGCGCCGCTGCGCGAGCTGCACCAGGCCTGGGACGAGGTCAGCTGGCGCATCAGCCGCCTGCGCGACAACCCGGCGGGCGCCGACAGCGAACACGCAGCCGCCGGCGGCGACGACCCCGGCCTGCATGTGGCACCCAGCTTCGACCCGGCCGAGGACGTGGCCGCACCCTTCATCGCCACCGGTGCGCGGCCCAAGGTCGCGATCCTGCGCGAGCAGGGCGTGAACAGCCAGGTCGAGATGAGCTACGCGATGGCCAAGGCCGGCTTCGACACCTTCGACGTGCACATGAGCGACCTGCAGGCCGGCCGGGCCCGGCTGGACCAGTTCCAGGGCTTCGTCGCCTGCGGCGGCTTCTCTTACGGCGACACGCTGGGTGCCGGCGAGGGCTGGGCCCGCTCGGTGATGTTCAACCCCGTGCTGACCGAGCAGTTCGCCGCCTTCTTCGGCCGCAGCGACAGCTTTGCGCTGGGCGTGTGCAACGGCTGCCAGATGCTGGCGGCGCTGAGCCCCATCATCCCGGGCGCCGAGGCCTGGCCCAAGTTCACCCGCAACCGCAGCGAGCAGTACGAGGCGCGGCTGGCGATGGTCGAGGTGCTGGACAGTCCGTCGATCTTCTTCACCGGCATGGCCGGCAGCCGCCTGCCGATCGCGGTAGCGCACGGCGAGGGCTTTGCCGATTTCTCGCAGCGCGGCGATGCGGCCAAGGTCCGGCGTGCCATGCGCTTCGTCGATGGCCATGGCGCGGCCACCGAGGTCTACCCGTTCAACCCGAACGGCAGCCCGGGCGGCTTGACCGCGGTGACGACGGCCGACGGGCGCTTCACGGCCTTGATGCCGCACGCCGAGCGCGTCTTCCGCAACGTGCAGATGAGCTGGACGAACGGCGACATCGCCGCCGACAGCCCCTGGATGCGGATGTTCCGCAACGCGCGGCGCTGGCTGGCCTGACGTTTGCCCCCTGCCTCGGCGTGTGCTTCAGGGATCTTTCCAAGGAGACGCAGCGATGGCGAATCACAGCAAACGCGATTGGTGGCGCCGGGCCAAGCTGGCGCTGGCCGCTTGCGCATCGGCGGTCGCCGGCCTGGGCGGGTCGGGTTCGGCCGCGGCGGCCGAGCCGGCCGCCCGGCTGACGGTCTCGG
>NZ_DATFAN010000045.1:0-6621 GCF_035254525.1 Ideonella sp. | reverse complement strand
GAGCCGGTATCCGCTTGGGCGATTTGGGAGCGCCGAGAAGCGCAGGGCTTGTGGCAGCGAGCGCCAGCGAGCCTCGTAAACAAACTCACTGGCGATTGTTCGAGCACAGCGAACGCAGTGAGCGGAGCGAGTTCGACGGCGGCCACGAAGCCGAGCACTGCAGGGCACCCTCGGCGCAGCCGAGGGCGCGGACTCATGAGCCCCACCGCCTGCCGGCCCCCGGCCGCCGCGCCAATCCCGCCCGTCAGCCCCCCAGCCAGACCCCGACACCCCGCGCCGCGAGCAGCCGCTCGTCGTCCATCGGCACCGGCCGGCTTCGCCCCGCCACGCTCTCCAGCGTGACGCTGGCGCAGTCGGCTCCCTTCAACACCACCATCCGCCCGAAATCACCCGCACGCACCAACTCGGCCGCGTGGTAGCCGAAGCGCGTGGCGAGCACCCGGTCGAAGGCCGTCGGCGTGCCGCCGCGCTGCACATGGCCGAGCAGCGTCGTGCGCACCTCGCTTTGAAGGTGCGGCTCCAACTGGGCCTGCAGCCACGAGCCGACGCCGCCCAGGCGGATCGGATCGGGGCTGCCTTCGAGGCGCGTCTTCACGGTCAGGTCGTGGCCGGTGGCCCTCGCACCCTCGGCGATGCAGATCAGCGTGTGCCCTTCCCTCGACTCGCGCTCGCGGCACCAGGCGGCGAGTGCGGCCACGTCGAAGGGGATTTCGGGGATCAGGATCGCATCGGCGCCACCGGCCAGGCCGCCTTCGAGCGCGATCCAGCCGGCGTAGCGGCCCATGGTCTCGGCGATCATCACACGGCCATGGCTGCGCGCCGTCGTCGCGAGCCGGTCAAGCGCCTCGGCGACCACCGCCACGGCGCTGTCGAAACCGAAGCTGCGGTCGTTCTCGGGCAGGTCGTTGTCGATCGTCTTGGGCACGCCGACCACCGGCAGGCCGAGGCGGTGGAAGCGTTCGGCAATCTGCATCGTGCCGTCGCCGCCGATCGCCACCAGCGCATCAAGCTTCAGCGTGTCCTTCGCATAAGCCAGCGCCTGCGCCGAGCGGTCGACGCCGTCCACGTCCTTGAACGGATCGCAACGGTTGTGGGTGCCGAGGATGGTGCCGCCCTCGGCGAGGATGCCGCGGACCGTCGTGGCTTCGAGCGGGCGCGAGGCCCCGTGCAACAGCCCCCAGAAGCCTCGCTCGATGCCGGTCACTCGAGCGGCGCACTCGCCGATCAGCGGCAGCGTGACCGCGCGGATCACTGCATTCAAGCCTGGGCAATCGCCGCCGCCGGTCAACAGGCCGATGTGCATGGCAATCTCAATGCGGCAGGTCGCCCAGCCAGCTCACGAGATCGGCCTTGAGCTGGCGAATGTCGGCCTCGCGGGTGTACATCATGTGGCCAGCACCGTAGTAGCGGTGCGTGATGCGCGAGCGCACCTCGGCCGTGATGTCGAGCTGGTCCAGGCTCCAGTCGGTCGCGCTGTAGGGCGTGCCGAGATCGAACTGGCCGCTGGCGACGAAGACCGCCAGGTGCGGCAGCCGGCGCAGCGCGCGGGCCAGATCCGGGCTGGTGCAGGCGTAGCTGTTGCCCTGAGCCTCGCCGCGGTTCCAGTTCCAGGCCTTGTGCGCCTGCATCGACATCGGCACGTAGACGCGCTCGACCGCACCCTCGCCCATCCCGATGCCCAGCGTGCCGCGGAAGTAGTCCATCGCCGCCATCGTGTACGGCGCCGCCAGCGCGTCGATCGATGGGTCGAACTCCCACTCGCGCTTGCGGTCCGGCCCCATCGGCCCGGCCACGCGCGCGTCGAGCCGGCCCAGCACCTGGCCGCGGTCGCGCAGCAGCTCGTGGAAGTAGCGCATGTCGGGCACGCGCAGGTTCATGTGCTCGACCACCGCCGGCGCCAGCCCGATCAGCTCGCCGACACGGCGGGCGATGCGGCCACGCTCCTTCTCCGACAGCGCGGCGCCGCGGTGCAGCGCCGACAGGTAATCGCCGTGCACGAAATCCAGCGCCGCAGCGCGCGCCGCATCGGCCGACGCGGCCTGCGGGCCCTTCAGGCAGCCGTGGAACTGCGCCGTGCCGGCGAAGGCGGGCAGGAACAGCGCGTACGGCAGGTCGTTGCGCGGCGAGAACTCGAGCGCCTGGATGTCCATCGCGCACGACACCAGCACCAGCCCCGCCAGTGCCACGCCCTGCTCGCACAGCTGCTCGGCCATCGCCGCGGCGCGCGTCGTGCCGTAGCTCTCGCCGCACAGGTACACCGGCGAGCCCCAGCGCTGGTGCCGCGTGAGCCAGGCGCGCATCGCCTCGCACAGCATCGCCACGTCGCCGTCGACGCTGAAGGCCTTCTTGCGCGCCTCTTCACTGGCTGTCAACGAAAAGCCGGTGTGCGGCGGGTCGAGGAAAACGAGGTCGAAGTGCTCGAACCAGCTCAGCGGGTTGTCTTCGACACGGTAGGGCGGCACCGGCATGCCGCCGTCGTCGCGCACCCGCACGCGCTTGGGGCCCAGCGCCCCCAGGTGCAGGAAGATCGAGGCCGAGCCGGGGCCGCCGTTGAAGGCGAAGCAGACCGGGCGTTGGCGCGCCGCATCGGCTTCCAGCTGGTAGGCGGTCGTGAAGATCGCCGCCTCGGGCTCGCCATGGGTCTCGCCGTGCTGGCCCGAGCGCACCGGCATGAAACCGGCGTCGACACGGTAGGCCAGCCGCTGCCCGCCGAGCTCCACGCTGCCCGTGCTGCGCGCCGGCGATTCGGCCAGCGCCAGGTCGACCGCCGCGCGCTGGCGTTTGTTCGCTTCCTCCTTCTCGGCGGCACTGGTGGGCTTGGCGGGTTCGCTCATGCGGGGGTCTCCGTTGTGAAGGCTCGTGGCCTTGGGGTTGATGCGGGCCGGCGCCGGTCAGGCAGCCGGGCCCTGGAAGCCACTGGCTCGGTAAGTCAGCACCAGCGTGTCGCGGTAGCCGCTGCCGCCGGGTTGCAGCGGCTGGATCGGCGTGGATTCGTGGATCACGCGCTCGTCGTCGAGCCACAGCGTGGCGAACGGCTCGGCGAGCGTGAAGCGCAGGCCCTCGCGGCCCTCGGCGGCGAAGACGCGCGTCTCGCCGCCCTTGATGGCCTCGCGCGAGATCAGCGTCACGCCGACCAGGTCGACGCCGTCGCGGTGGGCGCCTTCGGGCGTCGGCCGGCCGATGCCGTCGGTCGTGTCGATGCGGAACAGGTGCGCCTCGACGTACCAGGGCTGCACGCCTTTCAAGGCGGACGCCCGCGCGGCGCCGACCATCAGGAAGCGCGCCCACAGCGGGTCGGTGACGAGCGCATCGGGCAGCGGCTCGAAGTGCCGCTCGATGCCGCCGTGCAGCGCGTTGTATTCGATCGGCTGCCAGTGCGGGCGGTGCGGCTGCAGCTCGACGTGCTCGCCCTCGACGATGAAGCAGCCGTGGCGGCGGCGGCGGTAGCGGCCACCGTCCTTCAGGTAGCGGTCGGGCGGCAGGTCGTCCCAGAACGGACGCCAGCGCGCGAGCACGACGGCCGGTTCGCCGAGCAGTTCGCCCAGGTCGTGGGCACCCAGCACCGCGAAGCCCTGGTCGGCCAGCACCGTGTCGATCTCGGTGGGTGGGCAGGTAGGAGGTGAAAGCAGCATGGTGGTCTGATTGTGGCCTCGCTCACCAGGTGTCGAGCAGGCCGCGCCGCGGCGGCAGCGGCGCGCCGGCCGCGGCCTGCAGCCCGCGGGCCAGCCAGGCGCGGGTTTCGGCGGGGTCGATCACGTCGTCGATCTCGAGGTAGCTGGCCATGTTGATCGCCCGGCCGCGGGCCATGTGCTCGGCGACCAGTTGGTCGAACAAGGCCTGCCGGCCCTCCCCCGCGGCCTCCAGCTCCTTGCGAAAACCCAGCCGCACGGCGCCTTCGATACCCATCGCGCCGAACTCGGCGCTGGGCCAGGCCGCCGTCGCCACCGGCGCGTGGAAGTGGCCAGCCGTGAGCGCCATCGCGCCCAGCCCGTAGCCGCGCCGCAGCACCACGCTGAAGACCGGCACGCGCAGCGCGGCGGCGTTGACGAACAGCCGCGCCGCGTGGCGCACCATCGCGGTCGCCTCCGACGCCGGCCCGACCATGAAGCCGGGCGTGTCGACCAGCGTGACCAGCGGCAGGCCGAAGGCGTCGGCCAGTTGCATGAAGCGAGCGAGCTTGTCGCAGGCCGGGGCATCGAGCGCGCCGGCCAGGTGGCGCGGGTGGCTCGCGGCCAGCGCGACGGGTCGGCCCTCGATGCGCGCCAGCGCGGTGATCACGCCCGGGCCGAACTCGGCACGCAGCTCCATCACCGAGCCGGTGTCGGCCAGCGTGCGGACGATGCCGCGTGGGTCGTACAACGCATTGCGGTTCTCGGGCATCGCGTGGCGCAGCGGGGCCTGGTCGGCGGCGTCGCCCGGCGGCAGCGCGCCCTGGAAGTAGCCCAGGTAGCGCTTCGCCGCGGCCACGGCCTCGGCCTCGTTCGCGACACGCAGGTCGATCACGCCGTTGGGCGCCAGCACCGAGACGGGCCCCACGTCCTCCGGCGCGACCTTGCCGAGACCGCCGCCCTCGATCATCGCCGGGCCGCCCATGCCGATGCTGGCCGAGTCGGTCGCGATGATCACGTCGGCGCAGCCGAGCAGCGCCGCGTTGCCCGCGAAGCAGCGCCCGGCGACGATGCCCACGCGTGGCACCTGCCCGGCCAGCGCGGCCCAGCGGGCGAACGTCGTGCAATCCAGCCCGGCGACGAGGGGCCAGTCCACGTCGCCCGGCCGGCCGCCGCCGCCCTCGGCGAACAGCACGACCGGCAGCTTCAGCCGCCCGGCCACGTCGAGCAGCCGATCGCTTTTCTTGTGGTTGAACACGCCCTGCGTGCCGGCCAGCACCGTGTAGTCGTAGGCCATCACGGCACAGCGGGCGCGCTCGGCGCCGAACAGCGCGGCGTTCACGGTGCCGACGCCGGTGACCAGCCCGTCGGCCGGCGTCTGCGCGATCAGCTCGTCCAGCGGCCGGCGGCTGCGCTGCGCGGCCACCGCGAGGGCACCGTATTCGCTGAAGCTGCCGGCATCGAGCAGGTCGGCCAGGTTTTCGCGCACCGTGCGGCCGCCGGCCGCGTGGCGGCGGGCCGCCGCCTCGGGGCGCGCCGCGTCGGTCAGGCGGTGGCGGCGCTCGGCCAGCGTCGCAAGCTCGGGGTGCGGGGCCGGCAGCGGCGGTGCGGCGGCCACCGGCGCCTCGGCGCGCTCGGCCATCTCGAAGCGGGCGAGCTCCTCGCCCGGGGCCACCGTGTCGCCCACCGCGACGTGCAGCGCCTGCAGCCGGCCGCTGAACGGCGCCTCGACCGGCACCTCCATCTTCATCGACTCGATCACGATCACCGGCCGCCCGGCCGCGACCGTTTCGCCGACACCCACTTCCAGCGCGATCACGATGCCCTGCACGGGCGCACACAGCTTGACGAAACTCATGCCACCGATTCTGACTCGCCCACCGGTAGACTCCCCCGGCGCGCGCTGCCTTCGCCCATGCCCTCCGCCCTCCCCCCGCAAGACCCCAGCTTCGACCTTGGCCAGCTCCACACGGCGCTGGACATGTCGGCCGTGAGCATCTGGCGCATGGACATCGCGACCCAGCGCGTCCACGCCAACGCCGCGGGCTTCCGCCTGCTGGGCCTGACGCCACGGGTCGACGGCTGGCCGGTCGAAGAGATGATGCGGGCCATCCACCCCGACGATCGCCAGGCGGTGGAAGAGGCCGCGCACCGGGCGCGCCTGCAGGGCAAGCCGATCGAGCTGCTGGCGCGCTTCAAGCATGAAGACGGGCAGTGGCGCCAGGTGTTGACACGGCGCAAGGCGATCCGCGACGCCGAGGGTCACCTCGTGGCCTTCTTCGGCATGGCGATCGACGTGACCGAGCGCCTGCGCGCCGAGCAGCACCTGCGCGACGCGAACGAGCGCATCGCACTGATCGCCCGCACCGCCGGCATCGGCACCTGGGAATGGGACCTGCCCGACGGAAAGAGCCGCTGGGACGAGCAGATGTTCCTGCTGCGCGGCCTCACGCCGCGGGCCAAGGCACCGACGCTCGACGAGATGACGCAGCTCGTCCACCCCGACGACCGTGACCATGTCAGCCAGCAGATGCTGCGCGCCTCGGCCGGCAGCGGGCCGACGCAGTACGAGTTCCGCGTCCTGCTCCCCGACGGCCAGGTGCGCTGGCTGGCCTCGCGCTCGGTGCCGGTGCCCGACGCGCAGGGCCGCATGATCCGCCGCATCGGCGTCAACTGGGACATCACCGCCAGCCGCGCGGCCGAGCAGGAGCGCCAGGCCGCCGCGCTGGCGCAGCGCGAAAGCGAGGCCAAGTCGGAGCTGCTGGCCCGCATGAGCCACGAGCTGCGCACACCGCTGAACGCCATCCTCGGCTTCACCGAGCTGCTGATCGCCGAGGAGCGGCCGGACGACGGTGCCGACCGGCGCGGGCGGCTCGAGCACATCCGGTCCGCCGGCCGCCACCTGCTGGCGCTGATCAACGACGTGCTCGAACTTGCACGGCCCGGCAACGAAGCCAGCAGCGCGCACCCGATGGGCCGCGTGCCGCTGGAGCCGCTGTTCGCCGAAACGCTG
>NZ_DATFAN010000044.1:0-19804 GCF_035254525.1 Ideonella sp. | reverse complement strand
GACGCATGTGCGCGCCTACGAGGTGGACATCATGAACCTGCAGCGCGCCGAGAAGCTCGTGCCTGCCAGTGAGCCGGGCGGTCTGATCGCGGTGCAGCTGGCCAACGGCGCCACGCTCAAGAGCAAGACCGTGATCCTGTCCACCGGCGCGCGCTGGCGCAACGTCAACGTGTCAGGCGAGCAGCAGTACAAGAACCATGGGGTGGCCTACTGCCCGCATTGCGACGGCCCGCTGTTCAAGGGCAAGGCCGTGGCCGTGATCGGCGGCGGCAACTCCGGCGTCGAGGCGGCGATCGACCTGGCCGGCATCGTGCAGCATGTGACGCTGCTCGAGTTCGGCGAGGCGCTGCGCGCCGACAAGGTGCTCGTCGACAAGCTCCAGAGCCTGCCGAACGTGGTGATCCACACCCAGGCGCAGACCACCGAGATCACCGGCGACGGCAAGAAGGTCGATGGCCTGCGCTACACCGACCGCGCGAGCGGCGTTTCGCGCCACGTCGAGCTCGAAGGCGTGTTCGTGCAGATCGGCCTGGTGCCCAACACCGAGTGGCTCAAGGGCACGGTCGAGCTCAGCCGCTTCGGCGAGATCGTGGTCGACGCCAAGGGCCAGACCAGCCTGCCCGGCGTGTTCGCCGCCGGCGACGCGACGACGGTGCCGTTCAAGCAGATCATCATCGCGACCGGCGAGGGCGCGAAGGCGGCGCTCGGGGCGTTCGATCACCTGATCCGCATGCCGGCGCCGGCCGCCGCCGCGGCCTGAAGCTGCCCCTGCCGGCCTCGTTCCGGGGGGGCACCCTCGAACGAGGGACGGACCCCCTCCGAAATGCAGGGTGACGCGCCCTGGCGTTGGTTCCAACAATGCACGGACCTGTTGCAACACCGCAGCAGGCCGGTGTGCCACGGCCCTTGCGGGCCCGGCACCCGCAGAGTGACCCAACCATTTCGGAGGTGACCATGTTTCCGTCACTCAAGCTCCCGCTCGCTGCCGTTGCAGCCGTCGCGGTGTCCGCCAGCGCGCTGGCCGGCGGCGAGCCTCCTGGCTTGGAGGCCGCCGGCAAGGTGTCGCCGATGGCGATCTCCACGTCGCACAAGCTGCTGAAGTCCTTCTTCGACACCGCCAACGAGGGTGGCAAGCCGCTCGGCGCCGGCTCCTTCACCACCGTAGGCTCGCAGCTGACCCTGAACTGCGCCAACACCGCGGGCTGCACGATCGCCGGCAACTTCAGCGCCCAGCTGGGCGCCGGCGCGAGCGAGAACAATGCGGCGGTCTGCGTCGTCGTCGACGGGGCCAGCGTCAGCTGCCCGTTCAACAGCATCATCCGGCCTGGCGGCGGCTTCCAGGTCATGAACTACCAGACCTTCACTTCGGTCGCGCTGGGCAACCACACGGTCGACATGCAGGTCTTCAGCAGCACCGCGTCCACGCTGTTCCGCTGGAACAAGGAAATCAAGCTCTACAAGCCCTGATCGACCGGGCCGGGGCGGCGCAGCAGGCGCAGGCATACTGCGCCGCGATGCCGCCCCATGACTTCGTCCTATTCGACCTCGACGGCACGCTGAGCGACCCCCAGCTCGGCATCGGCCGCTCGATCAACCACGCCCTTGCCCACTTCGGCTTCGCGCCGCTGGCCGACGCCGAGGTGTCGCGCTGCATCGGCCCGCCGCTGGACGAGAGCTTTCGCGCGATCACCGGGCGCGACGACGACGCGACCATCCACGGGCTGGTGGCCGCGTACCGCGAGCGCTATGGCGACATCGGCTATGCCGAGAATCGGCTCTACGACGGCATTCCCGAGGCGCTCGCGGCGCTGGCCGGTGCCGGCCTGCCACTGGGCGTGTGCACCTCGAAGCGGCGCGACTTCGCCGAAAAAATCCTGTCGCTGTTCGGCCTCGAGCAGCATTTCCGTTTCGTCGACGGCGGCGAGATCGGCGTGCACAAGTGGCAGCAGATCGCCGCGCTGCGCGAACGCGGCGTGGTCGGCCCGAGGGCGGTGATGGTCGGCGACCGGGCGGTCGATCTCGTCGCCGCCCATCGCAACGGGCTGGATGGCGCCGGCGTGCTGTGGGGACACGGCAGCCGCGACGAGCTGCAGGCCGAGTCCCCGCGCTACCTGCTCGACGCCCCGGCCGAGCTGACCCGCTGGGCGGGGCGCCCGGGAGCGCCCCAATGACGACGATTCGCCTGCTGAGCGCCGATGACGCGGCCGACTTCCAGCACCTGCGCTTGCAGGGCCTGCGCGAATGCCCCACGGCGTTCGCATCCAGCCATGCCGAGGAAGCCGACGAACCGCTCGCCGCCGTCGCGGCCAGGCTGCAGCCCGACGGCGTGTTCGGCGTCCATGGCGCGTTCGACGACAACGGCCGCCTCGTGGCCGTGGCGGGTCTGGGCCGCGAGCGCATGCGCCGGCTGGCGCACAAGGCCGTGCTGTGGGGCGTGTATGTCGACCCGGCAATGCGGGGCCAGGGCGTCGCGCGCCGCCTGCTGGCCTGGGTGCTGACGCAGGCGGTGAACGAGCCGAGCCTGCGTCAGGTGACGCTCGGCGTCGAATCGGCAAACCATGCCGCCCGGGCACTGTACGAATCGCTCGGCTTCATCGCCTGGGGCACCGAGCCCGCCGCTGCGTGGGATGAGCTGGGGGCGCACGACGAGACGTGGATGGTCTGCCCGCTGCCCGGGCGAGGGCCGGCGCCCGGGCCCGCGACGGAAGTGGATCCGGTGGGCAACCTGTTCGGCCGGCGCGGACGCTGAATCGAAAAGAGGCCGGACGAGCCGGCCATCGATTCAGGCTGCCCGGCGGTCACCAGATCCGGATGCGCTCGTCCGCGGCCTTGAACATCTTGTCGCCCGGCTTGGTGCCGAAGGCCTCGTGGAAGCCGTCGTGGTTCACGGCGGCGCCGTTGGCGCGGAATTCGGGCGGCGAGTGCGGGTCCATCGTCAGCAATTGAAGCGCGCGCTCCTCGCGCACCTTCTCGCGCCAGGCCTGTGACCAGCCGAGGAAGAAGCGCTGGTCGCCGGAGTAGCCGTCGATCACCGGCGCCGGCTGGCCGTTGAGCGAGCGCCTGTAGGCCTTGTAGGCGATCTGCAGGCCCGACAGGTCGGCGATGTTCTCGCCCAGCGTCAACTTGCCGTTGAGCTTCTTGCCGGGGATCGGCTCGTAGCCTTCGTACTGCGCGACGAGCTTGGCGCCCACCGCTTCGAAGGCCTTGCGGTCGTCGTCGGTCCACCAGTTGCGCAGCACGCCTTCGCCGTCGAACTGGCTGCCCTGGTCGTCGAAGCCGTGGCTGATCTCGTGACCGATCACGGCACCGATCGCGCCGTAGTTGGTCGCGTCGTCGGCGGCCATGTCGAAGAACGGCGGCTGCAGGATCGCGGCGGGGAAGACGATCTCGTTCAGGCTCGGGTTGTAGTAGGCGTTGACCGTCTGCGGGTTCATGCCCCACTCGGCGCGGTCGACCGGCTTGCCGGCCTTCGCGGCGATGCGGTTCCACTCGAAGCGGGCCGAGCGCTGCGCGTTGCCCAGCGCGTCACCGGCCTTGACCTCGAGCTTGCCGTAGTCGCGCCACTGGTCGGGGTAGCCGATCTTGGTCATGTACTTGGCCAGCTTGGCCTGCGCCTGCGCCTTGGTGGCCGGCGTCATCCAGGCCAGGCCGTCGATCGAATCCTTGTAGGCGGCCAGCAGGTTGGCCACCAGCGCCTGCATGCGGGCCTTGTATTCGGGCGGGAAGTAGCGGGCCACGTAGAGCTGGCCGACGGCCTCGCCGAGCGCGCCGTTGACCTCGGTGATGCCTTGCTGCCAGCGCGGCTTCTGCTCTTTCGCGCCGGTCAGGGCGGTGCCCCGGAAGGCGAAGCGGGCATCGCGGAAGGCCTGGGGCAGCACCGGCGCGGCGGCGTCCAGGCTGTGCAGCTTGAAGTACAGCTTCCAGTCGGCCAGCGGCACCTCGGCGAAGAGCTTGGCCACGCTGGTCACTTCACTGGGCTGAGAAACCGACAGGCGCTCGACCTGCCCCAGGTTCGCGGCCTGCAGGAAAGCGGACCAGTCGACGCCCGGCGCCGCCTTGGCCAGCTCGGCCACCGTCATCGGGTTGTAGATCTTGACCGGGTTGCGGTTCTCGACCTTGTCCCAGTGCGCTTCGGCGATGCGCTGCTCGATCGCCATCACCCGCTTGGCGATCTCCGCCGGCTGCGGCAGGCCCGCCAGCGTGGCCAGCGTGGTGAGGTAGGTCTCGTAGGCGGCGCGGGCCTTGGCCAGGCGCTCGTCGTCCTTCTTCAGGTAGTAGTCGCGGTCGGGCAGGCCCAGGCCGCCCTGCCAGGTCAGCGCCTGGTTCATCGTCGGGTTCTTGAAGTCGGCCATCACCCACAGCTGCACGGGCGTCTCGAGCCGGCCTTGCGCCAGGCCCTGCCAGCGGGCGAGGTCCTTGGCGGTCTTGATGGCATCGATCTCGGCCAGCATCGGCCTGGCCGCGGCGAAGCCGGCCTTGTCGATCGCGTCGGTGTTCAGGAAGGTGGCGTAGAAGGCGCCGACCTTCTGCTCGACGCCGCCGGCGGGAAGCTGCTTGCTCGCCAGCTCCTCGATGATCGTCCTGACGCGTTGGTCCGACAGGTCGCGCAGCTGGATGAAGGTGCCGTACTCGGGCTTGTCGGCCGGGATCTCGGTGGTCTTGATCCAGCCGCCGTTGGCCGCGCGGAACAGGTCGTCCTGGGCGCGAACGCCGGTGTCGAAGCCCGGGCGGTCGAGGCCGGAGCTCATCGGGGCCGCCATGGTGGCGGTGGCGAGTTGAACGAGGACGGCCATGGTCGACAGTCTGAGGGTTTTCATCAGGGCGCGCTTTCCATCAAGCAAAAGGCGCCGCGGGTTGCGGCGCCAGGCGTGGGCACGGCAGGCGGTGGGTCACCGCCTGGAGTGCCCCAAAGGATAGCCGCCTGTCCGCCGGCCCGCGCTTCGGGATGCGACGAATTGCGCTGCCCGCCGACCGAAGGCCCGAAACCGGGGACAGGCCCCGCAGCGGGACCTCAGGCCGGCTCGGCGACACGCTGGGCCAGATGAGCCAGCGCCTCTTCCACCTGGTCGACCAGCACCAGGCACAGGTCGCCCGGCTGCAGGCGGCCGAGCGCCGTGTCGATGGCGACGAACTCGCCCCGGATCTCCTCGACGTGGCGGGTGCGCGCCGCGCCGTCGAGGCCCTGGCGCAGCAAGGCGATGACCTCGCCGTCCTCGCGGCCGCGCTGGCAGGCGTCCTGGTACAGGAACACCTCGTCGAAAGCGGTGCCGAGGATCTGCGTCTGCTCGCGGATGTCGTCGTCGCGCCGGTCGCCGGCGCCCGAGATGACGACCGAGCGGCGCTTGGCCGGCATCGCGGCCACGGCGGCAACCAGCGCACGCATCGCGTCCGGGTTGTGGCCGTAGTCGGCGATCAGCGTCGCGCCGCGGTAATCCATCACGTTGAAGCGGCCCGGGGCGTTGTCGGCGTCGTTGACGAAGCTGGCCAGGCCGGACCGGATGGCGTCCCACGACAGGCCCACGCCCCAGGCGGCGGCGATCGCGGCCATTGCGTTGTCGATCTGGAAGCCGATGGTGCCGTGGCGGGTCAGCGGGATGTCGCGCAGCGGCATGAACTCGCGCCAGTTGCCTTCGGCCGCGACGATCTGCTCGCCTTCGACATAGACGCAGCGCTGGCCCTGGGCGCGGTGGGTGGCCAGCACCGGGTGGTGCCGGTCCTGCGCGAAGTAGATGATGCCGCCGGGGCAGGTGGCGGCCATCGTCACGCAGTGTGGGTCGGTCGCGTTGAGCACCGCGTAGCCGGTGGCGGCCACGTTCTGCACGATCACGCGCTTCAACACCGCCAGGTCTTCGACGGTGGTGATGTAGTTCAGGCCCAGGTGGTCGCCGGCGCCGATGTTGGTGACCACCGCCACCTGGCAGCGGTCGTAGCCCAGGCCCTCGCGCAGGATCCCGCCACGCGCCGTCTCGAACACCGCCGCGTCGACCTGCGGGTTCATCAGCACGTTGCGCGCACTCTTCGGGCCCGAGCAGTCGCCGGAGTCGATCTGGCGGCCGTTGACGTGCACGCCGTCGGTGTTGGTCATGCCCACGCGCAGGCCGTCGGCGGCGAACAGGTGGGCGACCAGCCGGGTGGTCGTCGTCTTGCCGTTGGTGCCGGTGACGGCCACCACCGGGATGCGGCCGTCGTCACCCGGCGGGTACAGGTGGTTGATGATCGCCTCGCCGACCGCGCGCCCCTTGCCGAAGGACGGCGACAGGTGCATGCGCAGCCCCGGCGCGGCATTGACCTCGACGATGCCGCCGTGCTGCTCCTCGAGCGGACGGATCACGCTCTCGCAGACCACGTCGACGCCGCAGATGTCGAGCCCGACCATGCGGGCCGCGGCCACGGCGCGCGCCGCGACCTCGGGATGCACGTCATCGGTCACGTCGGTCGCGGTGCCGCCGGTCGAGAGGTTGGCGTTGTTGCGCAGGGTCACGCGCTGGCCCTTCTCGGGCACCGATTCGGGCGTCAGGCCCTGCACCGCCAGTCGCGCGACGGCGATGTCGTCGAAGCGGATCTTGGTCAGCGAGGTGGCGTGGCCGTCGCCGCGCTTCGGGTCGGCGTTGACCTGGTCCACCAGCTGGCGCACGGTGTGCACGCCGTCGCCCGAGACCTGCGGCGGGTCGCGCCGCGCCGCCGCGACGAGCTTGTGGCCGACGACCAGCATGCGGTAGTCGCTGCCGGGCAGGAACTTCTCGACCATCGGGTGGCCGATCTCCTCGGCGGCCTTGTAGGCGCCGGCCAGTGCGGCCGCATCGGTGATGTTGACGGTGACGCCCTTGCCCTGGTTGCCGTCCTGCGGCTTGCAGACCACCGGCCAGCCGATCTCTTCGGCGGCGGCCACGGCGTCCTCGACGCTGGCCACCGGCCGGCCCAGCGGCACCGGCACGCCGGCGGCGCGCAACAGCGTCTTGCACAGGTCCTTGTCCTGCGCGATCGATTCCGACACCGCGCTGGTCGAATCGACTTCCGCTGCCCAGATGCGGCGTTGCTTCGAGCCCCAGCCGAACTGCACCAGGCTGCCGCTGGTCAGGCGCCGGTAGGGGATGCCGCGCGCGATGGCCGCGTTGACGATCGAGCCGGTCGAGGGCCCGAGGCGGACGTCCTCGTCGACCTCGCGCAGGGCGTGCAGCGTCGCGTCGCAGTCGAAGCTCGCGCCGTTCTCGCCCAGCGCGGCGCGGATCAGCACCTCGGCGGCTTCGAGCGCCTGGCGGCCGACCTTCTCCTCGCTGTACTCGACGACGACCTGGAAGACGCCCGGCTCGACCGTCTGGGTCGTGCGGCTGAACGTCACCGGGCAGCCGGCCTGCGTCTGCAGCGCCAGCGTGGCGGCTTCGAGCACATGGGCCAGCGAGGCGTTCTCGGGCTTCAGGCGCAGCGCGCCCAGGCCAGGGAAGAGCGCGCGCAGCCGCGCCTCGAAGCCGGGCAAGGCCGACAGCGCCCGTTCCGGCTCGCTGCACGAGACGATGGCTTCGACGGCGGTGTGGCGGCTCCAGAGGTTGGGGCCACGCAGGGCGCGGATGCGGGAGATGTCCATGGGCGGTCGGGCGGTCTTGTTCTGGGAGAGGGGTTCAGGCGCGCGGGGCGCCGAGGTCGAAGGTCTCGATGCCGGCGGCGATCAGCTCGGGCGAGATGCCGAAGGCCCAGGCCGCGGCCACCGCGGCCAGCAGGGCCTCGGCCAGCGGGCCGATCTCCGCCGTGCTGCCGTGGCCGTGGCGCTGCAGCACGCTGTGCACGTCGGGGCCCGGGTGTTCGCTGGCGCCGGTCAGCAGCAGCACCTTGCCGTCACGCAGCACGGCGGCGCGGCCGCCTTCGAGGCAGTGGTCGCGCAGCACCTGCGGGTCGCCATCGTTGCCTTCGACGGCATAGAGCAGCACCTCGCCGTCGCACAGCTCGGCCAGCTCGGCGACGCGCGGGTCGGCCGCGTTGAGCACGCCCACGCCATCGTCGAGCACCACGTCGATCTGCGTGCGCAGCACCTTGTAGAGCTGGTCGGATTCGCTGATGTCGTGCCGCTTCAGTTCGGCCGCGCCGTCGAAATCGGTCACCACGCCGACGTGGCAGCGGTCGTAGGGCAGGCCTTCGTCGAGGACCAGCGCCGGGCCGTTCTCGAACACGGCGGCCTGCGCGTCGCGGTTCATCAGCAGGCGGTGGCTGGCTTCCCAGTAGGCGGCGCTCCTGGTCACGGCGGGCTCGGTGCGGCGCTGGCCGACGAACAGGCCGTCACGGCAGGCCAGCGCGGTGTGGCGGCCCGACAGGTGCACCAGCCAGGCGATCGCGCGCGCGATCACGTGGGTGTTGCGCGTGCCGGCGACGCCGACGATCGGGATGCGGCCCGGGTGAGGGTCGTGCTCGTCGCTCGGAAACAGCTGCTCGACGATCGCCTGCCCGACCGGCCGCGGCTTGCCGACGGCCGGCTTCAGGTGGCTCAGCAGCCCTGGGCCGGCGTTGACCTCGACGACCGCGCCGCCCTGCTCGTGCAGCGGGCGCGAGATGTCTTCGGCCACCACGTCGATGCCGGCAATGTCCAGCCCCACGGCCTGCGCGGCGAGCGACACGTAGTGGTCGACCTCGGGGTGCACATCGTCGGTGCAGTCGATCGCAACGTTGCCGTTGCGCTGTACCAGCACCCGCTTGGCCGCAGGCGGCACCGAATCGGGCGTGTAGCCCTGGCGCTGCAGGTCGAGCAGCATGACGCCGTCCTCGCGCGGGTTCAGCCGGTTCAGCGGGTGGTCCTCGGTCGTGCCGCGGCGCGGGTCGGAGTTGATCTGCTGGTCGACCAGCTCGGCCAGGTTGTGCTGGCCGTCGCCGGTGACCCAGGCGGTTTCGCCGCGCGCGGCGGCGACCACGCGGCCGCCGACGACGAGCAAGCGGTGTTCCTGGCCCGGGATGAAACGCTCGACCATCACCTCGGTGCCGTGGCGGGCGGCCACCTCGTAGGCGGCCTCGATGTCGGCCTGGCTGGTCAGGTCCAGCGTGACGCCGCGGCCGTGGTTGCCGTCGGTCGGCTTGACGACCACCGGCGCGTCGAAATCCTGCGCCGCGGCCCAGGCGGCGGCCGGGCTGTCGACGATCTCGCCCTCGGGCACCGGCACGCCGCAGGCGGTGAGCAGCGACTTGGTCAGGTCCTTGTCGCAGGCGATGGTCTCGGCGATCGCGCCGGTCAGGTCGGTTTCGGCGGTCCAGATGCGGCGCTGCTTGGCGCCGTAGCCCAGCTGCACCAGGTTGCCGTCGTTCAGCCGGATGTGCGGGATGCGCCGGTCGGTGGCGGCCGCGACGATGCAGGCGGTGGAGGGGCCGAGGTAGCAGTCGTCGATCGCGTCGCGCACTGCGGCGACCGCGGCCTTGACGTCGAACGGCTGGTCGTTGATGGCGGCCATCAGCAACGCGTGGCCCTGGGTGAGCGCGGCGCGGCCGACCTGTTCGTTGCGGGCCCGGAAGACCATGCGGTAGACGCCGTGCCGGCTGGTCGAGCGGGTCTGGCCGAAGCCGGTGGGCATGCCGGCCAGGTTCAGCAGCTCGATCACGCAGTGCTCGAGCACGTGGCCGGCCCAGGTGCCCTCGCGCAGCCGCTGCAGGAAGCCGCCGCGTTCGCCGACGCCGCAGTGGTGCTCGGCCAGTGCCGGCAGCAGCGTGAGCAGGCGGTCGGTGAAGCCGGGCAGCTTGTCGGAGGGGTGGTGTTCGAGTTCGCCCAGGTCCAGCCAGACTTCGAGCACCGAGCGGTAGGTCCAGATGTTGGGGCCGCGCAGGTAGGTGATGCGCTGGAGCGTGATGTCGTTCTTCTGGCCGGTCATGTGTGGGTGGTCGGGTGGAAGGGGGCCGCGAGGGCGCGCGAGGCCCGAATTTTGCGCTCGCTCAGCTTAGCCGGCGGCCTGGGGCACACACGGGGAGGGCGCGGCCGTGGCTTTCAAGGAAAATGCCACGTTCAGCATGCAACACCAACATCCAACCCCGGCCGCCACCTCTTCCGACGCGGCGCCGCCCCTGGCTGCCGGGGACAACGCGCTCACCACGCTGCAGGTTGACCTCGACGAGGATCTGCGCTTCGCTCCTGGCCAGCTCGTTCTCAGTGAACGTGCGTTGTTTGCGCACCTGGGCGACGGCGGCCCATGGCAGCGCCACGAGCTGACGCCGAACCTGACGCTGCACCACCACGACCACGCCGGGGTCGGCACGCTGGAACTGGCCGATGCGGACCGCCTGATCGCCCGCTGGCGCTTCACGCTGGGCGCCAATGTCCAGGCGCTGCGCCTGGTCAAGCGTTTCGAACAGTTGCAACATGCCCGGGCGCTCGGCGTGCCGCCCGAGGGCGACGACCCGACCCGCTGCCCCAACTGCCGGGCCCCGCTGCCGCCCGACAGCGACGAATGCCCCATCTGCACCCGCGAGCTGACCGAGCCGCCGTCGACCTGGGTGCTGCTGCGGCTGTGGCGTTTCGCCAAGCCCTACCAGGGTCGGCTGCTGGCCGGCTTCCTGCTGACGCTGGCCTCGACCGGCGCCACGCTGGTGCCGCCGTACCTGACGATCCCGCTGATGGACGAGGTGCTGATCCCGTTCCAGAACGGGCAGAAGATCGACCCGCAGTACGTGATGCTGCTGCTGTCGGGCCTGCTCGGCTCGGCGCTGCTGGCCTGGAGCCTGGGCTGGGCGCGCACCTGGCTGCTGGCGCTGGTGTCCGAGCGCATCGCCGCCGACCTGCGCGTGGGCGCCTTCGAGCACCTGCTGCAGCTGTCGCTCGACTACTTCGGCGCCAAGCGCACCGGGGACCTGATGAGCCGCATCGGCTCGGAGACCGACCGGATTTCGGTCTTCCTGTCGCTGCACGCGCTCGATTTCGCCACCGACGTGCTGCTGCTCGGCATGACCTCGGTGATCCTGTTTTCGATCAACCCCTGGCTGGCGCTGATCACGCTGATCCCGCTGCCCTTCATTGCCTGGATGATCCACATGGTGCGCGACCGCCTGCGCACCGGCTTCGAGAAGATCGACCGCGTGTGGGGCGACGTCACCAATGTGCTGGCCGACACCATCCCGGGGATCCGGGTCGTCAAGGCCTTCGCGCAGGAGGCGCGCGAGGCCGGGCGCTTCCGCGAGGCGAACAAGCAGAACCTGCATGTCAACGACCGGCTGAACAAGACCTGGAGCCTGTTCGGCCCGACCGTCTCGCTGCTGACCGACATCGGCCTGCTGGTCGTCTGGGCCTTCGGCATCTGGCAGGTCAGCAAGGGCCAGATCACGGTGGGTGTGCTGACTGCCTTCATCGCCTACATCGGCCGCTTCTACGGCCGGCTCGACTCGATGAGCCGGATCGTCTCGGTCACCCAGAAGGCCGCGGCCGGCGCCAAGCGCATCTTCGACATCCTCGACCACGTCTCCAACGTGCCGGAGCCGGCCAACCCGGTGCCCATCGCGGGCCTCAAGGGCGGCGTGACGATGGACAACATCGGCTTTCGCTACGGCAACCGCTCGGTGATCCGCGGGCTCAACCTCGAGATCCGGCCGGGCGAGATGATCGGCCTGGTGGGCCACAGCGGCTCGGGCAAGAGCACGCTGGTCAACCTGATCTGCCGCTTCTACGACGTGACCGACGGCCGCATCCTGGTCGACGGCACCGACATTCGCCGTTTTGCCGTGTCGGACTACCGCCGCCACATCGGCCTGGTGCTGCAGGAGCCCTTCCTGTTCTTCGGCACCGTGGCCGAGAACATCGCCTACGGCAAGCCGGACGCGACGCGCGACGAGATCGTCGCCGCGGCGCGTGCCGCGCACGCCCACGAGTTCATCCTGCGGCTGCCGCAGGGCTACGACTCGCTGGTCGGCGAACGCGGCCAGGGCCTGTCAGGCGGCGAGCGCCAGCGCATCTCGATCGCCCGTGCGCTGCTGATCGACCCGCGGCTGCTGATCCTCGACGAGGCCACCTCGGCGGTCGACACCGAGACCGAGAAGGAAATCCAGAAGGCGCTGGACAACCTCGTCCAGGGCCGCACGACGATCGCCATCGCGCACCGGCTGTCGACGCTGCGCAAGGCCGATCGCCTCGTCGTGATGGACCGTGGCGTGGTCGTCGAGGTCGGCCCGCACGACGAGCTGATGGCCCGGCAGGGCGCCTACTGGCGGCTCTACGAGGCGCAGGCCCGCAAGGCGGAGGCCGAGGGCAGCGACCACGACGCGGTGCTGATCGCCAGCACCCTGCAGCAGCCCTCGGCGCACGAGGCGGTGGGGCCATGAGCACGGCAGGGGCATCCATGACCGACTTTCAACTGAGCCGCAACGCGCTGGGCCGCCTGGTTTTCATCGGGGCCGACGGTGACGTGCACGAGGGCATCACGCCGGTGCGTGCCTTCCCGATCGGCGCGCCGGACGAGGGCCTGTCGCTGGTCAGCGCCGAGGGGCGCGAGCTTGCCTGGGTGCCGCGCATCGCTTCGCTGCCGCCCGGGCCGCGCGCGCTGGTCGAGGAGGAGCTCGCCAGCCGCGAGTTCACGCCCGAGATCAAGCGGCTGCTGCAGGTCTCGACCTTCTCGACGCCCAGCACCTGGGATGTCGACACCGACCGCGGCCCGACCCAGCTCGTGCTCAAGGGCGAGGAAGACATCCGCCGCCTGCCCGGCAACCGCGCCGCGCTGCTGATCACCAGCGGCCACGGCATCGTCTTCAAGGTGCCGGACCTGCTGGCGCTGGACCGGCATTCGAAGCGGCTGCTGGAACGCTTTCTTTAGCGATTCACGTCGACGACGGTCCGGCCTCGGATGCGGCCGGCCAGCAGGTCGTTGCTGGCCTGCACGATGTCGCTCAAGGCCACCTCGTGCGTCATCTGGGCGAGCTGGTCCGGCTTGACGTGCTCAGCCAGCAGCGCCCAGGCCTTCTCGCGCACCGCGTTCGGCTGGAACACGCAGTTGATGCCGTACAGCGTGACGCCGCGCAGGATGAAGGGCATCACGGTCGCCGGCAGGTCGCCGCCGCCGGCCAGGCCGCAGGCAGCGACTGCGCCGTTCCACTTGGTCTGCGCCAGCGCATTGGCCAGCGTCTGGCTGCCGACCGAATCGATCACGCCGGCCCAGCGCTCGCTTTGCAGCGGCTTGCCGGGGGTGGCCAGGGCGCTTCGGTCGACGATGTGGGCCGCACCCATCACCTTCAGGTACTCGGCCTCCTGCGGCCGCCCGGTCGATGCCGTGACGCTGAAGCCCAGGCCCGCGAGCAGCGCCACCGCGACCGAGCCGACACCGCCGGCCGCGCCGGTGACCAGCACCTCGCCGTCGTCCGGCGTGAGGCCATGCTTCTGCAGCGCCATCACGCACAGCGCCGCGGTGTAGCCGGCGGTGGCGATCGCCATCGCCAGGCGGGTCGTGAAGCCGTCGGGCAGGCGCAGCAGCCAGCCCGACTTCAGGCTCGCCTTCTGCGCCAGCCCGCCCCAGGCTGTCTCGCCCAGGCCCCAGCCGTTGACGACCACCCGGTCGCCCGGCTGCCACGCGGGGTCGGTGCTCGCCTCGACGACGCCGGCCAGGTCGATGCCGGGCACCATCGGCCAGTTGCGCACGATCGCCCCGCGCCCGGTCACGGCCAGCGCGTCCTTGTAGTTCAGGCTCGAGTATTCGATGCGCACCCGCACGTCGCCGGGCGGCAACTGGGTCTCGTCGAGCTCGGCGAACGCCGCATGGGTGGCCTTGTCCTGCTGCGTCAGCATCAGCGCCTTGAACATTTCTTATCCCTCCGGAAGGCTGCTGGATGCGATGCTATGCCTTCGTGGCCCAAGGCGCATCGATGACCACGTCGGTGTCGGCCAGGGCGACGCAGGGCAGGATCCAGCCTTCGGCCTTTTCCTCGGCCAGCAGCCCCGGCCATTCGATGCGGTAGCTCACCGCGCCGGCCAGCAGCCGGCAGCGGCAGGCGCGGCAGCTGCCGTTGCGGCATGAGCGCGGCAGGCGGATGCCGGCGGCCAGCGCCGCTTCCAGCAGGCTCTGGCCGGGCGCGATCGCCACGTCCTGGCCCAGCGGTTCGATGCGCAAAACAGGGGAGGGTCGACTCACCGGGGCGATGCTAGCCTTCGCAGCTTCCCCAAGACGACGAGGCGCGTGAGCAGATGGGTCCTTTGCATGGGCTGCGGGTGGTTGAACTGGCGAGCATAGGGCCCGGGCCGATGTGCGCGATGCTGCTGGCCGATCTGGGCGCCGAGGTTGTGCGCATCGACCGGCTGGAGCCCAGCGGCCTGGGCGTGCCGGTCGAGCCGCGTTTCGATGTGCCCGGCCGCAGCCGCCGCTCGATCGCGCTCGACCTGAAGAGCGACGCCGGCCGCGAAGCCGCACAGCGGCTGATCGCCTCGGCCGACGTGCTGATCGAGGGCTGGCGCCCCGGCGTCGCCGAGCGCCTGGGCCTGGGCCCCGAGGACTGCCATGCCCGCCACCCGGGCCTGGTCTACGGCCGCATGACCGGCTACGGCCAGACCGGGCCGCTGGCGCACCAGGCCGGGCACGACATCAACTACATCGCGCTGAGCGGTGCGCTGCACGCGATCGGCACCGCCGCCGGCGGCCCGGTGCCGCCGTTGAATCTGGTGGGCGACTACGGCGGCGGCGCGCTGTACCTGGCCTTCGGCGTGATGGCCGCCTTGTTCGAGCGCCAGCGCTCGGGCCGCGGCCAGGTCGTCGATGCCGCGATGGTCGATGGCGTCGGCTCGCTGCTGGCGATGTTCCACGGCCTGGCCGCCGGCGGCCTGTGGGATGCCGGCCGGCGCGAGGCCAACCTGCTCGATGGCGGCGCGCCGTTCTATGCCACCTACGAGACCGCCGACGGCCAGTGGTTCGCGGTCGGGGCGCTCGAGCCCAAGTTCTTCGCCGAGTTCGCCGGGCGTGTCGGGCTGGAGGCCCGTTTCGTCGAGCGCCAGTACGACCGCCGGCTCTGGCCCGAGATGCGCGAGCGGCTCGAGGGCATCCTGCGCAGCCGCACGCGCGACGATTGGACGGCCCGGCTGCAGGGCTGCGATGCCTGTGCGACGCCGGTGCTCACGCTGGCCGAGGCGGCGGCGCACCCGCAGGCGCAGCAGCGCCAGTCCTTCGTCGAGGTCGACGGCGTGATGCAGCCGGCGCCGGTGCCGCGATTCGGCCGCAGCCGGCCCGGCGCGCCGCGCCCGGCCCCGGTGGTGGGCCAGCACACCCGCGAGCTGCTCGCCGAGGCGGGCTACAGCGAGGCCGACATCGCCACGCTGCTGGCGGCCGGCAGCGCGCGGCAGACAATGCCGGAATGAGTGAACTCGCCCCTGCCGCCTCCGCCGCGCTGACGATCGATCGCGACGCGCAAGGCGCCCGCCGTGCCGCCAGCGTGATCGTGTTGCGCGATGGCGCCAGCGGTGCGCCCGAGGTGCTGCTGCTGCGCCGCGCCGAACGAGAGGGCGACATGCGCAGCGGCGTGTGGGTCTTTCCCGGCGGCGTGCTCGACGAGGAGGATGCCGCGCTCGGCGAACGCTGCCACGGCGACAGCGAAGTCGCCGCCAACGATCGCCTCGGGTTGCCGCACGGGGCGCTCGCCTACACCGTGGCGGCGCTGCGCGAATGCTTCGAGGAAGTCGGCTTGCTCTACGCGGCCGATGGCGACGTGGAGGCGGCCCTGCACGAGCGCGAACTGGTGCGCACCGGGGCCGATTTCGCCGCGCTGTGCGCGCGCCACGGGCTGCGGCTCGACGCCGGTGCCTTGGCCTACCACAGCCACTGGCTGACGCCGCCCGGGCTGCCCAAGCGCTTCGACACCCGTTTCTTCGTCGCCCGGGCGCCGCACGGGCAGCAGGCCGTGGTCGACGCCGGCGAGGCGCTGGAGCTGGCCTGGCTGACGCCCGCGCAGGCGCTGGAAAGCGAGCGTGGCGAGTCGGCGCCGGGCCGCTCCCAAGCCGACTCACCCCCTCGGGGGGCCGCGGCTGCAGCGCAGCCGCCAGGGGGCACCATGAAGCTGCTGCCCGTCACCCGCGAAACGCTGAAGGACCTGGCCCGCTTCGCGAGTGTGGCCGAGGTGCTGGCCGAGGCCCACGCCCGCCGCCACCCACCGCGCATGATGCCGCGCCTGGGCCGCGACGCCGCCGGCCGCGTGCGCCCGGTGCTGCCGGGCGAATGGGCCTACGCCGAGATCGGCCGGCTCGACCCCGAGGGCCGCGGCACGGTCTGCTTCGAGCTGCCGCCGCTGGCGCCGGTGAGGCTGTCCGAGCGTGTCACGCGTATCACCTGCGCCAACGGCTCGGTGATGACCGGCCCGGGCACCAACACCTACCTGGTGCGCGCCCCGGGCGGCGCCGAGGTCACGGTGATCGACCCGGGCCCCGACGACGCCCATACCGAGGCCCACCTGCAGGCCGTGCTGGGTGCCGCCGCGCCGGGGCGCATCGTGCGCATCGTCACGACCCACACCCACAAGGACCATTCACCCGGCGCCCGCCGGCTGGCCGAGCTGACCGGCGCACCGGTCATCGGCCGCGTCGCCGACCATGGCGAGTGGCAGGACACGGCTTTCGCGCCGCGTCACATGCCCATCGACGGCGAGCGCATCGTGCTCGGCGCCGGTGCCACGCTGCGCGCGGTGGCCACACCGGGCCACGCCTCGAACCACGTCTGCTGGCTGCTGGAGGAAGAGGGGCTGCTGTTCACCGGCGACCACGTGATGCAGGGCTCGACCGTGGTGATCAACCCGCCCGACGGCGACATGGCGACCTACCTCGCGTCGTTGGACAAGCTGCTGGCGCTCGACGGCCTGCGCTGGTTCGCGCCGGGCCACGGCTTCCTGATGGCCGAGCCGCAGGCGGAGGTGCGCAAGCTGATCGCGCATCGCCTGGGGCGCGAGGCCAAGGTGGCCGCGGCGCTGCGGGCCGCTGGCGCGGCCAGCGCCGAGGCCCTGGTGCCGACGGTGTACGGCGACGTGCCGAGTGCGCGCCACGGCATCGCGGCGCGGTCGCTGACGGCTCACCTGATCAAGCTCGCTGCCGACGGCCGTGCCCGGCGCGACGGCGACCTGTGGCATTGGCAGGAGCAACCATGAACGAGAACGAGAGTGACGGCTTCCCCCTCGACGGCGGCTGCGATTGCCGGAGCGTGCGCTACCGCATGCAGACGCGGCCGCTGTTCGTGCACTGCTGCCATTGCCGCTGGTGCCAGCGCGAGACCGGCACGGCGTTCGCCTTGAACGCGATGATCGAATCCGATCGGTTGACCCTGCTCGCCGGTACGCCGACGACCGTGCACACGCCCAGCGCCAGCGGCGCCGGCCAGCAGATCGTGCGCTGCCCGCAGTGCTGGGTCGCGCTGTGGAGCCACTATGCCGGGGCTGGCCCGGCGGTCGCGTTCGTGCGCGTCGGCACGCTGGACGACCCGGACCGGCTGCCGCCCGACATCCACATCTTCACTGCCTCGAAACAGCCTTGGGTGCTGCTGCCGCCCGGAGCGCCGGCGGTGCCCGAGTATTACGAGCGTGAGCAGCACTGGCCGGCCGAGAGCCTGGCGCGGCGCGAGGCCCTGCGGGCCCGGATCGAGGCCGCGCGCGGCCGCGCGGGCTGAAGGGCGCCGGCGATGGGTTACGCGATCGGCTGGCTCGCCGTGCGCGGCAAGGTGCCCGAGCAGGTGCTGGCCGAGCTCGATGCCGCGCCGACCGGGCGCCAACTCGAATTCGGCACCGCCCGGCTGGCCGCGTGCCGGCTCAGCACCGGCTGGTTCGCGGTCGTGATCAACGAGGCCGAGCACCCCTGGGTCGGCGAAGACATGCTGGCCCTGCTGTCGGACGGCGCGGCCGAGGTGCTGGCCTGCCGGGTCGAGGAGCATGTGATGGTCTCCAGCGCCGAGTTGTGGCGCAGCGGCGAGCGGCAATGGCGTGTCGTCCACGACGCACGGCTCGGCCGTGACCACCTGGTGGCCGAAGGCCGCCTGCCGGCCGCCTATGCCGGCATCGCAGCCGAACACCGGCAACTGGCGGCGGCCGCGGCAGGCAAGCCGGTGGACCACGTTTTCGAGGTGCCGCTGAAGCTCGCGCAGCGCCTGGTCGGCTTCAAGCACGACGAGGGCGGCGCGGGCGGCGAGGGCGGGTGGGACGAACTGCGCCACGGGCCGATGCCCGAGCAGGCACCACCCGGGCCCTGGTGGAAATTCTGGTAATCAACGGGAGGTCAGTCATGGTTCCATCGGTCTGGTTCTGGGCACCGCAATTCCACTTTCCGTGGAGCGGCGACGTGGCGCAACGCATCGAGCCGAATGTCGTCCTCGATGCGATCACCTCATCGGCGGGCAACCGCGACGTCGAAAAGCGCGTACTCACCGAAGTGGCGTCCTATGGCCAGCAGCTCGGGCTGATCACCGAGTTGCTGCTCGACCTGGCCGCGCAGATGCCGCCGACCAGCCCGGCCGGCGTCAAGGCACAGGAACGCCTGGCCGAGATCGCCCAGCGCGTCGAAGCCCTCAAGCCCTAAACTCCCGGCCCCGGCGGGGCTTGAAAACCCGGCGCGCGGCCCCAGTTGCCGCGCCAGCGCGCATCGTCGCGGCGCGCCCGTCAGCCTCCGCCAATTGGTCCCGAAGCAAGCGAATCTCAGTCATCCACCATGAGCAAGCACACCCACGCCTTCCAGGCCGAAGTCAAGCAGATCCTGCACCTCGTCACCCACTCGCTGTACTCGAACAAGGAGATCTTCCTGCGTGAGCTGGTCTCCAACGCCTCGGACGCGTGCGACAAGCTGCGTTTCGAGGCGCTCGACAAGCCCGCGCTGTTCGAGGATGCGCCCCAGCTCGAGATCCGCGTGATCCTCGATGCCGAGGCGAAGACCATCACCATCCGCGACAACGGCGTCGGCATGAGCGCCGAGGAGGCCGCGGCCAACCTCGGCACGATCGCCAAGAGCGGCACGCGCGAGTTCATGGCCAAGCTCGAAGGCGAGCAGAAGAAGGACGCCGCGCTCATCGGCCAGTTCGGCGTCGGCTTCTACTCGGGCTTCATCGTCGCCGATCGCATCACGGTCGAAACGCGCCGCGCCGGGCTGCCGACCAACGAGGGCGTTCGCTGGAGCTCCGAAGGCACCGGCGAATACGATCTGGAGACGATCGACCGCCCCGCGCGCGGCACCGATGTGATCCTGCACCTGCGCGACGAGGAGGCCGAGTTCCTCGCCGCCTGGAAGCTGCGCTCGATCATCTCGAAATACTCCGACCACATCTCGCTGCCCATCCTGATGCGCAAGGAGGAGTGGGACCAGGAGGCAGGCAAGACCGTCGCCAAGGACGAGTGGGAGACCGTCAACAAGGCGGCGGCGCTGTGGGCGCGGGCCAAGAGCGACGTGACCGACGCCGAGTACCAGGAGTTCTACAAGCAGCTCAGCTACGACTCGAACGCTCCGCTGGCCTACACGCACAACCGTGTCGAGGGCCGCAGCGAGTACACGCAGCTGCTCTACATCCCGGCCAAGGCGCCGTTCGACCTGTGGAACCGCGACAAGCGCGGCGGCGTGAAGCTCTACGTCAAGCGCGTCTTCATCATGGACGACGCCGAGGCATTGATGCCGGTGTACCTGCGCTTCGTCAAGGGGGTGGTCGACTCGGCCGACCTGCCGCTGAACGTCAGCCGCGAGCTGCTGCAGGAAAGCCGCGACGTGAAGGCCATCCGCGAAGGCTCGACCAAGCGCGTGCTCTCGATGCTGGAGGGCCTGGCCGACAGTGAATCGGCGGACGACCAGGCCAAGTACATGAGCTTCTGGAAGGAGTTCGGCTCGGTGCTGAAGGAAGGCATTGGCGAGGACTTCCAGAACCAGGAG
>NZ_DATFAN010000043.1:0-10514 GCF_035254525.1 Ideonella sp. | reverse complement strand
GATGAAAGTTGAACTGCCGGGCTATAGGGGCATCGCCTCCCCGATTAAACTGGGCCGTACTCCCGCAACCTACCGACTGCCGCCGCCATGAAGACACCCAAAGCATCCTTCCACTGGGACGACCCGCTGCTGCTGGACCAGCAGCTCACCGCCGATGAGCGCATGGTGCGCGAATCCGCTGCCGCCTACTGCCGCGAGAAGCTCGCCCCGCGCGTGCTCGACGCCTTTCGCAACCAGACCACCGACACGGCCATCTTCCGCGAGATGGGCGCGCTGGGCCTCTTGGGCCCCACCATCCCCGAGGAGTACGGCGGCGCTGGCCTGAACTACGTCTGCTACGGCGTGGTGGCGCGCGAAGTCGAACGCATCGACTCGGGCTACCGCTCGATGATGAGCGTGCAGTCATCTCTCGTGATGGTGCCGATCTACGAATTCGGCAATGAAGCCACCAAGCGCAAGTACCTGCCCAAGCTGGCCACCGGCGAGTGGATCGGCTGCTTCGGCCTGACCGAGCCCAACCACGGTTCCGACCCGGGCAGCATGGTGACCCGCGCGAAGAAGGTCGCCGGCGGCTACAGCCTGAGCGGCTCGAAGATGTGGATCACCAACAGCCCGATCGCCGACGTGTTCGTCGTCTGGGCCAAGGACGACGGCGGCCAGATCCGCGGCTTCATCCTCGAGAAGGGCTGGAAGGGCCTCTCCGCCCCCGCGATCCACGGCAAGGTCGGCCTGCGCGCCTCGATCACCGGCGAGATCGTGATGGACGAGGTCTTCTGCCCCGAGGAGAACGCCTTCCCCGAGGTGCGCGGCCTCAAGGGCCCCTTCACGTGCCTGAACAGCGCCCGCTACGGCATCGCCTGGGGCGCGCTGGGCGCGGCCGAGTTCTGCTGGCACACCGCGCGGCAGTACACGATGGACCGCAAGCAGTTCGGCAAGCCGCTGGCCGCCAACCAGCTGATCCAGAAGAAGCTGGCCGACATGCAGACCGAGATCACGCTGGGCCTGCAAGGCTGCCTGCGCCTGGGCCGCATGAAGGACGAAGGCACGGCGGCAGTCGAGATCACCTCGATCATGAAGCGCAACTCCTGCGGCAAGAGCCTGGACATCGCCCGCATGGCGCGCGACATGCTGGGCGGCAACGGCATCTCGGACGAATTCGGCGTCGCACGCCACCTGGTCAACCTGGAGGTCGTCAACACCTACGAGGGCACGCACGACGTGCACGCGCTGATCCTGGGGCGCGCCATCACCGGCATCGCGGCATTTTGAGCATGACCACGGGCGCGCTCCAGGGGCTGAAAGTCCTCGACCTGTCGCGGGTGCTCGCAGGCCCCTGGGCGAGCCAGATCCTGGGCGACCTGGGGGCCGACGTGGTCAAGGTCGAACGCCCGGGTGCCGGTGACGACACCCGCGCCTGGGGCCCGCCCTGGGTGGCCTCGAAGGAAGACGACGATCGCCAGGCGGCGTACTTCCAGTGCGCGAACCGCAACAAGCGCTCGGTCGCAATCGACCTGGCCACGCCCGAAGGGCAAGCCCAGGTGCGCGCGCTCGCGGCCAAGGCCGACGTGGTGCTCGAGAACTTCAAGGTCGGCGGCCTCGCCGCCTACGGCCTGGACTTCGAGAGCCTCGAAGCCGTCAACCCGCGCCTGGTCTACTGCTCGATCACCGGCTTCGGCCAGACGGGCCCCTACGCGCCGCGTGCCGGCTACGACTTCCTGATCCAGGGCATGGGCGGCTTGATGAGCCTGACCGGCCGCGCCGACGGCGAAAACGGCGCCGGCCCGCAGAAGGTCGGCGTCGCGCTGGTCGACATCATGACCGGGCTGTACGCGACCATCGCCGTGCTCGCGGCCCTCAGCCACCGCGACCGCACCGGCGAAGGCCAGCACATCGACCTCGCGCTGCTGGACGTGCAGGTCGCCACGCTCGCCAACCAGGCGGCCAACTACCTCGCCAGCGGCGTGGCGCCCAAGCGGCTGGGCAATGCCCACCCGAACATCGTGCCCTACCAGGACTTCCCGACCGCCGACGGCGACATGATCCTGGCGGTCGGCAACGACGGGCAGTTCGCGCGCTTCTGCGCGATCGCCGGCCACGCCGAATGGGCCGCCGACGAGCGTTTTGCGACCAACCCGGCGCGCGTGGCGAACCGCAGTGTGCTGATCCCGCTGCTGCGGCAGACCACGGTGATGAAGACCACCGCTGAATGGGTCGCCGCACTCGAGGCCGAGGCCGTGCCCTGCGGCCCGATCAACCGGGTCGACCAGGTCTTCGCCGACCCGCAGGTGCAGGCGCGCGGCATGAAGATCGAACTGACCCACCCCGCGTTCGGCCCCGTGCCGCTGGTGGCCAACCCGATCCGCCTGTCGGCGACACCGATCGCCTACCGCCAGGCGCCGCCGGCGCTCGGCGAGCACACCGCCGAGGTGCTGGCCGACTGGCTGGGGCCGGCCCCATTGCCGGCACGCTGACGCGCGCCACCCCGCTCGCTTGCGGGCGATCAACGCGCCGCCGCCACGGCCCACCAGAATCCTCCGCACCAAAGGCGTAGGGGATCGCGATGGCACGCTTTATTCGATGCATGGCATGGCTGTGGCTGTGCGTGCTGGTCAGCCTCACGGGTGCGGCATGGGCCAAGCCGGCCAACATCGTCTTCATCCTGACGGACGACCTGGACAGCGCCGCCGCCGCGAAGATGACCCAGGTCAAGGCCTTGATCACGAAGACCGGCACGGCCTTTCGCCACCACTACGTCAACGTGTCGCTGTGCTGCCCCTCCCGCGTGACGACGTTGCGCGGCCAGTTCGCGCACAACAGCACCATCATGAGCAACGATGCGCCCGACGGCGGCTTCGAGGGCACGTATGCCAAGGGCCTCGAGGCATCGACGGTCGCGACCTGGCTGCAAGACGCCGGCTACCGCACCGCGCTGATCGGCAAGTACCTCAACGGCTACCCCGACACAGCGCCGTCGCCCAACTACATTCCGCCGGGCTGGACCGAGTGGTACGCCGCGAACGGCGGCAACCCCTACGCCGAGTTCAACTACAGCCTGAACGAGAACGGCAACACCGTCACCTACGGCAACACCGCTGCCGACTACCTGACCGACGTCATTGCGGCCAAGACGAACGACTTCATTCGCCGCTCGGTCGAGCAGCACCCCGACCAGCCCTTCTTCGCCTATGTCGCGACCTATGCGCCGCACCTGCCCGCGACGCCCGCGCCGCGTCATGCGACGGCCTTGCCGGGCATCATGGCGCCTCGCCCCAGTTCGTTCAACGAAGCCGACATGAGCGACAAGCCGGGTTGGCTGCGCAACACACCCCTGCTGACCGAGACGCAGATCGCCGACATCGACGCCAAGTACCGCAAGCGGCGCCAGTCGCTGCTGGCGGTGGACGAGTTGGTCAAAGGCGTGATCGATACCTTGCAGGCCACCGGCCAGCTGGCCAACACCTACGTCTTCTTCGCCTCCGACAACGGCTTCCACCAGGGCCAGCACCGGCTGCCCTCCGGCAAGATGACGGCTTACGAGGAAGACCTGCTCGTGCCGATGAGCGTGCGCGGCCCCGGCGTGCCGGCCGGCGCCACCGTCGACGCCTTCACCGCCAACGTCGACTACGCCCCCACCTTCGCCGACATTGCCGGCGTGGCCACGCCGGACTGGGTCGACGGGCGGTCGCTGCAGCCCTTCCTGCGTGGGCAGACACCGGCACAGTGGCGCCAGGCCGTGCTGCTCGCGCATCGCCAGGTCGCCGCCCCGCTGAAGGCCCCGCCCGGGCCGCGCGAGCCGCCCGACCCGTTCGACACCGCCGACCTGGTGATCGGTGACTACACCGGCCTGCGCACGGCCGACGGCCGCACCTACGTCGAGTACGCCACGGGCGAGTTCGAGCTGTACAACAACCTGGTCGATCCGCGCCAGTTGCGCAATCGCTACGCCAGCGCCCCCACCAAGCTGAAGACTCGCCTGGCCTCGTGGTTGGCGGTGCTGAACAAGACCTCCGGCGAGGCGCTTCGGCAGGCCGAACTGCACGCCCCTTGATCAAGCTGGGTTCGGCCGCTTGGCCGAAATGGCTCAAAATGTTACATCCGTAACATGACCTGAGGTTGCCACGAACAGCCCGGCGCGCGAAGAATCGGCCCGCCGTCCCTGCGACGGTCAAACCAATACCTCACGCAAGGGAGTGTTCATGGCCAAGCGTCTCCAACGCCGGTGGTGGGCGGTACTCGTCGGCATCCTGGGTATCGCGCTGGCCGCATCGGCGGCCGCCAAGTCACCGAACATCGTCTTCATCCTGGCCGATGACCTGGACAACGCGGCCGCCGCCACGATGAGCCAGGTCAAGGTCCTGGTCACCGACCGCGGCACGAACTTCCGCCGCCACTACGTGAGCCTGTCACTGTGCTGCCCGTCTCGCACGACGACCCTGCGCGGCCAGTTCGCCCACAACACCGGCATCTACAAGAACGAGTTGCCCGACGGCGGCTTCGGCACCGTCTACAGCCGGGGGCTCGAGAGCTCCACCGCCGCCACCTGGCTGCAGGACGCCGGCTACCGCACCGCGCTGTTCGGCAAGTACCTCAATGGCTATCCCGACGGGGCACCGTCGGCGACCTACGTGCCGCCGGGCTGGACGAGTTGGATGAGCCCCAACGGCGGTACGCCCTACAAGGGCTTCAATTACACGATGAACGAGAACGGCGTGACGGTCAGCTACGGCGGCCTCGAGGCCGACTACCTGACCGACGTGATCTCGGCCAAGGCGGCAAGCTTCATCCGCGACTCGGTCGCCCGTTTCCCGAGCCAGCCCTTCTTCATCTACCTCGCACCCTACGCGCCGCACGCGCCGGCCACGCCAGCGCCCCGCCACGATGGCGTGCTGAAGAACATCAAGGCGCCTCGTACCAGTTCGTTCAACGAAAGCGACGTGTCCGACAAACCCGCCTGGTTGCGCGCCCTGCCACAGCTGAGCTCGACCCAGATCAAGGACATCGACAAGCTCTATCGCAAGCGCCGCGAGTCGCTGCTGGCGATCGACGAGATGGTGAAGAACATCGTCGACACGCTGCAGTCCACCGGCCAGCTCGCCGACACCTACGTCTTCTTCGCCTCCGACAACGGCTTCCACCAGGGGCAGCACCGGCTCGATTCGGGCAAGAACACAGGCTTCGAAGAGGACCTCCTCGTGCCGCTGACGGTGCGCGGCCCCGGCGTGCCCGCCGGCCGCACGGTCGACCAGTTCACCGCCAACGTCGACTATGCGCCGACCTTCGCCGAGATCGCCGGCGCCAGCGCGCCGGCCTTCGTGGACGGCCGCTCGCTGATGCCCTTTCTGCGCGGGCAGACGCCGCCGACCTGGCGCCAGGCCCTGCTGCTCGAGCACAAGGCCGGCGCCTCGCAGCAACTGCGCGGCGCTGACAGTCCGCTCGAGCCGGCCGACCCCTTCGACCGCATCACCGGCGCGGGCGCCACCATCGACGCCTTCATCGGGCTGCGCGTCGCGGACGGAACGAGCTACCTCGAATACGAAACGGGCGAGCACGAGCTCTACAACAACGGCAGCGATCCCGCGCAGCTGCGCAACGTCTACAACTCCACCCCGCCCTTCACCAGGCAACGCCTCGCATCCTGGCTCGCGACCTTGAAGGACGCTTCGGGCGCCGCGCTGCGCCAGGCCGAGCTGGGCCCGCCCTGACCCCCCTGTTTCGCAAGGTAAAGCCCGACCGCGCAGTTGCCCCGGACCCGCCGGGTCGGCAGAATCTTTGGGCCCTTCGGCAACCCTTCAGGAGACACCATGCGCAAGTTGCTGCGACTTGGGACGATCATCGTGTTGGCGTTGCACGTCGCCTGCGGGGGGGGCAACAGTGGCAGCAACGTGCCGCCGCCCGGTGAACACGCCCCCAACATCGTCTTCATCCTGACCGATGACCAGGACCTCGCCAGCCTGGCCCAGATGCCCAAGGTCAAGGCCTTGCTCGCCGACCAGGGCGTGCGGTTCTCCAGCCACTACGTCAGCCTGTCCTTGTGCTGCCCCTCGCGGGTCACCGGGCTGCGCGGCCAGTTCGCCCACAACACCGGCATCTTCGGCAACAGCGCCCCCGACGGCGGCTTCGCCGGCACCTACTCGCGCGGCCTCGAATCGTCGACCATCGCCACCTGGCTGCACGGCGCGGGCTACCGCACCGCGCTGTTCGGCAAGTACCTCAACGGCTACCCCGACAGTGCGCCGTCGATGACCTACATCCCGCCCGGCTGGACCGAGTTCTACAGCCCGAACGGCGGGCTGCCCTACCGGAACTTCAACTACACGTTGAACGAGAACGGCAGCACGGTGAGCTATGGCGAGACCGAGGCCGACTACCTGACCGACGTGCTGTCGGCCAAGGCGGCCGATTTCATCCACCGCTCGGTCGATCAATACCCCGACCAGCCCTTCTTCGCCTACATCGCCACCTACGCGCCGCACGCCCCGGCCATCCCGGCGCCGCGTCACGCCGACGCGTTCCCCGGCGTGCAGGTGCCACGCACCGGGTCGTTCAACGAAGCCGACGTCAGCGACAAGCCCGAGTGGATTCAGATCCGCCCGCTGCTGACCGACACCGAGATCGCCGACATGGACGACCTGTACCGCAAGCGCCTGCAGTCACTGCAGGCGGTCGATGACCTGGTCGAGAACGTCGTCGGCGCGCTGCAGGCCACGGGGCAGCTCGCCAACACCTACGTCGTCTTCGCCTCGGACAACGGTTACCACCAGGGCCTGCATCGCCTGGACTCCGGCAAGATGACCGCATTCGAGGAGGACCTTCACGTGCCGCTGCTGGTGCGCGGGCCCGGTGTGGCAGCCAACACCGCCGTCAACCTGATGACGGCCAATGTCGACTACGCCCCGACCTTCGCGGAAATCGCCGGCATCGCCGCGCCCGGCTTCGTCGACGGACGCTCGCTGATGCCCCTGCTTCGAGGCCAATCGCCGGCCGATTGGCGTGAGGCGCTGCTGCTCGAGCACAAGAATGTCGCAGGCGACCAGAGCCTGACCACACCGAATAGCGGCACGCTGGAGCCCGACGACCCGTTCCAGGCGAACCGGCCACCCGCCATCGCTCCGTTCTCGGGGTTGCGCACCGCCGATGGCCACTCCTACGTCGAATACGAGACGGGCGAGTTCGAGCTCTACGACAACACGGTCGACCCGTACCAGCTCACCAACATCTACACCACCGCGCCGACGGACTTGAAGACGCGCCTGGCCGGCTGGCTCGGTACGCTGAAGGCCTCCGCGGGCGCCAACCTGCGAGCGGCCGAGCGCGCCCCCTGAGCCAGCCGGCGGCTACTTGCGCGGCGCCACCGGCGCCGGCCCGTCACTGCCCAGCTCGATCGCGTAGGCCAGCGCCAGGCGGCTGAACTTGATCGCGTGATCCGCCGTGTTGCCGGATTTGTCGATCGTGTCCTGCGAGGTGTGAATGTACGGGTTGTACTGGCTCATCGGCGCCTCGAACGGGAACGAGGCCACGTAGCCGTTGCTGGTCCAGCTCGCGTGGTCGGAGCAGGCATAGCCGCAGGCATCGTTCTTGACCACCAGCGTCGGCAGGTAGTAGGCGGCCAGGTCGCGCACGAACTGGTTCTGCGCGGCGTTGGTGTAGTCGGTGATCATCGTGATGTCGTTCGTGCCGCCCTGGTAGTTGGTCATGTCCAGCTGCAGCGCGCCGACCACCTTCTTGCCCTTGGCCCTGTAATCGGCCGCGATGGCGGCCGAGCCGCGCAGGCCCACCTCTTCCGCCGCGTAGGCGATGAACTGCAAGGTGCGCCGCGGCTGGTAGCCGCTCGTCAGCAGCACCCGCACGACCTCCTGCAGGCTGGCCACGCCGGAGGCATCGTCATCCGCGCCCGGGGCGATGCTGTTCTCGTTGGTGAAGCCCACGGTCGAGTCGAGGTGGCCGCCGATCACGACGATCTGCTTCGGCCGCGTCGTGCCCTTGATCGTCAGGATCACCGATTTCTGCGGCCAGCTCGGGTGGGTGAACTGCTTGACCGTCACGTCGGTGCGGCCGGCCGCGAGCTGCTTCCAGCTCTGCGCCAGGTCGTCGCTCGCATTCACGCCCCCGGTCGTCGTGTAGTAGCGGTTCTTGTAGGCGGTCGACAGCTGCACGATGGACGAGCGCACCTGGCTCTCCTGCAGCTGCGGCAGCAGCGCGTTGACCTCGGCCGCGTCGTCGATCGCATAGCTGACCTTGCCTTGCGGCCCCACGCCCGACTTGAAGCGCGCCAGTGTCTGCCGGCCTTCGGCGCGCGAGGCGTGCACGATGTAGCCGCCACAGCGGTGAAGTTGCTCGTGCACATCGCGCGACAGGCGCGGCAGCGCGTCTTCGTCGACCCGCATCAGGTAGATGGTTTCGCTCGGCAGCGCGTGCGGTTCGACCTGCTCCATCTGTGCGCCCGCGCGGCGCAGCAGGCGGTAGGCGTCCTCGCCCATCGAGGCCCAGACCAGCGGGCCGGCGCTCGCGGTACCCACCAGGCATGTCGCCAGGGTGCTGGACAGCCAGGCAGCGCGGGATGGATTCATGCGCGTCTCCATTTACCTTAAGGTCGGTCAAGGAACGGTGTTGCTGCACCGCAGCAGGGCCGCGGGCGGCTCGGCGACAATAACGGGTTCACCCATGCCGCCCCATCCCACGAATCGAGAAAAGAAACATGAGTGCCTTCAATGAAGAACGCGTGTTGAGCGTGCACCACTGGACCGACCGCCTTTTCAGCTTCACCACCACCCGCGACAGCTCGCTGCGCTTCTCGAACGGCCACTTCACGATGATCGGCCTGCGCGTCGAAGGCAAGCCGCTGCTGCGCGCGTATTCGATCGTCAGCGCGAACTACGAAGAGCACCTCGAGTTCCTCAGCATCAAGGTGCCCGACGGCCCGCTGACCTCGCGGCTGCAGCACATCCAGGTCGGCGATTCGGTCATCGTCGGCCGCAAGCCCACCGGCACGCTGCTGATCGACTACCTCACTCCGGGCAAGCGGCTGTACCTGCTGTCCACCGGCACCGGCATGGCGCCCTTCATGAGCATCGTGCGCGACCCCGAGACCTACGAGAAGTTCGAGCAGGTCATCCTCGTGCACGGCGTGCGCGAGGTGAAGGAGCTGGCCTACCACGACTACCTCACGCGCGACCTGCCGGCGCACGAGTTCCTCGGCGAGATGGTCACGCGCCAGCTGCTGTACTACCCGACCGTCACGCGCGAGCCCTACAAGCACCAGGGCCGGGTGACCACCGTGATCGAGAACGGCCAGCTCGCCCGTGACCTGCGCCTGCCGCCGCTGAACGCGGCTGAAGACCGCGTCATGATCTGCGGCAGCCCCGCGATGCTGCGCGACCTGAAGACCATGATGGAAGCCCGTGGCCTGAAGGAAGGCAACACCAGCACGCCGGGCGACTACGTCATCGAGCGCGCCTTCGTCGACCAGTAAGTCGGGCGTCGGAAAAGGGCGCGGCCGGTTTCTTGACCGCGCTCAATTACTTCTCGAAATACTTTACAAAAGCGACGCCAGCAACTCGCGCGTCCGGGGCAGCATCACGCCAGTGGCCGTCAACTCGCCACCTCGTGTCATGCCCCTCACAACAAGCCGACCACCGGCGCGCCCACCCGGCCCCCTCACCGCCCTCGTTCTCGCGCTGCTGCTGGCCGGTTGCGCCGCACCGACAACCGTCCCCGAAACCCGGCCCGGCCTCGCCGACGACGCACTGGCCGGCTGGGCCCGCGCCGACGCGGCCCCCGCCGGTACGGCAGCGCCCGACGAGGCCATGCTCGCCCACTGGTGGCGGCAATTCGGCGACACCGGCCTCGACCGGCTGATGGCGCAGGCGTTGGCCGCCAACCGCGACCTGCAAGCCGCCCAGGCCAGCCTGCGCCAGGCCCAGGCGGCCCGCGCCGCAGCCGAGGCCGGCCTCTTCCCGAGCGTGGGCGTATCCGCCGGCGCCAGCCGCAGCGCCAGCCGCACCAGCGCCAGCAACCTCTACAAGCTCGGCTTCAGTGCCAGCTGGGAACCCGATCTCAGCGGCGCCCAGGCGGCCGGCCTGAGCGCCGCCAGCGCCGACCTGCAGGCCGCCCAGGCCGACCTGGCCACGACCCGCATGACGCTGGCCGCCGAGCTCGGGCTGGCCTACGTGCAATGGCGCGGTGGGCAGGCGCGCGAGCGCATCACGCGCGAGAGCCTGGCCAGCCTCGAACAGACACTGGAGCTGGCACAGTGGAAGGCCCAGGCGGGCCTGGCCAGTTCGCTCGATGTCGAGCAGTCGCGCCTGGCGACCGAGCAGACCCGGGCGAGCCTGCCCAGCCTGGCCGCCGAGATCGCCCAGTACGAGCACCAGATCGCGCTGCTGACCGGCCAGTCGCCGGCCCAGTGGCGGCCCGCGGCGGCAGCCATGCCGGACGCGGGTGTGCCGCAGGCCGAGGCGGCGCTGCAGCGCCTGGCCGTCGGCCTGCCGGCCGACCTGCTGCGCCGCCGGCCGGAT
>NZ_DATFAN010000042.1:0-47602 GCF_035254525.1 Ideonella sp. | reverse complement strand
TGACCATCATCCTCGTCGGCATGCCCGGCTGTGGCAAGTCCACTGCCGGGCGACAGCTGGCGCGGCAGCTTGGGTGGTCGTTCGTTGATTCGGACGCCGAGATCGAGCACGAGATCGGCGGATCGATCCGGGTGTTCTTCGAGCGCGAGGGCGAGGAGCGCTTTCGCGACATCGAGCAGCGCGCGATCGAGCGTCTTTCAGCGCCCGGGCGTTCGGTGCTCGCGACCGGCGGTGGCGCGGTCCTGCGTGAGGCGAACCGGGCGGCGATGAAGCGGCCGGGCAACCACGTCGTCTATTTGCGGGCCACCCCGGAGGACCTGTCGCGGCGATTGCGGCACGACACCCATCGGCCACTGCTGCAGGTGGGCGACCCACTGCGCCGCTTGCGAGACCTGTTTCGTCAGCGTGACCCCTTGTACCGCGAGGTTGCCGACTTCGTGATCGATACCGGCCGCACTTCGGTGCCCACGCTGGTCAACCTGTTGAGCATGCAACTGGAACTCGCCGGCCTGAGCCGCTGAGACCGGTCAAGTCGGGGCCGGGTGGCCAGCCGCTCGCGGGATGCCGGCACCCTCGTCGGGCGGCGGCGCTTAAACTGCCCGGTCATGACCACTGCGATCCTGACCCCTGCCATGGGCGCACCGGCCGTGCGCGTGCCCGTCGCGCTTGGGGAGCGCTCGTACCACATCCTGATCGGCACCGGCTTGCTGTCCGGCGACGAAGCTTGGGCCGGGCTGCCCGCGGCTCGGCACGCGCTGATCGTGACCAACGACGCCGTCGGCCCGCTGTACGCGCCGTCATTGAGCACCCGACTCGCGCCGCACTACCGCGAGGTGCACGTCCTGAGCCTGCCCGATGGCGAGGCCTTCAAGGACTGGGCGACGATGAATCGCATCTTCGACGCCTTGCTGGAAAAGGGCTGTGACCGCAAGACGGTGTTGTTCGCGCTCGGAGGGGGTGTGGTGGGCGACATGACGGGGTTCGCGGCCGCTTGCTACATGCGCGGCGTGCCGTTCGTTCAGGTGCCGACCACCTTGCTGGCCCAGGTCGATTCGTCGGTGGGAGGCAAGACCGCCGTCAACCACCCGCTCGGCAAGAACATGATCGGCGCGTTCTACCAGCCGGTGCGTGTCATCTGCGACCTCGATACCCTCGCGACCCTGCCTGATCGCGAACTGAGTGCCGGCCTGGCCGAGGTGATCAAGTACGGGCCGATCGCCGATGCCGGATTCCTCGGCTGGCTCGAGGAGCACATGGACGGCCTGCGCCGCCGTGAGCCGGCGCTGCTGCGCCACGCCATCCAGCGTTCCTGCGAGATCAAGGCCGGCGTGGTTGGCGCCGACGAGCGCGAAGGCGGGCTGCGCGCCATCCTCAATTTCGGCCACACCTTCGGCCATGCGATTGAAGCAGGGCTGGGATTCGGTGTCTGGCTGCATGGTGAGGCCGTCGCCGCCGGCATGGTGATGGCGGCCGACCTGTCGGAGCGCCTGGGCCTGGGCACTCCTGGGCTGTGTGCGCGGTTGAGCGCGCTGATCGCGCGGGCGGGCCTGCCCACCCGGGGGCCGACGCTTGGTGCGGCGGAATACCTCCACCACATGCGCGTCGACAAGAAGGCCGAGGCGGGAGACATCCGCTTCGTGCTGATCGAGGGTCTCGGCCGCGCGGTGGTTCGACCGGCGCCCGATGACGTCGTGGCCGCCTGCATCGACGCGCACTGCGGTTGATGGACGGGGCGGGCCCAGTGGAGCAACGCGCGGCCGCCTTCGAGCCCGCGTCGCGCGATGCCGGGCTGGCAGCCTGGGCCTGCCACGCGGCAGCCACCCGTGGCCGGCGCTGCCCCGAGCCCGCGGCGCCGACACGGACCGATTTCCAGCGCGACCGTGACCGCATCGTTCACTGCAGCGCATTTCGACGGCTGGTCTACAAGACCCAGGTGTTCCTGAATCATGAGGGCGACCTCTTCCGTACGCGGTTGACCCATTCGCTGGAAGTGGCGCAACTCGGGCGCTCGATGGCCCACAGCCTGGGCCTGAACGAGGACCTGGTCGAAGCGATCGCGCTGGCGCATGACCTCGGCCACACCCCGTTCGGCCATGCTGGCCAGGACGCGCTCGACGCCTGCATGGCGCATTGCGGCGGCTTCGAGCACAACCTTCAAAGCCTGCGGGTGGTTGACCGGCTCGAACAACGCTACCCCGATTGGGACGGTCTGAACCTGTGTTTCGAGACGCGGGAGGGCATTCTGAAGCGCTGCCCCCTGCCGCTGGCGCAACAGTGGGAACGGCGCGAACCGGGCGGCGTGGGCCAGCGCTTCGTGCTGGGGCAGCAGCCCAGCCTGGAGGCCCAGCTCACCAATCTGGCCGACGAGATCGCCTACAACGCACACGACATCGACGACGGCGTGCGGTCCGGCTTGCTGAGCCTGGCCATGCTGCGCGAGGTGGACCTCTTCGAGCGTTTCCATGCCGAGACGCTGGTGGCACACCCGGACTTGGCGGAGCGCGGCGACCGGCGCCTGCTGGCCGAGATCATCCGGCGCATGCTGTCGGCCCAGGTCTATGACGTGATCGACACCACGCGGCAGCGGCTGCTGCGCGAAGATCCCGCCAGCGTCGACGCGGCGCGTGCACTGCCACCCTTGGTGGGGTTCAGCAGCGACATGAAGCGAGCCAGCGCGGAGATGAAGCGCTTCCTCTACCGCGCGCTCTACCGCCATCCACGCGTCATGGCCACGACCGATGCCGCCCGGCGTATCGTCGCGGACCTGTTCTCGATCTACCGCGACCAACCCGGAGAACTGCCGGACGATTACGGCCGCTCGGACGACCCGATGCGCTCGCTGGCGGACTACATCGCCGGCATGACGGATCGCTTCGCCATTCGCGAGCACCTTCGGCTGACCGGCACCCGATTGTTTCCGGAATGAGACTCGCCAGTCGAAGATAAAGGGGTCAGTGTCGAATTAAGGGCTAGACTGCCTGCCATGGCTCGCCAAGCTCGCCTGACCATTCCCGGCTATCCCCATCATCTGCTGATCCGGGGCAACAACCGTCAGCCCATCTTTGCCGACGATCACGACCGCCAGACCCTTCTGGCCCACCTCGGCAACATTCTGCGTGAGCACCCGCTGGCATTGCATGCCTACGTGCTTATGCCGGATCACGTTCACCTGCTGGTCACGCCCGGCGCGCCGGAATCGGTGGGCCGGGCGATGCAGAGCCTGGGCCGGCGGTATGTCGGCGGCTTCAATGCACGTCATCAGCGCAGCGGCACGCTGTGGGAAGGGCGTTACCGCGCCCATGTGGTCGGCGGCCCCACCGACGTGTTGCGCTGCATGCGCTTCATCGAGCTGAACCCGCAGCGTGCAGGTCTCGCCTCCGACTTGTTCGAACCGGCCTGGTCGAGCCTGCGGCACCATCTGGGCGCATTGCGGGACCCCCTGATCACCGAACCATCGGCCTACTGGACGCTGGGCAACACGCCATTCGAGCGGGAGGCCGCGTACCGCGCATGGGTTGAACAAGGAGTGAGCGCAAACGACAAGGAGCGGATGGCGGCGGCTTTGAGAAGTGGGCGACCCTTGGGCGACGCCGCGTTTGTGGCCGAGCTGGAGCGCCAGACGGCCCGGTCGCTGAGCCCGCGACCGCGAGGGCGGCCCCGCAAGATGGCCGAAACCTCGTCCTGACTATGTCCCCATTAATTCAACTCAATTTCGTCGGAAATTAAGAAATCGTCACTGACCCCATTTAAAAGCGCTTGTTCGACCAGACGCTTTCTCTTAACCTCGCGTTTCCCCTAGTCAACGTCGAGGAGCGTTGCCATGTCTACGGCCACGCCGGAATCCCTGCCTGTCCCTTCCGCTCTTGAACTGCCTGTCGCCGCGTTCGGCGCCACGGTCGAAGAGGCCCGACTGCTTGCTCGCGACGGTCTGTACAGCGCGACGAACGAGCGCGACGCCTGCGGCGTCGGCTTCGTCGCCCACATCAAGGGCCAGAAGGCGCACGGCATCATTGCCCAGGGCCTGAAGATCCTCGAGAACCTCGATCACCGCGGTGCGGTCGGCGCCGACAAGCTGATGGGTGACGGGGCGGGCATCCTGATCCAGATTCCCGACGACTTCTTCCGCGCCGAGATGGCGGCCCAGGGCGTGACGCTGCCGCCGCCGGGCGAATATGGCGTCGGCATGATCTTCCTGCCCAAGGAGCATGCCTCCCGCCTGGCCTGCGAGCAGGAGCTCGAGCGCGCGATCAAGGCCGAAGGCCAGGTGCTGCTGGGCTGGCGCGACGTGCCGGTCGACAAGGACATGCCGATGTCGCCCGCCGTGCGGCTGACCGAGCCGGTGATCCGCCAAGTCTTCATCGGCCGCGGGGCCGACGTGATCGTGCCCGATGCACTTGAGCGCAAGCTCTACGTGATCCGCAAGACGGCTTCGGCGGCGATCCAGGCGCTCAAGCTCACGCACAGCCGCGAGTACTACGTGCCCAGCATGAGCTGCCGCACGATCATCTACAAGGGCCTGCTGCTGGCCAACCAGGTCGGCCAGTACTACAAGGACCTGTCGGATCCGCGCGCCGTCTCGGCGCTGGCGCTGGTGCACCAGCGCTTCTCGACCAACACCTTCCCCGAGTGGCCGCTGTCGCACCCGTACCGGATGGTGGCGCACAACGGCGAGATCAACACCGTCAAGGGCAACTTCAACTGGATGCGCGCCCGTGAGGGTGTGATGAAGTCGCCGGTGCTGGGTGACGACCTGAAGAAGCTCTACCCGATCAGCTTCGAGGGGCAATCGGACACCGCCACCTTCGACAACGCACTCGAGTTGCTGACGATGAGCGGCTACCCGCTCGCCCAGGCCGCGATGATGATGATCCCCGAGGCCTGGGAACAGCACGAGATGATGGACCCGCGCCGGCGCGCGTTCTACGAGTACCACGCGTCGATGATGGAGCCCTGGGACGGCCCGGCCGCGATGGTCTTCACCGACGGCAAGCAGATCGGCGCCACGCTCGACCGCAACGGCCTGCGCCCGGCGCGCTACATCGTCACCAACGACGACCTCGTCGTGATGGCCTCTGAATCCGGCGTGCTGCCGATCCCGGAGAACCGGATCGTCAAGAAGTGGCGCCTGCAGCCGGGCAAGATGTTCCTGATCGACCTCGAACAGGGGCGCATCGTCGACGACGAGGAGCTGAAGAACCAGTTCGCCAGCGCGCGCCCGTACCGCCAGTGGATCGACAACGTCCGCGTGCGGCTCGATTCGATCCCCGCCGGTGACGGCGCCCCCGCGCCTGCCTTCGACGAGACCCTGCTCGACCGCCAGCAGGCCTTCGGCTACACGCAGGAGGACATCAAGTTCCTGCTCGCGCCGATGGCCACCGCCGGCGAAGAGGGCATCGGCTCAATGGGCAACGACTCGCCGCTGGCGGTGCTGTCGGACAAGAACAAGCCCCTCTACAACTACTTCAAGCAGCTCTTTGCCCAGGTCACGAACCCGCCGATCGACCCGATCCGCGAGGCCATCGTGATGAGCCTGAACAGCTTCATCGGCCCGAAGCCCAACCTGCTGGACATCAACGCGGTCAACCCGCCGATGCGGCTGGAGGTGTCGCAGCCGGTGCTCGATTTCAAGGGCATGGCGCGGCTGCGCAACATCGAGGCGGCGACGAACGGGAAGTTCAAGCCCTACGAGATCGACATCTGCTATCCGCTGGCCTGGGGCAAGGCCGGCATCGAGGCCAAGCTCGCATCCCTGTGCGCCGAAAGCCTGGACGCGATCAAGAGCGGCCACAACATCCTGATCATCAGCGACCGGCGCATGAACCGTGCGCAGGTCGCGATCCCCGCGCTGCTCGCGCTGTCGGCGATCCACCACCACCTGGTGCGCGAGGGCCTGCGCACGACCGCCGGCCTGGTCGTCGAGACGGCGTCGGCGCGCGAGGTGCACCACTTCGCCGTGCTGGCGGGCTACGGCGCCGAGGCCGTGCACCCGTACCTGGCGATGGAAACGCTGGCGGCCATGCACCAGGAGCTGCCGGGCGAGCTGTCGGCCGAGAAGGCGATCTACAACTATGTGAAGGCCATCGGCAAGGGCCTGTCGAAGATCATGTCCAAGATGGGCGTGTCGACCTACATGTCCTACTGCGGCGCCCAGCTGTTCGAGGCCATCGGCCTGAACAAGGACATGGTGTCCAAGTACTTCCGTGGCACCGCGACGCAGGTCGAGGGCATCGGCGTGTTCGAGGTGGCCGAAGAAGCGCTGCGCAACCACCGCGCCGCCTTCGGCGACGACCCGGTGCTCGCCAACATGCTGGACGCCGGCGGCGAATACGCCTGGCGCACCCGTGGCGAAGAGCACATGTGGACGCCGGACGCGATCGCCAAGCTGCAGCACGCCGCGCGCTCGGGCAAGTTCGACACCTACAAGGAATACGCCCAGCTCATCAACGACCAGAGCAAGCGCCATGTGACGCTACGTGGTCTGTTCGAGTTCAAGTTCGACCCGGCCAAGGCGATCCCGCTCGACGAAGTCGAGCCGGCCGCCGAGATCGTCAAGCGCTTCGCCACCGGCGCGATGTCGCTGGGGTCGATCAGCACAGAGGCTCACACCACGCTGGCGATCGCGATGAACCGCATCGGCGGCAAGAGCAACACCGGTGAGGGCGGCGAGGATCCGGCGCGCTACCGCAAGGAGCTGAAGGGCATCCCCATCACCGCCGGCACCAAGGTGTCCGACGTGATCGGTGCGAAGGTCATCGCGTCCGACTACGAGATGAAGGATGGCGACAGCCTGCGCTCGAAGATCAAGCAGGTCGCCTCGGGTCGCTTCGGCGTCACGACCGAGTATTTGGTCTCGGCCGACCAGATCCAGATCAAGATGGCCCAGGGCGCCAAGCCGGGCGAGGGCGGCCAGCTGCCGGGCGGCAAGGTCAGCGACTACATCGGCTTCCTGCGCTACTCGGTGCCGGGCGTCGGCCTGATCAGCCCGCCTCCGCACCACGACATCTATTCGATCGAGGATCTGGCGCAGCTGATCCACGACCTGAAGAACGCCAACCCGCGCGCGTCGGTCAGCGTCAAGCTGGTCTCCGAGGTGGGCGTGGGCACGATCGCCGCGGGCGTGGCCAAGTGCAAGGCCGACCACATCGTGATCGCCGGCCACGATGGCGGCACCGGCGCCTCGCCGTGGTCGAGCATCAAGCACGCCGGCACGCCGTGGGAGCTGGGCCTGGCCGAGACGCAGCAGACGCTGGTGCTGAACCGCCTGCGCGGGCGCGTCCGCGTGCAGGCCGACGGCCAGATGAAGACCGGCCGCGACGTGGTGATCGGCGCGCTGCTGGGCGCCGACGAGTTCGGCTTCGCGACCGCGCCGCTGGTCGTCGAGGGCTGCATCATGATGCGCAAGTGCCACCTCAACACCTGCCCGGTCGGCGTGGCCACGCAGGACCCGGTGCTGCGCGCCAAGTTCGCCGGCAAGCCCGAGCACGTCGTCAACTACTTCTTCTTCGTCGCCGAGGAAGCGCGCCAGCTGATGGCGCAGCTGGGCGTGCGCAAGTTCGACGAGCTGATCGGCCGCGCCGACCTGCTCGACACGCGCAAGGCCATCACCCACTGGAAGGCCAAGGGGCTGGATTTCAGCCGCGTGTTCCACCGCCCGCAGGTGCCGGCCGACATTGCCCGCTACCACGTCGAGGAGCAGGACCACGGCCTGGACCGCGCGCTCGACCGCAAGCTGATCAAGAAGTGCGGCGATTCGCTGGACACCGGCGAAAAGATCCAGTTCATGGAGGACGCGCGCAACGTCAACCGCTCGGTCGGCGCGATGCTGTCGGGCGAGCTGATCCGCCGCCACCCCGAGGGTCTGCCGGACCACACGGTGTTCATCCAGATGGAGGGCACCGGCGGTCAGAGCTTCGCGGCCTTCCTGGCTCAGGGCATCACGCTGTACCTGATCGGCGAGGCGAACGACTACACCGGCAAGGGCCTGTCGGGTGGCCGCGTCGTCGTGCGGCCGAGCATCGACTTTCGCGGTGACGCCACGGCCAACATCATCGTCGGCAACACGGCGCTGTACGGCGCGACCAGCGGCGAGGCCTTCTTCCGTGGCGTCGCCGGCGAACGCTTCGCGGTGCGCCTGTCCGGCGCGACCGCGGTCGTCGAGGGCACGGGCGACCACGGCTGCGAGTACATGACCGGCGGCACGGTGGTCGTGCTCGGCAAGACCGGCCGCAACTTCGCGGCGGGCATGTCCGGCGGCATCGCCTACGTGTTCGACGAGGACGGCCAGTTCGCCAAGCGCTGCAACACCGCGATGGTGACGCTGGAGCACGTGCTCAGCGCGCAGGAGCAGGAAGACACGGTCGACCCGGCGATCTGGCACAAGCAGCAGACCGACGAGGTGCTGCTGAAGAAGCTGATCGAGGATCACCACAAGTGGACGGGCTCGCTGCGCGCACGCGAGGTGCTCGACCACTGGGCCGATTCGCGCGCCAAGTTCGTCAAGGTCTTCCCGACCGAATACAAGCGCGCGCTGGGCGAGCTGCATGCGAGCCGCGAAACCATCGAAGCGATCGACAAGGCGGTCGGCAAGGCGGACAAGAAGCCTGGTGCGAAGACCGGCAAGTCCTTGACCTCGAAGTAAGGTACCGAGCACATCATGGGAAAAGTCACCGGCTTCCTCGAATACGAGCGCCTCGAAGAAGGCTACGCGCCCGTCGCGCAGCGGCTGAAGCACTACAAGGAGTTCGTCATCGGCCTCGCCGCCGAGCAGGCGAAGATCCAGGGCGCGCGCTGCATGGATTGCGGCACGCCGTTCTGCAACAACGGCTGCCCGGTCAACAACGTGATTCCGGATTTCAACGACCTGGTCTACCGGGGCGACTGGAAGAACGCGATCACGGTGCTGCACAGCACCAACAACTTCCCCGAGTTCACCGGCCGCATCTGCCCCGCACCTTGCGAGGCGGCCTGCACGCTGAACGTCAATGACGATCCGGTCGGCATCAAGTCGATCGAGCACGCGATCATCGACCGCGCCTGGGCAGAAGGCTGGGTCCACGCGCAGCCTGCTGCCGTCAAGACCGGAAAGAAGGTGGCGGTGATCGGCTCCGGCCCGGCCGGCTTGGCGGCGGCGCAGCAGCTGGCGCGCGCCGGTCACGCCGTGACGGTGTTCGAGAAGAACGACCGCGCGGGCGGCCTGCTGCGCTACGGTATCCCCGACTTCAAGATGGAGAAGTCGCACATCGACCGCCGTATCGCGCAGATGGAGGCCGAAGGCGTGGTCTTCCGCACCGGCGTGATGGTCGGCGAGCTGCCCAAGGACAGCAAGGTGACCAACTGGGCCAAGTCCAGCGTCACGCCCGACGAGTTGAAGGCCGAGTTCGACGCCGTGCTGCTGTGCGGCGGCGCCGAGCAGAGCCGCGACCTGCCGGTGCCCGGCCGCGAGCTGGAAGGCGTTCACTTCGCGATGGAGTTCCTGCCGCAGCAGAACAAGCTCAATGCCGGCGACAAGCTCAAGGGCCAGCTTCGCGCCGACGGCAAGCACGTGATCGTGATCGGCGGTGGCGACACCGGCAGCGACTGCGTGGGCACCAGCAACCGCCACGGCGCGGCCAGCGTCACCCAGTTCGAGCTGATGCCGATGCCGCCGGAGCAGGAGGACAAGCCGCTGACCTGGCCGTACTGGCCCTACAAGCTGCGCACCTCGTCCAGCCACGAAGAGGGCTGCCAGCGCGAGTTCGCGATCGCTACGAAGGAATTCATCGGCGAGAAGGGCAAGCTGACCGGCCTGAAGACGGTGCGGGTCGAATGGAAGGGCGGCAAGATGAGCGAGGTGCCCGGTTCCGAGCAGGTGCTCAAGGCCGACCTCGCGCTGCTCGCGATGGGCTTCGTCAGCCCGGTGGCGACGGTCGTGCAGGCTTTCGGCGTCGAGCTCGATGCACGCGGCAACGCCAAGGCCGGCGTCGACGCGACCAATGGCTACAAGACCAACGTCGAGAAGGTGTTCGCCGCCGGCGACATGCGGCGTGGCCAGTCTCTCGTCGTATGGGCCATCCGCGAGGGCCGGCAGGCGGCGCGTGCGGTCGACGAATACCTGATGGGTTCGTCGACGTTGCCCCGCTGACGCCGGCGCGCCGCCGCGCCGGCGACGCCGGCCGTGGAGCGTCCGGTCAGCCGTCGAGGCCGGCGCGCCAGCCGCCCTCGATGTGCCGGGCCAGCAGTTGGCGTGCCGTGCGGCGTTCGCTCGCCATCGTGCTGTCGCGGTGCAGGCGCAGGCCCACGAGCGTCGTTCCGGCGGCAAACTCGAACAGCGCTGCGAGCGCGAAGGCCACGCCCCAGTCGATTTCGTCGGGGCCGCGCGCGGGGTGCAGGCGCTCGAGGGCGCGGCCGATCGCGAGGCGGTAGGGTCCGAGCGCCAGGCCCATCGGGCCGCCGATGGCCGGATCGGTCTCGTGCCGGTGGCGGGCGCACAGGCTCAGCACGTTCGCGCCGTCCGGCTCGGCCAGCAGCTTGTCGATCGGTCGCAGCATCAGGGCGATCAGTTCCGTCGCGCTGGTCAGGCGGCCTTGCGCCAGCGCGTGGCGCATCTCGAGTGCGGCCTGCTCGAACATCGGCGCCCAGCTGCGCAGCACGGAGGCGAACAGGGCGTGCTTGGCGCCGAAATGGTGGTCGATCAACGTCAAGCTGACGGCGGCTTCCGCGGCGATGTCGCGCAGGGAGACGGCCGCGTATTCACGCTCGCCGAACAGGCGCAGCGACACCCGCAGGATCTGCCGCTGTCGCAGCGACATGCCGGGCTGGAACGAGAGACAGGTGACGGTCGCCACGTCGTCGGCAACCAGGTCGGTGATGCACATGGCGCGAAGGTGCCGCTCGGCGCCGGGCCGGCGGTCCAATGGATTCGGGTGGGCGCCAGCGTAGGAGGTGCACCGCCCAGCGTCTCGCACGTCGGTGCAGCGCACTTGACGATGCGCGCAGGCCGGGCCGGTATCAGGCCAGTGTGCGACCTAGTTCCGCCGCGAGTCGCCGCCCGGCCGGCAGGGCGGCGACCCAGGTCGACAGCGCGTACAGGCGGTGGGCGGCCATCTCGCGCTCGCCGGCATCGCGCAGGCGGCGCACGAGGTCCAGCCCGATGAGGCCGCTCCACAGTCCGGGCGGCACCTGATCTGCGGCGCGCTGGACGAGCGGCAGCGCGAGCCTTGCGCCGCCGGGCTCGGTGGCCTCGGACAGCAGCGCCCGCAGCCACACCAACGCCGCGCTGAGAACCCGATCCGCGGCGCAGCCAGGGTACGACTCGACCCGCGCCAGCCAGCGCTGCGCGGCAGCGTGGTCGCCGCCCTCGATGCAGGCCCAGATCAGCCAGGGCGCGGCGTCGTGCGCGCTGATCCATTCGCAGGTCTGCTCGTACAGTGCCACGGCGGTGCCCATGTCGCGTATCGCATCGGCGAGCCGGCCTTCCGCCCAGGCCTGATGGCCACTTGCCAGCGCGGTGTTGGCGACCACGCCAGGTTGTTTGCTGCCGTCCTGCCCCGCCAGCACAGCGAGCACCGCGCGGCCTTCGCTCGGCCGTTCGGTCAGGCGAAACAGCAGGCACAAGTCTTCGGCAGCGAAGCTCAGCGTGTAGGGGTCGCCCACCTCGTCGGCCAGGCGCAGTGCGAGCCGAGCGCAGGCCTCGGCTTCGTCGACGAGGCCCAGCTGCAGCGCGAGGCGGGCCTGGTTCTCGGAGGTCGCCGCGTGGTCGCGGCGCAGACGGTGGCTGCTGCACAGCTGAACGGCCAGCCCCATGTCGCGGTAGCCGGCTTCCAGCTCGCCGAGGCGGGCCCGCACGATCGCCAGGCTGATCCGGCACCACAGGCGATGGGCAAGGCTGCCCTGCGGCTCGCACAGTTGCTGCGCCCGCAGCAGCAGGTCGTGCGCCAGGCCGAAATCGCGCTGCTCGACCGCGATGGTCGAGCGCAGCAGCAAGGTGAGGGCGCGCGACTCGGCGCCCTGGTCGGGCGGCGCCAGGCGGATCGATGCATCCAGCTGCGCCTTGGCGGGTTCGTGCAGCCCCTTGTTGAGGTAGGTGCGCCCGATGGCCTGGTGGATGTCGGCCGCGCGGCCCGTATCGTCCGCCGCGTTCGCCTCGGCCAGCATGCGCTCGCCCAGGTCCAGCGCGCGGTCGTCGCCGAGCGGCGCCAGCGCCTTCAGGTATTCGAGCTCGATCTCGCGGGCATGCGGCTCGGCATCGAGCACCACGCGGAACAGGTTGACCGCCTCCTGCCAGCGTTGCTCGGCGGCGGCCTGCAGCCCGCGCATCAGCGCGCGGGCCGCGAAGGGGTCGGCCACCGGGTACGCCGCCGGCAGCGCCCGGGCCCGGTCGTCGAGCAGCACCTGCTCGAGCAGATCGGCGGCCGAGCGGCCGAGCGCGGGCAGGTCGCTGCCCAACACCCGATGGCGCGCCCAGGAGCCTTCGCCCAGGATCAGCAGGTCGAGCGCGAAGCCGCCGGTCTCGGCGCGCACGCTCACCTGGACGACCCGCTGCACGCCGAGCGCCGCCCGCAGCGCCGCGGCACGCTCGTTGCCATCGGCCGTGACGGGCGTGTGGCCGAGCGCCAGCAGCACCGAGGCCACCGAAGCCACCGACAGGCGGGGGTCGCCACTCAGCGCCTTGACGGTCAGCGTCAGCAGGCCCAGCTCGACCCAGTCGAACTCGGCCCGACCGGTGCGGTTTTCAAACGGCAGCAAGGCCACCGAAGGGCCGGCCGAGCCGCGGGCGGCCGACGGGCCCTCGGCCGGCGCGTGCACTGACACGGGCGCGACGAAACGGTAGCCGATGCGCGGCGCGGTGCGGATCAGGCGGCCCACGCGATCGTCGTCGCCGAGCGCTTGGCGCGCCTTCATCACCGCGCGCGCGATCACGCCGACCGAGACGGCCTCGCCGGGCCAGACGGCGTCGAGCAGCTCTTCCTTGGAAACGACCCGGTCGTGGTGCTGGACCAGGCAGGCCAGCAGATCGAACACCCGGCGCTCCAGCGGGACCGGCGCGCCGCCGCGGCTGAGCTCGCGCCGGCCGGGGTGCAGCACCCAGTTTTCGAACCTGTACTCGTGATCTTGCATCGTCGCTGAAACGGCCCTTCCCCGGCCTGCCTGCACATTAATACCGAAGCCATGCCGGCGCGAGGTCGGCCGTCACGGCTCCATCAGAAATCGGTCATGACTCGTCATGCGGCCCCCCCTAGCCTAACGATCTGCTCGTCCCGAACCGGGGGCGCCGTACCGTTACCTGTTCGATCTTCGTGTCCGACCTCGCCCCCCGCGCCCGGCCCATCGCCCCGCTGCCCCTCGAAGGCAGTGCCCTGTCGCATGCCTGCGGGCCGGCGACCGGCAGTCTCGCAGGGTGGCGAATGCGCGCGCGCGGTGGCCAGCCGATCGCCGTGGCCCAAGTGGCGCGCCCGCTGGACGGCGTGCCGGTCAGCTCGATCCAGGTGGGCCGCTGCTCGGCTCGCCGCTCGCCAGGGGAAGCCGGCCAGCTGTGGCTGATGTACGTGGTGGGCGGCGAGGCCATCGCGGCCGATGGCGCACCGCGTTCCAGGCTTTCGGCTGGCGACCTCGCGATCTGGCCCGGTGACCGTGCGGTCAGCCTGCACGTGCCTGACAGCCTCCATCTGCTGGCGATGGCGCTGCCGCCCGAGCGCTGGGCCCACCTGGCCGGCCCCGCGGGTGAGGCGCCTTGCCTGCGCATCCGGCACGACAGCCCGATCGGGCCGATGCTGGCAGGCTTCTTCGACGGCCTGGGCCGGCAGTTGCCGGCCATCGGCGACGCCGACGGCGCGACCGCCATCAACATGGTGCAGGCGCTGGTGAGCCGCTGGCTCGACGGCCAACGCCAGCATGCCGCCGAGCCGACGCGCTCCCGATTGTTGGCTCGCGTTCTCGACTACGCCGACGCGCACCTCGGCAACGCCGACCTGACGCCCAAGGCACTGGCCGCCGCGCACGGCATGTCCGTGCGCAGCCTGCACTTGCTGTTCGAGCGCGAGGGGTTGCGCGTGGCCCAGTGGATCCGCGACCGCCGCCTCGAGCGCTGCCGGGAGACTCTGGCGCAGCCCGACTGGCAAGGACGGATCATCGATCTGGCGCTGCAATGGGGATTCAACGACCCTTCGCATTTCAGCCGCGCCTTCCGCCAGCGCTACGGGCGGGCGCCCCGCCAGGCGCGCCATTCGGCTGGCGGCACCCGGTGGGCGTCGCGATGAAGGCGTCACCGGTGCTGGCCCCCGGTGCCGACGGGCGGCAGATCGGCGACCGCGCGGAGCTCGAGCAGCGCCTGCAGGCGCTTTGCCTCGAGGCGCCGCTGTCGGCGCTGGCCCTGGTGATGCTGGAGCTGGATGGCTTCGAGCGGCTGGTCGACCGACACGGCCCGCAGCGTGCCGAGGAATGCGTGCAGCACGTCGGCGTGACGCTGCTCGGCAGCCTGCGCCGTGGCACCGATCATACGGCCCGTCTCGAGGGCCCGCGCTTCGCGGTGGTGTTGGCGAGCACCAGCCTGTCGGCCGCCCAGACGTCGGCGGATGCGCTGCGCCGTCGCATCGCGGGCCAGGTGTTGAGCTTCGATGGTCGTCTGCTGAGACTGACCGCGACCACGGCCGTGTGCGCGCGCGCGCAAGGCACCCGCTGCGGGGCTGCGGCGATGCTGCAACTGGCCGAGGGTGCGCTGGCGCGCGCGCTTCTGAACCAGGACTGCCACGTGTCCGTGCTGGCGCCGTCGAGCCATGATTGAGCACGGCATGCCGGACGCGGCGTCACCACAGGGTCGCCAGCCATGGTGCCGTCGGCACCTGGGCGGGCTGCCCGCTCGCCGCTCGTTCGTACAAGCGGCCCAGATCGGACATCGGCTGCGCCGCGCCGCCGGAGGCCACGGCATCGTAGCGGCGCTGGAACACCAGCGCGGTCGCCGCATCACCGGCCGCCAGATGCCAGCGCGCGTTGACGGCCTGGGCGACCGGGTGTTCGTGCTGCCAGGCGCCAAGGCCGTCGAGCCAGCTGCGCGCTTCGGCCAGGTCGCCGGCTTCGATGGCCAGCCAGGCTGCATCCATCCGGGCCAGGGCCGACCACGGGCCGATGTCTCGCTCCACCAGATCGGCCAGCAGCCGACGGGCCACGCCGTGCTGACCGCGGGCATGGGCCAGCGACGCTCGCACGTAGGCCAGTGCGGTGGCGAAGGCCATCTCGCCCTCACCGGGCAACAGGCCGGCGAGTTCCCGCTCGACTTCGTCGAGCCGCCCGGCACGCACCGCGTACAGCAGCCACCAGGGCAGGGTCTCCTGTTCGTGTTGCCGCTCACCCTGCTCGCGCCGCCGGTGCACTGCCGTGCCGAGCAGGTCGGCCGCGTTGGCATACAGGCCGCTCGCGGCGGCATGGTGAGCGCGCGCGCATTGCAGATCGACATCGTCGTCTGCCGGCGCGCCCAGTTTGGCCGCCTCCACCTTGGCCAGCACCCGAGCCGACGCGGCGGCCGCGCGCAGGTGCCGGTAGGCCAGGCACAGGGCGGCGCACAGGCCGCCAAGGTGATAGCCATCGGCCACCGAGACGGCGGTGGTGACGGCCTCTTCGGCGCTTTCGGCCGCCTCGTGCAGCAGGCCCAGGGCGGCGCAATCCTCGGCCACATTGCCGGCCGCATCGACGAAATAGCGGTGCAGGCGCAATTCGCGGCTGCGCCGCATGACCTCGCGCGACATGGCCATCGACTGCCGCACCTGGCCGCGGTTGGCGGCGAGCACCGCCAGGTGCGTCAGGCGCGCCAACGCATGGATCTGGTTGCCGCTGCGTTCGCACCAGCGCCCGGCTTCGTCCAGCGGCGGCTGGGCATCGGCCCAGGCGCCTTGCCGGATCGCGGCGGCCGACTGCCACAGCAGCGTCTGGATGGTCCAGTCCGCTGGCTCGCGTCCACCGGCCAGCGCCAAGGCACGCTCAAGATGCGTCCGGGCACGTGCGTTGTCGCCGAGGTTCAGCCAATTGCGACCCAAGGCCTGCTCGACATGCGCGGCCAGGCGGTCGTCCGCACGCGTTCGTGCGCGTTCCAGCAGGGCCTGGCCCAGCGCATTGGCAGTTGCGTCTCCCAGCGCGGCCTGGGCGCGCAACAACTCGAGCTGCGCGGCCTCGCTGCCCGGCGTGAGGTCGAGCACGACCCGCAGAAGGTTGACGACCGAGGTCCAACGCTGCTCGGCGGCTGCTTGCAACGCACGGGCCATCGCCTCGTCAGCCAGCGCGTCGGCGGGTTCGTCGCCGGGCAGCGCGGGCGACTCGGCAGGCAGCACCGCCTCGGCGATGCTGCGTGCCACGCCCGCGGCCGCCGCCGGAAGGGGGCTGCCGACGCGGGTCAGCTGTGCAGCCGGCAGCGGCAAGCCGGCAGGCTTGCCGAGCCAGCGGATGCGCAGCTCGAAGCGCTCGGACTGCCCGGTGATGCTGATCGCCACCACCAGGCGCACACCCAGCAGGCGCCGCACGGCGTCGGCCCGCTCGCGCACCGAAGCGGTCGGGGGCACGGTCTGGAGTGCGGCGAGCACGCTGGGCGTGGCCGCGATCGCCAGGCGGGGATCATTGCCGAGCGCTCGCGCCACCAGCGACATCAGGCCCAACTCGACCCAGTCGAGCTGGCTGTCGCCGGTCTGGTTGGCGAACGGCAGCAGGGCCAGTGCGATCGGCTCGTCGGCGGCCTGCCCCGTGCCTATGGTCTCGGCCGCGAAACGCAGGCCGATGCGCGGCACCGTGCGAATCGGGCCGCCCCGATGGTCGCCACCCAGCGCACGGCGGGCCAGCATCACCGCCCGGGTGAGCGAGCCGGGCGCGACCGATTCGCCGGGCCACAGGGCGGCCATCAGCTCCGCATGGGTCACGACCCGGTCCCGATGGCGGACCAGGTACAGCAGCAGATCGAAGGGCTTGGGTTCGAGCGGCTGACGTTCGCCGCCGCGCCAGAGCTCACGCCGGGCGGCGTTAAGCACCCAGTCGGCGAAGCGGAATTCAAGCTCGTCCATCGTCGGCACAAAGAGTCCTTGCAGGCCGGGCCGCCGCCGAGGGCGCTGCTGGTCGCGCCACTGTACCGGCCCGCTGACTCGGGGCCCGACATGTTGCGTGCGAATGCTGAACAGTCGTCCAGGGGGCGGTTCCTAGACTGGGCCGAGCCTCGTCGCGCCGTGGGGCCGCGCAAGGCTCCGCTTTGCCGGGGCGCGGTGCCAAGCCGAGCCATCTGATCGAGGTGAATGTTGAAGAAATATCCTGAACTGCCGGCCCGCCGAACCGATGCCGGTTTCACGCTGATCGAGCTGATGATCGTCGTTTCGATCATCGGCATTCTCGCGGCCGTGGCATTACCCAGTTACCTGGACTACCTGCGGCGCGGCAAGTTGGTCGATGCGACGAATACGCTGTCGGCGCTGCGCGCGAAGATGGAGCAGTACTACCAGGACAACCGCAAGTACGACGGCGATTCCAGCCCCTGTGCGTCGACAATCGCCCCCGTCCGCGATTTCGGCTTCTCGTGCGACTACAAGTCGACGAAGTACACGATTACCGCTACCGGTACCGGTTCGGTGGCTGACTTCGTGTACACGATCGACCAGGACGCCTCCATGGCGACAACCGGCCTGCCATCGACCTGGGGCAGCGTCCCGGCGACTTGCTGGATCACCCGGCCAGGCGGCACATGCTGACCTCGTCCCGCGCCCTGCGCGGCTTCTCGCTGATCGAGCTGATGGTCACGCTGGGCGTGGCCGCGTTGCTCCTGCTGGCGGCCGTGCCCGCGATGCAGAGCTGGGTGGCCGATGCGCGCGTGCGCACCGCGGCCGAGTCATTCCAGAACGCGGCCCGCCTGGCCCAGGGGGAAGCCATGCGCCGCAGCCGCACCGCGGTGCTGGTGTTGACCGACAGCTCGCCGACGCTGGCGGCCACACCCGCCGCGGGCGGACAGCGCTGGATCGTGCGTCTGATCGAGCGCAGCGTTGACGATGGCGCCGAGGACAGTCTGTTCGTGCGTGGCGGCGGCGAAGCGGCCGCGGGCGGGGTGACGGTGCAGGGCAGCGCGCTAACCTGTTTCAACGCCTTCGGCCAGCTGACGACGCTGTCCTCGCAGGCCACCGGGCTCGACGCTGAATGCGAGGCGCCGACAAGCTCCACCGCGAACGAGTTCGTCTTCAGCCGCGACGGCGGCCGCTCACTCAAGGTGCTGATCAGCCGCGGCGGCCAAGTGCGCCTGTGCGATGCGCAGAAGACCTTCTCCGACGACCATCCCGACGGCTGTCCGTCGGCCGCATCATGACGAGCCAATCGCGTCTTCCTCGTCGCCCGGGCCGCCGTTCCCGCCGGGGCTTCACACTGATCGAGGTGCTGGTCGCGCTGCTGGTGTTCTCGTTCGGCATCCTGGGTCTCGCGGGCTTCCAGGCCCTGGTGACGCGCAACTCGGTCGAAGCCTCCGAGCGTGGCCGTGCGGCGCTGATGGCCAACGAACTCGTCGCCGCGATGTGGACGGCGCGCAGCACCACGCCCAGCGAAGCGGACCAGGTTGCCTGGAAGGCCCGCGTGGAGGACCCCACCGTCCTGGGCTTGCCCGACGGCACGGGCGACATCATTCCCCTCGATGACGACGTCGGCACGGTCCTGATCAAGATCACCTGGACCTCGGTGGTGCGCGGCGGCCAGACCAGCACATACATCACCGAGTTCGCCTTTCCGCCCGACACCGAGAACGAGGGCTCATGAACGTTCGCCCCGACCTCTTCCTCGCGCGCCGTCAGCGTGGCTTGACCTTGATCGAGCTGATGGTCGCGTTGGTCATCGGCATGGTGCTGACCGTGGCCGTGTTCGGCGTGCTCGCTGCCTGGGAAGGCAAGAAGCGGGTCACGACCGGGTTGAACGACCTGGAGCAAGCCGGCAACCTGGCGCTGTACGAGCTCGATCAGTGGGTGCGCAGCGCCGGCAGCGGCTTTTCCAGCACGGCGGGGGCCGGCAACAGTGCTTACGGCTGCCTGCTGCGCGCTTCCGCGGAGAGTGGCCAGACCTTGCCGCGCACCTCGGCCCTGGCGGCGCCGTTCGCCTCGGTGGACCTGGACGGGGACGGCAACTTCCCGCTCCTGCCGGCCATGATCGTGCCCGACGCGACCACGCCGGGCGAGAGTGGCCAGCCCTCTGACGCGCTGCTGGTGATGGGCGGCAGCGCCCACCATGGTGGCGCCGCGCTGTCGCTGAGCGCGGATCCGACCGACACGACGCTGAGGCTGGACAACACGGTCGGCGTCAGTGCTGACGAACTGTTGTTGCTCTTCGACCCCAGCGTCGGCAATCGATGCCTGCTGACCCAGGTGGCGTCCAGCGCTGCAACCAGCCTCACGCTCGATGTCGATGGCAGTTTCTACGCCGCCACAGTGGATGACACGAGCATCGCATCCAGCTTCAAGAAGGAGGGGCTGGTGCTGCCCATCGGCTCGCCGACGACGGATCCGCCGCAGTTCCAACTCATCGGCGTGGGTGACCACAACACGCTGTACAGCTACGACCTGCTGCAGAGCGGTGGTGCCGACGTGGCACTGCAGGCGCGCGCCGAGGGAGTGTTCGAGATGCACGCCTTGTATGGCGTCGACAACGATGGCAATGGGACGATCGACGAGTGGGTATCGGCGGGCAGCGGCAGCGACTATGCGGCCAGCAAGCTGATGGCAGGCACCCCCACGGCGAGGACGCTGATCCTGCGCATCAAGGCCGTCCGCGTCGGCCTGATCCTGCGCACGACGCTGCCCGAGAAGACGGCCGAAGAGACGTCTACACCGTCGATGCTGTACTTGTTTCGGGATCTCGGCGACGGGCTGCGCTACGAGCGCGCACTCAGCGGCGATGCGCTCAAGTACCGCTACCGCGTGATGGAGGCGACGCTGGTGCTGCGCAACAACATGGCCATCAAGGGCTGAGCAGGTCATGGTGCACCACTTTCGATCCGACCTTCGTCTTCGCCGCCGGGCGGGGCGCCAGCGCGGCGTCGTGATGATCGTCACGCTGGTGGCGCTGGTCGTCCTGCTGCTCGGTGCCGTGGCGCTGCTGCGCTCGTCCGACGCCTCGTCGGCGCTTGCCGGCCAGCTCGGCTTTCGGCGTGACATGAAGAACCAGGCCGAGCGCGCGATGGCGATGGCGATCAACTCGCTGAAGACTGGCAGCTTGTCCTCGGCCAGTGCGCGCGAAAGCAGCCTCGCGACGGCGAACTACTCGGCAGTGGCGCTTACCAGCGATGCATCGACCGGCCTGCCGACCATCCTGCTCGGCAGCGACACCAGCTTCACTGCGGCGAACTACGTGATCAACATCGTCGATGCGACCGACGAATCGGGCGACAACGCCGACACGGGCATCAAGGTGCGCTATCTGATCGACCGCCAGTGCACGGCCACCGGCAAGGTCGACCCGGCGAGCTGCAGCCGCACCAACGTGCAGATCCAGTTCAACGGGCAAGACAGCGGCTCCTACAAGGCCGACAGCTCGTTCCGCTCGTCGCAGCTCGTCATCTACCGCATCTCGGTGCGCGTCGACGGCCCGCGTGGCACCCAGGCCTTCTTCCAATCCGCCATGGCGCTGTGAGACCCGAATCATGATCAAGCTGCTTTTCCCCCCACTGCGGCAGGCTGCGGTGTCGCTGGCCTGCGCAGCTGCAGCAGGGCTGGCGGGTGCTGTCACGCTTGCCGACCAGCCGCTGTTCTCGACGATCTCGGTGCCGGGCAATCTCGCATTGGCCTTGTCGGTCGAGTTCCCTACGGCACTGAGTCCGGCATACCCTAGCACCACCGCCTACACCTCGAGCAGCGCCTACATCGGGTACTTCGACCCCGAAAAGTGCTACGCGTATTCGTACAACGCAGGCACGCCGTCCAGCAGCTATTTCTATCCACAGTCGGCAGCCAGCGGCCACGCCTGCACGTCGACAAGCTCGCTCGCGCTGTGGAGCGGCAACTACCTGAACTGGGCGTCGATGGGGGCGCTGGATACCTTCCGCGCTGTCATGACCGGTGGGTACCGGGTGAGTGACACCGCGAACGAAACTATCCTGGAGAAGACCTACAACTTCAACAGCGGGGCGATCCAGACCAAGAACACGCCGGACAAGACCACCACCGGCTCGTCCACGATCAGCGGTGCCACCCCATTCAGCTGGACCTCGGCCACGACCAAGGTCTGGCACCAGGGTGCGGGAATGTTGATCACCGGCACCAATACCGTGTATGGCGGCAGCAACGGCACGAGCACCTGCTACACGCAAACGACCTGCGTCAACATCGGCTCGCCGAGTTCGCCCTACTACCCGCAAACGCCGTCGAACAACAGCGGGGTGTCGTACTACACGGGGCAGAGCAGCCTGGCCGGCAGTGCCAATGCTGCCAAGGTCTACCTCGTGTACATCCGCGTGAAAGTCTGCGACCCCAGCGTGAGCACGGAGTCGAACTGCACGCAGTACGGCAGCTACTACAAGCCCGAGGGCCTGCTGCAGAGCTATTCGTCGAAGCTGCGCTTCTCGGCCTTCGGCTACCTGAATATCGCCGACTACGACACGGCCAACGCCAAGATCGACGGTGGCGTCATGAGGGCGCGGATGAAATACATCGGCCCGAGCCAGCCAGTGCCGGGCTCCAACGCGGTGAGCAACTCGGCCTCGGAATGGAGCTCGACAGACGGCACGCTGGTGTCCAACCCTGACGCAACCGACGCGGCGAATACCGTCGCGAATTTCGGCCTGTCGAGTTCTGACGTTGCCAACAGCGGGGTGATCAACTACCTCAACAAGTTCGGCTCGATCTACAACGATTACAAGACCTACGACCCGGTCAGCGAGCTCTACAACGCGGTGCTGCGCTACTACAAGAACGTCGGCAACACGAGTGCCTATACCTCGGCGATGACCAGCGCCAAGCGGGCGGATGGCTTCCCGGTGATCACCGATTGGGACGACCCCATCGTCTACACCTGTCAGAAGAACTTCGTGCTGGGCATCGGCGACACCAACACCGGGCCGGATGCGAACCTCGAAGACAGCACGATCAAGAGCAGCTACGAGACCGCCACGACACCATCCACCATTACCTCGGTGGGGGTGAAGACCGCGACCGCGATGGTTGGCACGTTGGAAGGGAAGTCGAGCCTTGCGACGACCCACCCCAACGGCAAGACGAACTCCTACTTCATCGCGGGCCTGGCCTATGACGCCCACACGGTGGACATGCGCTCCGACCTGACCGACAAGCAACTCGTCAACACGTACTGGCTCGATGTGTGGGAATACCAGACCTACGCGTCGAAGAACATGTATTGGCTTGCCGCCAAGTACGGAGGGTTCGAGGTGCCCACCGGGTTCGAGCCGTACTCGGCCAGTAACAGCAGCAGCACGCTGGATGACAGCACCTGGTACACCACGACCGACACCGTCGGCAGCGACAAGCGGCCCGACAACTACTTCGCCGCGAACCAGGCCGACAAAATGAAGTCGGGCCTGACCTCGGCGTTCGCGAAGATCGCCAAGGAGGCAGCTGCAACGACATCCACAGCGTTTGCCACGCAGACGCGCAAGACAGCGTCGTCCGGCACTGCCAACTACACCACCAGCTACAGCCCGAAGGACTGGACTGGCAAGCTTGTCGCGTCGACCATGGTGACCAAGACCGATGGGAGCACGACGATGACCGAGAAGTGGAACGCTCAGACCATTCTCGATGCCACCGACCCGGACGACCGCAAGATCGTCACTTGTTGCACGTCGGATGGCGCTGCACTCGCCTTCCGCGCCAGCGTGCTCAGCGCTGCGAGCCTGCACTCGCGCACCTACTACGCCTCGTTCTCGAACGTCCCGGGCGTCGACACGGCAAGCCAATCGGCTGCCGACTTCGTCGCCTACCTGCGTGGCGACACGTCGAAGGAGGCTACCAAAGGCCCCTACAGAAACCGTGCGGCACTGCTCGGCGACATCGTCAACTCCAAGCCCGAGGTCGTCGGCGCACCGAGCTTCCCCTACTACGACAGCTACAACCCCGGCTACAGCTCGTTCAAGGGCAGCTACGGCAGCCGCGACACCATCGTCTACGTCGGTGCCAACGACGGCATGATGCACGCCTTCGACGGCTCGTTGACCAGCTCGACCAAGGGCACCGAACGTTTCGCCTACATCCCCAGCTTCACCTACGGCGAGTCGTCGAGCTCGTCCGAGCGCTACTACGCCACCTATGGCCTGGCCTCGCTCGGCGACCCGAGCTACACGCACCACTTCTTCGTCGACGCGACGCCCCGGCAGTTCGACGTGAACCTGGGCTCGGCCGGCGGCACGTCGAGCGGCTCCAGCGACTGGCACACGCTGCTGATCGGCGGCCTGGGCAAGGGTGGCAAAGGCTACTACGCGATCGATGTGACCGACCCGTCGAGCTGGACCAGCGAGTCGGCGGTCGCCGGCAAGGTGATGTGGGAGTTCACCGACTCGCGCATGGGCTACACCTACGGCGATGCGCACGTGGTGAAGACCGCCAAATACGGCTGGGTGACGATCTTCCCGTCCGGCTACAACAACGGTGACGGCAAGGGCTACATCTTCATCGTCAACCCGAGCACTGGCGCACTGCTCGAAGCGATCGCGACCCCCGAGGGCAGCACCTCGTCGCCGATCAACCTGGGTCACATCCGCGCTTTCGTCAACGACTACGGTGACTACACCGCCGACGCTGTCTACGGTGCCGACCTGCAGGGCAACCTCTGGCGCTGGGACCTGACCGGCGACGGCAGCTATCCGTCACCAACCAAGATCGCCAAGCTGACCAACGCGGCTGGCGATTCGCTGCCGGTGACCACCCCGCCGCTGCTCGGCGTCGACCCGACGACCAAGAAGCGCTATGTGATGGTGGGCACTGGCCAGCTGCTGTCGGACAGCGACACCAACAGCACCAGTCTGCAGGCCTTCTTCGCCATCGTCGACGGCACCGGCGACGCCGGCGGCTTCTACACCGACAAGACGCTGCCGACGGGCTACAAGTTCGCGCTGTCGCGCTCCGATCTGACCGGTGTGACCTCGTTTTTGTCGGAGCTGGATGACAGCGCTTCGCCAATGGGTTGGTACTACGACTTCGGCAGCGGCAGCGGCAGCAAGACCTCGATCGCCGAGCGCGTGGTCGTGGAGGGGGATGTAGCGCTCGGTATGGTGGCGTTCTCGGCCACGCTGCCCAACGGCGACGCCTGCGAGCCGGCCGGCTCGAGCCGGACCTTCGCGGTGCGTTTCGCGACCGCCAAGAGTGCGCTGGTCGGTGCATCGAATGCGACTGTCGAGTATGTGGCCGACACGGACACGACAACCGATGTGATGTTCACCAAGGACAGCGAAGGCACGACTACGTCGCTTACGCGCGGCGGCACCACTTCCGGTGTCACGAACACGACGGTGGACAACGGCATCTCGAAGTTCAAGTTCTTGAGCTGGCGCGAGATCTCGACGGTGGATTGAGATGGATCGCTTGGCTCGCCGCGTGCGTGGCGTAGCGCTGCTGGCTACGCTGGCCTTGCACGGCCTGCTGCTGGCTGCGCCGTGGCGGCCAAGCCGTGAGCCGATGGCCAGGGAGGTCGACCGGGCACCGGCGCCGCTGTTGGTCATGCTGTTGTCCGACCACGTCGGCCGCGGTATGGCGCCGCCTGCGCAGCGCGCACCCGCCGATGCCAGCGGGCTGCGCCAGGTGCCGCAGCCACCGCCCGCGGCGGAGGAGCCGTCATCAGCTCCCGCCTTGGCGCCTGACCGACCAGCGCTGCCGGTCACCGCGCCGGACTTGGGCCCGCTGGGGGCCTTTCGTGCTCCCTCGGCGCCGATCCGCCTGCGCCTGCACATCGACGTGAGTGGCGCCGTGAGCGCGGTCGAGGTGCTGGAGTCCGATCCCGGCGATGTTGCCTTCGTCGAACGCCTGGCCGAGATCCTGCGCGCCACGCCCCACATCCCCGCGCGGCGCGGTGGCCAGGACGTCGCCTCGACCAAGGAGATCCGCCTGAGCTTCGGCGCGGCGGGCTGACCCGCCCTTCGTCGTGTTGCCGCGACGTGAGTCGGAGTGACGCTGGGCAAAGAGCCCCCGCGCGCCCGGGCTGCGGAGGACCCCATGCGAGAATGCCAGGGAAATCCCTGCCCGAGATGAGCGACACCTTCGTTGAGATTGACCACGTCACGTTTGGATATGACGCCAGCCGGACGATCCTGAATGATGTGAACCTGCGCTTCGCGCGCGGCAAGGTCACGGCCGTTCTCGGCGGCTCGGGGTGTGGCAAGACCACCCTGCTGCGCCTGATCGGGGGCGTCCATCGGGCCAACAGCGGGCGGGTGCTGTTCGATGGCGAAGTCATCGACGTGCAGGACCGCGCCCAGCTGTACCGCTTGCGGCGCCGCCTGGGCATGCTGTTCCAGTTCGGCGCGCTGTTCACTGACCTGACGGTCTATGACAACGTGGCCTTTCCGCTGCGCGAGATGACCGACCTGCCGGAGGCGCTGATCCACGACATCGTGCTGATGAAGCTGAACGCCGTCGGCCTGCGCGGGGCGGCCAAGCTGAGGATCAGCGAAGTCTCGGGTGGCATGGCGCGCCGCATCGCGCTGGCCCGCGCGATCGTGCTCGACCCCGAGCTGATCATGTACGACGAGCCCTTTGCCGGCCTGGACCTGATCTCGATGGGCGTGGCGGCCAAGCTGATCCGCACGCTCAACGACGTGACCGGCGCCACCTCGCTGGTGATCTCGCACGACGTGCCCGAGTGCATGGCGATCAGCGACTGGGTCGTGCTGATGGCGGCGGGCGGCCGCATCGTCGCCCAGGGCACACCGGCCGAGTTGATGGCCAGCACCGATCCGGAGGTGCGCCAGTTCGTGCGCGGCGAGCCGGACGGCCCGGTCAAATTCCACTATCCCGCGCCCACCATGGCCGAGGACTTCGGCTTGAGGGCGCTCGCATGAACTGGCTCGCGACATTGGGTGCCTGGGCGTTGCGGGGCGTGCGCAGCTGGGGCCGTGCGTCGCTGTTCTTCAAGGACCTGCTGGGCGCGCTGCCGGCATCGTTGCGCCGCTTCGGCCTGGTGGTCGCGCAGATCCACGCGATCGGCAACCGCTCGCTGGTGATCATCCTGGCATCGGGCATGGCGGTGGGCTTCGTGCTCGCGCTGCAGATGTATTACGCGCTGGTCAAGTACGGCGCGGCCGAATCGCTGGGGCTGGTGGTCAACCTGTCCCTGGTGCGCGAGCTGGGCCCGGTCGTCACCGCGCTGCTGTTCGCTGGCCGCGCCGGCACGTCGCTGACCGCCGAGATCGGGCTGATGAAGGCAGGCGAGCAGATCGCCGCGCTGGAGCTGATGGCGATCGACCCGCGCCAGCGGGTCCTGGCGCCGCGCTTCCTGGCCGGTGTGATCTCGATGCCGCTTCTGGCGATCCTGTTCTCGGCGATCGGCATCCTCGGCGCCTGGTTGGTCGCGGTCGGCCTGATCGGCATCGACCCGGGAAACTTCTGGTCGATCCAGCAAGATGGCGTCGATGTCTGGCGCGACGTCGGCAACGGTGTGGTCAAGAGCGCCGTGTTCGGCGTGATCTGCACCGCGGTGGCGCTCTACCAGGGCTACGAGACCGAGGCGACGCCCGAAGGCGTGGCCTACGCCACCACGCGCACCGTGGTGGTTTCGTCGCTTGCGGTGCTGGGCATGGATTTCATTCTCACGGCGCTGATGTTCTCAACGCATTAAGGTAATTTGACGATGGCAAAGAAGAGCATCGAGATCCTGGTGGGGCTGTTCGTCCTGCTGGGCCTGGCCGGGCTGTTGTTCGTCGCCCTGAAGGCGGCCAACCTGACGACCTTCAGCAACGGTGAAACGTACACGCTCCAGGCGCGCTTCGACAACATCGGCGGCCTGAAGGCCAGGGCGCCGGTGCGTTCGGCCGGCGTCGTGGTCGGTCGCGTCACCAAGATTGCGCTCGACCGCAAGACCTACCAGGGCGTGGTCACGCTCGAGATCTCGCGCAACGTGGAGTTCCCGAAGGATTCGTCGGCCAAGATCCTGACCTCGGGCCTGCTGGGCGACCAGTACATCGGCATCGAGCCCGGGGCCGACGACAAGAACTTCACCGCCGGCGACATGATCAAGCAGACCCAGTCGGCCGTGGTGCTGGAAAACCTGATCGGCCAGTTCCTGTTCAGCAAGGCGGCGGAGGCGGGCGCCGCCGGCGGAGACAAGAAGTGAGGTTCGCCGGCCTGCGGCGGGCTGCTGGTGCGGCGGCTGTCGTGCTCGCCCTCACTGCGTCTGCGCCGGCCCTTGCCGCAGAGGGCCCGGGTCATCCCGAAGCCGCAGCGGCCTCGGCGAGCAGCCCGATGGCTGCGGTGCGGTCGGAGAAGGACCCGTTCGAATCCTGGAACCGCTCGGTCTTCTCGTTCAATGAGTCGGTCGACAAGGCGGTCCTCAAGCCGCTGGCGCAAGCCTACACGGACGTCCTGCCCGAGTACGTGCGCACGCTGATTTCCAACGTGATCGGCAATGTCGCGGATGCCTGGTCGATGGTGAACCACCTGCTGCAGGGCAAGATCGAGAGCACGCTGCAGATGGGCATGCGCGTCTCGATCAACAGCGTGCTCGGCTTCGGCGGCCTGCTGGACATCGGCACCGAGATCGGCCTGGAGCGGCAGTCGGAAGATTTCGGGCAGACGCTCGGGCGCTGGGGCGTGCCGCCGGGGCCATACGTGATGCTGCCGGTGCTGGGGCCGTCGACGGTGCGCGACACGGGCGGCCTGGTGCTCGACCTGCAGGCGACGCCCGCATCGTTGATCAACGACACCACGGCCACGGTGGTCGGCGTCACGGTGCTTCAGGCCGTCAGCACCCGCGCCGGGCTGCTGGGCGCGAGCCGGGTGCTCGACGACATCGCGCTGGACAAATACAGCTTCTTGCGTGATGCCTATCTGGCCCGGCGCCAGAATCAGGTCTACGACGGCAACCCGCCCGAGGCGCCGGAAGACGAAGAAGAAGACCAAAAGCAAGATTCACCGGCTAAGTGAGCGCGTGCTTTTCGTGGGGCGCTGCAATTTGTCACCGGACGCCGGTGAACCTGCACCCCCACCGGCGCGTTGACTGACGGCCACCGGCGCGAAGCCGGCCCGTAGGAAAAAGGAAGGAATCCGCATGTTCATGATTACCCCGACCCGTCGCATGGCTCTGGCTGCGCTGGCCGCGGTGTCGCTTGCCGGCCCGCTCACGGCCGCCCACGCTGACGTCACTCCCCCCGACGCGCTGATCAAGCAGGTGTCGACCGAGGTCATCGACACCCTCAAGGCGGACAAGGCGATTCAGGCCGGAGACGTCTCGAAGATCATCACGTTGGTCGACAACAAGGTGATGCCGCACGTCAACTTCCAGCGCATGACGGCATCGGCGGTCGGCCGCAACTGGCGCAGCGCCTCGCCCGAGCAGCAGCAGAAGCTGCAGGCCGAGTTCAAGATCCTGCTGGTGCGGACCTACGCGGGTGCGCTGACCCAGGTGCGCGATCAGGTGGTCGCCTTGAAGCCCTACCGCGCGGCGCCGACCGACACCGAGGTGGTCGTGCGCACCGAGATCAAGGGCAAGGGCGAGCCGATCCAGCTCGACTACCGCCTGGAAAAGGCCGACGCCGGCTGGAAAATCTACGACGTCAACGTGCTGGGCGTCTGGCTGGTCGAGCAGTACAAGAGCAGCTTCGCCCAGGAGATCGGCACGGTCGGCATCGACGGTCTGATCGCCAAGCTGGCCGAGAAGAACAAGGCTGCCGCGGCGCCGGCCAAGAGCTGAGCATGGGTGCGGAAGCCGTGCTCACGCTGCCCGCTGCACTGACGTTGCGCGACGCGCGATCGGCGATGGCCGCACTCGGCCCGGCCATTGCGGAGTCCGGCGACCCGACGATCACGGTCGACGCGTCCGCGCTGACCCACATCGATTCGGCCTCGCTGGCGGTGCTGCTGCAGTGCCGCCGCCTGGCCGAGGAACGCCAGCGCGGTTTCGAGGTGCGCAACGCACCGTCGCGGCTGGTGGATCTGGCCAGGCTCTACGGCGTGGCCGAGCTGCTCGGCATCGCCTGATCAGTCTGCCGCCTGGGGCGCGTAGCGCCGCGTCCGCAGGTTGCGCTTGATCTCCTGCAGCACCGGCCGCAGCGCCTGGCCCAGGCGCAGCGCGACGCCGGTGGTCAGGATGTCGATGATCATCAGGTGCAGCATGCGCGAGACCATCGGGCTGTAGCGGTCGTAGTCTTCCGGGTGGTCGGCGGCGAGCAGGATCTGGCCGGCACCTTGCGCCAGCTGCGCCAGCGGCGAGCCGCTGGCCGTGATCACGATCAGCGTCGCGCCCTTCTTCTGGGCGATCTCGGCCACGCCGAGCAGATCCTGGCTTCGGCCGGAGTTGCTGATCACCACTGCGCAGTCGACCGGCTTGAGCATCGTCGCGCTCATCACCTGCACGTGGCCGTCGCTCATCGCGATCGCGTTCACGCCGAGGCGGAAGAACTTGTGCTGCGCGTCCTGCGCGACGATGCCCGAGTTGCCGACGCCATAGAACTCGACGCGGCCGTTCTGCCGCGCGGTCTCGACCAGCGCCGCCATCGCCCGCTCGAAGGCGTGGCTCGCCGCATCGTTGCGGTACTTCAGCAGCGCGCTGACCGCGTTGTCGATCACCTTGACGATGATGTCGGCGGGCTTGTCGTCTTCGTCGACCGAGCGGTGCACGAAGGGCACGCCCTCGTTCACCGTGCCCGCCAGCTTGCGCTTGAAATCGGCCAGCCCGTCGTAGCCGACGCTGCGGCAGAAGCGCACGACGGTGGGCTTGCTGACGTGCGAGCGCTCGGCCAGCTCGCCGACCGGCATCGACGCGAAGCTGCGCGGGTCGTTCAGAACCAGCTTGGCGACGCGCTGCTCGGCGGGCGGCAGCGCCGGGATCGATGCGCGGATGCGGTCAAGCACGGCAGCGCTTTCGGGCCGCAGCGCCGGGCCCCGGCCAAGCACGGCCCGATCCCCTCGGGGGATCGATCCGGGTACTCATGGGGCGAGGGGCCGTCATCTACTGTTCCTCGGCCCAGGCGAAGCCGTCGCGCGCCACGAGGGCGCTGGCGGCGGGCGGGCCCCAGCTGCCGGCGGTGTAGGTCTTCAGATCGCTCGCATCGCCGGCCCAGCTGTCGAGGATGGGCTCGACCCAGCGCCAGGCCTGCTCCTGCTCGTCGCTGCGCACGAACAGGTTCAGCCGGCCGGCGATGGCGTCGAGCAGCAGGCGCTCGTAGGCGCCCACGCGTTCGGCCGGGAAGGCCTTGTCGAAATCGAGATCCAGGAAGACCGGGCTCAGCGCCTCGCCCTGGCCCGAGCCCTTGGCCGCGAGCAGGTGCAGCTCCAGGCCGTCTTCCGGCTGCAGCTTGATCACCAGCTTGTTCGCGCGCGTCGAGCCCGGGAAGATCGGGTGCGGCACTTCGCGGAAGTTGACGACGATCTGCGCGTCGCGCGCCCCCAGCCGCTTGCCGGTGCGCAGGTAGAACGGCACGCCGGCCCAGCGCCAGTTCTGCACCTCGGTACGCAGCGCGACGAAGGTCTCGCAGGTGCTGCCGGCGGGCACCTTGACCTCGTCGAGGTAGCCGGGCACGGCCTTGCCGTCGACGGTGCCGGCCTTGTACTGGCCGCGAAGCACGTCGCGGGCCACGCTGGCCGGCGTGAAGGGCTTCAGCGACTTCAGCACCTTGAGCTTCTCGTCGCGGATCGCGTCGGCGTCGTTGGTTGACGGCGGCTCCATCGCGACCATCGTCAGCAGCTGCAGCGCATGGTTCTGGATCATGTCGCGCAGGGCGCCGGTGCGGTCGTAGAAGTCGCCCCGGGTGCCGACGCCGATCGATTCGGCCAGTGTGATCTGGATGTTCGCAATGCTCTCGCGGCGCCACAGCGGCTCGAACAGCGCATTCGCGAAGCGCAGCGCCATCAGGTTCTGCACCGCCGGCTTGCCGAGGTAGTGGTCGATGCGGAACGCCTGCCGCTCGCTGAACACCGAGCGCACGACGCGATTGATCTCCTGCGCACTGGCGAGGTCGTGGCCGAGCGGCTTTTCCAGCACCACGCGCACCTTCGGCCCATTCAGGCCGGCCGCGCCGAGCTGCTCGCAGATCACCGGGAACAGATGCGGGCTGGTCGCCAGGTACAGCACGGCCGTGTCGGCGCCACGCTCGTCGAGCCAGGCCTTCAGGCCGGCGTAGTCGGCCGGCTGCGACAGGTCCATGCGCCGGTAGTGCAGCAGCGCGGCGAACCGATTGAATTCGTCGTCGCTCGGGCGCTTCGACTGCTCCACTTCGGCGAAACGCTCGCGGATGAAGCCGCGGTAGTCATCGTCGCTGCGCTCGTCGCGCGCCACCGCCAGGATGCGGCCGCCAGCCGGCAGCTTGCCGTGGCGAAAGGCCTGGAACAGGGCCGGCATCAGCTTGCGCCAGGTCAGGTCGCCGGTGCCGCCGAAGAAAACGAGGTCGAATGACATGGTCCCGATGTGAAACAAAGTTACACGGCGGATAATGCATGAGTTTCTTCGACCGGTCAATCGGCGGCCGGTTCATCGGCAACCGTAACCAGGAAGAAACCCGCCCGGGCGCTCAGGGTTTCTAATGACGCCCGTGCGCCGCCTCTTGTCTTTCGCGCGGCCCCACCACAGCACCATGAACCAACTCGACCAACTCAAGGCCTACACCACCGTCGTCGCCGACACCGGTAACTTCAAACAGCTTGCGCAGTACGCGCCGCGCGACGCGACGACCAACCCTTCGCTGATCCTGAAGGCGGTGCAGCAGCCCGACTACGCGCCGCTGCTGCAGGAAACCGTCGCCGCGCACCGCGGGTCGCCGCTGCCCGACCTGGTCGACGAAGTGCTGGTGCGTTTCGGTCGCGAGATCCTCGAGATCGTGCCCGGGCGGGTCTCGACCGAGGTCGACGCGCGACTGTCGTTCGACACGGCCGCGACGATCGCCCGCGCCCACCACCTGATCGCGCTGTACGAAGCCGCCGGGGTGGCGCGCGAGCGCGTGCTGATCAAGGTCGCGTCGACCTGGGAGGGCATCCAGGCGGCCAAGGCCCTCGAGCACGAAGGCATCCATTGCAACCTGACGCTGCTGTTCAGCTTCTGCCAGGCGGTGGCGTGCGGCGAGGCGGGCGTGACGCTGATCAGCCCCTTCGTCGGCCGCATCTACGACTGGTACAAGAAGCAGGCCGGCGCGGCCTGGAACGAGGCCGCCATGGCCGGCGCCAACGACCCGGGCGTCAGGTCGGTCGCACAGATCTTCAACCACTACAAGCACTTCGGCGTCGAGACCGAGGTGATGGGCGCGAGTTTCCGCAACATCGGCCAGATCGTCGCGCTGGCGGGCTGCGACCTGCTGACGATCAGCCCCGATCTGCTCGCGCAGCTGCAGGCCGGCGAGGCGCCGCTCGCGCCGGCGCTCGACGCCGCGGATGCCCGCGCGATGAGCCTGCACGCCGTCAGCTACAACGAGGCCAGCTTCCGCTTCGCGTTGAACGAGGATGCCATGGCCACCGAGAAGCTGGCCGAAGGCATCCGGCTGTTCGCCGCCGATGCCGCGAAGCTCGACAAGCTGATCATGGAGGCGTGAATCATGGAGCCCCCAAGCTCTCTCCGTTCGCTGCCCCCCGAGGGGGCGCCCGGCGGCTTCGGGCGGCCGGGCGCCGCCGGCCCCCGCTGCGATGAGACCGTGCCCTGGACCGCGCTGAGCGGCCATTACGAGGCCCATGGCCGCGAGCTCGACCTGCGCGAAAGCTTCGCCAACGACCCGGCGCGTTTTCATCGCTTCTCGCTGCAGGCGCCGGAGGTCTTCGCCGACCTGTCGAAGAACCGCTGGGACGAGGTCACGCGCCGGCTGCTGACCGAGCTGGCCGAAGCGTGCGGCCTCGAGGCGCGGCGCGATGCGATGCTGGCCGGCGGCCCGATCAACACGACCGAAGGCCGCGCGGTGCTGCACACGGCCCTGCGCGCGCCGCGTGGCGCCGGGCCGCACAGCGGCGAAGTGCACGAGGTGCTGGACCGGATGCTGGCTTTCGCCGAGCGCGTTCGCGCGCAGGCAGGCACGGTCTACACCGACATCGTCAACATCGGCATCGGTGGCTCGGACCTGGGCCCGCGCATGGCCGCGCTCGCGCTGCAGCCGTTCTGCCACCCGGCGCTGCGCCTGCATTTCGTCTCGAACGTCGATGGCCACGACATCACGCCGGTGCTGCACGGGCTGAAGCCCGAGCGCACGCTGTTCATCATTGCCTCCAAGACCTTCACGACGCAGGAGACGATGGCCAACGCCGCGGTCGCGCGCGAATGGTTCGTCGCCCATGGCGGCCAGGACACATCGCGCCATTTCGTCGGCGTGACGACCAACCTCGACGCGGCCGCGAAGTTCGGCATCAGCGACACCTTCGGATTCTGGGACTGGGTCGGCGGTCGCTACTCGCTGTGGAGCTCGATCGGCCTGCCGCTGGCGATCGCGATCGGCGCCGACGCCTTCCGCGCCTTCCTGGCCGGCGCTCGGGCGATGGACGAGCATTTCGCGACGGCCCCATTGGCGCAGAACCTGCCGGTGCAGCTCGGCCTGCTCGATGTCTGGTACCGCAACTTCCACGGCTTCACCAGCCGCTCGGTCGCGCCCTACCACCAGGGCCTGGCACGGCTGCCGGCCTACCTGCAGCAGCTGGAGATGGAGTCCAACGGCAAGGGCGTCGATGTCGACGGCCGGCCGCTGCCCTACGGCACCAGCCCGGTCGTCTGGGGCGAGCCGGGCACCAACGGCCAGCACGCCTACTTCCAGATGCTGCACCAGGGCACCGACGTGGTCCCGGTCGAGTTCATCGCGGTCAAGACGCCGAGCCATGGGCACGGCGACCTGCACACCAAGCTGCTGGCCAACTGCCTGGCCCAAAGCCAGGCCCTGATGCTCGGCAAGACGGCTGATGAGGCGGCGGGCGAGTCCGCGCCGACGGCATCGAAGACGCTGGACCCGGCGGTGCTCGCGCGCCACCGCAGCTTCCCAGGCAACCGGCCGAGCACGACCTTGCTGCTCGATGCGCTGAACCCGCGCTCGCTCGGCGCGCTGATCGCGCTGTACGAGCACAGGGTGTTCACGAGCGGCGCGATCTGGGGCATCAACAGCTTCGACCAGTGGGGGGTCGAGCTCGGCAAGGCGCTGTGCAACCAGTTGCTGCCCCGGTTCGCGTCGCGCGACACCGCGGGGCTGGATGCCTCCACCGCCGGGCTGCTCGCTCGCCTGACGTCATGAGCCACGCCGCCGACACGACCGCCGTCGTCTTCGACTTCGGCCGCGTGCTGTTCGACTGGCAGCCCGAGGCGCTGCTGGCGCGGGTGCTGCCGCATCGTGCACAGTGCGCCGATACCGCCGCGCATTGGGTCGAGCAGATCTTTCAGGCCTACGGCGGCGACTGGGGCGACTTCGATCGCGGCACGGTCGACGTGCCGACGCTCGTGGCCCGCATCGCCGCGCGGACCGGCCTGGCCCGCAGCGAGGTGCAGGCGGTGGTCGATGCCGTGCCCCAAGCCCTGACACCGCTGCCGGGCACGGTGGCCGTGCTCGAGCGCCTGCGGGCCGCGGGCCGGCGGCTGTTCTTCCTGTCCAACATGCCGCTGCCGTATGCCGAGCACCTGGAGCGCACGCACAGCTTTCTCGGCTGGTTCGACGGCGGCGTGTTTTCGTCGCGGGCCCGGCTCAACAAGCCCGACCCGGCGATCTTCGACCACGCGCAGCGTCAGTTCGGCGTGGCGGCGGCGGACCTGCTGTTCATCGACGACCACGCGCCGAACGTCGAGGCGGCCCAGGCGCTGGGGTGGCAAGCGGTCCAGTTCACCGGCGACGCGGCGCTGGCGCGCGACCTCGGCGCGCGCGGCTTGCTCAGCTGACGGCCGCGCGATGGCGCGCGCGGCGCCATTGACGATCCGAGCTGAAGCCGGCCAGCGCCAGCGCCTGCTTGGTGTGCAGGCCGGCCTGCTTGGCATCCTGCGCGAGCGCGAGCCGAACCTGCTCGACGTGCTCGCGCGGTGTCAGGCCGGCGTGTTCGCGAAACAGCCGCGCCAGGTGGCGCGGCGTCACGTGGGCCAGCGCGGCCATGCGCTCGAGCGTCCAGTCCTCGCCCGGCGCCTCGAGCACCGCGTTTTGCACCGCATGCACCGCGGGGTGCAGGTGGCTGCGGCCGGCCAGCAGCGGCGAGCGCTCGGGGTCGTCGGCGCTGCGGCGGTGGTAGACCACCATCACCTGCGCCACGGCCGAAGCCAGTGCCTCGCCGAGCGTGGCGGCGATCAGGTGCAGTGCCAGGTCGATGCCGGCCGTGATGCCGGCGCTGCTGGCCAGCGGCCCGTCCTCGACGAAGACGCGATTGCCCTGCACGTGCGCCGCGGGAGCCAGGGTGCGCAGATCGTCGAGCATCTCGTGGTGGGTGGTGACCACGCGCCCGGCGAGCAGGCCAGCGTCGGCCGCCAGCAATACGCCGACGCACACGGTGAGCAGGCGGTGTGGCGTATCGGCCGCAGCCAGGGCCGGCGCCACCACGCGCGCCAGCCACTGGCGCGCAGCGAGCCAGGCGGTCTGCCGGCGCACGACCTGCGTCGCGTCGCCTGGCCGCCCGAGCAGCACGACCCAGGTCGGCACTGCCAGCGATGCGGGCAGGGGTTCCAGTCCGGCCAATGTCAGCCCGACCGACGAGCGTGCGCTCGGTTCGGCGCCGGCAAAGCGCAAGCGGAACGCGGGCGGCCGGCCACGCCGCTGGAGCTGCTGGTTCGCCAGCCGAAAGGCCTCGGCGGGTCCGGCCAGGTCGAGCAGCAGCGTGTCCGGCAGCACCACGAGCAGCACGTCGATCGGGGGCGTTGCGGCGTTCACGCGAGTTCCAAGGCGCGTCCGGCCGGCCGCATCACGCCGCCTCGGCCGCACGCGTGAGGGCCTGCTCCACCGTGCAGATGGTGGCGAAGCGGCCGGCGAGAACGGTTTCGGTCCGCTCGCGGATCGCCGCGGCACTCAGCGTGGCGCCGGCCGGCGTGGTCATCGCGAAGGTCAGCGTCGCCTCGGTCACGTAGTCGACCTCCCAGCCTTCGTCGCTGGCGTGGCGGGTGGTCGTCTCGCAGCACTGCTCGGTACGGATGCCCGCCACGATCAGGCGGCGGATGCCGTGCTGGTGCAGCCAGATCGCGAGCCCGGTGCCGACCAGTGCGCTGTGGCGGTGCTTCTCGACCACCAGCGCCGGGTCGAACGGCGCGAGCTCGGCCAGCGGTTTGATCAGGCCGCTGGCGTGCGAAAACGGGTTGTCGGCGCGGTTCGGCCCATCGGTGTGGAACACCTGGACGATCGGGATGCCGGCCTGGGCCGCGCCGGCGATCAGCGCGTTGGTCTTCTCGAAGAACGCGGGCGCTTCGGCGTCGGTCCAGTAGGGCCTGGCGCGGAAGGACTCCTGCACGTCGATCAGCAGCAGGGCGGTGTGGGCGGAAGTGGACATGATGCGGACTCTCGGCGGGTGGTTGATGATGCGCTCATCTTTGCCCGTGGCCAAGCCGCTGCCCAGGCTCGCGCCGGACCGAAACCGGTCAATTCAGGACATCATTGCAGCGCCAGCCAGGTCTCAGCGAGCCGGACCCACAGCGCCGCCCCCGGCGCGATCAGGCCATCGTTGAAGTCGTAGGTCGGGTTGTGCAGCGTGCAGGGGCCCAGGCCGTGGCCGGGCAGGCGGTGGCTGCCGTCGCCGTTGCCGATCACGAAGTAGGCGCCCGGTTTCTCGAGCAGGAAGTAGCTGAAGTCCTCGGCCGTCATGGCCGGCTCGAATTCGAGCGTGTTGGCCTCGCCGACCAGCTCATGCATCACGCCGCGCAGGAACTGCGCCTCGGCGGCGTGGTTGATCGTCGGCGGGTAGTTGCGGTGGAACTCGAAATCGACGCCGCAGCCGAAGGCGGCCGCGGTGTGCTCGGCGATCTCGCGCATGCGGCGCTCGATCAGGTCCAGCACCTCGAGCGTGAAGGTGCGCACCGTGCCTTCGATCTCGCAGCGGTCGGGCACGACGTTGGTGGCTTCACCGGTGTGGATCATCGTGACCGAGACCACCGCGGCATCGAGCGGCTTCTTGTTGCGGGTGACGATGGTCTGGAAGGCCTGCACCATCTGGCAGGCCACCGGCACCGGGTCCAGCCCGAGGTGGGGCAGCGCGGCGTGGGCCCCCTTGCCGTGGATCGTGATCTTGAACTCGTTGCTGGATGCCATCGCCGGGCCGTCGCAGACAGCGAACTGCCCGGCCTCGTACCCGGGCCAGTTGTGCATGCCGAAGACCGCGTCCATCGGGAACCTGTCGAACAGCCCGTCGCGGATCATCTCGCGCGCGCCGCCGCCGCCTTCTTCGGCCGGCTGGAAGATCAGGTAGACGGTGCCGTCGAAGTGGCGGTGTGTCGCCAGGTGGCGGGCGGCGGCCAGCAGCATCGCCACGTGGCCGTCGTGGCCGCAGGCGTGCATCTTGCCGGGGTGGCGGCTGGCGTGGGAGAAGGCGTTGCGCTCGGTGACCGGCAGCGCGTCCATGTCGGCGCGCAGGCCGATCGCGCGCGGGCTGTGGCCGTTCTTCACAATGCCGACCACGCCGGTCTTGCCCAGGCCGCGGTGGATCGGAATGCCCCACTCGGCCAGTTGCCGCGCCACCAGATCCGCGGTGCGGACCTCCTCGAAGCAGAGTTCGGGATGGGCATGGATCTGGCGCCGCAGTGTGGCGATCGTGGCCGCATCGGCCTGCAGGTCGTCGATCAGGGACATGGCACGGTCTCGCTCGCTCGGGTGCTGCGGGATGTTACCCGGGGCACCCGGCGCCCACCGCCCTCAGGGTGAACGCGACCGGGGTCAGCGGCGCACGCCGCCCTCCTTGGTCAGCATCGACAGCTCGACGAAGCGCGAGGCCACGTGCTGGTGCGGGCCGAAGTTGACCGTGAAGCCACCGAGGTTGAACCCCTGCAGCGATTCGACCCCGCTGACGAAAGCATCGAAGGTCGCGCTGCGCGCCTGCCTCAATCCTTCGATGAAGACGCGGGCCGCGACATATCCTTCCATGCTGGAATAGTTCGGCTGCACCTTCGCGTCGTTGATCGCCTTGATCGCGGCGAGGTACTCGCGCACGATCGGCACCGAGTTGGTGTACGGGTAGGGCATGACCTGGCTGACGACGACGCCGTTGGCTTCGGGCCCCAGCTCATCGGCCAGCGCCTGCGTGCCGACGAAGGACACGTTGTAGAACGTGCCGCCGAAGCCCGCCTTGCGCGCCGCGCGGATGAAGGCCGCGCAGCTCTTGTAGGCGCTGATCTGCACGATCGCGTCGGGCTTGGCCGGGACCAGCGCTTTCACCGCCGCCGCGACGTCGACGCTGTTGCGCTCGACGGTCGCCACCGCGACCGGGTTCAGCCCCTTGGCCTTCAGCGCCTTGGTGACGCCATCCAGGCCCGCCTGGCCATAGCTGTCGTTCTGGCGGAACACGGCGACCTTGTTCAGGCCGAGCGAGGTCAGCTGCTTGACGATCAGCGCCGTCTCGTCGTCGTACGAAGCGCGCACATGGAACAAGGGCCTGGCATGCGGCTCGCGCAGCGCCATGGCGCCGGTGAAGGGGCCGAAGAACGGCGTGCGGCCGTCCTTGACCAGGGGCAGGGCGGCCAGCGAGGTGGGGGTGCCGACGTAGCCGAACAGCGCAAAAACGTCCGCGGCGAGAAACTTCTCGGTGTTGGCCTTGCAGCGCGCCGGGTCGTAGCCGTCGTCCAGCGTCTGCAGGTCGATCCTGAGGCCGCCCAGGCCGCCCGCGGCGTTGAAGGCGTCGAAGGCCAGCCGCGCGCCGGCGTTCATCTGGATGCCGAGCTGGGCGGCCGGGCCGGTGAAGGCGGCCGACTGGCCGAGCACCAGCCGGCTGCTGCCGCCCTGGGCGCGGGCGCCGAGGCCAGCGCCGGCCAGGGCGCCGACGGCCAGGTGCTGCAGTGCGCGGCGGCGCGGAAGGAGGCCCGGCGACGGGGTGGAATGCAGTGAGGGCGGAATCTTGGTCATGCGGCCTTGTTCGTCCGATCCGGGCCGGACGTGAGATGAGGCCGTGCGACACCGGGGGTTCCCTGCGACCTGTTTCACGGCTTGGCCGGGGAAGATGAAACGCCCTGTTAACCTGGCCCGCCGGCGGGTACCGGAGCCTGTGACATGATTTCGCGATGAACTCGCGCACCGTCCACGCCGCCTGCCCGCATGATTGCCCCGATACCTGCGCGATCCGCGTGACGGTCGAGGAAGACCGCATCGTGCGCATCCAGGGCGACCCGGATCACCCGCCGACCCACGGTGCGCTGTGCACCAAGGTCTCGCGCTACGCCGAGCGGGTCGACCACCCCGAGCGCGTGCTGACGCCCCTGAAGCGCGTGGGCCCGAAGGGCGCCGGGCAGTTCGTGCCGGTTGGCTGGGACGAGGCGCTGGACGACATCGCGGCGCGTCTGCGTGCGATCGCGGGGCGCGACCCGCAGGCTGTCGTGCCCTACAGCTATGCCGGCACGATGGGCCTGGTTCAGGGCGAGAGCATGGCGGCGCGCTTCTTCCACAAGCTGGGTGCGTCGCTGCTCGACCGCACGATCTGTGCCGCCGCCGGCGGCGAGGCCCTGCAGCTGACCTACGGCGGCAAGCTCGGCATGCACCTGGAGCATTTCGCCGAGAGCAAGCTGATCCTGATCTGGGGCAGCAACTCGATCGCCTCGAACCTGCATTTCTGGACCTTTGCCCAGGCCGCCAAGCGGGCTGGCGCGAAGCTGATCGCGATTGACCCGCGCCGCACCGAGACGGCCGAGAAATGCCACCAGCACATCGCCCTGCTGCCCGGCACCGACGGTGCGCTGGCGCTGGGCCTGATGCACGAGCTGATCGTCAACGATTGGCTGGACCACGACTACCTCGCGCGCCACGTCGAGGGCTGGCCCGCCCTGCGCGAGCGGGCGCTGCCATGGACACCCGAGCGCACCGCGGCCGAGTGCGGCCTGACGGTCGACGAGGTCAAGGGCCTGGCGCGCGACTACGCCACGACCCAGCCCGCGGCGATCCGGCTGAACTACGGCATGCAGCGGGTGCACGGCGGCGGCAATGCGGTGCGGCTGGTGGCGTTGCTGCCCTGCCTGACCGGCGCGTGGCGTCACCGCGCCGGCGGCCTGCTGCTGTCGGCCTCGGGCTGGGCCAAGCCGGTCAGGAACACCGCGGCGCTGGAGCGGCCCGACCTGCTCGCCGGCCGGCACCCCCGCACGATCAACATGAGCACGATCGGTGACGATCTGCTGCGCGAGGCATCGCCCGCCTTCGGCCCGAAGATCGAGGCGCTGATCGTCTACAACAGCAACCCGGCGGCCGTGGCGCCCGAGTCACCCAAGGTGGTCGCCGGCTTCCGGCGCGAAGACCTGTTCACGGTGGTGCTCGAGCACTTCCTGACCGACACCGCCGACCACGCCGACTACGTGCTGCCGGCCACGACCCAGCTCGAGCACTGGGATGCCCACACCAGCTATGGCCACACCTACGTGCTGATCAACCAGCCGGCGATCGCGCCGCGCGGCCAGGCGAAATCGAACTGCGAGATCTTCCGCCAGCTCGCCGCACGGCTGGGCTTCGACGAGCCGTGCTTCCGCGACAGCGACGAGGCGATCGTGGGCCAGGCGTTCAACGCCGAGATCGATGCCGAGCGGCTGCAGCGCGACGGCTGGGTCAGGCTCCCGCTGCCGGACGCGCCCTTCGCCGAAGGCGGCTTCGCCACGCCCGGCGGCAAGGCCATCGCCAGCGCACCCGGCATCCCGCTGCCCGACCACGTGCCGAACTACGAGAGCGCCGCGAGCGCGCCGGCGCTGGCGGCGCGCTACCCGCTGGCGATGATCTCGCCGCCGGCGCGCAACTTCCTCAACTCGACCTTCGTCAACGTCAAGAGCCTGCGCGACATCGAGGCCGAGCCGATCGTCGAGATCCATCCGAGCGACGCGGCGGCCCGCGCGCTCGCCGATGGCCAGCCGGTGAGGGTCTACAACGACCGTGGCAGCTACCACTGCACGGCCCGCGTCAGCCCGCGGGCCCGGCCCGGTGTGGTCAACGGCCTGGGGGTGTGGTGGCGCAAGCTGGGCCGCAACGGCACCAACGTCAACGAGCTGACGCACCAGCGGCTGACCGACCTCGGCGCGGCGCCGACCTTCTACGATTGCCTGGTCGAGGTCGCGGCGCTGTGAGCCGATGCGGCTGAGGGGCTGGCTGGTGGCGAGCGCGGTCGGCATCGTCGGTCTGCTGGCGCTGGCCGTCGGCACGGTCTGCGTCACCAGTGGCTGCAGTTCGCTGGGCTACCTGGCGCAGTCGGCGGCCGGGCACCTGCACATCGTCAACAGTGCCCGCCCGGTCGACGACTGGATCGCCGACCCGGCCACCAGCGAGGCACTGAGGACCCGGCTGGAGCTGGCCAAGCGCATGCGCGAATTCGCCGTCACGGCGCTGAAGCTGCCCGACAACGACAGCTACCGCCGCTTCACCGACCTGAAGCGCCCGGCGGCGGTGTGGAACGTGGCGGCGGCGCCCGAGCTGTCGCTTCGGCTCGAGACCTGGTGCTACCCGGTGGTCGGCTGCGTCGGCTACCGCGGCTACTACGCACAGGCGGACGCCGACGCCGAGGCGGCGGCGCTGCGCGCGCGGGGGCTCGAGACCACCGTCTACCCGGTGCCGGCGTATTCGACGCTGGGCAAGATGGAATGGCTGGGCGGCGACCCGCTGCTGTCGACCTTCATCCAGTGGCCCGAATCCGAGCTCGCGCGGCTGATCTTCCACGAACTGGCGCACCAGGTGGCCTACGCGCCGGGCGACTCGATGTTCAACGAATCCTTCGCGACCGCGGTCGAGCGCCTGGGCGGCGAGCGCTGGATGGCCGCCGAAGGCTCGCCCGGCGGTCGCACCCTGGCCGCGGCGATCGAGCAGCGGCGGCGCGATTTCCGCGGGATCACCCAGGACGCCCGCCGCGCGCTCGACGCTCTGTACCACTCGGCGGCGAGCGACGAGGCCAAGCGCGCCGGCAAGGCCGAGATCATGGCGCGGCTGCGCGCCGGGCATGCGGCGCTGAAGGCCGGGCCCTGGGGCGGGTTTGCCGGCTACGATGCGTTCTTCGCCAACGCCAACAACGCCTCGCTCGGCATGCAGGCGGTCTACCTGGACTGGGTGCCCGCCTTCAGCGCGCTGTTCGAACGCGAGGGGTCGGATTTCGAGCGTTTCTACGCCGAAGTCCGGCGCCTGGCCGGCTTGCCGCGGGCGGAGCGCGACGCCACACTGCGCGGACTCACGCCGCCCGCCCCCGATCACCCGACGAACTGAGAACCACGATACGCCATGGCCGACATCCACATCCACCGCGACCACACCCTCGGCCTCACCCGCGCCCGCAAGGTCGCCTGGAAATGGGCGGAGCACGTCGAGCAGAAGTTCGAGATGGAGTGCACCGTGCTCGAGGGCGAGACCAGCGACACCGTGCAGTTCAAGCGCTCGGGCGTGTCGGGCACGATGATCGTCACCGCCGACCACTTCCAGGTCGACGCCAAGCTCGGCCTGCTGCTCGGCGCCTTCGCCGGCCAGATCCAGGGCGAGGTCAGCAAGCAGCTCGACGAGGCCTTGGCCAAGGAGCAGGCCAAGGCCGCGAAGAAGGTCTGAAGACCTACTTCAGGCCCTCGATGAGGTCGATGTATTCCTGCATCGCCTCGTCGTTCGTCTTGCCCTTCAGCTCGTTCCAGGCATCCCACTTGGCGCGGCCGACCATGTCGGTGAAGCCGGGGCGCTTGCCGTCCACGTCGCCGGCAGTGGCCTGCTTGTACAGCGCGTAGATCTTGAGCAGGGTCATGTTGTCGGGCTTTTCCGGCAACTGCTTGCTCTCGGCGACGGCGGTCTCGAATTGGGTCTTCAGGTCGGCCATGGCAAACGCTCCGCTGGGTAAAGTCTGAATTGACGGGCGGGATGTTACCCAGCATCGTCGCCACGACACAAAGCTTGTTCTAGAGGGAGCGCCCCACCCATGACCGCCCACGCCGCCGTCACCACCGAGCGCATGTCGCGCGTCGACACCGCCTGGTTGCGCATGGACACCGACGCCAACCTGATGATGATCGTCGGCATCTGGCTGGTCGAGCCCGAGCTGAGCCTCGGCGATCTGCGCACGCGCGTCGAGGGCAGCCTGCTGCTGTACGACCGCTTCCGCCAGAGGGTCGTCGAAGACGCCATGGGCGCCACCTGGGTCGAGGACGGCCAGTTCGACATCGCCAACCACGTGGTGGCCGAAACGCTCGAGGTCGCCCCCGGCCAGGCCCCGCTCGACGCCTTGAAGGCGCGGGTCGGCGAACTGGCGGCCACCCCGCTGAACCCGTCGCGCCCGCTGTGGGAGCTGCGCTTGGTCGAGAACCTCGAGCCCGGCCGCAGCGCGATCATCACCCGCATCCACCACTGCATCGGCGACGGCATCGCGCTGATCTCGGTGATGCTGTCGATCACCGATGGCGGCAAGCCGCCGCCGGAGAAGAAGCGCCGCACCAACGGGGCCGCAGAAGGCGAGGGCGCCGAGGCCGACTGGTTCGCCGATGCGCTGCTCAAGCCGGTGACCGACCTGACGATCAAGGCGATCGGGCTGTACGGCGACGGCATGGGCCGGTCGATCGAGTTTATTTCCCAGCAGGTGGCCAACCCGACGCAGCCGCTGGCCGGCGGCATGGAGGTGGCGCGCATCGGCTACCAGGTCATCAGCGACGCGGCGGCGATGGCGCTGATGCCCGACGACTCGCCGACGCGCCTGAAGGGCAAGGCCACGCCAGGCAAGAAGGTCGCCTGGGGCGAGCCGCTGCCGCTGGAGGATGTCAAGGTCATCGCCCAGGCCTTCGGCGGGTCGATCAACGACATCCTGCTGACCTGTGTCGCCGGCGCGATCGGCGATTACCTGCGCGATCACGGCGAAGACCCGACCGGCAAGGAGATCCGCGCGATGGTGCCGGTCAACCTGCGCCCGATGGAGCAGGCCTGGAAGCTCGGCAACCGTTTCGGCCTGGTGCCGCTGGTGCTGCCGGTGGGCATTGCCAACCCGGTCGACCGGCTGGCTGCGGTGCGCGCGCGCATGAACGAGCTGAAGGGCGGCTACCAGCCGGTGATGGCCTTTGCGCTGCTGGCGGTGGCGGGCCTGCTGATCAAGCCGATGCAGGCGGCGCTGCTGAACCTGTTCGCGAAGAAGGCCACTGCGGTGATGACCAACGTGCCGGGCCCGCGCGAGCCGCTGAAGTTCTGCGGGCGAACGGTCCGGCAGGTGATGTTCTGGGTGCCGCAAAGCGGCGACATCGGCGTGGGCGTCAGCATCCTGAGCTATGCCGGTGGCGTGCAGTTCGGCCTGATCACCGACGACACGCTGTGCCCGGACCCCGAAGCCATCATCGAGCGCTTCCAGCCCGAGTTCGAGCAGCTGCTGTACCTGGCGCTGATGCTGCCCTGGGGCGACGACTGAGATGTCCGCCCCTACGCCGCTTCGCGTCGGTCCCCCGAGGGGATCAGACCGCTTGGGGCGGCCCGGCGCGGCCTGAGTCGCTGAACCGTCGAAAGCCGCGACGCCATGGACCCCGTTTCCGTGCTGATCGTGGAAGACGACGAGCGCTTTCGCGCCGCTTTTGCCGCCACCATCACCGGCGCGCCCGACCTGAAGCTGATCGGCACCGCGTCCGACCTGCCGCATGGCCTGCTGCTGCTGCGCGAGCTCAAGCCCGACGTGCTGCTGGTCGACCTGGGCCTGCCCAGCGGCAGCGGCATCGAGCTGATCCGCTACGCCCACGGCCACCTGCCCCAGACCGACGTGATGGTCGTCAGCGTGTTCGGCGACGAGCCGCACGTGATGGCCTCGCTCGAGGCCGGCGCAACCGGCTACCTGCTGAAGGACACCCACCCGGCCGACCTCGCCGAGCAGATCCGGATGCTGCATGCCGGGGGCAGCCCGATCAGCCCGGTGATCGCGCGCCAGCTCCTGCAGCGGCTGGCCGGCGACCCGACACCGCCACCCGACGGCGAGGCGTTGCTGTCGCCGCAGGAGCGCCAGGTGCTGACCTACTCCGCCAAGGGCTTCAGCTTCGAGGAGATCGCCCGCATGCTGGGCGTGTCGCGCCACACGGTGATGACCTACGTGAAACGCAGCTACCGCAAGCTGCAGGTGCACTCGAAGACCGAGGCCATCTACGAGGCCCGCAAGCTGGGGCTGGTGCGGGATTGACGACCACCCCCGAAGCGCCTTCGGCGCCTCCCCCTCGAGGGGGCGCCGCCAGCGGCCCGGCAAAGCCGGATCCGCGGCGGCTGCTTGGTGGCGAGGCTTCGCGCGACAACGGTCGCTCGACGCTCGCGGGAGCCGTTGAGATGGCGGGGGTCGGCGACTCTGCGTGGCCAGAGGCGGGGGGCGGCGAGCCGCAACGGGCGCGGCGCCTGCGCGTCGGGTGGGTGCTCGCCGTGCTGGCGGCACTGGCCGCCGGCCTCGGGCTGCTGGCCCGATCGAGCCTGCCGGTCGGTTCCGCGGGCGAGGTGCGTTTCGACAGCGCGTGGGTCAGTTCGCGGCCTTTCGATGCCAGCCGGCAGCGCGACGACGGCCGGCCGCGGCCGCAGGTGGATGCGCCGGACCCGGCCGACGCTGCGGCATGGCGCCAGGTGGCGCTGCCGCTGTACGAGCAGGCGCGGCCCGACCTGCCGGGCGAAGCGCACCCGCGCGCACTGCGGGTCTGGTGGTACCGGGTCGACTATGTCGTGCCGGCCGGCGTGGAGGGCGCGCTGGCGCTGTATGTGCCGCGCGTCACCGCCGGCGCGGTGCAGGTCATCGAGCACGACCGCGCGCAGTGGCGCCTGCAGTGGGACGGCGCCGAGCGCTGGCGCGAGCAGTGGAACCGGCCGGTCTTCGTCGATCTCGGCGCGGCACCGCCGGCCGGCAGCACGCTGCACCTGGCGGTCGGGGTGATCCGCTACGACACCGGCCAGCACCGCATGTCGCGCATCAGCGTCGGCCCGCGCGAGGCGCTGGCCAGCCGCGACGGCTGGCGGCGCGCGCTGCAGCTCACCGCGCCCGAGGTCGGCTCGCTGACCTTCCTCGCGCTGGGCCTGTTCGCGCTGCTGTACTGGCTGCGCCGGCGCCACGAGCAGGCCTATCTGCTGTTCTTCTTCAGCTCGCTGGTGTGGACGCTGCGCAGCCTGCACTACTTCATCGACATGCCGGCCGATCGGGTGGCCTACACCTGGTTCTGGTGGGCCACCCACGCGTCGCTGTCGTGGGTGATGATGCTGATCTACCTGTTCGCGTTCCGCTTCGACGCGCGCAGCTACCCGCGGGCCGAGCGGGCGCTGCTGGTGTTCGTGGCGGCGATGTCGCTGCTGACGATGCCGCTGCCCGGCTCGCTGTTGAACTCGCTGGTGCAGCAGCACCTGGTCAACGCGATCGTCGGCCTGGTCGTGACGGCCTGGCTCACCGTGGTGGCCTGGCGCGGCGGGGCGATCGAGTTCCGCGTCATCGTCGGCGTGCTGTGGCTGTCGGAGCTGCTCGGCACGCACGACCTGCTGCTGATCGCTGGGGTGATGCCGGTCGAGTCGGTGTACCTGCTGCCGTTCGCCACCGTGCTGGTGTTGCTGGCCTTCCTGTTCGCGGTGCAGCAGCGCTACTCGGCGGCGATCGACCAGGTCGAGCGTGTCAACGCGGGCCTCGAGGCCCGGCTGGCGGCGCGCGAGGCCGAGCTGCGCGCCAACCACGAGCGGCTGCGCCTGGTCGAGCGCGAGCAGGCGCTGCTGATCGAGCGCCAGCGCCTGATGCGCGACATGCACGACGGCCTGGGGTCGACGCTGATGTCCTCGCTCGTGCTCGCCGAGCAGGGCAAGCTGCAGCAGGACGCGCTGGCGGCGTTGCTGCGCGAGTGTGTCGACGACCTGCGGCTGGTGATCGAGTCGCTCGAGCCGATCGAGCACGACCTGGTCACGCTGCTGGCCTCGCTGCGCCACCGGCTGGGCCGCCGGCTCGAGGCCGCGGGCCTGGCGATGCGCTGGGAGGTCGACGACCTGCCGCCGCTGCCCTGGCTGAACCCGCCCGACGCCTTGCAGGTGCTGCGCATCGTGCAGGAGGTGCTGACCAACGTGCTCAAGCATGCCCAGGCACGCACCGTGCGCATCGCCACGCGCTGCGACGGCGAGAACGTGCAGGTGCTGATCGAGGACGACGGTCGCGGCTTCGACCCCGCCGTGGCGAACCATGGCCGTGGCCTGCGCCACCTGGTGCAGCGCGCCGCGCGGCTGGGCGGACGCCTCGTGATCGACAGTGCGCCGGGGCGGGGCACACGCACCGAGCTTGACCTGCCTTTACAGCGCGCAACACGGCCCTGACCGACAATAGCGCTTCATGCCCATGCTGAAGCAACGCACCCTCAAGTCCCTCACCCGCGCCGTCGGCGTGGGCCTGCACAGCGGCCAGAAGGTCGAGTTGACGCTGCGCCCTGCGGCGCCGAATACCGGCATCGTGTTTCGCCGGGTCGACCTGCCGGT
>NZ_DATFAN010000041.1:0-11368 GCF_035254525.1 Ideonella sp. | reverse complement strand
ACTTCGCCCGTGGCGCCCACCATCTGCCCCGCGCCGGATACCAGCGGCCGCCGCCGTGCCCGCGCGGCCATGCTCGCGATGCCGACGACGGCCAGGCCCGACACCAGCGCCAGGGTGCCGACCAGTGCTGGCGGCACGCCGAAGCCCGGCGCCTCGCTGTCCACCAGCAGCAGCGCACCGAACGCAAACGCCGCGACGCCGCCCAGCCCCAGCGCGCCGAAGCTCGGCACGAAGGCTTCGGCGACGAAGAACGCCAGCCCCAGCACGATCAGCCCCAGGCCGGCCAGGTTGATCGGCAACATCTGCAGCCCCCACAGCGCGAGCAGCAGGCTGAGGGCGCCCACCACGCCGGGCGCCACCATGCCGGGGTTCATGAACTCGAACAGCAGGCCGTAGAAGCCGATCATCAGCAGGATCAGCGCGATGCTGGGGTCGCTGATCGCGGCCAGCGCGCGCTGGCGCGCATCGGGCTCGATGTCGATGACGCGGGCATTCGCGGTCGCGAGGGTGACGAACACGGCCCGCGGCCCGCTCGCTCCGGCGCCGACGGCGACCCGGCGTCCATCGAGCCGGTGCAGCAGGTCATCGACGTCGTCGGCCACCAGGTCGATCACGCGGCGCGCCAATGCGTCGTCGGCCGGCAGGCTGACCGATTCGCGCACCGACTGCTCGGCCCAGGCGGCATCGCGGCCGCGCAACTGGGCCAGGCCGCGGATGTAGGCGGCGGCATCGTTGACCCGCTTGGCGGTCGGCACGTCGTCGCTGCCGCGTGCCGGCGCCGAGGCGGTGCTGGCGGGCCGGCCGGGCGCGGCGTCGGGCCGGCTGTCGGGTGGTCCGCCAGGGGACGGCGAGGGCATGCCGATGGCGATCGGCGTCGCGGCGCCCAGGTTGGTGGCCGGCGCCATCGCGGCGACGTGGGCGGCATAGAGGATGTAGGTGCCGGCGCTGGCCGCCCGCGCGCCGCGCGGCCCGACGTAGGCGGCCACCGGCATCGGCGCGCCGAGCACGTCCTTGATGATGCTGCGCATGGCGGTGTCCAGCCCGCCCGGCGTGTCCATCTGCAGCACGACCAGCTGGGACTGCTCGCGCGCCGCGCGGGCCAGGCCACGATGCACGTAGTCCGCCGTGGCCGGGCCGATGGCGCCGTCGATGCGCAGCAGCGCGACCGGCGCCGGCGCGGAGGCGGTCTGGGCGAAGGCCGGCGCAAGCAACATCGCCCACGCCAGCCATGCTCCAGACAAGGCGCTCCGAAGGAGCCGCCGCCCATCAAGTGGCGTGCGCGGATCCGGCTTCGCCGGTCCGCTGCGCGAGCCCCCCCGGGGGGCAGCCCCCGGAAGGGGGCGTGGGGGCTTCACTTCACGGCTCGACGCGGAACCCGACTTTCAGCGTGACCTGGAAGTGCGCCACCTTGCCGTCGGCCACGTGGCCGCGCGTCTCGGTGACTTCGAACCAATCGATGCGGCGGATCGTCTTGCTGGCGGTCTCGATCGCGTTGCGGATCGCGTCGTCCGTGCTGCTGGTGGACGAGCCGACGAGTTCAACGAGCTTGTAGACGTGGTTCGACATCGCGTGCTCCTCGGGTGGGGTCCGAAGGCCAGCGTACACCCACGCCGCCGCGCCCGCCAGCGGTGGTCACATCGGCACCGGCTTGATCATCGCGATCGCCGCGCCCAGCGGGTCGATCAGCGCGGCGATGCGGCCGACGTTCGGCACGTCCATCGGCGGGAACAGCATCTGGCGCGCGCCCAGGCTCTGTGCCTTGGCGGCGCTGGTGTCGCAGTCGGCCACGTGCACGTAGGGCAGCCACATGCTAGGCATCGGCTGTTGCGGCTGGTACAGGCCGGCGCGGCTCTGGCCGTTCGCGCTCTTGAGCAGGTGGTACTGGCCCTGCTCGCCCATGTCCATCGTGTCGTGGGTGTAGCCGAAGGCGCGCTCGTAGAAGGCCAGCGCGGTTTTCGCATCGGGTGTCGACAGCTCGTTCCAGACGAAGCCGCCGGGGGGCACATCGCCATCGGGCACGTCACCGTTGGCGCTGGTCCAGAGGCAGAACGCCGCGCCGGTCGGGTCGGTCAGGCCTGAGCCGCGGCCCACCGGCGGGAAATCGGTCGGCGGCAGCGTTTCCTTCGCGCCCGCGGCCAGCGCGGCGCGGTGGCTGGTGTCGACATCGTCGACCGACAGGTAGCTGATCCAGTGGTTGGCCGCGCCCGGCTCGGCGGCGCACAGGCCGCCGACGCCGCCGTCGCCGTTCATCAGCATGCGATAGGTCTGGTTGCCCATCGGCATGGATTCGACGTGCCAGCCAAAAAGCTGCTCGTAGAACGCGCGGGCCTTGGCGATGTCGTTCGACACATGCTCGAACCAGATGAACTTGCCAGGCAGGTGAGGGGTCTTTTCCATGACGGGCCTTTCGGGTCGGTTCGCAGGAGGAACTGGTGAGTTTCACTCGGGTGCCCGGATCCGCCAAGCCCATGACCGGAGTGAAGTCAAGGCATAGTCCGCCCATGATGTTTCGCCACTTTGCATCTGCCCTGATCGCCTGCGCCTGGACCTTCCTGGCCCAGGCGGCCGAACCTCCCGCGCCTGCCGAAGGCGACTTCGTCACCCGCGATTTCCGCTTCGTCAGCGGCGAGACGCTGCCCGAGCTGCGGCTGCACTACCGCACCCTCGGCACGCCGCAGCGCGATGCGCAGGGCCACGTGGACAACGCCGTGCTGATCATGCACGGCACCGGCGGCAGCGGGGCGCAGTTCATCCGGCCCGAGTTCTCGGGCGAGCTGTTCGGCCCGGGTGGCGTGCTCGATGCGAGCCGCTACTACCTGATCCTGCCCGACGGCATCGGCCACGGCGGCTCGTCCAAGCCCAGCGACGGGCTGCACGCGAAGTTCCCCACCTACGGCTACGAAGACATGGTGCGCGCGCAGCACCTGCTCGTCACCGAGGGGCTGAAGGTCGACCACCTGAGGCTCGTGATGGGCACCTCGATGGGCGGCATGCACACCTGGCTCTGGGGCCAGCGCTACCCGGACTTCATGGACGCGCTGATGCCGCTGGCCAGCCTGCCCACGCAGATCAGCGGGCGCAACCGCATCTGGCGCCGGCTCGTCATCGACGCGATCCGCCACGACCCGGCCTGGAACGGCGGCAACTACACGCGCCAACCGCCGAGCCTGCGCACGGCCACCGAGATGCTGATGTTCATGTCGAGCAACCCGCCGCTGCGCCAGGCGCAGATGCCGACGATCGAGGCGGCCGATGCGGTGATCGACGCGGCCATCACCAACGGCGAGCGCAGCACCGACGCCAACGACACGCTCTACCAGGTCAGCGCCTCCTACGATTACGACCCCGGCGCGGGGCTGGAGAAGATCGAGGCGCCGCTGCTCGCGATCAACACGGCCGACGACCTGATCAACCCGCCGGAGTTGGGCATCCTCGAGCGCGAGATCCGCCGCGTGCCCAAGGGGCAGGCGCTCGTACTGCCGCTGAGCGACCAGACGCGCGGCCATGGCTCGCACACGGTGGCCGCGCTGTGGAAGGACCGGCTGGCCGACTTGCTCGCCCGCACCCAGAAATAGGGGTCTGCGCGCGCCGGGATCGCGCCGGCCGTCGGGCATCATCGCGGGCGACGCAGGAGGAGCCCGCCTTGAACAAGATCCAACATCGCGCCGCACAGGCGCTTTCCGCGCTGGTGCTGACCTGGGCGCTGCCCGCATCGGCCGGCGCCTTCACCGTCCAGACCTTCTCGCCGCAGGGCGAGACGGCGCAGGTGCGCCAGGCCCGGGCGACCTTCTCCGAACCGATGGTGCGCTTCGGCGACCCGCGGCTGCCGGCACCGTTCGACGTGCGTTGCCCGACGCCCGGCAGCGGCCGCTGGGTCGACGACAAGACCTGGGTCTTCGATTTCAAGCAGGACGTGCCGGCCGGCAGTGCCTGCAGCCTGTCGCTGAAGGCCGGCCTGCAATCGCTCGCCGGCAGCGCGGCCAGCGGCCCGGGCAAGTTCGAGTTCAACACCGGCGGGCCGGTCGTCGTGCGGGCCTACCCATACGCCGGCGGTGACGGCGACACGCGCATCGAGGAAGAGCAGGTCTTTGCGCTGCTGCTCAATGGCGCGGCCACCCCCGAGAGCATCCAGCGCTTTGGCTACTGCCAGGCCTCGGGCCTGGGCGAGCGGTTGCCGCTGCAGGTGGTCGACGGCGCGGTGCGCGATGCGATCCTCAAGGCGGTGAACCTGCAGCCCCAGCGCGCGCGCGTGGCCACCGTGCGCTGCGCGCGGCCGCTGCCCAACGGCGCCAAGGTCGAGATCGTCTGGGCCAAGGGCATCGCCACGCCGTCGGGCGTGCCGAATTCGGCCGACCGGCGGCTGAAGTACGCCGTGCGGCCGCCGTTCACGGCCAGCTTCACCTGCGAGCGCGAGAACGCGCGGGCCGATTGCCTGCCGATCCGGCCGCTGCGGCTGGAGTTCTCGTCGCCGGTGCCGCGCGCGCTGGCCGAGCGCGTGGCACTCGTGACGCCGGGCGGCGAGCGCCTGGCGCCGCAGGTGGAGACCGGCCGTGGCGAACAGACGGAGCAGTTGCTGTCGTTCTGGGACCGCGGCATGCGCCGCTTCCTGTGGCTGGTCGGGCGCAGCAAGGGCGACGCGGTCGACGCCGAGAAGGCCAAGGCGCAGGAGGGCGTGAGCGCCGTGCAGTGGAAGGCCGCGCTGCCCGAGAGCGCCGCGCTGCGCATCGAGCTGCCGCCGGAGTTGAAGGACGATGCCGGCCGCGGCCTGGCCAACGCGAGCCAGTTCCCGCTCGCGGTGCGCACGGCCACCGCGCCGCCGCTGGCCAAGTTCGCCGCGGCGCCGTTCGGCGTGCTCGAGTGGCACGACCAGCCGCTGCTGCCGGTGACGCTGCGCCATGTCGAGCCGGACCTGGTGGTCAAGGGCGCCAACGTCACCGCCGCCTCGCCGCCCGGCCAGGTGCGTGACCTGAAGCTGACCGACGACGCGCAGATCGTCGCGTGGCTCGCCAAGGTGCACCGCTACCACGAGAACGTGCTGCCGCGCGGCGCGGTCGAGGCCGAGCTGGGCATCAAGCTGCCGCCGCCCCCGCCGAAGCAGAAGCCGGCGCGCCCGGCCAAGCGCTACGGCCAGGATGCAGGCGAGGGCGACGGCGAGGGCGAAGAAGGCGAGTACGGCATCGACGAGACCCGCGTGGTGCAGACCCGCGCGGTGAGCCTGCTGAACACCGACAAGAGCGCCCGCAAGCTCGCGCTGCCGCCGACCGATGCGAAGGACCAGCGGCCGTTCGAGGTGGTGGGCATTCCCCTGCCCGAGGCGGGGCTGCACATCGTCGAGATCGAGTCGCCGCGGCTCGGCCGATCGCTGCTGGACCGCGACGCGCCGATGTACGTGCGCACCGCGGCGCTGGTCACCAACCTGGGCGTGCATTTCAAGTGGGGCGCGGTCAATTCCGGCGTCTGGGTCACGACGCTGGACAAGGCGCAGCCGGTGGCCGATGCGCAGGTGCAGGTGTCCGATTGCCGCGGCGAGCCGAAATGGCAGGGCCGCACGAACGCGCAGGGTTTCGTGCAGGTCGACCAGGAGCTGCCGCCCTTGCCCTGGGGCTACTGCAACCGCGGCGACGACGAGGGCAGCGGCGAGAACGGCTACTTCGTCAGTGCCCGCCACCTCGATGCGCCCACCGGCAAGGCCGACCTGGCTTTCGTCTGGTCCACCTGGAATCAGGGCATCGAGGCCTGGCGTTTCCACGTCGGCTACGGCGGCGGCCGCTACGGCGACCAGGAGGCGCGGGCACAGCGCATGCACACCGTGCTGGATCGCACGCTGCTGCGCGCCGGCCAGGTGGTGTCGATGAAGCACTACGCGCGCGTCGAGCGGCTCGTCGGCCTCGGGCTGGCCACGCCCGATGCGCTGCCGCGTACGCTGCGCATCGTGCACCAGGGCTCGGGCCAGCGCTTCGACTTTCCGCTCGAATGGCGCGATGGGCGGTATGCCGAAAGCCGCTTCGAGGTTCCGAAGGATGCGCGGCTGGGCGAGTACGACGTGCTGCTGATCGGCGCGCGAGGCCTGAGCTTGACCACCGGCGCCTTCCGCGTCGAGGAGTTCCGCCTGCCGGTGATGACCGGCCGCATCGTTCCACCCAAGGGTGCGCTGATCAGCCCCGCCGAGCTGCCGCTGAACCTGCAGGTCAACTACGGCAACGGCGGCGGCGCGGCCGGGCTGGAGGTCAAGGTCTCGGCCCAGCTTCGCCCCGCCACCGGCAGCCTCGCGCAGCGCGCCGAAGCCTGGCCGGGCTTTCGCTTCGAGCCGCCGCGCCAGCCGCGGGATGCCGAGCAGCGCTCGTTCTTCGAGGAAGACTATGTCGACGAAGACGACGACGAGCGCAGCATCCGCCCGCGGGGCAACGCCGATGTGAGGCTGGTGGCCGACAAGCTGGCCACCACGCTCGACAAGAACGGCGCCGGCAGCGTCAAGCTGACGCAACTGCCGGCGGTGTCGAACCCGTCGGAGCTGGTGCTGCAGGCGACCTACGCCGACCCGAACGGCGAGATCCAGAGCCTGACGCACAGCGTGCCCGTCTGGCCCTCGGCCGTGGTGCTGGGGGTCAAGACCGACCGCTGGGTGTCGGTCAGGCAGAAGCTGCCGACGCAGGTGCTGGCGCTGGACACGGCCGGCAAGCCGATCGCGCAGCAGGCGGTGGCGCTGCGCGCCGTGCTGCACAAGGTGCAGTCGACGCGGCGCCGGCTGGTCGGCGGCTTCTACGCCTACGACAACGAGCGCGCCGACGAGGACCTGGGCGAGGTCTGCAACGGCAAGACGGATGCGCGCGGCCTGCTGCTGTGCGACGTGACGCTGAAGGAGGCCGGCGACATCGAGCTGATCGCCAGCGCCACCGACGCCGGCGGCCACACCGCGCGCGCCGCGGCCAACGCCTGGGTCACGCGCCAGGGCGAGCTCTGGTTCGGCGGCGACAACGACGACCGCATGGACGTCATCCCCGAGCAGCGCGCCTACGAGCCCGGCCAGACGGCGCGGCTGCAGGTGCGCATGCCGTTCCGCCATGCGACGGCGCTGGTGGCCATCGAGCGCAACGGCATCATCGAGACACGCACCGTGCAACTGAACGGCCAGGACCCGACGATCGAGTTGCCTGTCAAGGCCGAGTGGGGGCCGAACGTCTATGTCTCGGTGCTGGCGGTGCGCGGCCGCATCCGCGAGGTGCCGTGGTATTCGTTCTTCCAGTGGGGCTGGAAGACGCCGGGCGAATGGTGGAGCCAGTACCGCGGTGCCGACCAGCTCTACCAGGCCCCGACGGCGATGGTCGACCTGTCGAAGCCGGCGTTCAAGTACGGCATCGCGGAGATTGCGGTTGGCATCGCGGGCCACCGCCTCAAGGTCGACGTGAGCACCGACAAGTCGGCCTACCCGATCCGCGCCAATGCCCAGGTGAAGCTGAAGGTCACCCTGCCCGATGGCAAGCCGGCGCCGGCCGGCACCGAGGTGGCCGTCGCGGCGGTCGACGAGGCGCTGCTGGAGCTGATGCCCAATGCCAGCTGGGATCTGCTGGGCGCGATGATCCGCCACCGCGCCTACGACGTGGAAACCGCGACGGCGCAGATGCAGATCATCGGCAAGCGGCACTTCGGCAAGAAGGCCGCGGCGCCGGGCGGCGGCGGCGGCGCGTTCCCGACGCGCGAGCTGTTCGACACGCTGCTGCTGTGGAACCCGCGCGTCGCGCTCGATGCCAACGGCCAGGCGACGCTCACGGTGCCGCTGAACGATTCGCTGACGAGCTTTCGCATCGTCGCGGTGGCGGATGCGGTGCAAGGGAGCAACGCCGCGCTGTTCGGCACCGGCCAGGCCAGCATCCGCAGCACGCAGGACGTGCAGATCGTCTCTGGCCTGCCGCCGCTGGTGCGCGAGGGCGACCGCTACCGCGCCAGCGTGACGGTGCGCAACACGACGGCCACCGCGATGGAGGTGAAGGTCGACGCCGCGCTGTCCAGCAGCGAGGGCAGCCAGACCCTGGCCGCGCAGGAACTGCACATCGACGCCGGCGGTGCGCAGGAAGCGGCGTGGGACGTGCAGGTGCCCTACAACGCGAAGAGCGTCGACTGGACGATCACCGCCGAGAGCGTGTCCGGCAGCGCGGCGCGTGACCGGATGAAGCTCGCCCAGAAGGTGGCTGAAGCCGTGCCGGTGACGGTGCAGCAGGCCACGCTGCTGCAGCTCGACAAGGCGCAGCCGCTGTCGGTGGCGCCGCCGCAGACGGCGCTGCGCGACGAGCGCGGCGCCCTGCGCGGCGGCATCGACATCGGCCTGCGCCCCAAGCTGGCCGATGGCCTGCCCGGGGTCGCCGAGTACCTGCGCCGCTACGCCTGGACCTGCCTGGAGCAGCAGGCCTCGGTGGCCATCGGCCTGCGCGAGGCCGGGCGTTGGCGAGGCGTGATGGAGCGCCTGCCGCTGTACCTGGACGACGACGGCCTGGCCAACTACTTTCCGCCGCGCGCCGGCAGCCGTAGCGAGGGCAGCGACACGCTGACCGCCTACCTGCTGTCGGTCAGCGCCGAGGCGGGCGGCGAGTTCGCGATCCCCGACGAGTCGCGCGCCCGCATGGAGGCCGCGCTCGTCGCCTTCGTCGAGGGCCGGCTCAAGCGCCAGTTCTGGGTGCCTGCGGCCTTGCGCAACGGCGACCTCGATGTGCGCAAGCTCGCCGCGCTCGAAGCGCTCTCGCGCAGCGGCAAGGTGCAGCCGCGCATGCTGCAGTCGATCCAGATCCTGCCCAACCAGTGGCCCACGGCCGCGGTGATCGACTGGCTGATGGTGCTCGACCGCACGCCCGGCCTGCCCGAGCGCGACAAGCACATCGCCGAGGCCGAGAACATCCTGCGCGCCCGGCTGAACCTGCAGGGCACGCGCATGGGCTTCTCGACCGAGCGCGACGACAACTGGTGGTGGCTGATGGCCAATGGCGATGTCAACGCCGTGCGCCTGGTGCTCGCGGTGCTGCAGCACCCGGGCTGGAAGGACGACATGCCGCGCCTGGTGACCGGCGCGCTGCAGCGCCAGCAGTTCGGCCACTGGTCGACCACGCCGGCCAACGCCTGGGGCGTGCTGGCGGTCGAGGCCTTCTCGCGCCGCTTCGAGAGCGAGCCGGTCGCCGGTCGCACGCAGGCTGGCTTCGATGGGGCCAAGGCGCAGGTGCTGGACTGGGCCGCGACGCCGCAGGGGGGCACGCTGGCGATGGGCTGGCCCGTGCCCCGCGCGGGCGCGGCGTCGGCGCCGTTGTCGGCCGGCGAGTTGAAGGTGACGCACGAGGGCAGTGGCAGGCCCTGGCTGACGCTCGTGTCGAAGGCCGCGGTGCCGGTGGTGCAACCCTTCTCGTCGGGCTACCGCATCACCAAGACGGTCGCGCCGGTCGAGCAGAAGGTGAAGGGGGCCATCAGCCGCGGCGACGTCTACCGCATCACCTTGCAGGTCGACGCGCAGGCCGACATGACCTGGGTCGTGGTCAACGACCCGATCCCGGGCGGCGCCACCTTGCTGGGCAGCGGCCTGGGCCGCGACAGCGCCCTGCAGACCGAAGGCGAGCGGCGCGACGACCGCGGCTGGCTGGCCTACGAGGAACGCAGCTTCGAGGCCTTCCGCGCCTACTACCGCTACCTGCCCAAGGGCCCGTTGACGCTGGAGTACACGGTGCGGCTGAACAACCCCGGCGACTTCGGCCTGCCGCAGACGCGGGTCGAGGCGATGTACGCGCCGGAGATGTTCGGCGAGTCGCCCAACGCGCGGATGGTCGTGAAGCCGTGAAACGCACGTTGCTGGCCCTCGCGTTCGCGTTGGCGCTGGCGCTGGCGGGCCACGCCGGCGCGGCCGAGCTGCCGCGCTTCGAGCAGGTGAGGGCGGCGTACCGCCCATCCGACAGCGTGCTCGTCGACCGCCACGGCGAGCCGCTGCACACGCTGCGCACCGACGCCAACGTACGCCGGCTCGAGTGGGTGCCGCTGGCCGAGGTCTCGCCCGCCCTGCGCACGGCGCTGCTGCTGTCGGAGGACAAGCGCTTCTACGAGCACAGCGGGGTCGACTGGTCGGCCGTCGGTGCCGCCGCCTTCGGCAACCTGTGGAACACGCGCACCCGCGGCGCCTCGACGCTGACGATGCAGCTCGCCGGCCTGCTGGACCCGGCCCATGCCGGCAGCGCGGGCGGACGCAGCGTGGGCGCGAAGCTCTCGCAGGCCGGCGGGGCATGGCAGCTCGAGCGCCAATGGCGCAAGGATCAGATCCTCGAGGCCTACCTGAACCTGGTGCCGTTCCGCGGCGAGCTGGTCGGCATCGGCGCGATGTCGGCCACGCTGTTCGCCAAGCACCCGAGCGGGCTGGACGCGCAGGAGGCCGCGCTCGCCGCCGCGCTGCTGCGCGCCCCGAATGCGCTGGCGCCCACGGTGGCGCGCCGCGCCTGCGGCATCCTGCAGGAGCAGCACCTCGGCTGCGAAGGGCTGGACGGCCTGACGGCGTACTCGCTCGCGCGCAAGTCCACGGCGCGGTTGGATGCCGACGCGCAGATCGCACCGCACCTCGCCCAGCGCCTGTTGCCCGGCGACCCGCGCCCGCGCGTGGCGAGCACGCTCGACGCGCGCCTGCAGCGCTTCACCCGCGACACGTTGCGCCAGCACCTGGCCGAGCTGCAGGGCCGGCAGGTCGAGGATGGCGCCGTGCTGGTGCTCGACAACGCCAGCGGCGAGGTGCTGGCCTGGATCGGCTCCAGCGGCCGCGGGCTGTCGCACGCGGCGGAGGTGGACGGTGTCAGTGCGCGCCGCCAGGCGGGCTCGACGCTCAAGCCCTTCCTCTACGAGCTGGCGATCGAGCAGCGCTGGCTCACCGCTGCCTCGCTGCTCGACGATTCGCCGCTGGGGCTGGAGACGGTCGGCGGCCTGTACATCCCGCAGAACTACGACCACGGCTTCAAGGGCGCGGTGTCGGTGCGCACGGCGCTCGCCAGCTCGCTCAACGTGCCGGCGGTGCGCACGCTCGTCACCGTCACGCCCGAGGCCTTCCACGAGCGGCTTCAGGCGCTGGGCTTCAGCTTGCGCGCCAGCGGCGGCACCTACGGCTACAGCCTGGCGCTGGGCTCGGCCGAGGTCACGCTCGCGGGCCTGACCAATGCCTACCGCGCGCTGGCCAATGCGGGCCGCACGGGCCCGCTGCGCGTGAAGCCCGATGAGGCGCGTGGCGCCTCCCGGGCCGTGATGGACCCGGCAGCCAGCTTCATTGTGGCCGACATGCTGGCCGACCGCGAAGCCCGTGCGCTGACCTTCGGCCTCGACAACGCGCTCGCCACCCGCCACTGGGCCGCGGTGAAGACCGGCA
>NZ_DATFAN010000040.1:0-13688 GCF_035254525.1 Ideonella sp. | reverse complement strand
CTATGGCATCGACATGCCGACCAAGGAAGAGCTGATCGCGCACAACCGCAGCATGGAAGAGATCCGCGAGTTCATCGGCGCCGATGCGCTGATCTACCAGGACGTGGATGCGATGAAGCGCGTCGTCGGCGCGCTGAACCCACGCCTGGCCGGCTTCGAGGCGTCGTGCTTCGACGGGACCTACATCACCGGGGATGTCTCGGCGGCCGACTTCGACGCGATGCAGGCGCAGCGTGCCTCGCAACCCGACGAAGAAGACGCGCCGGAGCGCAGCCGGCTGGCGCTGCAAAGCGGTGAAGGGAACGCGTGATGGCAGAAAGCAAGAAACGATTGCCGCGGGTTGGTCTTCCGACGGATGCCCGGCTGGCCACGCTGGCGCTGCGCGAGGGCCTGCCGCCTTCGCAATGGGGCGAGAACTCCGAGGCGCTGTACCTGACCAGCAGCTTCGTGCACCCCGATGCGGCCACCGCCGCGCGCCGCTTTGCCGACGAGGAAGAGGCCTTCACCTACAGCCGCTTCTCGAATCCGACGGTGCTGATGATGGAGCGCCGCCTGGCCGCGCTCGAAGGCACCAGCGGCTGCATCGGCACGGCCAGCGGCATGTCGGCCATCATGCTGCTGGTGATGGGCCTGCTGAAGGCCGGCGACCACGTGATCTGCTCGCAAAGCGTGTTCGGCTCGACGATCAAGCTGCTGCAGGACGTGCTGGGCAAGTTCGGCGTCGAGTCGACCTTCGTCTCGCAGACCGATGTCGACGAGTGGCGCGGCGCATTGCGCGCCAACACCAAGCTGCTGTTCGCCGAATCGCCGACCAACCCGCTGACCGAGATCTGCGACATCGCGGCGCTGGCCGACATCGCGCACGGGGCGGACGCCTGGCTCGCCGTCGACAACTGCTTCTGCTCGCCGGCCTTGCAGCAGCCGGTGAAGTTCGGCGCCGACTTCGTCATCCACTCTGGCACCAAGTACCTCGACGGCCAGGGTCGCGTGATCGCCGGGGCCGTCTGCGGCCCCGAGGAACTGCTGCAGAGCAAGCTGCTGCCGGTGATGCGCTCGGCCGGCCTGACGCTGTCGCCGTTCAACGCCTGGGTCGTGCTCAAGGGCATGGAGACGCTCGCGATCCGCATGCGGGCGCAAAGCGACAACGCGCTTGCTCTCGCGCGCTGGCTGGCCGAACAAGCCGGCGTGGCCCGCGTCTACTACCCGGGGCTCGAATCGCACCCGCAGCATGCGCTGGCGATGGCGCAGCAATCGGGCAGCGGTGCCGCGGTGGTCTCGTTCGACGTGGTCGGCGAGGGCGCAGCGGCCCTGCGTGCCAACGCCTTCTCGGTGATCGACGCGACGAGCATCTGCTCGATCACCACCAACCTCGGCGACACCAAGACCACGATCAGCCACCCGGCCACCACCTCGCACGGGCGCCTGAGCGAAGCGCAGCGCCAGGCGGCCGGCATCGGCCAGGGGCTGATCCGCGTCGCGGTGGGCCTGGACGACATCGACGATCTGAAGGCCGACCTGCTGCGCGGCCTTGCTCCCCTTTCGAAGTGACCTGACTGCATGAGCCAGCCCCCGACCACCCCGGTGCGCACCCGCATCGCGCCATCACCCACCGGCTTCCTGCACCTCGGCACCGCGCGCACCGCGCTGTACTCCTGGGCGTATGCCCGCCATCACGGCGGCCAGTTCGTGCTTCGCATCGAAGACACCGACGTCGCTCGCTCCACGCAGGACTCGGTGGACCAGATCATCGCGTCGATGCACTGGCTGGGCCTGGATTACGACGAGGGCCCGGTCTACCAGATGCAGCGGCTGCAGCGCTACCACGCCGTCGTCGAGCAGATGATCGCGGCGGGTACCGCCTACCGCTGCTACTGCACGCCCGAGGAACTGGAGGCGATGAAGGCCGGCCAGGAGGCGCGTGGCGAGAAGCGCCGCTACGACGGCACCTGGCGCCCCGAGCCCGGCAAGACGCTGCCGCCCGTGCCCGATGGCGTGAAGCCGGCGGTCCGCTTCAGGAACCCGGTCGAGGGCGAGGTGACCTGGGACGACCTCGTCAAGGGGCCGATCACGATCGCCAACCGCGAAATCGACGACCTGATCATCCTGCGTCCGGACGGTGTCCCGACCTACAACTTCGCCGTCGTCGTCGACGACTGGGACATGAGCATCACCCATGTCTTCCGCGGTGACGAGCACGTCAATAACACACCCTGGCAGATCAACCTGTTCGGCGCGCTGGGCGCGCCGCTGCCGCTGTTCGGCCACTGCCCAGTGATCCTCGGCGAGGACGGGCTGAAGCTCTCGAAGCGCCGCGGCGCGGTCAGCGTGACGGCCTACGAGGAGGGCGGCTACCTGCCCGAGGCGATGCTGAACTACCTCGCGCGCCTGGGCTGGAGCCACGGCGACGACGAGTTGTTCACGCGCGAGCAGATGGTCGCGTGGTTCGACGGCTCGCACCTGAGCAAGAGCCCGGCGCAGTGGGACCCGGCCAAGCTCGCCTGGGTCAACGCGCAGTACATGAAGCAGGCCGACGATGCACGGCTGGCGAAGCTTGCGGCGCAGCAGCTGCGCAGCCGCGGCGTGGCGGTGGCGGACGAGGCCGCGCTGGCGCCGATGTGCGCGCTGTTCAAGGACCGCTGCAGCACGACCGTCGAGCTGGCCGACTGGATCGAGATGTACTTCGTGCCGGTCGCGCCGAAGGCGGAAGACATCACCGCGCATGTGACCGACGCGGTCAAGCCCGCTCTCGAATCCTTGCGTGATCGGCTGGCGGCCATCGACTGGGACAAGGGGACCATCCAGCAGGCGATCAAGGACACCATTGCCGAGCACAAGCTGAAGATGCCGCAACTGGCCGTTCCCGTGCGGGTGTTGGTCTGCGGCCGCCCGCAGACGCCCTCGATCGACGCCGTGTTGTCGCTGTTTGCACGCGACGATGTGCTCGCTCGCTTGCGTACCGCTTAAAAGTCGGTATATACTCTTGGTCTTCGCTCAACGGCGTACCTGAATTGCAGCGGCAGATATCAACCGATAGATGCCGTTGCAGTAAGTAGGGGGTATAGCTCAGCTGGGAGAGCGCTTGCATGGCATGCAAGAGGTCAGCGGTTCGATCCCGCTTACCTCCACCAAACAAGGTGGCGTCGTCGGGTGATGAAAAGGATCCAGGTCCCCTTCGTCTAGAGGCCTAGGACACGACCCTTTCACGGTTGTAACAGGGGTTCGAATCCCCTAGGGGACGCCAATCACCATGGTGCAAACCAAGGTGGTCGGCACGGGCGGTTGAAGCCCGGAGCTGCGAGGCTCAAACTTCAGCACCACGCGGAGTGGTAGTTCAGTTGGTTAGAATACCGGCCTGTCACGCCGGGGGTCGCGGGTTCGAGCCCCGTCCACTCCGCCAACAAATTCAACGGGTTAGCGCTGCAAGGCGCTGACCCGTTCTTCTTCGTAGGGCCCCAATTCGTTCCCCACGTGTTCGTCACCGAACCTGTGAACCGGCGGACGAACTTCGCGAGGATGTCAGCCGCGCGACCGCGGACACAGCGTCGACGCTCGCAGGCGCCATCAGCAGCTATTCGCGGACCAATTCGGGCCCGTCTAGGCCTCACTGTTCACCGTCCCCCATGCCTTTACGTCAATTCACCGTGCGCGATATCCACCTAGAGGTCGATAGCGCGGCGCTCAACCAACCTCTCGAGGCAGCGCTCACGAGCGGTCGCTACGAGGGCTCAGAGGCCAAGGCTCTCCAACTGCTGTTGCGGCCGGAAGACCATTACTTCGAACTTGGGGGCGGCCTGGGCTTCATGTCGACGCTCGCGGGGCGCATCGTTGTCGACCCGGCGCGCATCCATGTCTTCGAGGCCAATCCCGAGTTAATCCCCGTGATAAAGAAGACTTGGGCCGTCAACGGCACCGGCGGAAACGTCTACAACTTCATGCTCGGCACCGGCAAGGGCCAGCATAAATTCCACGTGTCGAAGGCCTTCTGGGCTTCCTCCGGACAAATCGACTACGGCAACAGCAAGACCATCGTCGTCGAGCAGCGCGACTTCCTGAGGCAGTTGGACAGGAAGGCCGCGACTTTCGTGATGATGGACATCGAGGGTGGCGAACGCGATCTACTGAACAAGGTGCTGCCGCCACGCGTGCGGGCCGTGGTGGCCGAATACCACCCCACGATCATCGGCGCGGACACGGTCGCGGCGCTCTGGGCCAACCTGGAATCCCAAGGCTTTCGGATCGCGCCCGAGGCAAGTGACAACAAGGTGCGTTCGTACGTCCGCTGATCCGACGGGCGCCCCGCTCAATTTCCCCAGCTAGAGAACCTTGACAAGGTGTCCTCGAAACCGGCAGGAGCCCAGTCCCGCAAGTGATCGGATCGCTCAGCGGGCGTCGGCGGTAGCGATCACTCTCGCGGCCTCGAGGATCATCCGTCGTCCGAATGCCGCGTTGCCGTGATGCGGGTCGTCGAGGCGGTTGCGCAGCTCGTCGCGCATGAAGCCGTCTTCGTCGAAGACGTCCTGCGGCAGCTCGGCCACAGGAATGCGCTTGGCAGCGAGCCAGCCCTTCATGCGCTCGCGGAAGAAGCTGTCGATGGCGATCACCCTGTGTGCCCCGACCGTCGGAATCGCGGGGTGATGTCGGAAGGGCCGCGGGCCTTCAATCACAAAGGGGTTCATGCCCAGTGACTGCATTGCGATCAGCAGCGCCATCACGTGGCGCTGGTCGTCGTCCACCAGTCGGCCGAGCAGGCTGCCACTGACGGGGATGCCGGGGCCGTCCATGCCGGGCAAGGCGTGTCGCGCCCAATCCGCGTGGCGGAACACCCGCGCGGTGTGCAGTGCGCCGCTGACGCCATGCCATCGCGCGTCCGGGTGGCTCTTCAGCGGCAGGCGATGGATATTCTTGCGGTACTCCGGCTGGGTGATTGCGATGTGGTCGGCGCGGGCCCGGAAGAAGGGGAAGGGCAACAGGTGACCTCCGCCCAGCGGGCGGACGATCCACTCCTGGCCGTGCAGCGCGGGTGCGTCCTCGGCCTGCAGCGCCTGGATGCCTCGGTGCAGCTGTGCCGTGTGCGAATCGCCGATGATGACGACCTTCATCGCCGGTCCCCGAAGGTGCGCATCAACTCCTCGTCGCAGGCGATGGCCTCATCGTCAGCGACCTCGGCCTGCACCGCCTTCTGTGTGGCGGCGGGCGGGGGATTCACCCGGAAGAACTCGCGCATCACATGGTCAACGCCAGCGGCACTGACGCTGCGCATGTCGGTCTCGAAGAAGCGCCCCTGCATGGCGGGCGAAGCGATGATCTCGTAGGACGGGAAATAGTCGACCCACGCAAACTCGTCGGTCAGGGCCGACGCCGCCGCACGCAGCGTCGATTTGGAACGCATCGTCGCGACCGCGACATGCTCGCCGCTGGCCGTGGCCATCAGCGGCACCGGCGAGACCGTGACGAGCACTTGCAGGTGGGGCCGAAGGGCGCGAAGCGCCGTCAGGAAGGACCGCATGTCCGCCAGCACCTCCTCCGGCCTGAAGTTGTGGAACGCCACGGCCGCCGGGTCCCAGGTTCCGCCGTTCACACCAGGCGCGACGGGGTACACGGCGCCGTCGTGACGCGAGCCAAAGCACTCGGTGAGGCCGAGCGTGAACACGAAGAGGTCGACCGTCTCGAAGACCTCGCGCACCATCGCAAGGTGGTGGCTGCGCGAGCGGCGCAACTCATCGACGGACGAGAAGGGCTCGGGCTCGATCGTGGGGCGGAACGGGTCGACCACGCCATCGCGCCAGATCCAGTGGTCGTCCTTCGGCTTGAAACGGCCGAACGCGCGCTCGATCAGCTGCCACAGCTGCCGCGGCGTGTAGACGTTGCCGTAGCGCGCGGAATACATGCCGTAGCCGTACTCCAGCCGCGTGGCTCCGTTCACGATGAAGCCGGGTGCGGGCTCTGCGTCGATGAAGCGAAAACCCGCCTCTCGCACGCGGCGGCCGATGTGCTGCGCAAAGCAACTGCCCGCCGTCGCAATGGCCTGGTCCGTGATGCGAAAGCGCGGCTGGTACCAGTCCTCGATCTGCAGCGGGTCACGGTGGGCAACCGAACGCATCCAATGCGAGCGGGGGGGAATGTCAACGTAGGGATGCTTGGGCGAGGGAACCATGGGAATGTCATTCGTTCCACCACTGCCTTGATCGCGGGAAATGGCCTCGTGGCGTTGCATGGCGTTGATTGTCGCTGGCGGCACACCATCCAGTTCCATGTTGGCCGGCTTGAGGGCCACCGACGTACCGCGCTGTTGCGCTTTCTTCGGAGTACCCGCCGGGGTCACTGGCCCTCGACGATCGCGTCGATGATCGGGCAATCCGGCCGATCGTCGCCGTGGCAGCAGTGCACCAGATGCTCGAGCGTGGCCTTCATCGCCTGCAGCTCCTGCAGCTTCTGGTCGAGCTCGTGCAAGTGCGCCTGCGCGAGGGCCTTCACCTGGCGGCTGGGGCGGCGGCGGTTCTGCCACAGGCCGAGCAGCTCGCGGATCTGCTCGATCGAGAAACCGAGGTCTCGTGAATGGCGGATGAAGCGCAGCGTCGCGATCTCCTTGTCGGTGTACTGCCGGTAGCCGGCTTCCGTGCGTTGCGCCTCGGGGAACAGACCGACGCTCTCGTAGTGGCGGATCATCTTGGCCGACACGCCGGAAACCTTTGCGGCCTCGCCGATGTTCATGAACGTCACGGCGCTGCGCTCCTCAGGTGGTGGCGGGCTGGTGGATCTTCTTGGCGCTCACCGAGGCGGCCGCGACCTGGCGTTCTTCCAGCGAGCGCCAGCGCCGCAGCGTCAACGCGTTGGTGACCACGCTCACGCTGCTGAAGGCCATCGCCGCACCCGCGACCATCGGGTTCAGCAGGCCGAGCGCCGCCAGCGGGATGCCCAGCACGTTGTAGCCGAAGGCCCACCACAGGTTCTGCTTGATCTTCGCGTAGGTCTGGCGCGAGACGTCGATGGCGTCGGCAATGAGCCGTGGGTCGCCGCGCATCAGCGTGACGCCGGCGGTTTCCATCGCCACGTCGGTGCCGGTGGACATCGCGATGCCGACGTCGGCGGCAGCCAGCGCCGGCGCGTCGTTGATGCCATCGCCCACCATCGCCACGACCCGATGACCGCCGGGACCGCCGGCGCGCAGCGCCTGCACCGCCGCGGCCTTATCGCCCGGCAGCACGTTGGCGCGCACTTCGTCGATGCCGAGTTCGGCCGCCACGGCGCGCGCGCTGCCTTCGTTGTCGCCGGTCAGCATCACCGTGTGGATGCCGAGCTCGCGCAGCCGGGCGACCGCGCGCGCCGCGGTCGGCTTGATCGTGTCGCCGAAGGCCAGCAGGGCCAGCGTTCGCGCACCCTCGGGTTGCTGCTCGACCAGCCACGAGACGGTTCGGCCCTCGCTTTCGAAGCGGCGGGCCTCGGTGGCCAGCGCGCCGGGCCCGGCGCCCAACTCGGCGAGCAAGCGCCCGCTGCCCAGCGACAGCGTGCGGCCATGCACGACGGCCTCGAGCCCGCGGCCGGGCAGGGCCTTGGTGTCGCGAGCCTCGGGGGCGCTCAGGCGTGCGCCGTTCAATGCATCCATCACCGCGCGAGCGAGCGGGTGCTCGCTGGCCTGCTGCAGCGCGGCAGCCAGGCGCAATACCTCGTCGCGCGCCTCGCCGGGCGCCGGCAGCAGGGCGGCCAGCGCCGGCTTGCCTTCGGTCAGCGTGCCGGTCTTGTCGAGCGCGACCACGGTCACCGAGTGCGCGAGCTCCAGGGCCTGCACGTCCTTGATCAGGATGCCGTGCTGCGCCGCGACACCGGTGCCGGCCATGATGGCTGTCGGCGTCGCCAGGCCCAGCGCGCAGGGGCAGGCGATGACCAGGACCGCGACCGCGTTGATCAGTGCGCGCTCGGCGTCGCCGGCGATGCCGAGCCAGGCCAGGAAGGTCACGAGTGCGACGCCCAGCACGACCGGCACGAAGACCGCGCTGACCCGGTCGACCATGCGCTGGATCGGTGCCTTGGCCGCTTGCGCCGATTCGACCAGGCGGATGATGCGCGCCAGCGTCGTCTCGGCGCCGACAGCGCTGGTCTCGACCGTCAGCGCACCTTCCTTGTTGATCGCGCCGCCGGTCACCTTGTCCCCCGTGGCCTTGGCCACCGGCAGGCTTTCGCCGGTGATCAGCGATTCGTCGACGTGGCTGCGGCCCTCGAGAATGCGGCCATCCACCGGCACGCGGTCGCCCGGTCGCACGATGACGACGTCGCCCAGCACCACCTGCTCGACCGGCAGCTCGATCTCGGCACCGTCGCGCCGCACGCGCGCGATCGACGGGCGCAGTGCATTCAGTGCACGGATCGCATCGGTCGTCTGCCGCTTGGCGCGCGCCTCGAGCCACTTGCCGAGCAGCACCAGGGTGATCACGGCGGCCGAGGCCTCGAAGTAGAGGTGGGTCATGCCTTCGTGGCCCGCGTGCCGCAGCAGCAGGTACAGCGACAGCCCATAGGCCGCCGAGGTGCCGAGCGCCACCAGCAGGTCCATGTTGCCGGTCCTGGCGCGCACGGCATTCCAGCCTGCGCGGTAGAAGCGCCAGCCGACGCCGAACTGAACCGGCGTGGCGAGCGCGAGTTGCCACCAGCCGTCGAGCATCCAATCGATGCCGACGGCCTGCAGCAGCATGGGCAGCACAAGCGGAATCGTCAGCAGGGCACTGAAGGCCACCGGCCACCACTCGGGCAGGCGCCGCGTCGCCGGCGCCTGCTGCACGCGGACTTCGGTGGCCGTGTAGCCGGCCTTCTCCACCGCCGCCGTCAGCGCGGCCAGCGTCACGGTGGCCAGCGCCTGCACGGTGGCCCTCTCGGTCGCCAGGTTGACCGAGGCGGCCGATACGCCGGGTACCTTCAGCAAGGCCTTTTCGACCCGGGCAACGCAAGAGGCGCAGGTCATGCCGCCGATCTGCAGCGCCGTTTCCCTTGTGGTGACACCGTAGCCGGCCCTTCGCACGGCGTCGGCCAGCGGGGCGGCCGCCACCGAGGCCTCGGCGTGCACCGTGGCCTCTTCGGTCGCCAGGTTGACGCTGGCCTCGACCACGCCGGGCACGGCCTTGAGCGTCTTCTCGACCCGCATCACGCACGACGCGCAGGTCATGCCGGTGACCGGGATCCGGAAGGTGTTGAGCTTGGCGAGCGATGCGGTGCCGGCGGTCATGGGAGAGGGCTCCTCGATGGGATCGTTGTCGCCATCATCAAGCTTCCCATCGTGGCAAGGTCAAGCCGCCGCGAGCAAACCCTTCGTCCCGTTGAGGTTGATCAACCCCGGCGCTTGACCTTCCCACGGTAGGAAGCCTGACAGTATGCTATCCGCCAACCCCAAGGAGCATCGAATGATCGCCTTCGAAGTCAAGGACATGACCTGCGGCCACTGCGTCGGCGCCATCACCCAGGCCGTCCGGGCTGCCGACCCCCAAGCACGGGTCGACATCGACCTCGCCCGCCACCTCGTGCAGATCGAGCCGAGCCAAGCCGATGCGCAGGCGCTCGAGGCCGCGATCAGCGAGGCCGGCTACACGCCCCAGCCCTTGACGAACTGAAGGGCGTTCAGCGGCCGGTGGTCGCCCGGGCGCCGAGGCCGATCGGCGCCGGCACCGCATTGGTGATGCGGCTGAACAGCGCCCGGTATTCGGCTTCGGGCTCGTGGCCAGTCAGCGGGTCGCGGTTCGCACCGAAGGCCTTGTCGAGCTCGGCCCAGTCTTCGGGGGTCAACAACTTCTGCGCCAGCGGGATGATCTCTTCCTCTTCGTGGCGCATGTGGGTCAGGTAGAAATCAACGTAGCGCTGCGCGGCCTGCTCGAAGGCCTCGCGACGCGCCTCGCCCATCATCTCGAACGCCAACAACGAGTGCTCGAGCTCGCGCACTGCCTGCTCGCCCTGGGCGTGGTCGCCGTCGAGGTGGTCGAGCAACTCGTTGGCCAGCGGCGTGCGCTGGCGCAGCTTCGGAAACAGCAGTGCCGATTCCTTGTAATGGTGGCGCTTCTCCGGAAACTCGTCGACGTAGAACAGCATCGCGCGCAGCGCGGCGAAATCAGGCAGCGAGCCCTCGCGCCGGTGCTGCGCCAGCAGCAACAGGATCGAGCGCAGCATCGCCGCCAGCGCGGCGTGTTCTTCGTGGAGGATTCGCAAGGTGTCAGGTGTCGTCATGCCGGGGCCTCTTGTGCAGGGCTCTAGGCTCGCACCCGGCACGCTGGCCGGGCTTGCCATAGATCAAGCCGCGAGCGGCACATGCTCAGCCGCTTTCCGCATAACCCCACTGGCGTCAGGAGCGCTACGATCCTCGCCCCAAGCTGGATCGTTCCCCTCAGGACACGGAGGCTATTTGCCATGTCATTGCGCATCAACGACACCGCGCCGAACTTCACGGCGCAAACCACCCAAGGCACGATCGATTTCCACCAGTGGATCGGCGATTCGTGGGCCATCCTGTTCTCGCACCCGAAGGATTTCACCCCGGTGTGCACCACGGAGCTCGGCTACATGGCCAAGATCGAGCCGGAGTTCAAGCGCCGCAACGTCAAGCTGATCGGGCTGTCGATCGACCCGGTCGAAGACCACGAGCGCTGGTCGCACGACATCGAGGAAACCCAGGGCGCCGCGGTCAGGTACCCGATGATCGCCGACACCGATCTGAAGGTCGCCAAGCTCTACAACATGCTGCCCGCCGAGGAGCCGGGCACTGCCGCCGGCCGCACCGCCGCCACCAACCAGACGGTGCGCTCGCTGTTCATCATCGGGCCGGACAAGAAGATCAAGCTGATGCTGACCTATCCGATGACCACCGGCCGCAATTTCGACGAGGTGCTGCGGGTGATCGACTCGATGCAGCTGACCGCCGCGCACAAGGTGGCCACGCCGGCCAACTGGAAGCACGGCGACGACGTGATCATCGCCGGCTCCGTGTCGGACGCGGATGCGAAGACGCTGTTCCCGGCCGGCTGGAAGACCGTCAAGCCCTACCTGCGGGTCGTCAAGCAGCCGAAGTGAACGCCGTCGGGGCCCATGCTGCGGTCAGTTCCGCGCGTGGGCAAGCTGGAAGTGGTCGATCTCGGGTCGGCCACTCAGCAGCTCGGCGAGTTCCGGCAGCGTGGCGGCACGCTGCCGGCGCAACGCCACGGCGACGAAGCGCCACTCGGCCTGACTGCCATCGCCGCTGATGGTGATCGAGCCGGTGGCCAGCTCATAGCCGCATGCTGCGGCCATCTCGGCCACCGCGGCCTGCGTCGGCTTGTGCCCGGGCGCGAAGTGCAGGTGCACGCCGATCGCGTGGCGCGAGGGCAGTCGGCTCTCGATGAGCGAGCCCCACATCATCAGCGCTGCCGACAGCAGGGTGAGCAGGATCGCCGCGCCGTAGAAGCCGATGCCGACCAGCACGCCGATCGCACACGAGGCCCAGATCGACGCCGCGGTGGTCAGCCCGCTGATGTTCAGGCCCTCTTTCATGATCACGCCGGCGCCGAGGAAACCGACGCCGGTCACGATGCCTTGCACGACACGCGTTGGATCGAGCACGCCGATCACGGGTCCTTGGCCGCCGTACCAGAAGCCCGGGTAGCCGGCGAATACCGTGAGCGCGGCCGAGGCCATGCAGACGATGCCGTAGGTGCGCATGCCGGCCGCGCGGCCGTGGTACGAGCGCTCGTACCCGACGATCAGGCCCAACGCCAGGGCGCCCAGCAGGTTCAGAAAGACGACCGCGTTGACGGCGATGGCCGGCCGCGACCAGAAACCCAGCAGCCATTCGGGCGTCAGCATGTCCATGGGGCTGGGATTGTCAGCCCGCTGCGCGATCGGCATCGGCCGCCGCGCCGCGGCCGATGCGCGGCCGCCACAGCCCGGTGACCAGCGAGGTGCCGACCAGGATGACCGCACAGGCGCCCAGCATCGTCAGGTTGACCGATTCACCGAGGAACAGCCCGCCCCAGGCGATGGCGAAGGCCGGGATCAGGAAGGTGACGCTCAGCGCATTGGTGGCCCCGATGTGGGCGATCAGGCGGAAGTACAGCACGTAGGCCACGCCGGTGCAGACCAGCGCCAGTGCCACCACCGCACCCCAGGCGCGCGCGCTCGGCGCCACGTCGGGCCAGTGCCACCACATCAGCGGCAGCAGCACGATGGCGGCCGAGAGCTGGCTGCCGGTGGCCAGCGCCATCGGCGGCACGCCGGTCAACCAGCGCTTGGTCATGCTGGCGGCCAGGCCGTACATCAGCGTGGCGGCCAGGCAAGCCAGCACGGCCAAGCCGCTGCTGGCGCCGCTGGCGTCGGGCTTGAAGCTGGCCTTGTCCCAGGCCAGCCAGAGCACGCCGGCGAAGCCGATCGCCAGGCCCGCCAGCCGGTGGCCGGTCGGGCGATCGCCCAGCCACCACCAGGCGATCACCACGCCCCACAGCGGCGTGGTGGCGTTGAAGATCGAGGACAGGCCGCCCGTGATCGCCAGCGCGGCGTAGCTGAAGCACAGGAAAGGGATGGCCGAGTTCGCCACGCCGACGAGCGCGATCGCGCGCCAGTGCCGGCGCAGCGCCGACCACTCGCCGCGTTGCATGAGGATGGGCAGCAGGAACAGCGAGGCGCCCAGCACGCGCAGGCCGGCCAGCGCAAATGGGCCGAACTCGCCCGCGCCCATGCGCAGGAAGAGAAACGACGCGCCCCAGATCGCGGCGAGCACGAGCAGCTCGGAGGTGTCGCGCGCCTTCATGCGGCCACCATCTCGCGCTCGGCCATGGCGCCCGGCCTGCGGCGGCCGAAGCCCTCGCGCTGCAACAACTCGGTCTTGCGGTGCAAGCCGCCGGCATAGCCGGTCAGCGAGCCGTCGCTGCCGAGCACGCGGTGGCAGGGCACGATGATGCCCAGCGGGTTGCGCCCGACAGCCGCGCCGACCGCGCGCATCGCCTGCGGCCGACCGAGTTGCCGGGCGAGCGCGCCGTAGCTGGTGGCCGAGCCGGCGGGGATCGCCAGCAGCGCCTGCCACACGGCCTGCTGGAACGCGGTGCCCTGCGGATCCAGCGGCACGCGGAAGCGGCTGCCGGCGGCGTCCTGCCAGTAGGCGTCGAGCTCGTCCGCGGCCTGGGCGATATGGTGGTTGCCGGGGCGCACTGGCGCGGCCAGCACGCCCGGGTGGTGCGCCTGGTCGGTGAACCAGCAGCCGGCCAGGCCGTGGGCGGTCGCTGCCAGCAGCATGGCGCCGAGCGGCGTCGGGATCGTGGCCTGGGCCACGACGACGGTGTTCAGGGTGGTGTTCATGCGAGAGCCTCTTCGGTGCGCGGCAAACGCGCCGGTGCGTCGACCAGCGATTGCCACAGTTGCATCACGGCGTAAGAGCGCCAGGGCCGCCAGGCCTCGGCGCGGGCGCTGGCCTCGGCGGCGCTGGCCACGCCGAGTGCCCGCAACACGCCGATGTCGCTGGCGGGAAAAGCGTCGGGCCAGGCCAGCACGCGCAGCGCGACCAGCTCGGTCGTCCACGGGCCGATGCCGGGCAGTTCACCCAGCGCGGCGAGGGTTTCGGCCATCGGCGCGGCAGGCGAGAGATCGATGCGGCCCTCGGCCACGGCGCGGGCCAGCGCCTGGATCGCGCCGACCCGGGCCCGCACGATGCCCAGTGTGCCGATCGATTCGGGTGTCGCCTCGGCCAGGGCCTG
>NZ_DATFAN010000039.1:0-19461 GCF_035254525.1 Ideonella sp. | reverse complement strand
GGCCTGGGCCGAGCGCAGCACCTCGGCGCGGCTGACCCCCGGCTCGATCGGCTGCGCCACCGGCGTGCGGCTGGCGAAGGGCGACGGGCTCAGCGTGGAGAACCACGACACCACCGGCCGCATGACCTCGCGGTTGAGGTTCATCGACACCGAGGTGACGGCCACCATCACCACCAGCACGAAGAGCCACACGCCGCCCGAGCGGTGCAGGTCGAACACCAGCCTGTGGCCGCCGGCCGACCAGCGCAAGGCGAACGAGCGCTTCCATTGCGCGCGGCTGGGGAACGATATCCACAGCGCAATCAGCGTGTCGAGCACCCAGGCGATCGCGATCAGGCCCATCAGCCAGACACCCCATTCGATGCCGCCGCTTTCGGGCAGGTGCATCGAGTAGTGCAGCTTGTAGAGAAAGGGCAGCAGGTTCTCGCGCGACAGCGACACCGCGCCCCATTGCCGCCGGCCCTGGATGTCGCCGGTGGCCGGGTCCAGCGCGACCTGGTTGTAGCCCGGCTCGAAGGGCCGGCCGGTGGCGGGGTCCGTGCGCGGCTGCACGAAGGCGACGAAGGTGTGGCCGGGCTCGACCGCCAGCGGGTGGTAGGTGACCTGCACGCGAGGGTCCGCCGCCTCGATGCGCGCGACGAGCTCTGCCACCGGCCGCGCGGGGCCGGTGCTGCGCGCTTTGTACAGCGCGGGGTTCAGCGCGGCGTCGAGCTCGTGGTCCCACGAGATCACCGCGCCGGTGGCCCCGGCGATGAACAGGAACAGCGCGGCGGTGAGGCCGAACCAGCGGTGCAGGCGGACGAGTGCGGCGCGCATGACGGCAGGAGCGACGTCAGTACGTCCAGTGCAGGCCCAGCGTCACGCTGCGCGGCGCACCGTAGAAGCTCTGGCTCCAGTACAGGCTGGTGAAGTGCTTCTGGTCGGTCGCGTTGTCGATGTTCAGCGTCGCACTCCAGTGCTTGTCGAAGTCGTAGCGGGCCATCAGGTCGACGAGTGCGTAGGCGCCCTGGGCCGTGCGCACCGGCAGCCCGGCGACGGTCACGTCGTCGCGGTGGATGGCCGATTGCCAGGCCACGCCGGCGCCGAGCTTCAGTGCCGGCAGGGCCTGCCAGGTCGTGGTCAGGCGCAGCAGCCGGCGCGGCGTGAAGCTGCGTGCCGCCTGGCCATCGGCGGTCTCGACCTCGAGCTGGGTGTAGCCGGCATTGATCTGCCAGGTCGGCGTCAACGCGCCGGCGAGTTCGAGCTCGACGCCCTGGCTCAGCGTGTCGACGCCCTGGTAGATCGACACGCCGTGCTCGTCGTCGTAGCGGGCGTAGGTGGCCAGGTTGTCCTGCCGCGCCCTGAACAGCGCCAGCGTGCCCGTCAGGCGCTTGTCCAGCCACTCGGCTTTCAGGCCCACTTCGGCGTTCATGCCGTCGGCGGATTCGAGCCGGTTCAGGTCCGCGCCGACCTCGCTTTGCGGGAAGAAGATCGTCGTGTAGCTGCCGTAGGCGGCCAGCGTCGACGTCAGGTCGACGACGGTGCCGATGTAGGGCGTGAGCTTGTTCTCCTGCTTCGCACGGCTGGCACCGTAGCTCTCGCCGCTGCTGGCTATCCAGGTGGCGTTGGCGCCGAGCAGCACCTGCACACCATCCAGCGGCCTCAGCCGCGTGGCCGCGTACAGGCTGCGCTGCTTGTCGACGAAGCGGCTGCCGCCGCCCCCGCCGTTGAAGGCCGGCATCGGGTAGTCGCCGTCCCAGTTGGCGAGGTCGGGCAGCACGGTGCCGATGCCCTCGCCGTGGTTCGATACGTCGTGCAGGCTCGAGCGCGAGACGCTCGCGCCGAACACCAGCTCGTGCGTGCGCCCACCCAGCGTGAATGGCCCGGCCAGGCGCAGGTCGACGATGTTCTGCCGGTTGTCCAGGTCGTACAGCGAAGGCCAGGCCATCGTGCCGGCACCGGTGGCGGCATCGGGCTCGCCATAGACGTAGAACAGGCGCCCCTGCGAACTGGTCGACTTGTGCATCAGGCCGCCCTGCAGCTCCCAGCCGTTGGCGAACTGGTGCCGCAACTCGACGAAGCTCTGGCCGAGGTCGGCGTTCCAGTAGGTCCAGCGGGGCGCGGTGTTGATCGAGGTGTCGTAGTGCGTCGGCGAGCCGTCGGAAAACCACAGCGGCAGGGCGCCCCAGTTGTTGCCCCGCGGCCGGTTGGCCTGCGCGGTGTGGCCCACGGTCAGCAGCGTGTCGGCATCGAGGTCGGCCTCGACGATGCCGTGCGCCACGCCTTTTTCCAGGTGGTAGCGATCGAGGTAGGAATCCTTGTCCTCGTAGGCCAGGACGAGCCGCCCGCGCACGCTGCCGGCCTCGTTCAAGGGGCCGGCCACATCGGCATCGAGGCGGCGGCCGTTCCACGAGCCCAGGCTCAGGCCGGCCGCGGCCTGGAAGCCGGCGGTCGGCCGCTTGCGCACGAAGTTGATCGTCGCCGACGGGTTGCCGGTGTTGGCCACCAGCCCGGCCGCGCCGCGGATCACCTCGACCCGCTCGTAGACGGCCGTGTCGAGGTCGCCATCGACCAGGCCGTAGACGAAGGGGGTGCCGACGCCATCGAGCTGGAAATTGACGATGTCGAAGCCGCGTGCGGTGTAGTAGGTGCGGTCGGTTTCGACCTTCTCGACGACGATGCCGGTGGCCAGCCCGAGCAGGTCGTTGACGCTGTCGAGCCGGAAGTCGTCCATCGTCGTGCGCGTCGTCACCGAGATCGACTGCGGCGTGTCGCGCAGCGACAGGTTCAGCCCGGTGGCCGAGGCACTGGCGCGTGCAACGTCGGCGTCACCATCGCCCAGCGCCTGGCTCTTGACGACCACCCGCTGCAGGCCACCGGCCGCGGCATCGGCCGGTGCCGGCGCGGCGGCCGGCTCGTTGGCCTCGGCTGCGCCCAGGGCGGGCCACAGAAACACCAGGCAGGCGGCGCGGCGAGCGGCCGCGGACGTCTTCTTCTCGAAACGGGGTGCGCGTGGGCGCATGGCGCCAGGTTCTTCCAGCAGGTGACGGGGGTCTGCCCGGTGCTGGCGGAGGCTGGCGTGGGATCGAAGGGTGTCAGTCTATTGGGAATGATTCCTATTTGCAAGGAATCAGGGCGCCACCATGAAGTAGCCCTTGCCGGCGGCCTTGGCGCGGTACATGGCGGCGTCGGCGGCAGCGAGCAGCGCCTCGCTCGACTGGGCATGCTCGGGGAAGCCGGCGACGCCGACGCTGGCCGTCACCTCCAGGCGCAGGTGGTCGATCGAATACGGCTTGGACAGCCGCTGGATCAGCTCGCCGGCAACCCCGCCGGCCTCGGCGGGCGACAGGCCGTCGAGCAGCACCGCGAACTCGTCGCCGCCGAGGCGGGCCGCGGTGTCCGTCTCGCGCACGCTGGCGCGAAGGCGCGTCGCCACCGCCCGCAACAGCGCGTCGCCGACCGCATGGCCGTGCAGATCGTTGACCGGCTTGAAATCATCCAGGTCGACGAAGAACACGCTGAAATGTCCGCCGTGCTGCCGGCAGGCCGCCAGGCGCGAATCGAGCAGCCCGACGAAATGCGAGCGGCTCGCGAGCCCGGTCAGCGCGTCGTGCGTGGCCTCGTGGGTCAGGCGCTCGGCCTCGCTGCGAAAGACCTCGCGTGCCTGCGCCGCCGCATCGCGCTCGGCCGTGCGCGAGGCCAGCAGCACCGCGGCACGCTCGAGCGCGTCGGCGATCGCGTGGGCCTCGCGCAGCGAGCCGGTCGCCGCCCCGACCGGGCGGCCGTGTTCCGAGCCAGCCGCCGCCACCAGGGCGGCAATCGGCGCCTCGATGCGCCGCGCGATGACGCCGGCCACGCCCAGCCCGAGGCCGAACAGCGCCAGCGTGGCCGCCGCCAAGCCGATGGCCCAGCCCGTCAGGCGCGCCATCAGCGCGTCGGTCGGGATGCCGACCTCCACCGCCCAGCCCGTGGTCGCCGAGCGCGCGAACGAGGCCAGCACCGGCGTGCCGTCCAGCATCTTCAACTCGACGGCGCCCGCGTCGCCGCGCGCCATCACGGCCTGCAGCGCCGCCGGTGGCTTGCTGCCGACGAAGCGCTCGGGCTCGTGCGTGCGGGCGACGATGGTGCCGCTGCCGTCGAGCACCGCGACGATCCAGCTCGGGTCGGCCCGGAAGCGCGCCAGCACGGCGACCAGGCGGTCGGGAAAGAAACCCATCGCCAGGCCCTGGACGACCCGGCCCTCGTGGCGGACCGGCACCTCCACCGCGATCAGCGGCCGGCGCGTGACGCCACCGATGAACAGGTCGGACACGACCGGCTCGCCGTGCTGGATCACGCGCTGGAGCAGCGCCGGGTTGCCGTGCGGCGGCAGCGGCTCGCCGCGGGGCAGCAAGGTGTTGAGCAGCTGCTGGCCGCCGGCATCACTGAGCACCAGGTTGTTGCCAGGCAGGTAGGGCAGCGCGCGCCGCGCCTGCTCGTCGAACGCGGCCAGGTCGCCCGCGGCCAGGGCCGGCGAGGTGCTCAGCACCTCCAGCCCGGCGATGGCATTGGCCAGCTCGGCGTCGACCGCCCGCGACACCAGCAGCGCGCGGGTCTGCGAGCGCTCGATCAGTGCGGCCCGCCCCTCGCGGTACGCCGCGACGATCACGACCGCCGCCGCGATGGCGGCCGGCAGCACGCAGACCAGCACCAGCCACACCAGGTTCGAGCGCAGGCTGCGCCCGGCCAGCCACTCGGGCCAGCCTTTGCGGAGCGACCCGGCCCACGCCCGCCACGCTGACGCCAGTCTCTGCCCGATGCGGTACTCCAACGGCACATCCCCTCGCACCGGGTCGCTCCCATATCCGGCGATCACCCAGCGATGGCCGCTGCACCGGCGGCCTCACACCCTGTGAGGTTCAGTCTAGGCCGCGTCGGCCTGCGCGGATTGACGGCGCTCAGCCGGCGCCGCTGGCGCAACCCTGGCGCGCGCCCCCGGCCCGCACGTGGGGGCCGATCAGCGACCCTTCGCTTCGCGCCGCAGCGCCACCGCGTCGGCCGCGAGCACGCTGGCATCGTCGGCGCGGCCGAGCTGGAACACCCGCACCGCGGCCGAGACGGTCTCGGCGCGCCCTTGGAGGTTGACGGCCGAATCGGCCACCTGCTGCACCAGCGCGGCGTTCTGCTGGGTGATCGAATCGAGCTGGCTGACGGCGACGTTGACCTGCGAGATGCCGTCGAGCTGCTCCTGCGCGCCGGCGCTGATCACCTGGATCAGCGAGGACACCTGTTGCACGGAGTCGAGCGCGCGGCGGATCGTCGCGCAGGCCTCGTCGGCCTGGCGGGCGCCATCGTCGACATTGCGGCCCGAGGTCTCGATCAGCGCCCGCACCTCCTTGGCCGCCCCGGTGGTGCGCTGCGCGAGCGCACGCACCTCGCCGGCCACGACGGCGAAGCCGCGGCCCTGCTCGCCCGCGCGTGCGGCCTCGACCGCGGCGTTGAGCGACAGCAGGTTGGTCTGCATCGCGATGCCCTCGATCACGCCGATGATCTCGCCGATGCGGTGCGACGAGGCGCTGATCTGCTGCATCGTGCCCGACAGGGTCTGCACCGCACCGCTGCCGGCCTGGGTGACCGCGTCCGCGTCGGCCGCGAGGCCCGCGGCCTGCCGCGCGGAGTCGGCGCTCTGGCGTACGGTGGCGGTGATCTGCTCCATCGACGCCGCGGTCTGCTCGAGGCTCGCGGCCTGCGATTCGGTGCGCGAGGACAGGTCCCGGTTGCCGGCGGCGATCTCGTTCGTCGCCCGGCGCATGCGCTCGACCTCCTGCCGCGCGTCGCCGACGACCGACAGCAGGTTCACGTTGAGCTGGTTGAAGGCCGTGGCCACCTCGCCCAGCGTGCCGGCCCGGCTGGCATCCAGGCGCTGGCGCAGGTCGCCGGCGGCCATGCGGTTGCAGGCCGAGAGCACCATCGCCAGCGGGCGTACGGCGAGCTGCTGCTGGCACCACATCACCACGCCGGCCGCCAGCGCCGAGAGCGCCGCACCGCCGGCCAGCGCGCCAAGGCTGCCGTCGCTGCCGGCCCAGGCCCCCGCGCCGAAGGCCGCGGCGGCCAGGCCGAAGGCCAGGGCGCCCAGGCGCAGGCCCAGCGAAGGCCGGGCCAGCGCCGCAGTGCGGCCGCGCCAGCCGGTGCGCACGACCCGTCCACCCCGCAGGCAGATCGCGCCTTGCCCCGGGCCGGGGCGCAGCTGCGCGTACAGCGCTTCGGCCGCCTTGACCTGCTCGCGCGTCGGGTGCACCCGCACCGACATGTAGCCCACCGGCGCGTTGCCCTCGATGATGGGCGTCACGTTGGCCAGCACCCAGTAGTAGCGCCCGTCCTTGCGGCGGTTCTTCACCGGGGCCGACCAGGGCTTGCCGGCCTGGACGGTGTCCCACAGGTCGCGGAACGCCTCCTCGGGCACGTCGGGGTGGCGGATCAGGTTGTGCGGCTGGCCCATCAGCTCGTCGTGCGCGTAGCCGCTGACCTCGACGAAGGCCGGGTTGCAGTAGACGATGCGCCCCTTGAGGTCGGTGATCGAAACCAGCGTCTGGCTCTCGGGGTATTCGAACTCGCTGTCGACGATCGGGGTGTTCAGTCTCATCAGGAATCCTGTCTACTGCCGTGATCGGATGATCAGTTCTGACAGTTTCGGCGCGACACCTGATTCCTGAATGCGCGAATACGCATGCGGGCCCGGCCCAGATGCAGTGGTTGATTCACATCAACTGCCGACGCCCAGCCGGCACCGGGTGCCTTCAGCTCTTCAGTTCGATTCCTTGATCAGCCGCCCTGCCGCCTGCTGCACCGGGCGTGCGTTCATCGGGTACAGGTGGGCAAAGATGTCGATCTGGTCGGGCGACACCGGCACCGGCGTCTTCATCACCATCCACAAGACACCCTCGCTGCAGGGCGGCGTGGTCAGCGAACCCATGTAGGTGTAGTAGCGCCTGTCCTCGGGCAGCAGTTTGTTCAGGTCGATCGTCCCGGGCGCGGCCTGGGCCTCGTTCTTCTCCAGCGGCAACGCGTTCCACACTGCCTGCACGATCGGCTGCGCCACACCCCGGTCGAGCAGCACCGCCACCACCGCCAGCTTGCCCTCGGCATCCTGGTGCACGAGGTGGGCGACCATGTCGTACTGGCGGCCGTTGATGCGCTCTTCCGACGGGCGGTGGAAGTGGAACTGCAGCAGCTCGAAGCGGCGGCCCAGCACGCTGATCGCATTGCCCGGCGGCAGGTTGACCTGCACCGTGTGGCCGTTGTCGATCACCGAGAAGGCGCTCGTGCGGTAGTCGAACTGGATCGGCTCGAGCTGCACCGCGATGCCACCGCGGATGTCGATCGGGCTCTGGCGCTGGCCGGTCGCGCACTGGCTGTATTCGGGCTTGAGCTTGCCCCAGGCTTCCGGGCCGCCTTCACCGCTGTAGTCCCAGTGGCCGGCGTGGCTCGTGTGGGCGGGCGCCCCCGCCTCCGCATGCCTGGGCGCCGCGGCCGGGCGCGCTGCGGGGCGGGCCGCGCTGGCCGCGGCGATGGAGGGGGCGAGTGTGCCGGCGCCCGCCAACCCGGCCGCGGCGCGGTTGTCGACCCGCATCACGGCCTGGCTCGCGCCTTCGGCCGGCGTTCGCGCACCCAGGCGTTCGGCGAGCTTCTGCCGCAGCAGGTCCATCGGGTCGGTCGGGGCCTCCTTGGTGGCCGGCGCGGGATTCGCACCGTGGCCGGCGTGGCCAGTATCGGCGGCCTGCGCCGGCTGGAACCAGGCGCTGGCCAGCGCGACGGCGAGAGCCGTCCAGGCGGTCGAGCGAGGGCGCAAGCGCGGGGCAAAGGGCAAAGGCATGGCAACTCCACGCCCCGGCGGTGAGGCGGGGCATCGCCGGGATTTCGGCGCGCCGCCCCGCTTCTTGAGCGCCGTTCAGGCCAACTGCAGCCTGGGCTTGACCCAGATCCAGGCGACGACGCCGATGCCCATCATCAGCAGCGAGGCGACCGCCAGGTGCGACGCCGAGTGCATCACCAGCGGGGCGATCGCACCGGCCACCAGCGCGTTGGCCGCGCTGCCGATGCAGGCCTGTAGCGACGAGGCCATGCCGCGCCGGTCGGGCGCCTGGTCGAGCACCAGCAGCGTGACCACCGGCACCATCAGCGCCCAGCCGAACGCGAACAGCGCGATCAGCGGGATGGCCCATGCTGCGTGCGGCGACAGCACGAAGCTCAAGCCCACGTTGACCAGCGACACCGCGCCCATGATGCGAAAGCCGCGCCGGATCTGGCGCTGCGGCGGCAGCTTGCCGGCCAGCCGGCCCGACCACCACGCGCCGGCCATGATGCCGCTGATGGTCGACAGGAAGAACCAGAAGAACTGCGTCGGCCCAAGGCCCAGCAGATCACCCAGGAACACCGGCGCCGACAGCACGTAGAGGAACATGCCGTTGAACGGGACGCCCGAGGCGAAGGCCAGCGCGATGAACTTCGGGCTCGAGCCCATCTGCCAGTAGCCACGCAGCAGGCTCCTGACGCCGAAGGCCTGCACCTGGCTCGGGTGCAGCGTCTCGGGCAGCATGCGCCACATCGTCAGCCACAGCAGCGCGCCGACGCCGACCAGGAACCAGAAGATCGTGTGCCAGCCGGCATGCACGAAGAGAAAGCCGCCGACGATCGGCGCGATCGCGGGCGCAACGCCGAAGTAGATCGTCACCTGTGACATCACTCGCTGCGCGTCGGCCGGTGCGAACAGGTCGCGGATCACCGCGCGCGAGACCACCATGCCGGCGCCGGCCGACATGCCCTGCACCGCGCGGAAGAACACCAGCGCACCGATCGACTGGCTGAGCGCGCAGCCCACCGACGCCAGCGTGAACAGCGCGACGCCGGCCAGCACGATCGGCCGGCGGCCGAAGCTGTCGGCCAGCGCGCCGTGGAACAGGTTCATCACCGCGAAGCCGAGCAGGTAGGCCGACAGCGTCTGCTGCATCTGCACCGGCGTGGCGCCGAGCGACGCCGCGATGCCGGTGAAGGCCGGCAGGTAGGTGTCGATCGAGAACGGGCCCAGCATGCCCAGGCAGGCGAGCAAGGCGGCCAGCATCCAGCGCGGGCCGCGCCAGATGCGCGAGGCTTCAGGGTTCATCCGCTGCTTGTTCTTCTCGTTCGCCGAATATGTGTGAAGCAGGCCGATAGGCCGGATTCTGTGCGGCACCCGCCTCTTGCGAAGCGAGCGCCGTGACCGCCATTCCTCTGGGCCAGGCGGTTGCCCGCCCGGCTCGGTGCCACCTACCCGCCGGCTCAGCGAGCCGCGTCAAAGCCGGCCTATTTGGTGTTGCTGCGCGTAGAGATTGCCGCGTTTCACTCCGGACTGAACCGGCTCGTCTCTGTGGCTCTGATCCGCACCTCGCGGTGGACGGGCGTTACCCGCTACGCTGCTCTATGCAGTCCGGACCTTCCTCCAGTGCTGCCTTTCGGCAATTGCACCAGCGGCGGTCTGGCCTGCTTCACGCGAAACATTGTCCCATGACAAGGCTTCCCCCCGTTCAAGGTGGGCCGGCGCCTGAGCGGACGCGTGGTGGGCTGGGGCATGATCGCGCAGTCCCCACCATTCGCCAGGAGAAGCGCTTGAAGGCCACGAACGTCCTCGCCACCATCGGCAACACGCCGCACATCCGCATCAACCGCCTGTTCGGCCCGGGCCGCGAGGTCTGGGTCAAATCCGAGCGCAGCAACCCCGGCGGCTCGATCAAGGACCGCATCGCGCTGTCGATGGTGGAAGACGCCGAGGCGCGCGGCGTGCTGAAACCCGGCGGCACGATCATCGAGCCGACCTCGGGCAACACCGGCATCGGCCTGGCCATGGTCGCCGCCGTCAAGGGCTACCAGCTGATCCTCGTGATGCCCGACAGCATGAGCGTCGAGCGCCGCCGCCTGATGCTGGCCTACGGCGCGCGCTTCGACCTGACGCCGCGCGAGAAGGGCATGAAGGGCGCAATCGCCCGCGCCGAGGAGCTGCTCGCGCAGACGCCCGGCGGCTGGATCCCGCAGCAGTTCGAGAACCCGGCCAACATCGAGGTGCACGTGCGCACCACGGCCGAAGAGATCGCGGCCGACTTCCCCGATGGGCTCGATGCGCTGATCACCGGCGTCGGCACCGGCGGCCACATCACCGGCTGCGCCCGCGTGCTGAAGGCGCGCTGGCCGAAGCTGCAGGTGTTCGCCGTCGAGCCGACCCAGTCGCCGGTGATCAGCGGCGGCACGCCGAGCCCGCACCCGATCCAGGGCATCGGCGCCGGCTTCATCCCGAAGAACCTGGATACGGCGCTGCTCGACGGCGTGATCCAGGTCGAGGCCGAGGCCGCGCGCGAGATGGCGCGCCGCTGCGCGCACGAGGAAGGGCTGCTGGTGGGCATCTCCAGCGGCGCCACGCTGGCCGCGATCGCGCAGAAGCTGCCCGCGCTGCCCGCAGGCGCACGCGTGCTCGGCTTCAACTACGACACCGGCGAGCGCTACCTCTCGGTCGAGGGCTTCCTGCCGGCGTGAAGCGGGCGCGAGCTCAAGCCTGCGCCGTCGACGGGGCCTGCACCACGGTCGCAGGCACCTCGAGTTGCCCGTAATAGCGGTACTTGTAGCGGTAGTAGCCGCGAGCCGGCACCACGACACAGGCGGACATCAGGGTGCTCACCGCGACGATGGCCGCGATGGCAAGCAGGGGGCGTCGGTACTTGTTCATGCCTGACCAACGCCCGGCCCCGCCGGGCCGACGACCGCCGCGGCCCAGCTTTACACAGCCTTTCAAGAAGCGCCGGGGCGCACGCTCACGCCGCCTTGGCAGGCTTGGCCTGGCGCTTGTCGCGCACGTAGAGGTTCTGGCCACGCCGGTCGAGCTCGAACAGGCCGATCGCCTCGACCAGATCGCTGAACTTCTTGAAACCGTGGTTACGTGGATCGAACGAGGCCTGGTTGGCGATCTGCGCGCGCACCGCGCTCAGGTTCGACCAGCCGTCGTCGCCGGCCGCGCCGTCGACCGCATTGCGCAGCAGGGTGACCAGGCGCGCGTCGCGCCGCAGCTCGGTGCCGGCAGGCTTCTTCGGTGCGGCGCGCGGCTTGCGGGGCGCGCGGCCGTTGGCCGCGGCCGCCTCTTCGGCCTCCGACTCCTCGTCCGGCTCGCCGAGCGATTCGAGGTAGAGAAAGCGCGAGCACGCGGCGACGAAGGGCTCGGGCGTCTTCTTCGCACCGAAGCCGTAGACCGTGGCCCCCTTGGCGCGCAGGTGCATCACCAGCGGCGTGAAATCGGCGTCCGACGAGACGATGCCGAAGGCGTCGGGCCGGTCGGTGTAGAGCAGGTCCATCGCGTCGATCGCGATCAGCATGTCGGTCGCGTTCTTGCCCTTGCTGACGTCGAACTGCTGGATCGGGCGGATTGCGCACTCGTGCAGCACCTTCTCCCAGCCCTTGAGCTCGTTCTTCTTCCAGTTGCCGTAGGCGCGACGGATGTTGGCCACGCCGAGCTTGGCCAGCTCGGCCAGGATCAGGTCGATCTTGGCCGCCGGCGAGTTGTCGGCGTCGATCAGCAGCGCGATGCGTGCGGTCTGGGTGCTCATTGAGGTTCCGTTCGTTCGAGGCTCAGGCCTGCAGGCGCCAGGCCAGGGTTTCGCCGGCGCGCAGCGGCTTGATCAGCGCGTCGCCGAAGGGCAGCGTTTCGGGCAGCGTCCAGGGCTCGCGCTTCAGCGTCACCGTGCCGGTGTTGCGCGGCAGGCCGTAGAAGGCCGGGCCGTGGTGGCCGGCGAAGGCATCGAGCTTGTCGAGCGCGCCGATGGCCTCGAAGGCCTCGGCATACAGCTCCAGCGCCGACGGCGCGGTGAAGCAGCCGGCGCCGCAGACCGAGGCCTCCTTCATCGCCGAGGCGTGCGGCGCCGAATCGGTGCCGAGGAAGAAGCGGTCGGAGCCGGAGGCGGCCGCCGCCAGCAGCGCCTGGCGATGGACCTCGCGCTTGAGCACCGGCAGGCAGTAGTAGTGCGGGCGCAGGCCGCCCTGGAAGATCGCGTTGCGGTTGTAGAGCAGGTGGTGGGCGGTGATGGTCGCCGCGGTGTGGGCGCCGGCCCCGGCCACGTACTGCGCCGCGTCCTGCGTCGTGATGTGCTCGAACACCACCTTCAACTCGGGGAAGTCGCGCCGCAGCGGCTGCATCACCCGATCGATGAAGACGGCCTCGCGGTCGAACACGTCGACCGCCGGATCGGTGACCTCGCCGTGCACCAGCAGCAGCAGGCCCTCGCGCTGCATGGCCTCGAGCGTCGCATAGGTCTTGCGGATGTCGGTCACGCCGGCATCGCTGTTGGTCGTCGCGCCGGCGGGGTAGAGCTTGAGCGCGACGATGCCGTCGGCCTTCGCGCGGCGGATCTCGTCGGGCGGCGTCAGGTCGGTCAGGTACAGCGTCATCAGCGGCTCGAAATCCGCGCCGGGCTGGCCGGCGGCGGGGCGGGCCGCCAGGATGCGCTCACGGTAGGCCAGCGCCTGCGCCGTCGTCGTGATCGGCGGGCGCAGATTGGGCATGATGATCGCGCGGCCGAACTGGCGCGCGGTGTGCGGCAGCACGGCGGCCAGAGCTGCGCCATCGCGCACGTGCAGGTGCCAGTCGTCGGGGCGGGTGAGGGTCAGGGTGGGGGGTACTGCGGGCATTCGCGAATTGTCGCAGCGTGGTCTTGCATCCGCCGGGCCGCCGGTGGCGTAGATCCGGCCACACGCTTCATGAAGGAGACCGCCATGCCCGCCACCACACCCTTGGCCTTGGTCCAGGATGCCTACGCCGCATTCGGCCGGGGCGACATTCCAGGCCTGCTGGCCCTGCTGGCGCCCGACGTGCGCTGGGAGTTCACCGGCGACAGCAAGGCGCCCTACACCGGCCGTTTTCGCGGCCACGGCCAAGTCGGCGAGTGGTTCCAGAGCGTCGCCCAGGCTGATGGCATCCAGGCCTTTGAGCCACGCGAGTTCCTCGCCGGGCCCGACCACGTCACCGTGCTGGGCTGGGAGCGCACCCAGGCGCTGCCCGGCGGCGGCGTCTTCGAGTGTGAATGGGTGCACATCTGGCAGGCTTCCGGCGGCCGGCTGACGCGTTTCTGGGGCATGCTGGACACCGAGGCCGCCGCCCGCGCCCGCCGCTGAAGCAGCGGGTTCCCACGCGGTATCGGAAGCCTTAAGATTTTCCGGCCCCGCCGCCGCCTGATGCCCGACCGCTTCGACCCCGCCCCGGAAGACTTCAGCGCCGATCAATTCCGGCTGCTGGCCGACAACGTGCCGGCGCTGATCGCCTGCTATGACGCGGCCACGCGGCGCTGCCTGTTCGCCAACAAGCAGTACGCCCGCACCTTCGGCTGCGACGAGCGCTCGATCGTCGGCCGCACCTTTGCCGAAGTGATCGGCGAAACGGCCGCGCGCGAGATCGCGCCGCAGGTCGACCACGTGCTCGAGCAGCGCGAGGCGGTGATGTACGAGCGCCAGTTGCGCGACGGCAACGGCCAGCCGCGCTGGATCGAGGTCAACCTGCTGCCCCACCTGGGGGCCGACGGCACGGCGCAGTCGTGCTTCGTGCTGATCAACGACATCACCAAGCACCGGCTGGCCGAAGCCTCGGTGCGCGAATCGGAGGAACGGCTGGCCAAGTTCATGCAGGCCAGCGTCGAGGGCATCGTGTTCCACAAGGACGGGCTGGTGACCGACGCCAACCCGCCGATGCTCGCGCTGATTGGCTACACGCTGCCCGAGATCCTCGGCCGCCACGTGCTGAGCTTCATCGCCCCTGAGCATGTGGCGCGCGTGCTGGCGGTAATGAGCGCGGGCCAGGAGACGACGTACGAACTGGCCATCCTGCACAAGGACGGCACGCCGATCCCGGTCGAGTTCATCGTGCGCACGATGCTGCGCAATGGCGAGCGCATCCGCATGACGATCGTGCGCGACATGCGCGACCGCTATGCCGCCCAGGCGCGCATCCATCACCTCGCGCACCACGACGTGCTGACCGGCCTGCCCAACCGCGCGTCGTTCATGGAGCGGCTGGACCAGCTGATGACCGGCGCCCGCGAGAGCGACGGCCGGCTCGCGCTGCTGTTCGTCGACCTCGATCACTTCAAGCGCGTCAACGATTCGCTCGGCCACCTGGTCGGCGACTCGCTGCTGCGCACCGTCGCCGGCCGCATCACCGAATGCCTGCGCGCGAGCGACCTCGTGGCGCGCTTCGGCGGCGACGAGTTCATGGTGCTGCTGCCCGCGGCGCACCAGCGGGTCGACGCGGAAGAGGTCGCGCACAAGCTGTTGCGCGCGATCGAGCAGCCGATGGAGGTCGAGGGCCAGTCGATCTCGGTCACGCCGTCGATCGGCATCGCCTTCTTCCCCGACCACGGCGACACGCCCGCCACGCTGATCAAGCACGCCGACACGGCGATGTACGTCGCCAAGTCGCGCGGCCGGGCCAATTGCCAGTTCTTCGAGGCCTCGATGGCGAGCCTGGCCTACGAGGCGCTGCTGCTCGAGATCCAGCTTGCGCAGGCGCTGGAGCGCAGCGAGTTCGAACTCGTCTACCAGCCGCTGGTGCGCGCACGCGACGGCCAGTGCGTCGGCGCCGAGGCGCTGATCCGCTGGCACCACCCCGAGCGCGGCCTGCTCGGGCCGGACGAGTTCGTGCCGATGGCCGAGCAGCGCCGGCTGATGCGGCACATCGGCCGCTGGGCGGTCCGCCAGGCGGTGCAGGCGGCCAAGGCCTGGCACGCCGAGCACGGCAGCCGGGCGCCGCTGCCGGTGGCGGTGAACCTGTCCAGCCTGGAGTTCCACGCCTCGGATTTCGCCGACGGCGTGGCCGCCGTGCTGCGCGAGGAAGGCGTGCCCGGCGCGTGGCTCGAGCTCGAGCTGACCGAGCGGGTGCTGATGGACGACATCGAGGCCGTCAAGCAGGCGCTGCGCCGGCTCAAGCGCCTGGGCGTGAGGGTCGCGATCGACGATTTCGGCACCGGGCATTCGTCGCTGTCGCACCTGCGCGAGCTGGCGGTCGACAAGATCAAGATCGATCGGTCGTTCGTCGCCGGCCTGCCGGCCGACACCGGCGCCCAGGCCATTGCCCGCGCCGTCGTGCAACTGGCCCATGGGCTGAACCTGTCCGTGACCGCCGAGGGCGTCGAGACCGAAGCGCAGCGCGAGGCGCTCATCGCGATGGGCTGCGACGAACTGCAAGGTTTCCTGATCAGCCGTCCGCTGCCGGCCAGGGCGCTGGGCCAGTGGCTGCACGCGCACGCCGCCAGCCTGGCCGCCTGGCCCTGACACTCAACGCCTGACGCTCAACGCCTGACGCTCGAGGCCTGACGGTCCGGGCCCGACTGCGGCGCGCCGGCTGGCAGGTCGGGCGCGTTGTCCTGCATCAAGCCCCTACTGCGGGCTCCCGGGCAGGATGCGCGACACCCCGCCCTTTGCCCATGACCATCGCCGCCAGCGCAGCCCCTTCCGCCGTCGATCACGTGATCGGCGGACACGGGCGTGGCCGCACGGCGGCGCTCGCCTGCGGCGCCGCCGCAGCCGGCATCGGCGTGGCCGTCATCGTGGGCTGGCTGGCCGACATCGCCGCGCTGCGCAGCCTGGCCCCCGGCTTCCCGGACATGAAGCTCGTCACGGCCCTGGGCCTCGTGGCGGCTGGAGCATCGCTGATGCTGCTGGCGACACGGGCCCATGGCGCGCTGGCGCAGGCGTTCGCGGCGCTGGCGCTGGCCGCGGGCGCGCTCACTCTGGCGCAGTACCTGTTCGGTCTCGATCTCGGCATCGACCGCTGGCTGGCCGACCCGACCGGTAGCCCCCACCCGGGGCGCATGCCGCTGTTCGCCGCCATCGAGCTCGTGCTGCTCGGCGCGGCGCTGCTGGCGCTCGACGCACGTTCGCCGGCCGCGCGGAAGTCCGCGCCGTGGCTCGCCCAGGCCGCGGCCGTGGTCTCGGTGGTGATGCTGATGGGCTATGCCTACGCGGTGTCGTCGCTGTACCACCCGAGCAGCAACAGCAGCCCGGTGGCGCTGCACGCCGCCCTCGCTTTCCTGCTGCTGGCCGCCGGCACCCTGCTCGCGCGCCCCGAGCGCGGGCCGGTGGCGCAGGTGATGGCCGATGACGCCGGCGGGCGCCTGCTGCGCCGCCTGCTGCCGGCCGCGTTGCTGATGCCGCCGCTGCTCGGCTGGCTGTACCTGCAGGGCCGGGCGGCAGGCTTGTACGGCCCGGAACTCGGCATCGCGGTCTACGCCGCCGTCACCGTCGGCGTGCTGGCGCTGCTGGTGTGGGGCGCTGCGGGCGAGGCACGACGCCACGACGCGCGGCAGCGTGCCGCCGAGGCCAGGACGGCGGTGCAGCTCGCACGGCTGGGCCTGCTGGCGCATATCACGCGTGCCATCGGCGCACGGCACGACCTGCACAGCATCTTCCAGGTGGTGGTGCGCAGCCTGGAAGACCACCTGCCGATCGACTTCGGTTGTGTGCTGCTGCACGACGCAGCCGCCGGCACCCTGACGGTGGACGCGGCCGGCGCGCGGGGCGCCCGGCTCGCCGACCAGCTGGGCCTGCAGGAGCAGGCCCAGCTGGCGGCCGAAGGTGACGGCCTGGGCCGCTGCTTGCAGGGCGAGCTGGTGCACGAGGCGAACCTGCAGGCGGTGCCACTGCCCCTGGCCCAGCGCCTGGCCGGCGCCGGCCTGCAGGCTCTGGTGCTGTCGCCGCTGGCGGTCGAGGGCAAGTCGATCGGTCTGCTGGCGGTGGCGCGCCGTTCACCGGGGAGCTTCTCCAGCGGCGACTGCGAGTTCCTGCTGCAGCTGGGCGGGCACGTGGCGCTGGCCGCGCACCAGGCCCGGTTGCGCGACGCGCTGCAGCGTGCCTACGACGAGTTGCACCGCTCGCAGCAGACGGCGGTGCAACAGGAGCGGCTGCGCGCGCTCGGCCAGATGGCCAGCGGCATCGCACACGACATCAACAACGCGATCTCACCCATGACGCTGCTCACCGAGCACCTGCTGGCGCACGAGCGCGGGCTGAGCGAGAGCGGGCGCGAGTCGCTGGGCCACATCGCGCGCTCGGTCGACGACGTGGCCGCCACCGTGGCACGCATGCGCGACTTCTATCGCCAGCGCGACGCCAGAATGCCGATGGCGCCGATGGACCTGAATCGCGTGGTGCAGCAGGTGGTCGACCTGACGCGCGCCCGCTGGAACGACATGCCGCAGCAGCGCGGCATCGTGATCGGGCTGCACACCGAGCTGGCGCCCGCCCCGCCGCGCGCCCGAGGCGTCGAGAGCGAGTTGCGCGACGCGCTGGTCAACCTGGTGTTCAACGCGGTCGACGCAATGCCCGACGGCGGCCGGATCACGCTGCGCACCGCCGCCACGCCGGCCGGGGGCGCCTGCGTGACGGTGTCGGACACCGGTTGCGGCATGGACGACGACACGCGGCGCCGCTGCCTCGAACCCTTCTTCACCACCAAGGGCGACCGCGGCACCGGGCTCGGGCTGGCGATGGTGTACGGCATGGCCGAGCGCCACGGCGCGACCCTCGACATCGCCAGCGAGCCCGGCCGCGGCACCTCCTTCGTGCTCGGTTTCCCGCCGTCGCCCGACACCAGCGCGAGCGACGCCCCGCAGGCGGCGGCATCGACCAACCAGCCTGCACCGATGCGCATCCTGCTGGTCGACGACGATCCGATGGTGCTGTCCACGCTGAAAATCATGCTCGAGATCGACGGTCACCACGTCATCGAGGCGAACTCGGGCCAGGAAGGCATCGACGCGTTCGAGCGCGAGCTGGCGGGCGGGCCCGGCGTGTCGGTGGTCATGACCGACCTGGGCATGCCGTATGTCGACGGCCACCAGCTGGCCCGCCGCGTGAAGGCGCTGTCGCCGTCCACGCCGGTGCTGTTGCTCACCGGCTGGGGCGCTCAGGGCCTGCGCGGCGAAGCCAACGGCGGGGAGCACATCGACATCGTGCTGAGCAAGCCACCCAAGCTGGGCGACATCCGGCACGCGCTCCTGCGCGCCGGCGGTCAGTGCTGAAGGATCTTCGAGAGGAAATCCTTGGCGCGCGGCGAGCGCGCATCGGGGTTGCCGAAGAACTCGTCCTTCTTGCAGTCCTCGATGATCCGGCCGGCGTCCATGAAGATCACGCGGTGGCTGACCTTGCGCGCGAAGCCCATCTCGTGCGTGACGCACATCATCGTCATGCCCTCCTGCGCGAGCTGGACCATCACGTCCAGCACCTCGCCGACCATCTCGGGGTCGAGCGCCGAGGTGGGCTCGTCGAACAGCATCACGATCGGGTCCATCGACAGCGCGCGGGCGATCGCCACGCGCTGCTGCTGCCCGCCCGAGAGCTGGCCCGGGAACTTGTCCTTGTGAGCCATCAGGCCGACGCGGTCGAGCATCTTCAGGCCCCGCGCCTTCGCGTCGTCGGCGCTGCGGCCCAGCACCTTGATCTGCGCCAGCGTCAGGTTCTCGGTCACCGACAGGTGCGGGAACAGCTCGAAGTGCTGGAACACCATGCCCACGCGGCTGCGCAGCTTGGGCAGGTTGGTCTTGGGGTCGGCGATCGAGATGCCGTCGACGATGATGTCACCCTTCTGGAAGGGCTCGAGCGCGTTGACGGTCTTGATCAGCGTGGACTTGCCCGAGCCCGAGGGGCCGCAGACCACGACCACCTCGCCTTTCTGGATGTTGGTCGTGCAGTCGGTCAGGACCTGGAAGCTGCCGTACCACTTGCTGACATTCTTGATATCAATCACAACGTTCTCCTATTGAGACCCCGGCCGAGCGACGGGCCGCCCCTAGCCGGCCGGCACCCCTCGGGGGTCGCCGCGGTACTCCGCGGCGGGGGCTGGCATTCAGCGGATGATGGCGATCTTCTGCTGCAGCCGGCGCACGAACATCGACAGGCTGAAGCAGATGACGAAATAGACGACGGCCGCGGTCAGGTAGGTCTCGACCGGGCGGTTGAAGTTCTTGCCGGCGACCTCGAAGCCCTTGAGCAGATCGTAGGCCCCGATCGCGTAGACCAGCGAGGTGTCCTGGAACAGGATGATGGTCTGCGTCAGCAGCACCGGCAGCATGTTGCGGAAGGCCTGGGGCAGCACCACCAGCCGCATGTTCTGGCCATAGGTCATGCCCAGGGCCTGGCCCGCGAACACCTGGCCGCGCGGGATGGACTGGATGCCGGCGCGCATGATCTCGCTGAAGTACGCGGCCTCGAACGCCACGAAGGTGATGATGGCCGAGACTTCCGCGCCGATGGGCCGGCCGATGAGCATCGGCACCAGCAGGAAGAACCACAGGATCACCATCACCAGCGGGATCGAGCGCATGCCGTTGACGTAGATGGTGGCCGGCATGTCCAGCCATTTCTTGCCCGACAGGCGCATGAGCGCCAGCACCGTGCCGAAGATCACGCCGCCGATCGTGGCCACCAGCGTGAGCAGCAGGCTGAAAT
>NZ_DATFAN010000038.1:0-8343 GCF_035254525.1 Ideonella sp. | reverse complement strand
GGCGTGTTCATCAGCACCACCGGCGTTGGCGTCGTGCCACCGGGGGTGCAGGTGGGCGGCGAGCGGGCGCGGCCGGGCGACGTGCTGCTGCTGTCGGGCACCATCGGCGAGCACGGCGTGGCGGTGCTGTCCAAACGCGAGTCGCTGGAGTTCGAGACCACGATCGAATCGGACACCGCGGCGCTGCACGGGCTGGTGGCGGCGATGCTGGCCGTGGGAGGCGAAGGCGTGCGCGTGCTGCGCGACCCGACGCGCGGCGGCCTGGCCACCACGCTGAACGAGATCGCCAAACAATCCGGCGTCGGCATGCTGATCGACGAAGCCGAGATCCCCGTGCTGCCGCAGGTCGATGCCGCCTGCGAGTTGCTGGGGCTGGACCCGCTGTACGTGGCCAACGAGGGCAAGCTGGTCGCCGCCTGCGCGCCTGAGGTGGCCGATGCGGTGCTCGCGGCCATGCGGGCCCACCCGCGCGGCGCGGCGGCGCGGCGCATCGGCAGCGTCATCGATGATCCGCACCACTTCGTGCAGATGAACACCCGCTTCGGCGGCCGGCGGGTGGTCGATTGGCTCAGCGGCGAGCAGTTGCCCCGCATCTGCTGAGGGCCGCGGTTCCACCTTGCGCATCCTGCTGCTGTCCCACAGCTTCAACAGCCTGACGCAACGGCTGCACGGTGAGCTCGGCCGGCGTGGGCACGTGGTCTCGGTCGAACTCGACATCGCCGACAGCGTGACCGAAGAGGCGGTCACGCTGTTTCGGCCGGATGTGCTCGTCGCGCCGTTCCTGAAGCGTCGCATTCCGGAGTCGGTGTGGCGCGCGCTGCCCTGCCTCGTCGTCCACCCCGGCATCCCCGGCGACCGCGGCCCTTCGGCGCTGGACCGCGCGGTGCTGCGCGGCGAGGCCGAGTGGGGCGTGACGGTGCTGCAGGCCGACGGCGAGTTCGATGCCGGGCCGGTGCGCGCGTGGCGTGGCTTTCCGATGCGCGAGGCCGCCAAGGGCAGCCTGTATCGCCATGAGGTCACGTGCGGCGCGGTCGAGGCGGTGCTCGAAGCGATCGGCCTGGTCGGTGGCCCGCCGGCGGCGCTGGCTGCGCTGCGCGGCCAGCCCTGGCCGCTGCTTCGCCAGGCCGAGCGCGCGATCGACTGGGCCCGCCACGGCAGCGCCGAGGTGCTGCGCCGCATCCGCAGCGGCGACGGCAATCCCGGCCTGGCCGATGCGCTGTTCGGCCAGGCCTGCCACCTGTTCGACGCCCACCCCGTGACGCCCGCCGCACTGGCCGCCGCCCCGCCCGGCGCGCCGGGCGAGGTGGTGGCGCGGCGTGCCAACGCGCTGCTGCGCCGCACGGTGGACGGCGGGGTCTGGATCGGCCACGCGCGCCGCGCGCCGACCGCCGGCCCGCCCGACGACGAGCCGCCACTCAAGCTGCCCGCCACCGACGCCTTCACCGAGCAGGCGGCGGCCTTGCCCGAGCTGCCCGTGCCCCTGCGGCGCGACGCCGGCGAATGGGACGAACTGCATTACGAGGAACTCGGCCCGCCCGGCGCGCGCGTCGGCGTGCTGGCCTTCGAGTTCTACAACGGCGCGATGTCGACCCGCCAGTGCCGGCGCCTGCGCGACGCGCTGGGCGAGGCCCGCCGCCGCGACACCCAGGTGCTGCTGCTCACCGGCGGCGCTGATTTCTTCAGCAACGGCATCCACCTGAACACGATCGAGGCCGCGGCGCAGCGCGAGGGCGACAGCGCAGCCGACGAATCGATGCGCAACATCGAGGCGATCGACGACGTGGCGCTGGAAATCATCTCCATGACCGACCGCGTGACGATCGCCGCGATGCGCGGCAACGCGGGCGCCGGCGGCGTCTTCCTCGCGCTGGCGGCCGACGAGGTCTGGGCGCACGAGGGCGTGGTGCTCAATGCGCACTACCGCAACATGGGCAACCTCTACGGCTCGGAGTACTGGACCTATCTGCTGCCGCGGCGCATCGGCCCCGAGCGCGCGCAGGCGCTGATGCACGAGCGGCTGCCGCTGGGGGCGCGCGCCGCGGCCGAGCTGGGCTTGATCGACGTCACGTTCGGCAGTGGCGGCGCGGGTTTCCTGCGTGAAACCCTGGCCCGGGCCCAGGCGCTGGCGGGGCAGAATCTAATTTCCCGGCTGGCGCAGAAGCAGCAGCGGCGCGCGGCCGACGAGGCCACCAAGCCGCTGGCCGAGTACCGCCGCGAAGAACTGGCCCAGATGCACCGCAACTTCTACGGTTTCGACCCGAGCTACCACGTGGCGCGCTACCACTTCGTGCACAAGCTGGCCCACGCCTGGACGCCGCGCCACCTCGCGGTTCACCGCAAGCAATGAACGCTCCCGAGCGCACCCCGCCGCCCGCCGAGCTGCTGCCGGTGGTGCTCGTCGTCGACGACGAGGTGCGCTCGCAGGATGCACTGCGCCGCACGCTGGACGAGGAGTTCCGCATCCTCACGGCGAGCAGCGCCGACGAGGCGCGTGCGCTGATGGCGCGGCACGAGGTCAACGTGATCCTGTGCGACCAGCGCATGCCGGGGCAGAGCGGCGTCGAGTTCCTGAAGGAAGTGCGCGAGGTCTGGCCCTCGACCGTGCGCATCATCCTGTCGGGCTACACCGACAGCGAGGACATCATCGCGGGCCTGAACGAGGCCGGCATCTACCAGTACATCCTCAAGCCCTGGGTGCCCGATGCGCTGCTCGAGACGGTGCGCACCGCGGCCGAGACCCAGACGCTGCAGCAAGGCCTGCACCGGCTCGAGCTGGACCTGCGTGCCGGCGCCCCCACGCTGCGCCAGCGCGCCCGCGAGGGCCTGGCCAAGGCACGCAGCGCCTTCGATTTCGGCCGCATCGAGCGTGCGCCAGGCAGCCCGCTCGATGGCGTGTGCGCCATGGCCGCGCGCGTAGCCCGCTACGACCTGTCGGTGCTGGTGCTCGGTGAGTCCGGCACCGGCAAGGAGCTGATCGCCCGCGCGCTGCATTACGCCAGCCCGCGTGCCGCGGCGCCCTTCGTCATCGAGAACTGCGCGGCGCTGACCGATTCGCTGCTCGAATCCGAGCTCTTCGGCCACAAGCGTGGCTCGTTCACCGGCGCCTTCGAAGACCACGTGGGCCTGTTCCAGCGCGCGCACGGCGGCACCATCTTCCTCGACGAGATCGGCGAGACGACGCCGGCCTTCCAGGTCAAGCTCCTGCGTGTGCTGCAGGAGGGCGAGGTGCGGCCGGTCGGCTCGACTCGCTCGATCCCGGTGGACGTGCGCGTGATCGCCGCGACGCACCGCCAGCTCGAAGACGATGTGCGCGCCGGGCGCTTCCGTGAAGACCTGTACTACCGCATCGCCGGCGTCACGCTGCAGGTGCCGCCGCTGCGCGAGCGCGCCGGCGACATCGCGCCGATCGCCCAGCGCCTGCTGCGCGACGTAAGCGCCGAGCTGGGCCGGCCCGGCATGCGCTTCGCCGACGAGGTGCTGCCCACGCTGATGGGCTACCCCTGGCCTGGCAACATCCGCGAGCTGCGCAACGAGATCGGCCGCGCGCTCGCGCTGACCGACGGCGAGGCGGTGCCGGCCTCGGCCTTCTCGCTGAAGGTGCTGCACGGCCAGGCCGGCCTGGCCAACGCCCGCGCGGGCGCGCCGACCCCCGTGCCGCAGACCGGCACGCTCGCGCAGCGGCTGGAGGCCATCGAGGCCATGGTGCTGCGCGAGGTGATGCTGCGGCTGCGCTGGAACAAGACCCACGCCGCGAAGGAGCTGGGCCTGTCGCGCGTGGGGCTGCGCGCGAAGCTGCTGCGCTACGGGCTGGAGGACAAGTGACCATGGCCACGCCGGCGTTCAACGTGCTCTGGCTGCAATCCGGCGGCTGCGGCGGCTGCAGCATGTCGCTGCTGTGCGCCGACACGGCCGACTTCGCCGGCCTGCTGCGGCACGGCGGCATCAACCTGGTGTGGCACCCGTCGCTGTCGCTCGAAAGCGGCGGTGAGATGCTGGGCGTGCTGGCGCAGTGCCTGGACGGGCGCCTGCGCCTCGACGCGCTGTGCATCGAAGGCTCGTTGCTGCGCGGCCCCAACGGCACTGGCCGCTTCCACCTGCTGGCCGGCACCGGCGTGCCGATGGTCGAATGGGTCAAGCGGCTCGCGGCGGTGGCCGATCACGTGGTGGCGGTGGGCAGCTGCGCCGCTTGGGGCGGCATCACCGCCGGCGGCGAGGGGCCGGGCCGCAACCCGACCGAAGCCTGCGGCCTGCAGTACGAGGACGACCGCCCCGGCGGCCTGCTGGGTGCGGGCTTTCGCGGCCGGGCGGGCCTGCCGGTCATCAACATCGCCGGCTGCCCCACGCACCCGAGCTGGGTGACCGACACGCTGATGGCGCTGGCCGCCGGGCTGTTCGGCGAGGCCGACCTGGACCCGCTGAACCGCCCGCGCTTCTACGCCGACCAGCTCGTGCACCACGGCTGCACGCGCAACGAGTACTACGAGTTCAAGGCCAGCGCCGAGAAGCCGTCGGACCAGGGCTGCATGATGGAGCACATGGGCTGCAAGGGCACGCAGGCCCACGCCGACTGCAACACCCGGCCGTGGAACGGCGAGGGCTCGTGCACGCGCGGCGGCTACGCCTGCGTGAGCTGCACCGAGCCGGGCTTCCAGGAGCCGGGTCACCCCTTCCACGCCACGCCGAAGATCGCCGGCATCCCGATCGGCCTGCCGACCGACATGCCCAAGGCCTGGTTCGTCGCGCTGGCCTCGCTGTCCAAGAGCGCCACCCCCAAGCGCGTGAAGCAGAACGCCGTCGCCGACCACCTGGTGGTGACGCCGGCGGTGCGAAAGACGCGGCTGAAATGACCCGCCTCGTCGTCGGCCCGTTCAACCGCGTCGAGGGTGACCTCGAGGTGCAGCTCGACATCGCCGACGGCACCGTGCGCTCGGCGCAGGTCAATGCGCCGATGTACCGCGGCTTCGAGCAGATCCTGCAGGGCAAGGAGCCGCACGATGCGATGGTGTATGTGCCGCGCATCTGCGGCATCTGCTCGGTCTCGCAATCGGTGGCCAGCGCGCGGGCGCTGGCGGGGTTGAGCGGCGTCGAGGTGCCGCCCAATGGCCAGCATGTGATCAACCTGATGCTGGCGATCGAGAACCTGGCCGACCACCTGACGCATTTCTACCTGTTCTTCATGCCCGATTTCACCCGCGCCGTCTACGCCGGCCGGCCCTGGCATGCCGAAGCCCTGCGCCGCTTCGAGGCCCAGCAGGGCGCGCATGCGCGGCTCGCGATCGCCGCGCGCCAGCGCTGGTTCACGCTGATGGGCACGCTGGGCGGCAAATGGCCACACACCCACAGCGTGCAGCCCGGCGGCTCGTCGCGGCCGGTCGAGGCGGCCGAGCGCATACGGCTGTTGGCCCGGGTGCAGGAGTTCCGCGCGTTTCTGGAAGACACGCTGTTCGGCGCGCCGCTCGAAGCCATCGGCGCGCTCGATGGCGAGGCGGCACTGTCCAGGCACGAGGCCGGCGATTTCCGCCTCTTCCTCGAAATTGCAGCCGACGCCGGCCTGCACGCGCTCGGGCCCGGCCCGGGGCGCTACCTCTGCTACGGCAGCTTCCGCCAGCCCGACGGCAGCCACGCGGCGCCGCCCGGCGTGTGGGATGCCGCCACGGCACGCTTCCAGCCGCTCGACACCGCCGCGATCAGCGAAGACGCGACCCACACCTGGCTGGCCGACGAGGGCGGCCCGCGCCACCCCGCCGAGGGGCTGACGCAGCCCGCGCCGGACAAGCCGGCGGCCTACACCTGGAACAAGGCGCCGCGCCTGGGCGGGCAGGTCATCGAGACCGGCGCAATCGCGCGCCAGCTCGCCGCCGGCCAGCCGCTGCTGCGCGAGGCGGTGGCCCGCCACGGTGGCACGGTCTACACACGGGTGCTGGGGCGCTTGATTGAGCTCGCCCGCGTGGTGCCGATGATGGAAAGCTGGCTGCGCGCGCTGCGCCCCGGCGAGCCCTGGTGCGAGCGTGCGCCGCTGCCGCAAGACGGCGAAGGCGTGGGCCTGACCGAAGCCGCGCGCGGCAGCCTGGGCCACTGGCTGCAGGTGCGCGACGGCCGCATCGCGAACTACCAGATCGTCGCCCCGACGAGCTGGAACTTCTCTCCGCGCGACGCCGCCGGCACCCCCGGCGCGCTCGAGCGCGCGCTCGAAGGCGCGCCCGTGCGCGAGGGCGAGACGACGCCGGTCGCCGTGCAGCACATCGTGCGCTCCTTCGACCCCTGCATGGTCTGCACGGTGCATTGAGCATGCAGCGCCACCCGAAGCCCCCGCCATCGCCGCTCGGCGACGAGCAGCGCCGCCAGCTCACGCAGGTCGACGGCGTGGCCGAGGAGACCTGGCTGGACGTGATCCAGAAGATGGACGAGGTCTACTCGCAGCTCGTGCGCGACGAGATCGCGCTGGAAGAGAAGAACGCCGAGCTCGAACGCTCGCAGCGCTTCATCTTCAGCCTGCTGACCGCGATGAGCGACGTGCTGGTCGCCTGCAACGAGCAGGGCGTGATCGAGGAGACCAACGCGGCGCTGTGCGAGCTGGTCGGCCGCAGCGACGAGGCGTTGCGCGGCACCAGCGTCTACGCGCTGCTGGCCGGCGACGATGCGCAATCGCGCGTGCGCGGCATCGTCGAGAGCCGGCTGTCGTCGCGCTCGGGCGCGGTGGTCGAGATCGACCTGATCGATGCGCAGGGCGGGCCGGTGCCGGTGGACCTGAACGCCACGCCGCGGCTGGACGCGGCGGGGCGGCGCGTCGGCTACGTCTTCGTCGGCCGGCCGATGGGCGAGTTGAAGCGCGCCTACCACCAGCTGCAGGAGGCCCACGAGGCGCTCAAGCGCACGCAGCAGCAACTGCTGCATTCCGAGAAGATGGCCTCGCTCGGCCGGCTGGTGGCCGGCGTCGCGCACGAGCTGAACAACCCGATCAGCTTCGTGCTCGGCAACGTGCACGCGCTTCGGCGCTACATCGACCGCCTGAAGCAGTACCTCGCCGCGGTGCATGCCGGCGCGCCGGCGGGCGAACTGGCCGCGATGCGCGCCAAGCTGCGCATCGACCACCTGCTGGACGACCTGCCGCCGCTGATCGAAGGCACGCTCGAAGGCGCGCAACGCACGGCCGACATCGTCAACGGGCTGAAGCGCTTCTCGGCGGTCGACCGCGAGGAATCGGCCGAGGTCGATCTCGGCCGCGTGATCGAACAGGCGATCCACTGGGTGAAGAAGGGCACGGCGCCGACGCTCGAGGTGCACTGGCAGCCGCCGTCGCCGCCGGTCAGCGTGCACGGCAACGCCGGGCAATTGCTGCAGGTGATGATGAACCTGATCCAGAACGCCTACGACGCCGCCGCCGCGGCGCCCGCGGGCGGGCAGGCGCCGACGGTCTGGATCACCGCGCAGGCCGAAGGGCCGACCGTGCGCGTCGCGATCCGCGACAACGGCCCCGGCATCCCCGAGGCCCACCTGACGCGGGTCTTCGAGCCCTTCTTCACGACCAAGCCGGTCGGCAAGGGCACCGGCCTGGGCCTGTCGATCAGCTACGGCGTCGTCGAGCGCCACGGCGGCCGCCTGAGCGCGGCGAACGCCGCGCAGGGCGGAGCGGTGCTGACGGTGGAGTTGCCGCGCTCCGGCTCGTGAGTGCACGTTCGCCATCAACCCGAGGACACCCCCACCATGCCTGCGTTTCGCCGCCACGCGGAGTGGCACCGGACCGATCGGATCGGCTGGCTGCGCGCCGCCGTGCTCGGCGCCAACGACGGCATCGTCTCCACCGCGAGCCTCGTGGTCGGCGTGGCCGCCGCCAGCGCCAGCCACGGCGACATCCTGGTCACCGGTGTCGCGGGGCTGGTGGCCGGTGCCATGTCGATGGCGGCCGGCGAATATGTCTCGGTCCATTCGCAAGCCGACACCGAGCAAGCCGACCTGGCGCGCGAGCGGACCGAACTCGAAGCGGACCCCGCGGCGGAACGGCGTGAACTGACCGCCATCTATGTGGCCCGCGGGCTGGCGCCCGATCTGGCGCGGCAGGTCGCCGAGCAGCTGACGCGGCACGACGCCCTGGGCGCCCATGCACGCGACGAGCTCGGCATCTCCGAGGCCTTCAGCGCACGGCCGGTCCAGGCCGCGCTCGCGTCGGCCGCCAGTTTCGCGGTCGGCGCGGCGCTGCCGCTGGCCGTGACGGCGCTCGCACCCGCGCCCGGGCTGATCGCCTGGGTGTCGGGCACCTCGCTTGCCTTTCTGGCCTTGCTGGGCGCCGTCGCCGCCGGGGTGGGCGGGGCCGGCGCGCTGGTCGGCGCCTGGCGGGTCACATTC
>NZ_DATFAN010000037.1:0-4983 GCF_035254525.1 Ideonella sp. | reverse complement strand
CCCGTTCGGCGTGGTGCAGCCCAAGTGCACCCTGTGCGGCGATTGCACCAGCGGCTGCAACGTGGGGGCCAAGAACACGACCCTGATGAACTACCTGCCCGATGCCCACGCGCACGGCGCGGAGCTGTTCACCGGCGCGCGAGTCAGCCATGTGGAGCGCAATGGCGCCGGCTGGCGCGTGTTGTTCACCGCCGCCGGTGCCACGCAGTGCCAGAGCGTGTCGGCGGACATCGTGATCCTGGGTGCTGGCAGCCTGGGCTCGACCGAGATCCTGCTGCGCTCCCGAGCCGAGGGCTTGGCGCTCTCCGGCCGGCTCGGCCGGGGCTTCTCGGGCAATGGCGATATGGTGGCCCTGGGCTACGACAGCCATTGGCGCGAGGGCGAGGCAGGCGACGCATGGCCCAACATCAACGGGGTGGGCGTCGGCACCAATCGGGTGGCGGCCGAAGACCTGCCCGGGCCCTGCATCACCGGTGTGATCGACATGCGTCATGCTGACCGCGATGTGGGGCACGGCCTGGTGATCGAGGAGGGCGTGATCCCGGGCGCGCTGGCGCCCTTGCTGGCCGGGCCGCTGTTCTTCGCCGATGCGCAGCGCAGCGACTACTTCGCCTACGGGATCGAAGACGGCCGCAGCCGGCTGCAGGAGGCCGGCCGGATGGGCCAGGCGCTCCAGGCGGACCCAGGTCAGATGACTGCCTGGGCCTACAAGGGCCCGGTGGCGCGCACCCAGAGCTACCTCGTGATGAGCGTGGACGACGCCCAGGGTGAGCTGCGCCTGGAGAACGATCGTCTGCGCATCCACTGGCCCGGGGCGGGCGCCGCGCCGGTGTACGCCCGCGACAACGCGTGGATCCGGGCGGCCAACGAGGCCGTTCGTGGGCAGCTCACCGGCAACCCGCTGTGGACCGAGCCGCTGGGCGAACGGCTGATCACCGTGCATCCCGTGGGCGGCTGCGCCCTGGGCGACGATGCCACGCGCGGCGTCGTCAACCACAAGTGCCAGGTCTTCTCCGGCCGCGAGGGCACGGCGGTGCACGAGGGGCTCTATGTGGTCGATGGCGCCGTGATGCCCGGCGCGGTGGGCGTCAACCCGTTGCTGACCATCACCTCCGTGGCCGAACGCGCGTGCCAACTGCTCGCCGACGATCGGGGCTGGACGATCGATCTGAGCCTGCAGCCGCGCCAGGCCTTGTCGTTGCCTGCCGCATCGGCATCGTCGCGGGCCGCGGGCGTGGCCGCCTCCTTGCCCGGCGACATCGGTGACTGGGTCAAGGCCCTGCTCGCGCACCTGGAGAACGACGCGATCGACCTGGCCGCGCTGGTGCTGCAGGACATCATTGAGCGCTACCCGGAGCTGCTCAGCCCCAGGCTCCGGTTCAGCGAGACCATGAGCGGCTGGATCAGCACGCAGGCGGTGGTCGCCAGGCCCGACGACAGCCAACGCCTGCAGACCGACTACGCCAACGCGGCGGCCTGGGGGCGCGCGCAAGGGCAGGCGATGCGCTGCGATCTCACCGTGCAGATCGACGACCTCCAAAAGCTGACGGCGGACCCGGCGCACCTGGCGTCGATCACCGGCACCGTGAGCTGCCCGGCACTGTCCGACAGGCCCATGGCCATCGAGAGCGGCACGTGGCAGTTCCTGCGCATGGAGGCCGACCGGCCCGAGGCCTGGACGATGCGCTATGCACTGACCTTGCGCCGGGCCGAGCAGACGGGAGCGGGCGTGCTCCACCTCAGCGGCTTCAAGCGCCTGCATCAGCAGGAGGGTTCGTCGTGGTGGGGCGACGTGACCACCTTGTTCACCCGCGTGCACGAGGGCGACAGCAGCCAGGGCCGGCTGGTGGCGCAGGGCGTGCTGACGCTGGGGCTCGAAGACCTGCTCAAGCAATCGAGCACGGTCGAGCTGCAGCGCGGGGAGGGCTGGTTGTCCGAGGCGGTATGGCGATTCCCGGCGGCGGCCGACGCCATCAAGAGGGCCTATCTCGCGCGATTTGCAGGTGCCTTCGCGCGCGACCTGTTCAATGCCTACGGCGGCATGCTGGCGTGCTTGAACGACTTCCCCCTCGCGCAGGAGCCGCATCGCCCCCGCCGGCCCCTGGTGGCGCCCGCGCCGCAATCCACCCTGGTGCCGCTGGCCGATGGTTTCAGCATTCGCCTGACGCGCTACCAGGGCGGCAGCAAGGGCCCGGTCATCCTGGCGCCTGGCTTTTCCGTCAAGGCCAGCTCCTTCGCCGCGGACACGGTCGAGCAGAATCTGGTGGAGTTCCTCTGCGCGCAGGGCTACGACACCTGGCTGTTCGACTACCGTGCCAGCAGCGATTCCGGCAGCCCGCTGAAGCCCTATTCGATCGACGACGTCGCGGCGCTGGACTGGCCGGCGGCCGTTGATTTCGTGCGCCAGGCCGCACAGGTGGACGACGTGCAAGCGATTGCGCACTGCGTGGGCTCGATGAGCCTGTTGATGGCCCTGCTGCGCGGCATGCGGGGCGTGCGCTCGGTGATCTCATCGCAGCTGACCCTGCATCCGGTGACGAACTGGATGAACGACCTGAAGGCCGACATGAACCTCGTTCGGGTGGCCGACGAGATCAGCTGGCTCCACCATGCCGTCGACCTGGTGCCGGGGCGCGAGGGCGGCGACGCGGACCATGACCATGAGCTCAGCGCCGTCGCCTGGCAGGTGCCGGTGCCCGCCGGCGAGGGCTGCAAGAACCCGGTCTGCAAACGCGTCTTCGCCTTCTTCGGCCCTTCGTACACGCATGGTCAGTTGAACCACTGGACGCATGTCGCGCTGCGCGAGATGTTCAGCCCGGTGGCGCTGGCGCCGATGGACCACCTGCAGCGCATCATGCGGGCCGGGCAGGTCGTCGACCATGACGGCCGCGACACCTACATGCAGCCGGGGCAGGTGGCGCGGTTGAGCTTGCCCATCAGCTTCGTCGCGGGCGCCAGGAATGAGCTGTTCTTCCCCGAGACCTCGGCGCGCACCTACCGCTGGGTCTGTGCGCACAACGGCGCGCAGCCCTATACCTGGCACCAGTTCGACGATTACGCCCACATGGATCTGTTCATCGGCCGGCGCGCCGCGCAGGACATCTACCCTTACCTGCTGCAGGAGCTGGTGCGAGGCGACACGCTCGCCAGCGCGGGCCGCGCTTAACGGCCCGGGCGCTCGGCGTTCGTCAACTTCTCGAGCAGGGCCACCGCGCGCGCCACCGGGGGCCAATGGGCCTGTGACGACAGCCCCTCCAGCGCCGGCTGCAACCAGCCTTGCGCGGCCGCGAGGCGCTGCTGCGACATCAGCAGCGTGGCTGCGTCCATCGCGCACCGCAGGCCAAGCAGCGGCGCCCGGCGGGCCTGCGTGAGGGCCATGGCGCGTTCGAAATGCCGCAGCGCGCCGGCGGGGTCTTGGTCGGCGGCCAGCACGCCCTGTATGCGCTCGAGCTCGGAGTCGTTGTGATGCGGGCCGATGCTCTGGAGCGCCTCGCGCGCCTGCAGCAGATGGGCCCGCGCCGCGTCCGGCTGCCCGGCTCGCGCCAGCTGCTCGGCCATGAACAGGTGGTGCACCGGCCTGAAGAGGTCGGAGCCCGAGGCGATCGCGGTGTCGGCGCCGGCCTGGATCATGGCCATCCCCTTCTCGGCGTGCACGCCGCCCTGGGCCAGCATCACCATGCCTTGCTGCACCATGCCGAGCGCGCGGATGCCGATGAAATCGTGGCGCTCGCACAGCTCGACCAGGGCCTGGCTGCTGCGGGCGACCTTGTCGAGCATGCCCAGCGCGGCCCAGAAGACGCCGGAGTAGTACAGCGCCAGCGTCCGGGAGCCGGGGTGGGCCAGCGTGTCAGCCAGCTCGCGTGCGGATTGGAACGAGCCATCGGCCGCATCCAGCCGCCCCAGCAGGGTGAGGGCCATGCCGCGGAAGGTCCATGCGAAGACCGCCGGTGAATCGCCGTACTCGCGGGCCAGCAGGAGCTCCGTCTGCGCATCGAAGTTCGTCAAAGCGACATCGAAGCAGCCGAGTGCGCGCGTTGCATCGCCTCGCAGCAGCGCGATGATCCCTGCTGCGGCGTGCGCAGCCAGCCGCTTGCCCGGATTGCCGCTGCGGCCGGCCATCGCCTGCAACTGTTCGGCCAGCGCAGCACCCTCGGCGAGCCGGGCGCGCACGTAGGTGTAGCGCCAGAGCATCCACGCCAACGAGAACCGCGCGTCGCCGAAGGTGTCGTCCGCGTTCAGGGCCTTGGCGCGTTCGTAGACGCGCGTCACGCCCTCGCTGCGATAGCCCTGGAGCAGGATCAGGTAGTGGCCCAGCACCGCATAGGCGTCGAGCAACTGCGGGTTGCGGCAGGGGCCGGGAGGTTGCTCCTCCAGCAGGCCGATCGCATTGTTCAGGTGCTGCACGGCGACGGAGTGCGCTGCGCGTTGGGCCGCCAGCCGCGCGGCGCGCAGCGAGCAATCGATGGCCTGCTGCGCATCGTTGCCCTGGCAGTAGTGATAAGCCAGCAGGTCCATCGCCTCGTCGGGGCATTCGCGGTGGCGCTCGGCCAGCATGTCGCCCACGCGCTGGTGCAGCACCTGGCGCTGCCGGCCCAGAAGCGACTCGTGGGCCACGAACTGCACCAGTGCGTGTCGGAAGCGATAGCGCGGACCAGGCACGATCTGCGTGGGCTCGATCAGCGCGGCGTCGACCAGGCGCGCGAGCAGCTCGCCGCAGGCGCCGGCGTGCGCGCTCAAGGCCTCGAGATCGTCGCGCGAGAAATCGCGCCCCAGAACGCTGGCCAGTTTGGCCAGATCCTGGGCCGCTTCGGGCAGCTGATCCAGCAGCGCGCGGATCAGTGCCTCGATGGAGTGCGGCAGCGCGATGCCTTCGATCGTGCGCTTCGAATGCAGCAAGCCGTCGCTGAGGGTCAGCGTGCCCTGGTCGAGCAGCGCACGGCAGATCTCTTCGATGAAGAAGGGGTTGCCCTCAGTGCGTTCGTG
>NZ_DATFAN010000036.1:0-7438 GCF_035254525.1 Ideonella sp. | reverse complement strand
GGCCATGGCGGTGGTGCAGGTCGGCGGCGCGGTGCTGCGGCTTGAAGTCGTTCGGGAAGACGGCCGTGCCGGTGGCCTTGGCGTGCTGGCGCAGCGTGGCGAGTTTCTCGCGGCGTTCGGCGATGAGCTGGTTGTCGTCGGCGGTCGGCGGGGTCGGTTGGTCGTGGCTCATGCGAAGGCTCGGGGAACGTTGGCGGCGGCGTGCGCGCCAGGTCAATGGGCGGCGACGGGCCGGCAGGGGAGGGAGGCGCGATTTTAGGTGCCGCCCGGTGGTGGGACCTAAAATCGACCCCTTTTCGCCTCGCCCGCTGTCGACTCGTTCATCGTGGCGACCACGCTCCCCATGCAAAGCAACGCTGCCGCCGCCGACCGCACGGTGGCCGTCGTCGGCCTCGGCTACGTCGGCCTGCCGGTCGCCGTGGCCTTCGGTCGCCGGGCCCACGCCGCCCGGCCCGTGATCGGCTTCGACATCAGCGCCGCCCGCATCGCCGAGTTGCGCTCCGGCCACGACCGCACCGGCGAGGTGACGGCGGCCGAGCTGGCCGATGCGCACATCCGCTACGCCGACGAGCTCGACGAGCTGCGCACGGCCGACTTCTTCATCGTCGCGGTGCCGACGCCGGTGGACGACGCCAACAAGCCCGACCTGTCGCCGCTGATCTCGGCGTCGCGGACGGTCGGTGCCGCGCTGAAGAAGGGCGACATCGTCGTCTACGAGTCGACCGTCTACCCCGGCGCGACCGAGGAGGACTGCGTGCCGGTGCTCGAGGAGGCCTCGGGCCTGAAGCACGGCGTCGACTTCTTCACCGGCTACAGCCCCGAGCGCATCAACCCGGGCGACCGCGAGCACCGCTTCGAGACCATCCGCAAGATCGTCTCCGGCTGCGACGCGGCGACACTGGAGACCGTGGCCGTCGTCTACGGCGCGGTCGTCACGGCCGGCGTGCACCGCGCGCCGAGCATCAAGGTCGCCGAAGCCGCGAAGGTGATCGAGAACACCCAGCGCGACCTGAACATCGCGCTGATGAACGAGCTGTCGGTGGTCTTCGCGCGCATGGGGCTGGACACGGCGGAAGTCATTGCCGCCGCGGCGACGAAGTGGAACTTCCTGCCCTTCCGCCCCGGCCTGGTCGGCGGCCACTGCATCGGCGTCGACCCCTACTACCTGACCTTCAAGGCCGAGCAGCTCGGCTACATCCCGCAGGTCATCCTGGCCGGCCGGCGCATCAACGACAACATGGGCCGCTACGTGGCGCGCAACGTCGTCAAGCGCATGCTGCAGAGCGGCCTGGACGTGCCGCGCTGCCGCGTCGGCGTGCTGGGCATCACCTTCAAGGAGAACTGCCCGGACATCCGCAACTCGAAGGTCGTCGACCTAGTGAACGAACTGCTCGACCACGGCACACAGGTGGTCGTCGTCGACCCGCATGCGGACCCCAGCGAGGTGCGCGACGAGTGCGGCATCGCGCTGGCGCCGCTGCAGGGCCAGGCGCCGTTCGACGCACTGGTCGTCGCCGTGGCGCACCGCGAGTACCGTGCACTGACGGTGCCCGAGCTGCGCGCGCTGGTGCAGGGCGACCGCCCGGTGATCGCCGATGTGAAATCGCTGTACCCGCGCGACGCGCTGGCCGAGGCCGGCTTCACCGTCTTCCGCCTTTGAACCGCCTCGAATGAAGAACTTCGCCCTGGTCGGCGCCGCCGGCTACATCGCCCCGCGCCACATGCGCGCCATCGCCGACACGGGAAACCGGCTTGCGGTGGCCTACGACATCAACGACTCGGTCGGCATCATCGACAGCCTGGCGCCCGAGGCCGCGTTCTTCACCGAATTCGAGCGCTTCTACGAGCATGCGCAGCAGCGCCGCCGGCGCGCCGAGGACGCGCTGCACTACGTGGCGGTCTGCAGCCCGAACCACCTGCACCACGCCCACATCGCCGCCGGGCTGCGCCTGGGCGCCGACGTCATCTGCGAGAAGCCGCTGGTGCCCACGCCGGAGCTGGTCGATGAGCTGGCGCGAGTCGAGGCCGAGACCGGCCGGCGCGTCTTCAACATCCTGCAGCTGCGCCACCACGACGCGATCCTGAAGCTGCGCGAGAAGGTGGCCGCGGCGCGGTCGGACACCAAGTTCGACGTCGAGCTGACCTACATCACCTCGCGCGGCAAGTGGTACGCCGAAAGCTGGAAGGGCGACCCGCGCAAGTCCTTCGGCGTCGCCACCAACATCGGCGTGCACTTCTTCGACATGCTGCACTTCGTGTTCGGCCAGCTGCAGGCGAGCCAGGTGCACCACAGCGGCGAGGCCAAGGCGGCCGGCTTTCTGGAATACGAGCGCGCGAGGGTGCGCTGGTTCCTGTCGATCGACGCCAACGACCTGCCCGACGCGGTCAAGGGCAAGAAGACCACCTTCCGCAACATCGACATCTCGGGCGAGCAGCTCGAGTTCTCCGAGGGCTTCACCGACCTGCACACGGTGAGCTACCGCGAGATCCTGGCCGGCCGCGGCTACGGCCTGGCCGACGCGCGGCATTGCATCGAGACGGTCGATGCGATCCGCCGCGCGGGCACCACGCCGGCAGGTGCCGACGCCCACCCCTTTGTCCACCGGCTCGTGGGCCTGACGGGCTGAACGCGCGATGGGCGTCCACATCCACCCCAGCGCGATCGTCGACGAGGGCGCGCAGCTCGGCGACGGCACGCATGTCTGGCATTTCAGCCACATCTGTGCCGGCGCCCGCATCGGCGCCGACTGCTCGCTGGGCCAGAACGTGTTCGTCGGCAACGACGTGCAGATCGGCCGCGGCGTGAAGATCCAGAACAACGTGTCGGTCTACGACGCGGTGACGCTGGAGGACGAGGTCTTCTGCGGCCCCAGCGTGGTCTTCACCAACGTGCTGAACCCGCGCGCCGCGGTGCCGCGAAAGAGCGAATACCGGCGCACGCTGGTCAAGCGCGGCGCCTCGCTGGGTGCCAACAGCACGTTGGTGTGCGGCGTGATGGTGGGCACCTATGCCTTCGTCGGCGCCGGTGCCGTGGTGACGCGGGACGTGCCGGACTTCGCGCTGGTGGCCGGCGTGCCGGCCCGGCGCATCGGCTGGATCAGCCGGCATGGCGAGCGACTGAAATTCAACGCGTCGGGCGAGGCGCGCTGCCCGGCCACCGGCGAGCGCTACCGGCTCGATGCGGGCGTCGTCACCGTGGCGGAGGCTTGATGCAGTTCATCGACCTGAAGCGCCAGTACGCGGCCCTCAAGCCCGAGATCGACGCGGCGATCCAGCGCGTGCTCGACCACGGCCAGTACATCCTCGGCCCCGAGGTCGCCGAGCTGGAAGCTGCGCTGTCGGCGCGCACCGGCGGCGCGCACTGCGTGACGGTGGCCAGTGGCACCGAGGCCTTGCTGATCGCGCTGATGGCGCTGGGCATCGGCCCGGGCGACGAGGTGATCACCACGCCCTTCAGCTTCGCCGCCACGGCCGAGGTGATCGTGCTGCTCGGCGCCCGGCCGGTGTTCGTCGACATCGAGGCCGACACCGGCCTGATCGACGCGAGCCTGATCGAAGCCGCGGTCACGCCGCACACCAGGGCGATCATGCCGGTCAGCCTGTATGGCCAGGTGGCCGACATGGCGGCCATCAACGCCATCGCCGAGCGGCATGGCCTGGCCGTGATCGAGGACGCGGCGCAGAGCTTCGGCGCCCGCCTCGACGGCCGGCCGAGCGGCGGGCTGTCGACCATCGGCTGCACCAGCTTCTTCCCGAGCAAGCCGCTGGGCTGCTACGGCGACGGTGGTGCGCTGTTCACCCATGACGCGGCGCTGGCGCAGGCGGCGCGTGAGATCCGCGTGCATGGCCAGAGCGCCCGCTACACCCACACGCGGGTCGGCGTGGGCGGGCGCATGGACACGCTGCAGTGCGCCGTGCTGCTGGCCAAGCTGCCGCGGCTGGACTGGGAGCTGCAGCGCCGCGCGGCGCTCGGCGCGCGCTATGCGCAGGGCCTGGCGGCCTTGGATGTGGAGCAGCTCGCGGTGCGGGCAGGGCGCGACTGTGTCTGGGCGCAGTTCACCGTCTTCGTCGACGAGCGCGAACGCGTCCAGGCCGCACTGAAGGACGCTGGCATTCCGACGGCCGTGCACTACCCGCGTCCGTTGCACCAGCAGCCGGCCTACGCGGCCTTCGCGCCCGCCGGCGGCTGCCCGCAGGCGGAGCGCGCCGCGGCGCGCGTGCTGAGCCTGCCGATGAGCGCCGACCTGGCTGAAGCCGACCAGGACCGCGTGATCGCGGCGCTCGCCGCCGCCGTCGGCCGGCGCGCCTGAGGCGCATGGCCGCGGCTTCGCCGACGCGCGGCCTGTGGCGCGCCAGCCTGACGCTCGCGGCCGGCGGCGCGCTCGCGCAGGCGCTGCCGCTGCTGCTCGGGCCGCTGCTGACGCGGCTGTTCGCGCCGGCCGAGTTCGGGCTGTACCACCTGTTCGCTGCGGTGGCGGCCAACCTGGCGGTGGTCGCCTGCGGCCGCTACGAGTTCGCGCTGCCACTGGCGGCGGACGACGCCGAGGCCGACGCGCTGCGCCGGCTCGCGCTGCACCTGCTGGCCGCGACCACCGGGCTGGCCGTGCTGGGCGCCGCAGCGTGGGCGCTGGCCGGGGCCGGCGCCTGGGTGGCCTGGCTGCCGCTCGCGGTGGCCGCGGCCGGCGCGGTGTCGCTGGCCACGCTGTGGGCGACACGGGCGCAGCGCTTCCAGGCCCTGGCCGCGGCGCGTGTGCTGCAGTACGGCGGCGCGGCGTTGGCCCAGGCGGCCGCGGGCTGGGCCGGTGTCGGCTTGACCGGGCTGATCGTCGCCCCGATCGCGGCCGCGTTGCTCGCGACGGCGGTGTTGCGCATGCCCTGGCGCGGGCAAGCCGCTACGGGACCGCGCCTGCGCGATGTGGCGCGCCGCCACCGCGCCTTTCCGCTGCTGAACACGCCCCACGCCTTTGCCGGCGCCCTGCAGGACACGATCAGCCTGGCGCTGGTGGCTGCTGCGCTCGGCCCCGCCGCCGCGGGCTTCTGGGGGCTGGCGCTGCGCTATCTGAAGGCGCCGGCCACGCTCGTCGGCAGCGCGGTGTCGCAGGCGCTGTATCCCAAGCTGGCTGCGGCCGGCCCCACCGTCGAGGCGCGGCGCGCCGTGCGCCAGGTGATGGGCCTGCTCGCCCTGCTGGCCACGCCGCTCGTGCTGGCGCTGTGGGCGATCGGCCCCTGGGCCTTCGAGGCGCTGTTCGGCCCGGCATGGCGCGAGGCCGGCGTGCTGGCGCGGGCATTGGCGCTTTACATTGGCCTGCACTTCGTCGCCAGCCCGCTGGCGGTGGTGACGATGGCCTGGGCGGCGCAAGGCTGGGCGCTGCGGCTGGCGCTCATCGGGCAGGTGGCTTTCGTCGTAGCGCTGGCCGCGGGGCTGGCCTGGGGCGGCTTGGCGGGGGCCGGCTGGGCCGTGTCGCTCGCGATGCTCGGCTACTTCGGCATCTACTTCTGGCGGCTCGCGACCTGGCCAGTGGAACAATCCGATCGGTGATGACGATGATGCGTGCCACTCTGAACCGCTGGCGCCGTAGGCTGGCGCGCGCACTGCTGTACCGCGTGGTCTTCGGCGAGCGCTCGCAGGGCCGGCCACTGGCGTACACCCGCATCTCGCCGGCCGCCTGCATCGAACACGAAGACCGGCTGGTGCTGGGCGACCACGTCTACATCGGCCCGTTCAACCTCATCGAGGCCAGCGGCGGCATCACGATCGGCGACGGAGTGCAGATCACCAGCCACTGCAGTCTGGTCACGCACGCCTCGCACCGGTCGCAGCGCCTGCTGGGCGAGGGGTATGTGAACTGGCCGACGAGCCAGCCTCGGCCGGGCTGGATTGCCGGCCCGATCGCGATCGGGCCGTATTCGTTCATCGGCCCGCATGCGCTGATCGAGGCCGGCACCACGCTGGGCCGCGGCACGCTGGTCTGCGCGGGCAGCTTCGTGCGCGGCGAGTACCCTGATTTCGCGATCCTCGAGGGCCAGCCGGCGCGCATCGTCGGCGACACGCGGCGCGCCGATGCGCGTCTGCTCGAGCAGTACCCGGCGCTGCGGCCGCTGTACGAGGCGTGGGCGGGCGCGACGCGGGCATGATCCGGCTGGTCCTGATCGGCGACGGCGAGAGCCCGCACCTGCTGAAGTGGGCGCGGGCGCTGGCGGGCCGGGTGGAGCTCTGGGCCGTGTCCAGCCGAGGTTTCGCCCCTGAATTCGACGCAGTGCTGCCCGCTGCGCGGCGCCTGGCGCTGGGCACGCAGCCCCGCTTCGAAGGCGGCAACATTGGCTTGCTGCGGCAATGGCCCCGCGTCGCGCGGTGGCTGCGGGCGGTCCAGCCCGACTGGCTGGCGCCGCACTACCTCAGCTCGCACGGCACGCTGGCTTGGCTGGCCACACGCGTGGGTGGCGTGAAGGCGCGCATCGCCGGCTCGGCCTGGGGCTCGGACATCCTCGTCGCCCCCGAGCGCAGTGCCGCGATGCGCTGGGTCACGCGTCGCGTGCTGCGCGCCTGCACGGTCACGACCAGCGATTCGGCCCACATGGCCGAGCGCATGCGCGCGCTGGGGGCCGCCGAGGTGATGGTCTTCCCCTTCGGCCTGGAGCGCTTGCCGGCGGCGACGCCAGCCAAGGACGGCGCACTGTTCTTCGCCAACCGCGGCCTGGAGCCGATCTACCGGCCGGTCCGGGTGCTGGATGTCTTCGCCGCGCTCGCCGCGGGCTGGCCCGAGGCGCGGCTGGTGGTCGCCAACGACGGCTCGTTGGGCCCGGCGCTGCAAGAGCGCGCCGCCGCGCCGGACCTGGCCGGCCGCGTGCAGTTCGTCGGCCGGCTGGACGCCGCCGCGCAGGCCGTGTGGTACGGGCGGGCGCGCTGGTACCTCAGCCTGCCCGCCAGCGACTCGGTGTCGGTGTCGGTGATCGAGGCGATGGGCCACGGTTGCATCCCGATCCTGTCGGACCTGCCGGCCAACCGCGAGCTGGTGCGCGACGGGCACAACGCGGTGATCCTGGCCGATGGCGAGTTGCCGACCCGGGCGCGCCTCGCGCCGCTGGCCGGGCGCGCCGACGAGGTGAGCGCGGCGCTGCGCGCCTGGGTCGGCGCGCATGCGATGTTCCCGGCCAGCGTGGCGGCCTATGTGAAGCGGCTCGAAACCCTCGGCGCGCCCGCGGCATGAACATCCTCTACCTCAACCACTACGCCGGCAGCCCGGCGCTGGGCATGGAGTACCGGCCGTACTACCTGGCCCGCGAGTGGGTGCGCGCCGGGCACCGCGTGCGCATGGTCGCGGCCAGCTTCTCGCATGTGCGCGCGCAGCAGCCGGTGCCCGGCAGCGAGGTGATCGACGGCATCGAGTACGAATGGATCGCCGCCCCGGCTTACCAGGGCAACGGGCTCGGGCGGGTG
>NZ_DATFAN010000035.1:0-10997 GCF_035254525.1 Ideonella sp. | reverse complement strand
GTGCGTCCGGGCGACGTGGTGGTCTCGGTGGCCGGGCAGCCGGTGACGAACACCGCGCAGCTGCTGCATCGCGTGGCGGCGCTCAAGCCCGGCAGCGAAGCGGCGCTGGCGCTGCAGCGCGGCAGCCAGCAGGTGCAGGTGACGCTGACGGTGGGCCAGCGGCCGAAGCAGCCGGCGGCGCGCCGGCGCTGATCAGGCGTCCGGCGTCGGCGCCGCGTCCGGCGCCTGGGTATGGCGGATGAACAGTCGCGCCGCCCAGATGCCCACCTCGTACAGCAGGCACATCGGGATCGCCAGCGACAGCTGCGAGACCACGTCCGGCGGCGTGATGACGGCCGCGATGATGAACGCGACGACGATGAAGTAGCCGCGGAACGCGCGCAGCTTCTCGATGCTGACCACGCCCATGCGCGCCAGCACCACGACGACCACCGGCACCTCGAAGGCCGCCCCGAAGGCGACGAACATCGTCAGCACGAAGCCGAGGTAGGCCTCGATGTCAGGCGCGGCGGTGATGCTCTTCGGCGCGAAGCTCTGGATGAACGCGAAGACCTTGCCGAAGACGAAGAAGTAGCAGAACGCGACACCGCCGAAGAACAGCAGCGTGCTCGAGACCACCAACGGCAGCACCAACCGCTTCTCGTGGCTGTACAGCCCCGGCGCAACGAAGGCCCAGACCTGGTACAGCACCACCGGCAGCGCCCCCATGAAGGCCGCCATCAGCGTGATCTTCAGGGGCACCAGGAAAGGCGAGATCACGTTGGTCGCGATCATCGTCGCGCCCTGGGGCAGCGATTTCACCAGCGGCGCCGCGAGCAGGTCATACAGCCCCGCCGGGCCCGGGTAGAAGGCCAGCACCGCGAAGACGACACCGACCGCGATCAGCGCGCGCACCAGGCGGTCGCGCAGTTCGATCAGATGCGAAACGAACGGGGCTTCGGTGCCTTCCAGCTCGTCCTTGGGCTCCGCGCTCATCGAGCTGCCCCGCCGGCCGCACCGCCCACCTTGGGCGGACGGAAGCGCGCGACACGCGCCGCGCCCGACTGCACGTGGCGCCGCACCCCTTCGCGGTGCTTGTACCAGGCGGGCACCGCACCGCGCTTGACGCGCCAGTTCTTGCGCGGATGCTGGTAGGCCGGCGGCGCCGGCGTCCAGCCGGCCGCGCCGTCGCCGGTGGCGCCGGCCAGGCCCTCACCGAGGCCAGCCGTGGCCTCGCTCCAACCCTGCGACAGGCTGCTGGACGCCTCCTGCACCTCGCTGCGCACGGTGCTCTCGACGTCGCGCGCCGCGGTCTCGAACTGGGACTTCATCTTCTGAAGTTCTTCCAGCTCGATCGAGCGGTTGACCTCGGCCTTGACGTCGGCCACGTAGCGCTGCGCCTTGCCGACCAGGTGGCCGACGGTGCGCGCGACCCTCGGCAACTTCTCGGGGCCGATGACGATCAGGGCGACCGCGCCGATCAGCGCGATCTTGTCGAAGCCGAAGTCGATCAACTCAGACCTTGTTCTTGGCTTCCACGTCGACGGTATTGCTGTCGACCGGCTTGCCGGTGCCGACCTGCTGCGATGGCGGCAGCGGTTCGTCGGCTTCGGCGCCGCCCTTCACACCGTCCTTGAAGCCCTTGACCGCCGAGCCCAGGTCGGAGCCGATGTTCTTCAGCTTCTTCGTGCCGAAGATCAGCACGACCACCAGCAGCACGATCAGCCAATGCCAGATGCTGAACGATCCCATGACGTTTCTCCAAAGACAATTCGTGATTGTAAGAGTCGGGGCGGCGGCGGCGGGTTCAACCCTTGCGGCCGGTCAACCCTTGGCCCATGGCCGTGGGCCGCCGAAGACGTGCATGTGCAGGTGATACACCTCCTGCCCACCGTCTCGCCCGGTGTTGATGATCTGGCGGAAACCACCCGTCACGCCGGCTTCGGCCATCAGCCTGGGCGCCAGCACCATCAGCTTGCCCATCAGTGCCTGATCGTCGGCGGTGACCAGTTCCATGGTCGCGATATGGCGCTTGGGCACCAGCAGCAGGTGCACGGGCGCCCAGGGGTGGATATCGTGGAAGGCGATGACCTCCTCGTCCTCGTAGGCCTTCTTCGCCGGAATCTGGCCGGCGGCGATCTTGCAGAAGATGCAGTTGGGGTCGGTGCTCATGGTCTCAAGCCTTCACCGGCATCGGCTTGCCGTCGTTCCAGTTCAGAAAACCCTTGACGATGCGGTAGATGACCCAGATCGAGTCGGCCGCCAGCACGACGAAACCGACGCCGACGACCAGCGTCACGAAACCCACCACCGCCCACAGCAGGCTGAACCAGAAGGTACGGATCTGCCAGGTGAAGTGGCTCTCGTAGATCGTGCCGGCCGTCTCTTCGCGCTTGACGTAGTTGATGATGATCGCAACGATCGCCGTCAGCCCGACGAAGGCGCTGAGCGCATAGAGGATGTAGGTGACCATCGTCAGTTGCTTCAGGCTGGCGAGCCTTTCCGCGGACACGTCGGCGCCCAGGGTCACGTCGTTCATGGCGTCTCTCCTTGTTCACGCTGTTGCGCCTTGCGCGCCGCGAATTCCTCCAGGCCGGATAGGCCCTCGCGCCGCTCGAGCTCGGCCAGCACGTCGGCCGGGGTGAGGCCGAAGTGGGCCAGGGCGATCATCGAGTGGAACCACAGGTCGGCCACCTCGTAGACGATCTTCTGGCGGTCGCCGTCCTTGGCGGCCATCACGGTCTCGGTGGCCTCCTCGCCGACCTTCTTCAGGATCGCGTCGGTGCCCTTGTGGAACAAGCGGGCGACGTAGCTCTTGTCGGGGTCGCCCTGGCGGCGCGATTCGATCACGCCGGCCAGGCGCTGCAGCGTGTCGTTCGAAGTAGCAGGCATCGTGGTCGGGTTCATTGGTAGATCGAAGCCGGGTCCTTCAGCACCGGGTCCACGGCGGTCCAGCGGCCGCCATCCAGGCGTTCGAAGAAGCAGCTGTGGCGGCCGGTGTGGCAGGCGATGCCGGGTTCGTGCCCGAGCTGGGTCACCTTCAGCAGCACGACGTCCTGGTCGCAATCGAGCCGGATCTCGTGCACCTTCTGGGTGTGGCCGGATTCCTCGCCCTTGTGCCACAGGCGCTGCCGCGAGCGGCTGTAGTACACGGCTTCGCCGAGCTCGGCCGTGCGGGCCAGCGCCTCGCGGTTCATCCAGGCGAACATCAGCACGTCGCCGGTGCCGGCTTCCTGCGCGATGACGGGTACCAAGCCCTGTGCGTCCCAGCGGACGTGATCCAGCCAATCCATCCGGCCAGTGTAGCCAACCGGGTCACCCGCCATGGGTGGGGCCGGCGTGTCCACGTTCGGCGGCGAACCATTGGAGAACCGGGATCGTGCCCGGCAGCACCGGCCGGCTGGCCACCGGCAGCGTTTCCCAGGCCATGGACTGGCCTTCGCGCATCTCGAATGCGCCCTGCCAGTCGTAGACCTTGCAGAAATGCAGCCGGACCCGGGCGTGCGGATAGTCCATCACCAGTTCCTGCCAGGGGTGGCTCGCGCCGATGGTGATGCCGAGTTCCTCGTGCAGCTCACGCGCCAGGGCGTCGTGCACGCTTTCGCCCGACTCGATCTTGCCGCCGGGAAACTCCCAGTAGCCGGCGTAGACCTTGCCGTCGGGGCGCGAGGTCAGCAGGAAGCGCCCTTCCCGCCCGGCCGCGTCGCGCTCGACCAGCACGCCGACCGCCACGTCGACCGGCGTACGGTCGCTCTCGCCCCCACCGCCGCTCACGACGCGGCCCCGCCGAGGGCCAGCCGGCCGGCCAGATCGCGCGCGAACTGGTACGCGACCCGGCCCGAGCGCGAACCGCGCTCGAGCGCGAACACCAGGGCCTCAGGCCGCGCGGCCTCGATTTGCGCGTCGTCCAGACCCAGGTGACGCAGCCACTGCGCGGCGATCGCCAGGTACTCCGCCTGGGTGAACGGGTAGAAGCTGATCCACAGGCCGAAGCGCTCGGACAGGGAGATCTTTTCCTCCACCACCTCGCCCGGGTGCACCTCGCCATCCTCGGTGTGCTGGTAGCTCAGGTTCTCCTTCATGTACTCGGGCAGCAGGTGGCGGCGGTTGCTGGTGGCGTAGATCAGCAGGTTGTCCGACGCCTGTGCCACCGAGCCGTCGAGCATCGACTTGAGCGCCTTGTAGCCCGGTTCGCCCTCTTCGAAGCTGAGGTCGTCGCAGAAGACGATGAAGCGCTCGGGCCGGCCGGCGACCAGGTCGATCAGGTCGGGCAGGTCGACCAGATCGGCCTTGTCGACCTCGATCAGCCTCAGGCCGCGCCCGGCGTACTCGTTCAGGCAGGCCTTGATCAGCGAGCTTTTCCCCGTCCCGCGAGCGCCGGTCAGCAGCACGTTGTTGGCCGACGCGCCGGCCACGAACTGCTCGGTGTTGCGGGCCAGGCGCTCCTTTTGCGCATCGATCTCCTTCAAGGCGGCCAGACGGATCGTGGCCACGTGGCGGACGGGCTCGAGCACGCCCGAGCCGGCGCGCTTGCGATAGCGAAAGGCGATCGACGCCGACCAGTCGGGCGCGGACGGCGGATGGGGCAGCACCGCTTCAAGCCGAGCCAGCAGCCGGTCGGCGCGCGCGACGAGCGCGTCGAGTTGTTCCAGATTCATGGTGCCCAGTGTAGTGAACCCCTGCGCCGGGCCATGGGCATCAAGGCAGCGCCAGAACCCGCGCCCCGTCGGTCACGAAGCAGCGGTCACCGTCTTCGCGCCGCACCGCCTTCGAGCCGGTGAACTCGCCGAAAGCCGGCAACACCAGCACGCCGCCACGCGCGTGAAAGGCGGGCAGGCACAGGCGGTCGAGCGCGGCGCCGGCCAGCACGGCCCCGGGGTGCAGGTGGCCGGCCAGCACGGCGCGGCCCGGGCGCGGGGCCGGGTGGTGGCACAGCGCCCACGGGCCGCGCGCGAACGGCTCGTCGACCACCTGGATGCCCAGGTCGCTCGGCGGGTCGCCGGCGCGTTCGTCGTGATTGCCGCGCACGAGCGTCAGGGCCAAGCCCGAGCGTCCGGCGCGCCAATCGGCGAAGGCGGCCACGCCCGGGCTCGAGCGAGAACGTGCCGCATGCAGGAAGTCGCCGAGGAAGACCACCTCGACGGCGGCCAGGCGATCGATCAGGGCGGCCAGCCGCGCCAGGTTCGCCTCGCTCGTGCCCGCGGGTACGGGCACGCCGAGCCGACGAAAACTGTGGGCCTTGCCGAGGTGGAAGTCGGCGACGAACAGCACCCGCTCGTCTGGCCAGAAGGCCGCGCGCTCGGGACACAGCCTCAGCTCGGCGCCGCCCCAGGCGAGCGCGAGATCCGCGCCCTTGGTCACTTCAGCCGTTCACCTCAGGTCAGCAGGCCGAGCGCGATGTCGAGCTGCTCGGTCGGGCTGCGCTTGAAGCCCGAGCGGGCATAACGCTGCAGCCGGCCGACGATGAAGGCCGTCAGCGCCGAGGCGCGGCCGTTCGCGTCCACCGTCGGCATGGTCGAGCCGGCATGGTCGGCAGCCAGCCGCAGGCTCTGGCGCAGCTGCGATTCGACACGGTCGAAGAACTGGTTCATGCGCGCCGTCAGCCGCTCGTTCTCGAACACCAGCGCGTCGCCGACCATGACCCGCGTCATGCCCGGGTTCTTCTCGCCGAACTGCAGCACGACCTGCGCGATGCGCTGGGCCTGCACTGCACCTTCCGTCTCGCGCTCGGTGATCTGGTTGATCAGGCCGAAGATGCTCGATTCGATGAACTCGATCAGGCCTTCGAACATCTGGGCCTTGCTGGCGAAGTGGCGGTACAGCGCCGCCTCGCTGACCTGCAGCTGGGCAGCCAGCGCGGCGGTGGTGATGCGCTCGGCGCCGGGCTGCTCGAGCATCGCGGCCAGCGTCTGCAGGATCTGCACGCGGCGCTCGCCCGGCTTGGGGCGCTTGCGCGCGGGCGGCGTTTCGGCGCCCGCCTGCGGTGTACCTGGGGGGTTCGATGCCTCGGTCTCGGCCGCTTCGGTTTCTTCGGGCAAGTCAGGCATCACGGCACACGGCGCAACTGTTGGAGCGTGGCGATTCTGGCACACACATAGGCGGGCCTCCGGTGCAGGTAAACACCAACTTCCGGACCTTGGCCACCCCGTTTCGTGCCATGTTTGGCCCAGCGCTGCATCCACACCGTGCGCATGCCGACCGCGTAGGCCGCTTTCTGGTGAACCAGCGTGTCTTCGACCAGCACGCAGCGGCGTGGCGGCACCCCGAGCCGAGCCGCGAGCGCGCGGAACATCCGCGCATCGGGCTTGGGCCGCCACTGGCCGAACATGCGCATCTGCTCGATGCCGACGATGCCGTCGATGTGCCTGGACAGCCCCAGCGCACGCAGCACCCGCTCGGCATAGGCGACCGGCGCATTGGTGAGGATCCACTTCTGCCCGCGCAGGCCGCGCAGTGCGGCCAGGTCATGGGGATGGTGCACCAGCTCGCGCTCGAGGCCGGGCAGCAAGTGCGTGTGGTGCAGGAAGTGCGCGGGCTTCACCCCGTGGTGGCGGATCAGGCCGAGCATCGTCGCGCCGTAGCGGTGCCAGTAGTCGATGCGCAGCCGGTTGGCCTCGTCGGCGCCGACGCCGAGTTCGCGCTCGATGTAGGCAGTCATGGCCAGGTTCAGCCGCCCGAAGGCCGAGGCCGCGGCGTTGTGCAGCGTGTTGTCGAGGTCGAACAGCCAGATGCGTTCAGTGCCCACGACCGGCCCCGGCAGCGCGGCGCGCATCGCGCCGGCCGAGCGCGCCGATGCTTGCGAGCATCAGCACCGCGCCCAGCCACTGCGAGGTCGACAGCGCCTGGCCCAGCAGCAGCGCAGCGAGCAGCACCGCCGTCAGCGGCTCGACGAGCGTGGCGACGGTCAGCGCCGTCGGGCTCAGCCGCGCCGCACCCCAGCTGAAGGCCAGCAGGGCGATCGCGGCGGTGACCAGCCCGAGATAGAGCAGCCAGGCCTCGGGCGGCACGTCGCCCGGCCAGGCCAGCGGGGCGTACAACGCGCTCAGCCCCATCACCGCCGCGGCCACCACCGTCAGGCCCATCGTCGCCGGGCCGGCGCCCAGCGCCAGCGACAGGCGCCCGCTGACCAGCGTGAAGCCGGCGTAGAGCAGCGCCGACGCGACCGAGAACAGCACGCCGGCGGCAACGGTGCCGGCCGACGTGCCGGCCGCCGGGCCGCCTTCACGCAGCACGACCAGCGCGGTGCCCGCCAGGGCGGCCGTCAAGGTGGTCGCCAGCGGCCCGTCGAGCCGCTCGCGCCCGCGCGCGACCGCGAGCAGGGTCACCAGCACCGGTGGCAGGCACAGCGCGATCAGTGTCGGCACCGCCGCGCCGATGCGGGCAATGCCGAGAAACCAGCACAGCACGTACAGCGACATGCAGCTGCCGGCACCGAGCAGCAACCCGGCCTGGGCCCGAAGCCGCGGCCAGGCCGCGGGCCGGCCGAACAAGGCGACCAGCAACACGGCGCCCACGACGAAGCGCCAGAACGAGATGCTTTCGGGGCTCAGGCCGAAGCGCGCGATCAGCAGGTTGACCACCAGCGCGCCGGTGCCCCACAGGAAGGCGGCACCGCAGGCGGCCGCCATGCCGGCGGCCGAACCGCGCGTCGAAGCCATGGTGCGAGGGGGAACGGTCAGTGGGAACGGATCATCGTTCCGTAGGCCTGATCCGTGAGGATCTCGAGCAGCATCGCATGCGGCACGCGGCCGTCGATGATGTGCACCGCGTTCACCCCGCTCTTGGCCGCGTCGAGCGCCCCGGCGATCTTGGGCAGCATGCCGCCGGAGATCGTGCCGTCGGCGAACAGCTCGTCGATGCGGCGCGCGGTCAGGTCCGTCAGCAGGTTGCCCTGCTTGTCAAGCACACCGGGCGTGTTCGTCAGCAGCACCAGCTTCTCGGCCTTCAGCACCTCCGCCAGCTTGGAGGCGACCAGGTCGGCGTTGATGTTGTAGCTCTCGTTCTCCGAGCCGAAGCCGATCGGGCTGATGACCGGGATGAACTGGTCGTCCTGCAGCGCCTTCACGACGCCCGGGTCGATCGACTCGATCTCGCCGACCTGCCCGACGTCGTGCTCCTTGGTCGGATCGTCCTTGTCGACCATCTTCAGCTTGCGGGCGCGGATCATCGCGCCGTCGCGGCCGGTCAGGCCCACCGCCTTGCCGCCGGCTACGTTGATCAGGCCGACGATGTCCTGCTGCACCTCGCCGCCGAGGACCCATTCGACGACTTCCATCGTCTCCTCGTCGGTCACGCGCATGCCCTGGATGAAGGTGCCCTTCTTGCCGAGGCGGCTCAGGGCTTCGTCGATCTGCGGGCCACCGCCGTGCACCACCACCGGGTTCATGCCCACGAGCTTGAGCAGCACCACATCCTCGGCGAAGTCCTGCTGCAGCGCCGGGTCGGTCATCGCGTTGCCGCCGTACTTGATGACCAGGGTCTTGCCGTGGAACTTGCGGATGTAGGGCAGCGCCTGGGCCAGGATCTCGGCCTTCTCGCGCGGCAGGATGTGGTCGACGGTGGCAGGCGCGGTGGCGTGGGTCATGATGGTGCGGCGTGAATAATCGGCAACCGCCTGATTCTAGGGAACCGAGATGAACCGAATCGCTGCCATGGTCGGCATCGTCGCCCTGCTGGGGGCCTTGCCGGCGCGCGCCGCCGACGGCGAAGTGCGCAAGATCGACCGCGCCCAGGCCAAGGTGACCATCGCCCACGGCGAGATCAAGAACCTCGGCATGCCGGCGATGACCATGGCCTACCGGGCCAAACCGCCCCGCCTGCTCGACGGTCTGGCAGTCGGCGACCGCATCGAGTTCAGCGCCGACAAGGTCGACGGCCAGTACGTCGTGACGGCGATCAGGAAGAAGCCGTAGGCCTAGACGTTCAGCAGGTTGCTGCGGTAGTGCAGCAGCTCGTCGATCGACTCGTGGATGTCGGCCAGCGCCGTGTGCGCCTGGGCCTTCTTGAAGCCCTCCAGCGCCGCGGGCTTCCAGCGCCGTGCCAGCTCCTTCAGCGTGCTGACGTCGAGGTTGCGGTAGTGGAAGAAGGCCTCCAGGCCGGCCATGTGGCGGGCCATGAAACGCCGGTCCTGGCAGATCGAGTTGCCGCACATCGGGCTCTTGCGGGCCGGCACGTACGCGGCGAGGAACTCGATCACCCGCGCCTCGGCCTCGGCCTCGTCGACCGTCGAAGCCTTGACCCGGTCGATCAGGCCGCTGCGGCCGTGGGTGCCCTTGTTCCAGGCATCCATCGCGTCCAGCGTGGCGTCGCTCTGGTGGATGGCGAACACGGGGCCCTCGATGCGCACCGTCAGCAACGGGTCGGTCACAACGACCGCGATCTCGATGATGCGGTCCGACTCCGGCTTCAGGCCGGTCATCTCCATGTCGACCCAGATCAGGTTCTGGTCATTCTTGGCAAGCGTCGCAGTGTTCATGGTGGGGTGGCCGGCATGGGGTGGCATCGGGTCCGGGATTGTCCAACAACATACACTTGCCGCCCATGCAGGCGCAGACCGTATCCCTCTGGCTGGTGGCGGCGCTCGTCGCCTCCCAGGCCCTGAAATGGTGGCTGGCCACACGCCAGACGCGCAGCGTGCAGGCCCACCGCAGTGCCGTGCCGGCGCCATTCGATGCCACCGTGCCCCTGGCCACCCACCAGCGCGCCGCCGATTACACGCTCGCCCGGCTGCGCTTCGGGCTGGTGGCCGAGACGGTGGGCGCCGCGTTGCTGCTCGGCTGGACGCTGCTGGGCGGGTTGGACCTGCTCAACGCCACGCTGCGCGACGCACTGCAGCCGCGCTTCGGCGACCTCGCCTACCAGCTGGGCCTCGTCGCCGGCTTCGCGCTGGTCAGCGGCCTGGTCGACCTGCCGCTCGAGTGGGCGCGGATCTTCCGCCTCGAGCAGCGCTTCGGCTTCAACCGGATGACGCCGGCGCTGTTCCTCGCCGACCTGGCCAAGGGCGCCGCGCTGTCGATCGCGATCGGGCTGCCGATGATGGCCGCGGTGCTGTGGGTGATGCAGGCCACCGGCGCGCTCTGGTGGCTCTGGGCCTGGGGCCTGTGGGTCGGCTTCGTGCTGCTGATGCAGGTCGTCTATCCGACCTGGATCGCACCGTGGTTCAACCGCTTCGAACCGCTGTCCGACAGCGTGCTGGTCGAACGCGTCGAGACGCTGATGGCGCGCTGCGGCTTCCGGGCCAAGGGCCTGTTCGTCATGGACGGCAGCCGGCGCTCCAGCCATGCCAACGCCTACTTCGGCGGGCTGGGCCGCGCCAAGCGGGTGGTGCTGTTCGACACGCTGCTCGCGCGACTGGCCGGGCGCGAGGTCGAGGCGGTGCTGGCCCACGAACTGGGCCACTTCCACCACAAGCACGTGCTGGTGATGACGCTGCGTTCCTTCGCTGTCGGCCTGGCGGCCATGGCGCTGCTGGGCTGGCTCGCGCGGCAGCCGGCGTTCTTCCTCGGGCTCGGCGTCGAGCCGAACCTGCGTGCAGCCAACGATGCGCTCGCGCTGATGCTGTTCATGCTGGCCGCTCCGCCGTTCCTGTTCTTCGCCTCGCCGCTGGCGGCGCGCTGGTCGCGCCGGGCCGAGTTCGAGGCCGATGCCTACGCCTGCGCAAAGACCGGCGGCGCCGACCTGGCCTCTGCGCTGCTGAAGCTGTACGAGGACAACGGCAGCACGCTAACGCCGGACCCCGTCTACGCCCGCTTCTACTACACCCACCCGCCGGCCAGCGAGCGGCTGGCGGCCTTGCAAACTTGAGCAAGGGCCAAGAACTCGACACCGGCCTGGTCGTGGGCGCCCATGGCCGGCATGTCGTGATCGAAACGCCGGAGGGCCGGCGCCTGATCGCCCACCCGCGCGGCAAGAAGAGCCAGTGCGTCGTCGGTGACCGCGTGCGCTGGCAGGCGGCCGGCGACGAGGCGGTGATCGAGGCGCTGGAGCCGCGCCGCAACCTGCTGTCGCGCCAGGACGAG
>NZ_DATFAN010000034.1:0-6642 GCF_035254525.1 Ideonella sp. | reverse complement strand
GGGAGCCGGCGCGTGACCCTGTTTCGACACGAATCCCTCCACAACCAGCGTCGGGCCTGGCTCGGCAGCATCCAACTGGTGCAGCCACCGGGTTTGGCTTGGTTGACTTTCTGGGTGCTGGCGTCGCTCTGCGCCGTCAGCACCTTTCTTTTTTGGGGCGAGTACACGCGCAAGGCCCGCCTGGCCGGCGTGCTGGTGCCCGACCGGGGCCTGATCCGCATCGTCGCGCCGGTAGCAGGCACGGTACTCGCGCTGCGGGCCCAGGAGGGCCAGGCGGTGCGTGCCGGCGATGCGCTGTTCACGCTTGCTGTGCAAAGCCCGGCACTGGCCGGCCAAGAGCAAGCCGAGTTGCAGCAGACCTTCGCGGCGCGCGAGCGCAGCTTCGCCGAGGCGGCGCGGCAGGAGCAGGCGCTGCGCAGCCAGCAGCTGGCCGCGCTGGACGAGCGCCTTGCCGGCCTGCAGCGCGAGCAGGCGCAGCTGGACGCACAGGCGCAGCTGCAGCAGCAGCGGCTGGTGCTGGCCGAGAAGGCGATGGCGCGGCTGGAGGCGCTGGGCGGCGAGAACTTCGTCTCGACCGCGCAGATTCAGGCCAAGAACGAGGACGTGTTGGGATTGCGCGCCGAAGGGGCTGCGCTCGCGCGCCAGCGCCAGGCCCTGGCGCGCGAGGCGGCTACCTTGCAGGCCGAGCGGCGCGAGTTGCCGCTGCAATCGGCCCAGCGGCTGGGCGAGCTCGAGCGTGACCGCGCCGAGGTGGCCGAGGCCGCCGTGCGGGCCGACACCACCGCGGCGGCTCGCCAGCTCGTCGTGCGCGCGCCGGCCGATGGTGTGCTGGCGGCGTTCAGCGCCTCCCCCGGCCAGGCGGTCGGGGCCGACGCAGCGCTGGCCAGCCTGAGCCCGGCCGGAGCGCAGCTGCAGGCGCATCTTTACGCCCCGTCGAGCGCGCTGGGTTTCGTGCAGCCGGCGCAGGCCGTGTGGCTGCGGCTGCACGCCTTCCCGTACCAGAAGTTCGGCCTGCAGACCGGCCATGTGCTGCGCGTGGCGCAGGCGCCGCTCGCGCCGGCCGAGCTGGCGGCGGTGCCGATCGCAGCGCGCCCGGGGGGCGAGCCGCTGTACCGGGTCACGGTGGCGCTGGATCGGCAGGCCGTCGAGGCGGCAGGCCAGCCGCGCCCGCTGATGGCCGGCATGCAGCTGGAGGCCGACGTCGCGCTCGAGCGCCGGCGCTTGATCGAGTGGTTGTTCGAGCCCGTGCTGGGCTGGGCGAGGCGCCTGTGACCGAGGCGCCCGCGGGCCGGGCCCGGCCATTCCTGAACTGGCGCTCCGGGCCGGGGCGCGTGCCGCTGATCCTGCAGACCGAGGCTGCCGAATGTGCGCTCGCCTGCCTCGCGATGGTGGCCGGCGCGCATGGCCTTCAGACCGACCTCGCTGGCCTGCGCGAGCGGTTTCGCATCTCGCTGAAGGGGGCCACGGCGGCCGACCTGGCCGACATGGCCGGCGTGCTTGGCCTCGCGCCACGCGCGCTGCGCGCGGAACCCGAGCAACTGGCGCAGCTGGCGATGCCTTGCGTGCTGCACTGGGACATGAACCACTTCGTGGTGCTGGTCGGCGTCCGGCGCGGCATCGCGACAATCCACGACCCGGCGCGCGGGCTGCGCCGCATGACGCTGGAGGCGCTGTCGCCCCACTTCACCGGTGTGGCGCTCGAGCTGACGCCGACAGCCGATTTCCGCCCGCGGCGCGAGCGCGAGCGCGTCACGCTTCGCCAGCTGCTCGGCCGCGTGACGGGTTTGAAGCGTGCGCTCGGCCAGGTGCTGCTGCTCGCGCTGGCGCTCGAGGCCTTCCTGCTGCTGTCGCCCTTCTTCCTGCAATGGGTGGTCGACGGCGTGCTGGTCACCGGCGAGCGCGACCTGCTGGTGACACTGGGCGTCGGCTTCGGCGGCCTCGTGCTGCTGCAGGCGCTGGCGGCGGCGGGGCGCTCGTGGGCGGTGCTGCACCTGTCGGCCACGCTGAAGCTGCAATGGCTGGGCAACGTGTTCGCGCACCTGCTGCGCCTGCCGATGGACTGGTTCGAGCGCCGCCACACCGGCGACATCTGGTCGCGTTTCGCCGCGGTGCACGAGATCCAGGAGAAGCTCACCCATCAGTTCGCCGAAGGGCTGATCGACGGCGTGCTGGTGCTGCTGACGCTGACGCTGATGCTGCTGTACAGCCCGCTGCTGGCCGTGGTGGCGGTGCTGGCGGTGGCGCTCTATGCCGCCCTGCGCTGGGCGCTGTTCGGCGCGATGCGCGAGGCGGCCGAGGAGGCCCTGGTGCACGACGCGAAGAAGTCGAGCCACTTCCTCGAGTCGCTGCGTGGCGTCGGCGCGATCAAGCTGTTCAATGCGGAGGCGATGCGCCAGTCGCAGTTCATGAACCTGGTGGTCGATGCGACCAACGCCAGCCTGGCGGTGCGCCGTCTCGAGCTCAGGCTCGCGATCGCACAGCGCGTGCTGTTCGGGCTCGAGCGGGTGGCGGTGGTGTGGCTCGGCGCGCTCGCCGTGATGGACCAGCAGCTGTCGACCGGCATGCTGTTCGCGTTCCTGGCCTACCAGGAGCAGTTCGCCACCCGCACCGGCGCGCTGATCGACAAGCTCGGCGAACTGCGGCTGATGGGCCTGCAGGGCGAGCGCCTGGCCGACATCGTGCTGACGCCGCCCGAGGCCGATGCACTGCCCACCGCCCGGCCGGCGGCGCCGGCGCGGCTGGCCGGTTCGCTGGCGGTGCAGGGGCTGCACTTCCGCTATTCGGACCTCGAGCCCGAGGTGCTGCGCGGCGTGAGTTTCGAGGTCGCGGCCGGGGAGTCGGTGGCAATCGTCGGGCCCTCGGCCTGCGGCAAGACGACACTGCTGAAACTGATGCTGGGCATGCACGAGCCGCAGGCCGGCGAGCTGCGCATCGACGGGCTGACGCCGGGCCAGCTCGGACGGCGGCCCTGGCGCGCGCTGATCGGCACGGTGATGCAGGACGAGGCGTTGTTCGCCGGCTCGATCGCCGACAACATCGCCTTCTTCGCGCCCGAGCCCGATGCGGCGTGGATCACCGAGTGCGCCAAGCTCGCCTCGGTGCACGAGGAAATCGCGGCGATGCCGATGGGCTATTCGACGCTGGTCGGCGACATGGGCACGGTGCTGTCGGGCGGGCAGAAGCAGCGCATCCTGCTGGCGCGGGCGCTGTACAAGCGGCCGCGCATCCTGTTGCTTGACGAGGCCACCAGCGCGCTCGACGTGGACCGCGAGCGGCTGGTGAATCGGGCGGTGCAGCAGCTGCCGTTGACGCGCATCATCGTCGCGCACCGGCCCGACACGATTGCCAGCGCCAGCCGGGTCATCGTGCTCGGCGAAGGCCGGGTCGTGCAGGATCTGCGCAGTGTGCCGCCGGCGGGGGCCGACGGCGGCGCCGCGGGGTCGCTCAGCGCTTGAGCGGGCAGGTCGAGATGCCGAGCACCGAATACAGCGGGCAGGTCTTCAGCAGCCCGGTGGCCAGCGGCACCAGTCCGATCCAGCCCCACACGCCGATCTGGCCGCCGAGCGACAGGCCAATCAGGGCGAGGCCCAGCACGATGCGAAAGATGCGGTCGATGGTGCCGACGTTGGTGGTCATGCGAAATTCTCCTGGCAGTCCGGTCGCCTGCGGTATAGGGGTTGGGGTATCTGGCGACGCCCGCATCTTGCCCGCTCGGTCAGCGTCCGTCTTGACCTGGGTCAGCTTGGCGGGCGTGGCGCGGGCGCGCCGGGGCTCGTCTGGCGCTCGAGCGTCGTGAGCCAGTGCATCGCGTGGGTGCGGTCGGGCCCGCACATCGATGCGCTCGGCGCCAGCGAGCTGCAGACCGCCGGGCGGCGCGGGTCGCCGAACAGCCGGCAGCGCAGCGTGTCGTCGAGCTGAATGCAGCGCGCGCCGGCCGGTTTGCCGGTGGGCATGCCGGGGATCGGGCTGGAGATCGACGGCGCGATGCAGCAGGCACCGCAGCCGTGCCGGCAGGCGAGGGCAGGAGCATCCACCACGGGATTGTCGCGCGGCCCTGACGAGAAGCTGGCCGGCCTTTAAAATCAAGCCCTTACGCGAAACTTCGCGGCCGAACCATCGCAACTCACCGGGCCTTGCCGTGCTCTACCCCCAGGAATTCGACGTCATCGTGGTCGGCGGTGGCCATGCCGGCACCGAGGCTGCCCTCGCCGCAGCCCGCATGGGCTGCGCCACGCTGCTGTTGAGCCACAACATCGAGACGCTGGGGCAGATGAGCTGCAACCCGTCGATCGGCGGCATCGGCAAGGGCCACCTCGTCAAGGAGGTCGATGCCCTGGGCGGTGCGATGGCCTTGGCCACCGACGAGGCCGGCATCCAGTTCCGCATCCTCAATTCCAGCAAGGGCCCGGCCGTGCGGGCCACCCGCGCCCAGGCCGACCGCGTGCTTTACAAGGCGGCCATCCGGCACCGGCTGGAGAACCAGCCGAACCTGTGGCTGTTCCAGCAGGCTGTCGACGACCTGATGGTCGAAGGCGACCGGGTGGTCGGTGCGGTCACCCAAGTCGGCATCCGCTTCCGCTCGCGCACGGTCGTGCTGACGGCGGGCACATTTCTGGACGGGCGCATCCACGTGGGCCTGCAGAACCACAGCGGCGGACGCGCGGGCGACCCGCCGGCGGTCAGCCTGTCCGCGCGACTCAAGGAGCTGAAGCTGCCGCAGGGCCGCCTGAAGACCGGCACGCCGCCGCGCATCGACGGCCGGTCGATCGACTTCTCGAGGCTCGTCGAGCAACCGGGCGACCTGGACCCGATCCCGGTGTTCAGCTTCATGGGCGCGGTGGCGATGCACCCGCGCCAGATGCCGTGCTGGATCAGCCACACCAACGAGCGCACCCACGAGATCATCCGCGGCGGCTTCGACCGCAGCCCGATGTTCACCGGGGTGATCGAGGGCGTGGGGCCGCGCTACTGCCCGAGCATCGAGGACAAGATCAACCGCTTTGCCGACAAGGCCTCGCACCAGATCTTCCTGGAGCCGGAAGGGTTGGCGACGAACGAGTTCTACCCGAACGGCATCTCGACCTCGCTGCCTTTCGACATCCAGCTCGCGGCGGTGCGCACGATGCCCGGGCTCGAAAACGCGCACATCCTGCGGCCTGGCTACGCCATCGAATACGACTACTTCGACCCGCGCGGGCTGAAGGCCAGCTTCGAGACGCGGGCCATCGGCGGGCTGTTCTTCGCCGGCCAGATCAACGGCACGACCGGCTACGAGGAGGCGGCGGCGCAGGGGCTGTATGCCGGCGTCAACGCCGCCTGCCAGGTGCTGGGCCGCTCGCCGCTGGCGCTGCGGCGCGACCAGGCCTACCTCGGGGTGCTGGTCGACGACCTGGTCACCAAGGGCGTGACCGAGCCGTACCGCATGTTTACCAGCCGCGCCGAGTTCCGGCTGCAGCTGCGCGAAGACAACGCCGATGCCCGTCTGACGGAGCTCGGTCGCGGGCTCGGGCTGGTCGACGACGCGCGCTGGGCGGGCTTCAACCGCAAGCGCGACGCCGTGGCCCGGGAGGCCGAGCGGCTGCGCGCGACCTGGGTGCACCCCGGGATCCTGCCGGCGGAGCTGGCCGAGCCGGTCCTGGGCAAGCCGATCGAGCGCGAGTACAGCCTGGCCGACCTGCTGCGACGCCCGGGCGTGGGCTTCGACGCCGTCGCCAGCCTTGCCCACGCGGCGCGGCCCGAAGAGGGTGTTTCACGTGAAACCTTGGTCGCTGAATTGGGCCCCGAGCTGGCCGCCGCGGTGATCGAGCAGCTCGAGATCTCGGTCAAGTACGCCGGCTACATCGACAAGCAGGTCGAGGAGGTCGGTCGCGCGCTGGCCTACGAGAACCTGCCGTTGCCGGCCGAGCTGGACTATGACCAGGTCACGGCGCTGAGTTACGAGGTGCGCCAGAAGCTGAGCCGGCACCGGCCAGAGACCCTGGGCCAGGCAGCGCGCATCTCGGGTGTCACGCCGGCGGCGATCTCGCTGTTGCTGGTGCACCTGAAGAAGAAGCGCTTCGCGGGCTTCCTGGGGGCGGCCAACGACGGCCGCGCCGCGCCGGGGCCCGACGACGCGCCGGCCGCCGATGCGGCCTGAGATCGCGGTCCTGGTGGGCGGCAGCCCTTGTCCGCCTTGGCTGGGGCCGAGCGGCGGGCGCGAATCGCGCGGCCGTCCGAGGTTGCGGCTTTGGCGAGGTCGGTCCCCAATCCTCACGCCCTCGCCCCATGATGAGTAGCACGCCTGCCACCCCGCTCGATCCACTGGCGCCCGCGCTGAAGGCGGGCGCCGACGCCCTAGGCCTGCCGCTGCCTGACGACACCACCGGCCGCCTGCTGGCCTACCTGCGCCTGATCGCCCAATGGAACCGGGTCTACAACCTGACGGCCGTGCGCGAGCCCGAGGCGATGCTGACCCAGCATCTGCTCGATTGCCTGGCGATCGTGCCGGCGCTGCGACGCGGGTTGGCGGCGAGGGCGGGGCAGGGCGGCGTACCGCCGCAGCGGGTGCTGGATGTCGGCAGTGGCGCCGGCCTGCCGGGTGTCGTGCTGGCCATCTGCCAACCCGACTGGCACGTCACCTGCGTCGATGCGGTGGCCAAGAAG
>NZ_DATFAN010000033.1:0-52198 GCF_035254525.1 Ideonella sp. | reverse complement strand
CGTTGCGCCGCTGCCGACACGACCGCCGTATCCGCCGAACGCCATCCGACGATGGACTCCCAGCGCAAGCCAAGCGCCCGGCCCGACGACGATCCTGCCGTCCGGGGCGATACAGAATTTTTCAATTGGCATTGGAGGTACACCCTATGAACCAACCCGTCATGGGCGGCGTCGCTGCACTGAACGCCCCAGATTACATCAAACACCAAAAGCTCATCAATTGGGTCGCGGAGATCGCCGCCCTGACCAAGCCGGACGCCATCTACTGGGCCGATGGTTCGGACGAGGAGTACGACCGCCTGTGCGCGCAGATGGTCGAAGCGGGCACGATGAAGAAACTGAACCCGGAGAAGCGCCCGAATTCCTACCTGGCCTGCTCCGACCCGTCGGACGTGGCGCGCGTGGAAGACCGTACCTTCATCTGCTCGGCCACCAAGGAACAGGCCGGCCCGACCAACAACTGGATGGACCCGGCCGAGATGCGCGCCCTGCTGCAGACGGGCGACCAGGCCCTGTTCAAGGGCTGCATGCGCGGCCGCACGCTGTTCGTGGTGCCGTTCTCGATGGGCCCGCTGGGCTCGCCGATCGCCCACATCGGCGTCGAGCTGTCCGATTCGGCCTACGTGGCCGTCAACATGCGCGTGATGACCCGCATGGGCAAGGCCGTGATCGAGCTGCTCGGCACCGACGGCAACTTCGTGCCCGCCGTGCACACCGTCGGCGCACCGCTCGAGCCGGGCCAGAAGGATGTGGCCTGGCCCTGCAACCAGACCAAGTACATCGTCCAGTACCCCGAGACGCGCGAGATCTGGAGCTACGGCTCGGGCTACGGCGGCAACGCGCTGCTGGGCAAGAAGTGCTTCGCGCTGCGCATCGCCTCCACCATGGGGCGCGACCAGGGCTGGCTGGCCGAGCACATGCTGATCCTCGGCGTCACCTCGCCGGCCGGCAAGAAATACCACATCGCCGCCGCCTTCCCCAGCGCGTGCGGCAAGACCAACTTCTCGATGCTGATCCCGCCCGAGGCCCTGGGCGACTGGAAGGTCACGACCATCGGCGATGACATCGCCTGGATCAAGCCGCATGCCGACGGCCGGATGTACGCGATCAACCCCGAGGCGGGCTACTTCGGTGTGGCGCCGGGCACCAACAGCCACACGAACCTGAATTGCATGAAGAGCCTGGACCGCGATGTGATCTTCACCAACGTCGCGCTGACCGACGATGGCGACGTCTGGTGGGAGGGCATGGGCGAGCCACCCGCGCACTGCATCGACTGGCAGGGCCAGGACTGGACGCCTGCGATCGCCAAGGAAACCGGCCGCAAGGCAGCGCACCCGAACTCGCGCTTCACGGTCGCCGCGACCAACAACCCCGCGCTGGACCCGGCCTGGGACGACGCTTCGGGCGTGGCGATCGACGCCTTCATCTTCGGCGGCCGCCGCTCGACGACCGTGCCGCTGGTGACCGAGGCGCGCAACTGGATGGAAGGCGTGTACATGGCCGCCACCATGGGCTCCGAGACGACCGCCGCCGCGGCCGGCGCGCAGGGCGTGGTGCGGCGCGACCCGTTCGCGATGCTGCCCTTCTGCGGCTACAACATGAGCGACTACTTCCAGCACTGGCTCGACATGGAGCACAAGCTCGAGCTGCAGGGCCGCACGCTGCCGAAGATCTACTGCGTCAACTGGTTCCGCAAGGGCGCCGACGGCAAGTTCGTCTGGCCCGGCTACGGCGACAACATGCGCGTGCTGAAGTGGATGATCGACCGCCTCGAAGGCCAGGCCGGCGGCGAAGAGCACTTCTTCGGCATCAGCCCGCGCTACGAGGATCTCGAGTGGGCCGGCCTCGATTTCGGCGCCGACAAGTTCGCGACCATCATCGACGCCGCGCCCGAGGCCTGGCGCGAGGAGCTCAAGCTGCACCAGCAGCTGTTCGACCAGCTCGCCTACCACCTGCCGCAGGCATTGAAAGATGCCAAGGCGCGCATGGAGACGCACCTGGCGGTGTGACCCCACTCATGCCGTGACGAAAGGGCCACCTCGCGGTGGCCCTTTTCACATCACGGCTTGAACTGCGACAGCAGGAAGGCGTAGGTGTCCGCCAGCTTGCGCGCCTGCTGGCTGGCGGTGCTGCCGACGCCGTGGCCGGCCTGGCCGTCCAGCCGCAGCAGCACCGGCTTGCCGCTCGTGCTGGCGGCCTGGAGGCGCGCCGCGGCCTTCGCGCTCTGCCAGACGTCGACGCGCGGGTCGTTGATGCCGTGGATCAGCAGCACCGCGGGGTAGGCTACGCCGTCCTTGATCTGGTGGTAGGTGCTCATCTCCAGCAGCGCCTTGAACTCGGCCGGGTCCTTCACGGTGCCGAACTCGCTGATGTTGGTGATGCCGTTGGCGGACTCCTCCGAGCGGATCGTGTCCATCATGCCGACGTCGAAGATCGCGGCGGCGAAGAGCTCGGGCGCCTCGGTGACCGCGCGGCCGACGAAGATGCCTCCCGCGCTGCCGCCCAGGATGCCCAGCGTCGCGGGGCTGGCGTAACCCTTGTCGATCAGGTACTTCGCGCAGGCGATGCCGTCCTTCCAGGTGTTGGCCTTGGTGGTCTTGAAGCCGGCGCGGTGCCAGGTGTCGCCGAAGGCGCCACTGCCGCGCACGTTGGCGTAGGCCAGCACGCCGCCGCGCTCGAGCCAGGCCACGCTGCGCGGATCGAAGAAGGCCTCGAACGAGAAGCCGTAGGCGCCGTAGCCCACCAGCAGCGTCGGGTGCGGCTCGCTGCGCTTCAGGTCGGCGCGGTGGATGATCGCCAGCGGCACCTGCGCGCCGTCGTGGCTGGGGGCGAGCACCTCGCTGACGGTCAGGGCCGGCATGCCCTCGGGCGCGCGGCGGCGCAGCAGGGCGGTGTCGGTGGCGGGGCGTTCGGGGCCGGCGCTGCGCAGGATCTTCGGCGGCTCGGTCCAGGCGCTGGCGAGCAGCCACAGGTCGTCGTGGGCATGCGCCGGGTCGTCGATCGCGAAGGTGTTGCCGGCGGTGGCCGGCGCCATGTCGACCGGCGCCTGGCCGACGGCGCCGCCGAAACGCAGCGTGCGGGTCGTGAAGCCCTCGCTGACCTCGGCATAGAGCGTGCCGCCGCGGCCGACCACCAGGGTCTTCAGCACGCCGCGCGCCGGCTCGTCGATGGCGACCTTGGCCGAGGCGAGGCCGCCACCGGCGGCCAGGTCCAGCGCCAGCCAGCGGCCGCGCGGCGCGTCCTTCGTCGTGCGCAGGTACAGCGTGTCGCGGTACAGGCGCAGGTCGGTGATGCGGTCGTCGAAGACCGAGACGGGGCGCCATGCGACCTTGGGCTTGCCCAGGTCGGCCACGCGGGCGACGAAGAGCTTGCCCTCGGGCACCGTGGTGTCGGTGGTGCGCGCGAGCATGAAGCGGCTGGTCGGGTCGAAGATCACGCCGGCCACGTCGAGCCGGTCGAGCTTCAGGTCCTTGTTGACCAGCGGGCCGAACAGCGGCCGCGCCTGCCTGGCCGGGGCGCCGGCGCGCAAGACGAAGACCGTCGTGTCGAGGTAGGTCTCCGTGGCCGGGCTGCCCGGCGGCAGCGCGCGGATCTGGTTGAAGGTGACGTGGCGGCTGTCGGGCGACCAGCCGACGGTGCCGTAGCCCGAGGGATCGGGCACGCGCGGGATCGGCTCGCCCAGCGCCTTGCCGCTGGCCACGTCCATCACGTACAGCGAGGCGTCTTCCGAGCCGCCGGCCGACAGGCCGTAGGCCACGCGCTGGCCGTCCCACGAGGGCACGAAGTAGTTGATGGCATGCGGCACGCCCTTGGCGCGCCGGGTCATTTCCTCGGGGTCGACCAGCACGCGCTCGGGGCCGGCCAGGCCGGTGCGCGTGATCAGCTTGAACTGCGCGTGACCGGCTTCGCGCTTCAGGTAGAACAGCCGATCGCCGGGCAGGTGCACGACCTCGCGCACGAGATCGCCGGTGGTGCGCGACAGCGCCTCGATGCGCTCGGCAAGCTTCTCGCGCTCGGGCAACGCGGCCAGCGCCGCCTCGGCGTGCTCGCCCTGGGCCTTGAGCCAGGCCTGCGTGGCCGGGCTCTTCAGGTCCTCGAGGTCGCGGTAGGGGTCGTGCACGGTGACGCCGTGCAGGGTTTGCGTCACGTCGCGGATCGGTGCGGCCGGGGGGCCCGCGAGGGCGACCAGGCTGCTGGCCCAGAGCATGGCGGCCAGCGAAAGTTCACGAAACGGCATGGGGATCTCCCTAGGGTGGCCGAAGCGGTGGAGCCGGCCGGTGGGCCGGGCGCGGGGATGTTACGTCGGCGCCGATGTCGGCGCCCTTATGCGGCTCGCGCACAAGCAAGGACCACAATCGTCGTTGGCGGGGGTGTGGCGGCTTTCGATAATGCGAAAAACGATGAAAGGCCGCCGCGCCGCGGTGACAAGCACATGAACTTCCAGCAACTGCGCTCCGTCCGCGAAGCGGTGCGCCAGGGCTTCAACCTGACCACGGTGGCCGACGCGCTGCACACCTCGCAGCCCGGCATCAGCCGCCAGATCCGCGAGCTGGAAGACGAGCTCGGCGTCGAGATCTTCGTGCGGGCCGGCAAGCGCCTGACGGGCCTGACGCCGGCCGGCGAGCGCGTGCTGCCGTGGGTCGAGCGCACGCTGCTGGACGTGGAGAACCTGCACCGCGCCAGCGACGACTTCCGCCTGGGCGACAGCGGCGTGCTCAGCGTGGCCGCCACGCACTCGCAGGCCCGCTACGCGCTGCCGCAGACCGTGCACGAATTCCGCGGGCTGCACCCAAAGGTGCAATTGCAGATGCACCAGGGCTCGCCGTCGCAGATCGCGCAGATGCTGCTGACCGGCACGGCCGACATCGGCATCGCCTCGCACGTGCTGGCCGACAACCCGGAGCTGGTCGCGCTGCCGTGCTACCGCTGGACGCACGCGGTGGTGGTGCCGGCCGGCCACCCGCTGCTCGACGGCCCCTTGACGCTCGAGCGCCTGGCCGAGCACCCGGTGATCACCTACGACGTCGGCCTGACCGGCCGCGGCAGCATCGACAACGCCTTCGAGCGTGCCGGCCTGAAGCCGCGTGTCGTGCTGACGGCGATGGATGCCGACGTCATCAAGACCTACGTCGAGCTCGGGCTCGGCGTGGGCATCATGGCCTCGATCGCCTTCGACGACCAGCGTGACAGCCACCTGCGCGCGATCGACGCTCGGCACCTGTTCTCGATCAACACGACGAGCGTCGCGGTGCGCCGCGGCGGCCTGCTGCGCGGCTTCGCCTACGACTTCATCCAGACCTTCGCGCCGCACCTGACGCGCGAAATCGTGCAACAGGCGCAGGCCGCGCCGGCCGGCACACCCTCGGCGCCGCTTTGACGGTGGGTGGGCGTCAGCCCGCCACCGCCGCCTTCGCCCGCTGCACCGACTCGCGGGCCTGCATGCGTGCGCGGTGCGCGAGCACCTTCGGGAAGCGCGACACGTCGACGCCGTCGGCTTCGAGCCATTCGGCCACCGTGAAGAGGTAGGGATCGGCAATGCTGTAGTCCTCGCCGAAGACCCAGGGGCCGCGCAGCCAGTCGGCCTCGATGTGGCTGAAGCAGTCGCTCATGTTGGCGGGCACCTTGCGCTGCATCGCGGCGATGGCCGCTTCGTCGTCCACCCAGCGGGCGCCACGGCGCCGGTGCGCGTGGGCCACGTGCACCGTCGAGCACAGGTAGTTGTTGAAGCTCTGCAGCTGCGCCAGGCGGAACGGGTCGTCCAGCGGCGCGAGCTTCGCGGCGGGAAAGGACTGGGCAACGAACAGCAGCAGCGCCGGCACCTCGGTCAGCGTGCCTTGCCCGGTGACGAGGGCCGGCACGCGGCCGCGCGGGTTGACCGCCAGGTAGGCGGGGCTGCGTTGCTCGGTCTTCGCGAAGTCGAGCAGCTGCAGCCGGTGCGGCGCATCGGCATCGAGCAGGGCGATGTGAACGGCCTGGGCGCAGGTGCCCGGCGCGAGGTAGAGGGTCCAGGGGGTCATGGGGTACCGGCGGGGCTCGTGGGCTCGCTGTGATGTCGAGAGCCCGCGAGCTTATGCCGGCACCGAAAACCTTGTGATGCGCCGGGGCCGCAGGAAGACCTGGCGGCCGGGGGCGAGCGCCAGCGTCTCGCGAAGTTGCACGAAGGACTCGCGCGACAGCTCCACGTCGACGTACGAGCCGTCCTCGTCGCGGCGGAACTCCAGCCGGGTGTTCGGGCCGACGGTCAGCGTCTGCGCCAGCGTCACGGCCCAGGTGCCTTCGCCGGCCTCGGCCACCACGTCGAGCTCGTGCGGCCGCACGTAGCTCACGCCCTCGTCGTGCCCCGGCGCCAGGCCGGCGCGGCCATGGAACAGGTTCACGTCGCCGAGGAACTTCAGCACGAAGGGTGTGGCCGGGTGGTCGTAGACCTCGTCCGGCGCGCCGACCTGCTCGATGCGGCCCTCGTTCATCACGACGATGCGGTCGGCGACCTCCATCGCCTCTTCCTGGTCGTGCGTAACGAAGACGCTGGTCACGTGCATCTCGTCGTGCAGCCGGCGCAGCCAGCGGCGCAGCTCCTTGCGCACCTTGGCATCGAGCGCGCCGAAGGGCTCGTCGAGCAGCAGCACCTTGGGTTCGACGGCCAGCGCGCGGGCCAGCGCCACGCGCTGGCGCTGGCCGCCGGAGAGCTGGTGCGGGTAGCGCTGGGCCAGCGGGTCGAGCTGCACGAGCTCGAGCAGCTCCATCACCTTCTGGCGGATCGCTTCGTCGCTGGGGCGCGAGGCGCGCGGCCGCACCCGCAGCCCGAACGCGATGTTCTCGAAGATCGTCATGTGGCCGAACAGCGCGTAATGCTGGAAGACGAAGCCGACCTGGCGCTCGCGCACGTCGGCGAAGGTGGCGTCCTCGCCGTGGAACAGCACCGAGCCCGAATCGGGCTGCTCCAGCCCTGCGATCATGCGCAGCAGCGTGGTCTTGCCCGAGCCCGAGGGCCCCAGCAGCGCCACCAGCTCACCCGACGGGATGTCGAGGTTCAGGTGGTCGCACACGGCCAGCGGGCCGAAATGCTTGACGAGGTTGCGGACTTCGATGCTCATGATGGGTTACTCGCTCGCGTCGGCCAGCGCAGCGGTCTTCTCGTGCTTGACGCGCTGTTCGACGATGTACTTCAGCACCAGGGTCACCAGCGCCAGCCCGGCCAGCAGCGAGGCCACCGCGAAGGCGGCCGCGAACTGGTACTCGTTGTAGAGGATCTCGATGTGCAGCGGCATCGTGTTGGTCGCGCCGCGGATGTGGCCCGAGACGACCGACACCGCGCCGAACTCGCCCATGGCCCGTGCGTTGCACAGGATCACGCCGTATAGCAGCGCCCACTTCACGTTCGGCAGCGTGACGCGCCAGAAGATCTGCCAGCCCGAGGCACCGAGCACGCGCGCGGCCTCTTCCTGCTCCTGGCCCTGGGCCTGCATCAGGGGGATCAGCTCGCGGGCGATGAACGGAAAGGTGACGAAGACGGTGGCCAGCACGATGCCCGGCACCGCGAAGATGATCTTCAGGTCATGGTCGCGCAGCCACTCGCCCCACCAGCCCTGCAGACCGAACACCAGCACGTAGATCAGGCCGGCGATCACCGGGCTGACCGAGAACGGCAGGTCGATCAGCGTCAGCAGCAGGTTCTTGCCGCGGAAATCGAACTTCGCGATGGCCCAGGCCGCGGCCACACCGAACACCAGGTTCAGCGGCACCGAGACGATGGCCGCGAGCAGGGTCAGCTTGACGGCCGCCAGCGCATCGGGCTCGACGATCGCCGCCAGGTAGACATCGAGCCCCTTCTTCAGCGCCTCGGTGAACACGGCGGCCAGCGGCACGAAGAGGAACAGCGACAGGAAGGTCAGCGCGATGCCGATCAGCAGCGCGCGCACCCAGGCGGGTTCGTGGGTGGCGGCCAGTGCCGATCGGGCGCGGGCGTGCACGGGCAGCGGTAGTACAACGGTATTCATGACTTGACCAAGTGGCGTGCGCGGATCCGGCTGGGCCGGGCCGCAGCGCGAGCCCCCCTGGGGGGCAGCGACCGGAGGGGGCGTGGGGGTTTCATGCTCTGCCTTGGCGCTTCCTGGCCCAGGCTTGCACGAGGTTGATCGCGAGCAACAGCATGAAGGCCGTCACCAGCATCACCACCGCGATCGCGGTGGCGCCGGCGTAGTCGTACTGCTCGAGCTTGGTGATGATCAGCAGCGGCGTGATTTCGCTGACCATCGGCATGTTGCCGGCGATGAAGATCACCGAGCCATACTCGCCCAGCGCCCGCGCGAAGGCCAGCGCGAAGCCGGTCAGCAGCGCCGGCGTCAGCGTCGGCAGGATCACGTGGCGGAAGGTCTGCAGCCGCGTGGCGCCCAGCGTCGCGGCCGCTTCCTCGAGCTCCTTCTGAAGATCCTCCAGCACCGGCTGCACCGTGCGCACGACGAAGGGCAGGCCGATGAAGGTCAGCGCGACGAACACGCCCAGCGGCTTGAAGGCGACCTTGAACGGCAGGAACTGGCCGATCCAGCCGTTGCCCGCATACAGCGCGGTGAGCGCGATGCCGGCCACCGCGGTGGGCAGGGCGAAGGGCAGGTCGACCAGCGCGTCGACCACGCGCTTGAACGGGAAGCGGTAGCGCACCAGCACCCAGGCCACCAGCAGGCCGAACACCGCGTTGATCAGCGCCGCGGCGAACGAGGTGCCGAAGGTCAGGCGGTACGAGGCCATGACGCGTGGCGCGGTGACCGTGTCCCAGAACGCGCCCCAGGTCAGCGTGAAGGTCTTCAGGAACACCGCCGACAGCGGCACCAGGACCACCAGGCCCAGGTACAGCAGCGCGAAGCCGAGCGCCAGATCGAAGCCGGGCAGCACGCTGTGGCGTTTGAGAAGGGTGCGGGACAGGATGTTCATGCGAGAACCGATGCTAGGCATGCGTGTTGCGACGGGGAACGAAGCAAAACGTGCTTGCTTATGCGGTCAGCACGAGCGCGCCGGCGACGAAACGCCGGCGCGCTGCGAAGGTTCCGTCCTTCGGACGCGGGGAGCGGGGGCAGTGGGCCGGGCGCTCTACTTCTTCGCGTAGATCTCGTCGAACACGCCGCCGTCGGCGAAGTGGGTCTTCTGCGCCTTGGCCCAGCCGCCGAAGACCTCGTCGATCGTGAAGAGGTGGATCTTCGGGAACAGCTTGTCGAACTGCGAAGCCACCTTCGGGTCGATCGGGCGGTAGTAGTTGTCGCCGGCGATCTTCTGGCCCTCGGGCGAATACAGGTATTCGAGGTAGGCCTTGGCGACGTCGCGCGTGCCGCGCTTGTCGACCACCTTGTCGACCACCGTCACCGGCGGCTCGGCCAGGATGCTGACCGACGGCACGACGATCTGGAACTTGTCGGGGCCCAGCTCCTTGACGGCCAGGAAGGCCTCGTTCTCCCAGCTGATGAAGACGTCGCCGATGCCACGCTCGACGAAGGTGGTGGTCGAGCCGCGCGCGCCCGAATCGAGCACCGGCACGTTCTTGAACAGCGCGGTGACGAAGTCCTTCGCCTTGGCTTCGTTGCCGCCCGGTGCCTTCAGGGCATAGCCCCAGGCCGCGAGGTAGTTCCAGCGTGCGCCGCCGCTGGTCTTGGGGTTCGGGGTGATGACCTCGACGCCCGGCTTGACCAGGTCGTTCCAGTCCTTGATGCCCTTGGGGTTGCCCTTGCGCACCAGGAACACGATGGTCGAGGTGTAGGGACTGGAGTTGTGGGCCAGTCGCTTCTGCCAATCGGCCGGGATCAGCTTGCCCTTGGCCGCGAGCTCGTCGATGTCGTAGGCCAGGGCGAGCGTGACCACGTCGGCCTCCAGGCCGTCGATCACCGAGCGGGCCTGTTTGCCCGAGCCGCCGTGCGACTGTTTGACGGTCACCGTGTCGCCGGTCTTGGCCTTCCAGTAGGTGGCGAAGGACTTGTTGAAGTCCTGGTAGAGCTCGCGTGTCGGGTCGTATGAGACGTTGAGCAGGGTCACGTCCTTGGCCTGGGCGGCCAGGGCGCCGAGCGCAAGAAGGCTGGCGGCAACAGCAGTCGTCAGCAAGCGGGGCAGCATGATGATGGCATTCCTTGGTTGATGGGCAGGGTCATCCTAGGAACCCTGCATCGAACGAGGAACGAATCAAAACGCCGCTGCTTATGCGCTCGCCGAATCGCGCTTCACACGGCGAAGCCCAGCGCCGGCGCTGCGGCCTCGGCACGCGGGCGCAGCGTGGCGGCCAGGCGGGTGGCGTGCTGGCCGACCCACTGGCGCGCCGCCGGCCACGGGCCGTAGCCGGCCGCCGGGTTGATGTGGCCGGCCTCGCCGGCTTCGACGATCGCGCTGCCCCAGCGATGGCCGAAGTACAGCGCGTCGGCGTGCGACATCCAGGGGTCGTTGGCGCTGACGACCAGCGTGGACGGGAAGGGCAGTGCCTGGGCCACCTGGCGCTCGTCGAGGCTGAAGCGGTCGGGGTTGGCCGGGGCCACCAGCAGCGCGCCGCCGATGCCGCGGCCACCGCGGGCCGCGTGGTGCGCCAGCGCCAGGCAGCCGAAGCTGTGCGCCACCGCGACCCAGGCCGCGGCGCGTTCGCGCTGCAGCAGCTCGTCGATCGCCGAGGCCCAGCGGTCCAGGTCGGCATGGCCCCAGTCTTCCACGGTGATCCGCACCGCGCCGGGCTGCGCGCGCTCGAGCCAGCTTTGCCAGTGGTCCGGCCCGCTGCCGTGCAGGCCGGGGACGATCAGCAGGCGGACACCCAGCGGGGCGTCGGGCGCCAGGGTGCGTGGAGGCACCATCACAGCGTCGCGATCGACACCTCGGTGGACTTCACCAGCGCCACGACGTCGCGGCCGATGCGCAGGTTCAGTTCGTGCACCGAGCGGGTGGTGATGACCGAGGTCACGATCAGGCCCGAAGGGGTCTCGACATCGACTTCGGACACGACCGGGCCTTCGATGATTTCCTTGATCTTGCCGCGGAACTGGTTGCGGGCGTTGACGGCGAGGATGCTCATGGCGGGTTCTCTATCGGGTGGCAAGGAAAAGGGGGGCGATCACAGCGCGACGCTGAAGCCGCAGCTTTCGTCGCGCGGCTGCGGCGGCGTCTCGCGCGGAGGAACGCGCACATACGCCGGCACGCGGTGGCCGAAGGCGTCGGTCACCGAGGCGCAGCCATGCAGCAGCAGTTCGGTGGCCAACTGCTCGGCGTCGAAGCGGTAGCCCGCCACCCGCAGGTGGCGCGTCAGCTCGTCGAGCGTGCGCAGGTCGCGCCGCTGCAAGGCGGTGCGCAGGGCCTGCCCGGTGCAGGGCAGCTGCAGGCTCTCGGAAGGGGCGGTGGAGGTTCCCATGCCGTCGATGGTGGGCGCACCAGGGCGGATAAGGAACGAATCAAACCGGCCATCCATATCCGCCCCGCGCATTTGCCGGCTTGACCTAGACTGGCCGGTCACCCGCTGCCCACGTTGTTGCGTGTTTACCTATTTCGAGCGCCTGATCAACCCCTACCCGGATGCCGTGCCGCCACCGGCGCCCAAGGGCCTGTGGCCGTTCCTGTGGGCCAACACCGAGGGCGTGCGCCGCTACGTGCTGGTGATGACGCTGCTGACGGCGGTGATCGGCGGCTTCGAGGCGCTGCTGTTCGCCTTCCTCGGGCAGATCGTCGACGGACTGGCGCAGACCGAGCCGGCGCGCTGGTGGGGTGAGCAGCGCACGAGCCTGCTGGTGCTGGCGGCGATCCTGCTGGCCAGCCCGCTGCTGGTGGCGGCCCAGGCGTTGGCGAAGTACCAGACGCTGAACGGCAACTTCCCGATGCGGCTGCGCTGGAACTTCCATCGCCAGATGCTGGGCCAGAGCCTGGCCTTCTACCAGGACGAGTTCGCCGGCCGCGTGGCCACCAAGGTGATGCAAACCGCACTGGCGGTGCGCGACACGGTGATGACGGTGACCGACATCCTCGTCTTCATCATCATCTACTTCGTCACGATGCTGGCGATCGTTGGCCGGATCGACGCGCAACTGCTGCTGCCCTTTCTCGGCTGGCTCGGGCTGTACGTGCTGGCGCTGTGGTTCTTCGTGCCGCGCCTGGGCCGCGCCGCGCGAGAGCAGGCCGATGCTCGCTCGCTGATGGTGGGCCGCATCTCGGACGCCTACACCAACATCGCGACCGTCAAGCTGTTCTCGCACGCGGGCCGCGAATCGGGCTATGTGCGCGGCGCGATGCAGGATTTCATGGCCATCGCCTACCGCCAGATGCGGCTGGTCTCGGGGCTGGAGATCGTGATCCACACGCTCAGCATGGGCCTGGTGCTGGCCACGGCCGGCGCCACGCTGTGGCTGTGGCTGCAAGGCGGTGCCGGCATCGGCGCGGTGGCGGCGGCCACCGCGATGGCGCTGCGCCTGAACGGCGTGTCGCACTGGATCATGTGGGAGATGGCGTCGTTGTTCGAGCAGATCGGCACGGTGGCCGACGGGCTGAACACCTTGACGCGCCACGCCGCGGTGACCGACCGGCCCGGTGCCACCGAGCTGCAGGTCACGCGCGGCGAGATCCGTTTCGAGCACGTGCACTTCGCCTACGGCCAGACCGGCCCGGGCCGGCGCGTGATCGACGACTTCGAGCTGACGATCCGCCCGGGCGAGAAGATCGGTCTGGTCGGCCGCTCGGGGGCGGGCAAGTCGACGCTGGTGAACCTGCTGCTGCGCTTCTACGACCTCGAATCCGGCCGCATCCTGATCGATGGGCAGGACATCGCGCAGGTCACGCAGAACTCACTGCGCGCGCAGGTCGGCATGGTGACGCAGGACACCTCGCTGCTGCACCGCTCGGTGCGCGACAACATCGTCTACGGCCGCCCCGGGGCGACCGACGAGCAGATGATCGACGCGGCGCGCCGCGCCGAGGCGCACGAGTTCATCCAGACCCTGGCCGACCCCAAGGGCCGGCGCGGCTACGACGCCCATGTCGGCGAGCGTGGCGTCAAGCTCTCGGGCGGGCAGCGCCAGCGCATCGCGATCGCGCGGGTGATGCTGAAGGACGCGCCCATCCTGCTGCTCGACGAGGCCACCAGCGCGCTCGACAGCGAGGTCGAGGCAGCCATCCAGGCCAGCCTGAACACGCTGATGCAGGGCAAGACGGTGGTGGCGATCGCCCACCGCCTGTCGACCATCGCGGCGATGGACCGGCTGGTCGTGATGGACGGCGGCCGCATCGTCGAGCAAGGCGACCACCGCAGCCTGCTGGCCGAAGGCGGGCTCTACGCCCGCCTCTGGGCCCACCAGAGCGGTGGTTTCCTCGGCGAAGAGTAGCTTTTACCGCACCAGCACCACCGGCCGGCCGTTCAGCGGCTGAACCGGCCGCGCGTTCATCGCGTAGAGCTTGCGGAAAGCCGCGAGCTGGGCGCCGGAGATCTCGACCGGCGTCTTCAGCACCTGCCAGCGCACCTCTTCGCTGCACGGCGGCGTGGTCAGCGAGCCGGGGAAGGCGTAGTAGGCGTGGTCGGCCGGCAGCAGCGCGGCGACGTCGATCGTGCCGTCGAGTGCGCGCTTGTCGCCTTCCTTGGCGGGCAGCTGCGCGAACACCGGCTTGAGCACCGCGTTCTCGCGGCCCTGCTTGAACAGCACCGCGACGACCGCCAGCTTGCCGTCGGCGCTCTTGTGCACCAGGTGCGCCACCAGCGGGTAGGCACGGCCGTCGATCTTCTCTTCGCTCGGCGTGTGGAAGTGGAACTGCACCAGCTTGTACTCGGTGCCGTCGAGGGTGATGGCGCCCGAGGCGGGCAGGTTGACCTGGATCGTGTGGCCGTTGTTGACCACTTCGGCGCCGCCGGCGGTGTAGGCGAAGGCGAGCGGCTTGGCGTCGGCTCCGGCGGGCGCAACCTTCTTCGTGACGATGTCGATCGGCGACTGGTGCTTGCCGAGCTTGCAGGTCTCGAACGTGGCGTCCAGCTCGGCCCAGTGGGCCGCGCCGCCGTGGGCTTGGTAGCTCCAGTGCGGCGTGGTGCCTTCGGCGTGGGCGAGCAAGGGGATGGCGCACGCCACCAGGGCGGCAAGCAGGGAAGAGGTCGGTTTCATCGGCATGGGGCTCCAGGGGGATGGGGCCGCGAACCTAACCAGCCGCGACTGCGCGGTCGTTCAGTTCCCGGGCATGCCCCTGACGCGCCCGGGGTCGATCCGACCGCGGGACGAACGCAGCCTCAGTCCTGGCGCAGTTCCGCGAGCGGAGCGGGCCGGGCCGGCGCGCTGTCGGCCCGGGTGGCCAGCCCGCGCCACAGCAGCGCGTACAGCGCCTCGGGCCGCACCGGCTTGGTCAGGAAGTCGCTCATGCCGGCCGCCAGGCAACGCTGGCGGTCCTCGGCGAAGGCGTTGGCGGTCATCGCGATGATCGGCGTCGCGGCGTGGCCGGGCAGCGCGCGGATGCGTCGCGTCGCCTCCAGCCCGTCGACCGCGGGCATCTGCACGTCCATCAGGATCAGCGCGTAAGGCGTGTCGGCCGCGAGCTGGATCGCCTGTGCGCCGTCCTCGGCCGTGTCGACGGCCAGGCCGGTGTGCTGCAGCATCTCCAGCGCCACCAGCCGGTTGACCGGCTCGTCCTCGGCCAGCAGGATGCGCCGGCCGGCGAAGTCCTCGGCCAGGCGGCGCTCGGCGCTTTCGGGGGCGCCCGGCTCGGCGCGGCGAGGCGGGCGCGCCGCCCCTTTCTTCAGGCGCGCAGTGAACCAGAAGGTGCTGCCCTGGCCGGGCACGCTGTGCAGCCCTGCCTCGCCGCCGGCCAGCCGGGCCAGCCGGCGCGTGATCGCCAGGCCCAGGCCGGTGCCGCCGTACTTGCGCGTGGTCGAGCTGTCGGCCTGCTCAAAGGATTCGAACAGCCGCGCCGCCGCCTCGGGCGCCACGCCGATGCCGGTGTCGGCGACCTCGAAGCGCACGCACAGCGAATCGGCGTCCTCATGCTCGCGGCGCACGCGCAGCGTGACGCTGCCGCGCTCGGTGAACTTGATTGCGTTGGTGGCGTAGTTCAGCAGCGCCTGGGTCAGTCGCGTCGCATCGCCTTGCAGCGTGTCGGGCAGCGGTTCGGCGTCGACGATCAGCGCGAGCCCCTTCTCGGCCGCCCGGTCGGCCAGCATCGCGGCCACGCGGGCCGGCAACTGGTCGGCCAGCAGCGGTGCCTGCTCCATGTCGAGCTTGCCAGCCTCGATCTTCGACAGGTCGAGGATGTCGTCGATGATGTCCAGCAGGTGCTGCGCCGAGGCCAGGATGGTGTCGAGCTGGCCGCCCTGGCGCGGCGTCACGCCGGCGCGCCGCATCAGGTGCACGGTGCCGAGGATCGCGTTCATCGGCGTGCGGATCTCGTGGCTCATGTTGGCCAGGAAGGCGCTCTTGGTCTGCGTCGCGGCCTCGGCCTGGTCGCGCGCGGTGGCCAGTGCGCGGTTGGCGGCCGTCAGCTCGGCGGTGCGCTGCGCGACCAGGTGCTCGAGCTCGGCGTGCTGGCCCTCGAGTGCGCGCTGGGCCCGCTTCTGCGCGCTGATGTCGCTGACCGAGACCAGCACATGGGCCTGGCCGCCGAACTCGATCGGGTCGGCCGACAGCGCCACGTCGATCACCGCGCCCGAGCGCGTGCGCCAGGCGATCTCGCGCTGGTGCACCGCCTGGCCGGCGCTCACCAGGCGCCACACCGCCTCGCGCGCGGCCGGGTCGACCCACAGGCCCAGCTCGGCACTGCTGCGGCCGAGCATCTCGTCGCGCGTCCAGCCCAGCAGCCGCGCCCAGGCGTCGTTGATGTCGACCAGGTGCCGGTCCGACGCGCGGGCCAGCGCGATGCCCACGGGGCTGTTCTGCAGCATCGCGACGAAGCGCTGCTCGCGTTCGCGCGCCTGCGCGGCCTGCGCCCAGCTGTCGGTCAGGTCGCTGCGGGTGCCGACGATCGAGCCTGGCGCCACGCCGTTGCTGCCCGGCAGCAGGCGCAGTTCGTCGCGCACGTAGCGCCACTGGCCTTGCGCATCGGCGATGCGGTATTCGCGCGTCAGCCGCTGCCCTGCCTGCAGCCCGCCCAGCCCGGCCAGTGCGAGCGCGCGGTCGTCGGGGTGCAGCCGCGTGGCCCACCAGCCGGGCGCGCGCGCCTGCGCCGGTGTGTCGCCGAACAGGCGCTCGATGTTGTCGCTGACCCATTCGACCTCGATCGTGCTGCCGTGCTCGCCGCGCTCGCCGCCCGTGCGGCGCAGCAGGTACAGCATCACCGGGCTGGCCGCCAGCAGGCTGTCCAGCCGCTGGGTGGCCCTGGCCAGCGCCGCGGTGCGCTGCGCCACGCGCCAGCGCAGCAGCGCGCTGTGGGCGGCCAGCAGCAGCATCGCCGCGACCAGGCCCAGCAGCAGCCAGCGCGCGCCGGCCGGCACGGTGGCCGGCTGCGGCGCCGACAGCGCGCGGCGCAGGGCGTCGAAGTAGATCGAATCCGGGTTCTGCCGCCAGGCCCCGAGGTGGGCATCGATGCGTGCCAGCAGCTCGGCATGGCGGCCCTTGGCGCTGGCGAAGTACAGGTTGGAGGCCTGGAACAGCAGCGGCGTCTCGCGCAGCCGGTAGTCCGCGGCGCGGCGCGCGGCCGAGAAGCTGTTGGTGACCATCGCATCGGCGTCGCCGCGCGCGACGACCTCGTAGGCTTCGGCGAGCGAGCCGACGGGCACCGACTCGTAGTGCAGCCCGGCCTCGGCCATCATGCGGGCGACATAGGCCTCCTGCACGCCGCCGCGCAGCACCGCGAGCCGCTTGCCGGCCAGGTCGGCAAGCGACTGCACCGGCACGTCGGCGCGCGAGTAGATCTGCGACCAGCTGCTGGCCACCGACACCGCGTGGAAATCGAAGCGGCGGCTGCGCTCCTCGGTGTAGGCCACGTCGGGCATCAGCGCCAGCTCGCCGGCGGCGAGCCGGTCCAGGCACTGCGACCACTCGCAGGGCACGTAGCGCAGCTGCCAGCCCTCGGCGCGGGCGATCGCGCCGAGCAGTTCGACGAACAGCCCGGCGGGCTGGCCGTCGGCACCGGTGTAGACCTTGGGTGCGTTCTCGTACAGCCCGACGGTGACGACGCGGGCCCCGGCGGTGGGCCCGGGCTGCTGCCACCAGGCCAGGGCCAGCGCGAGCACGGCGGCGAGGCCGGCAATGGCCGCGGCCGCTGCGATGCGCCGCCTCGATGGACTCATGTCACCCCGCCTCCCTGTTATGGGAGATGGATGCTACTGCCGCGGCCCGGTCGAGGCGAGGAATTTGTGGCGTCAGGCGGCGGCGCGCGCGTCCTCGCGGATCATGTCGACCGCCTTCTCGGCGATCATGATCACCGGGGCGTTGGTGTTGCCGCTGACGATGCGCGGCATCACCGACGCATCGACCACGCGCAGGCCGGCGATGCCGTGCACGCGCAGCCGGGCATCGACGACCGCGCCCTCGTCCGCGCCCCCGCCCGGCCCCATGCGGCAGGTGCCCACGGGGTGGTAGATCGTGTCGGCGTAGTTGCGCACGAAGGACTCGATCTCGGCGTCGCTGTGCGCATTCGCCGAGCGGGCCACCTCGCGGCCGCCGAGCGCGGCCAGCGCCGGCTGCTGCAGGATCTCGCGCATCCGCTTGAAGCCGCGGACCATGCGGGCGGTGTCGTCGTCGTCGCCGAGAAAGTTCGGGTCGATCAGCGGGGCGGCCAGCGGGTCCGCGCTGGCCAGCGTCACCTGGCCGCGGCTCTTGGGCCGCAGCAGGCAGACGTGGCAAGAGAAGCCGTGGCCGAAGATGGTCTTGCGGCCGTGATCGATCAGCTTGGCCGTGACGAAGTGAAGCTGCAGGTCGGGCGTGGCGGCGTCGGGGCCGCTGCGCAGGAAGGCGCCGCCTTCGGCGAAGTTGGTCGTCAGCACGCCGCGCCGCTCGCGCCGCCACTGGCTCGCACCGCGCCAGGCGTTCGCCAGGCCGGTGAACGAGATGCCGAAGAAATCGGTCAGCTTGGGCGTCGCGACCACCTGGACCACGTCGGGGTGGTCGTGCAGGTTGCGACCGACGCCCGGCAGGTCGTGCGCCACGCCGATGCCGTGGCGCTGCAGCTCGGCGCCGGGGCCGATGCCCGAGAGCATCAGCAGTTGCGGTGACTGCAGCGCGCCGGCGCACAGCAGCACCTCGCGCCGGGCGTGCAGGGTGGTGCGCTGGCCGCCGCACAGCATCTCCACGCCGATCGCGCGCCGGCCCTCGAGCAGCACGCGCAGCACCTGGGTGTCGGTGATCACCTTCAGGTTGGGGCGTTGCAGCGCGGGGGTCAGGTAGGCCTTGGCGGCGCTGCAGCGCTCGCCGTCCTTCTGCGTGACCTGGTAGATGCCCACGCCTTCCTGCTGCGCGCCGTTGAAGTCGGGGTTCAGCGGCAGGCCGGCCTGGCGGGCGGCCTCGACGAAGGCCGGGGTATAGCGGTTCGGCTGCTGCAGGTCGGCCACGTTCAGCGGGCCGCCGGTGTGGTGCCACTCGTTCGCGCCGCGCTCGTTGTTCTCGGCGCGCAGGAAGTAGGGCAGCACGTCGTCGAAGCCCCAGCCCGGGTTGCCGCGCGCGGCCCAGTCGTCGTAATCCTCGCGCTGCCCGCGGATGTAGGCCATCGCGTTGACCGAGCTCGACCCGCCCAGGGCCTTGCCGCGCGGCTGGTAGCCGCGTCGGCCGTTGAGGCCGGGTTGGGGCACGGTCTCGAAGGCCCAGATCGACTGGCGCAGCTTGGCCATGACCGAGAAGCCCGCCGGGCAGTGGATCAGCACGCTCTTGTCGGGCGGGCCCGCCTCGATCAGCCCGACCCGGCAGTTCGGGTCTTCACTCAAACGGCCGGCCAGCACGCTGCCGGCCGAGCCGCCGCCGATCACCAGATAGTCGAACTCCATGCGCATCCTTACAAGTCGGCGTGGATTGGATGCGCCACAGGCTACCCGCGTCCATTGGGGGCAGCACCTGCGAAATTTAGAGGGGCACCTCCAGGCAGCCGGCGATCGCGCGCGCCAGCTCGTCGCGCTGCAGCGGCTTGGCGAGCACGCGCCGCACGCCGGCGGCCTGGGCGCGCTGCTGCAATTGCGCGCCGCCGAAGCCGCTCATCAGCAGCACCGGCAGCTCGGGCCGCAGCGCCTGCAACCGCGCGGCCAGCGCGGTGCCGTTCATGCCCGGCATGACCTCGTCGGTCAGCACGAGGTCGAAGCGCGCCGGATCGGCCTGCACCTCGGCCAGGGCCCGCTCGGCATCGTCGAAGCCGACCGGCTCGTAGCCCAGCTCGGCCAGGCTCTCCTCGGCCAGCGCGACCAGCGCCGGATCGTCGTCGACCACCAGCACCGCCTGGCCCTGGCCGCGCGGCGCCTCGGGCGCGGCCGGCGGCTCGGCGGTGCCGGCCTCTGCCGGTGCCGGCACCTCGGGCAGCCAGAGGCTGAAGCGGCTGCCGGCGCCCGGCCGGGTCCAGACGTCGATCGCGCCGCCCATGTCCTGCACCACGCCATGCACCAGCGCCAGGCCGAGCCCGGTGCCCTTGTGGCCGCGCGTCGTGAAGAAGGGCTCGAACAAGCGTTCGAGCGTGGCGGCCGACATGCCCTCGCCGGTATCGCTGATCTCCAGCACCAGCCAGCGCCCCGGCGCGACGTTGCCGTGCGAGAGCTCGCGCGCTTCGGCCACCGTGCGCTGCTGCACCCGCACGCCGAGCACGCCCTGCTCGGGCATCGCGAGCCGGGCGTTGGTGCACAGGTTCATCACCGCCTCGAACAGCGCGGCCGAATCCCCGCGCACGCAGGCCGCCGGGGCCTCGAGCCGGCGCTCGAGGCGCACGCCGGCCGGCAGCGTGGCGGCGATCAGCGCCAGCGTCTGCTCGACCATCGGCTCGAGCGCGAACACGGCGGTCGGCCGGCTTGCGCCGCGGCTGAAGGCGAGGATGCGCTCGACGACCCCCTTGCCGCGCAGCGCGGCGGCGATCACCTGATCGAGCTGGCGCGCGAGCGCACTGTCGGGGGCGGCGCCCTCGCGCGCCATCTCGCCGTAACCCAGCACCGCGGCCAGGATGTTGTTGAAGTCGTGCGCGACCCCGCCGGCCAGGGTGCCCAGCGCCTCCAGCGCGCGCACCCGGCCAAGCCGGCGCTGCAGCCGCCGCGAGTGCGCCTCGGCGCGCAGCAGCCACCACAGCAGCAGCGCCAGCGTCGCGGCGATCGCCAGCAGGCTCCAGCCGACCAGGCGCCGGATGTCGGCCCAGCGCGCCAGCACCGCCCCCGCATCGCGCGTCAGCACGACCGTCAGCCCCAGCGGCTCGACGCGGCGGCGCTGCACCAGGCGCCGGCTGTGGTCGTCGAAGGCCACCGGCGCCGGGCCGGTGGTGTCGGCCAGCGCCTGCGGCTCGGCGCCACGCTCCACCGTGTTCTGGCGCAGCGTGCCGCCGAGCACGGCGCCGTCGGCGCGCAGCACCGCCAAGCGCGTGTCGGCCGCCGGCACCGCACGCGGGAAGGCGCCCAGCATCGCGCCGGCCGGCATCGTGCCCAGCACCCAGCCCTGGAGCCCGCCGCGCGACCAGCGCATCGCCAGCGCGACCGAGGCGTCGCCTTCGCCGGGGTCGCGAAACGGCGCGCTGAAGGCCACGGTGTCGGTGTCCAGCCCGAACGGCGTGGGCAGGTAGTCGGCCATCGGGGGCGGCGGCAGCGCGGTCGACGCGGCCAGCACCTGGCCGTCGGGCCCCAGCACCCACAGGTTGCGCACCATCGGCAGCAGCGCGGCGCGGCGGCGCAGGCGCGCGCCGGTGTCGGGCAGGCCCTCGTCGAGGTCCTCGCGCGCGGCCTGCAGCGCGATCACGACGCCTTGCACGCCGCGCTGCAGCTCGTCGGCAGTCGAGCTGGCGATGCTGGCCAGCAGTTGCGACTGGGTCTCCAGCGTGTCCTGCCGCAGATGCCACAGGCCCAGGCCCAGCGCACCGGCCAGCATCGCCCACAGCACGATCGCGATGCCGACGGCCGGGTGGGCCCACCAGCGCGGCGCGGCGGCAAGTCGTTCACTGCGGGTGTCAGGGGGCATGGCGGTGGCCGTAGGATCGAAGCATGGATGCAACTCTAATCACCGCCGGGCCGGCCGAGCGCCGGGCCGCTCCCAAGCCGGCCGGCATCCCCTCGGGGGATCGTCCGACGTACCTGTCGGGCGAGGGGCACCCGGCCGAGCGCCGGGCCGCTCCCAAGCCGGCCGGCATCCCCTCGGGGGATCGGCCGACGTACCCGTCGGACGAGGGGCACCAATGACTCATGTGCTCGCGGTCGATGACGACCCGGCCCTGCGCACCCTGCTGACCGACTACCTCGGTGGCCACGGACTGCGCGTCACCGCGGTGGCCAGTGGCCGCGAGATGGACGAGGTGCTCGAGCGAGAGGCGGTGGACCTGGTGCTGCTCGATCTGCGCCTGCCCGGCGAAGACGGGCTGCAGATCGCCCGTGCGCTGCGCGAGCGCGCGACGCTGCCGATCGTGCTGCTCACCGGGCAGGACGAGGAGGCCGACCGCGTGATGGGCCTGGAGCTCGGCGCCGACGACTACGTGACCAAGCCCTTCTCGCCGCGCGAGCTGCTGGCCCGGCTGCGCGCGGTGCTGCGCCGCTACCAGGTGCAGGCCACGCTGCCCGAGCGCGATTCGACCCGGCGCGCCTTCCGCTTCGCCGGCTGGGAGCTGAACCTGCGCACGCGCCGGCTGCGCTCGCCGGCGGGCGAGCCGGTCGAGCTGTCCAACGGCGAGTTCAGCCTGCTGGCCGCGCTGTGCGCCGCGCCGGGCCGGGCGCTGTCGCGCGACCAGCTGCTGACGATGTCGCGCCTGCACGAGGCCGAGGTCTACGACCGCACGATCGACGTGCAGATCCTGCGCCTGCGCCGCAAGATCGAACAGGACCCGTCGCACCCCAAGCTCATCGTCACCCAGCGCGGCGCCGGCTACCTGTTCGACACGACGGTCGAGACGCTGTACTAACCCAGCCGGATTGGCACGAAGATCTTTTCGCCGTGGCGCTCGACCAGCAGCGCCACCGCCTTGTCGGAGTTGGCCACCGCGGCCCGAACCGCCTGCACCGACTTCGCCGGCTGGCCGTTGACGGCCAGCAGCAGATCGCCCGGCTGCACGCCGGCCCGGGCCGAGGCCCCGCTGACCTGCTCGACGACCAGGCCGGCCTCGCCCGCTTCGCGCCGCTCGTCGGGCCCCATCGGCCGCAGGGCCAGGCCCAGCCGGGCCCGGCTGTCGGGGCCAGCGGCCGTATCGTCAGCCCGCGCCTGCTTGTGCGGGCGCTCGGCATCGGCCAGCGTGGCCTCGACGTTGCGCGCCTTGCCGTCGCGCCAGATCTGCAGCGCGACCTTGTCGCCCGGCTTGGCCATGGTGACCGCCGCGGGCAGGTCCGCCGAGCCGACGATGGCGTGATCGCCGATGCGCTGCAGCACATCGCCGGGCTGCAGGCCCGCGCGCGACGCCGGGCTGTCGGGTTCGACGCTGGCCACCAGCGCGCCTTCGGGCCGCGGCAGCTTGAACGAGTCGGCCAGGCTCTGGTTCACCTCCTGCACCGTCACGCCCAGGCGGGCATGCTGCGCGTGGCCGGTCGCGACGATCTGCTGCTGGACGTGCAGCGCCAGGTCGATCGGGATCGCGAAGGACAGGCCCTCGTAGCCACCTGAGCGGCTGTAGATCTGCGAGTTGATGCCCACCACCTCGCCGCGCGCATTGAACAGCGGCCCGCCGGAGTTGCCGGGGTTGACCGCCACGTCGGTCTGGATGAAGGGCACCGCGGCGTCGCTCGGCAGGGCGCGCCCCGTGGCGCTGACGACGCCGGCCGTCACGCTGTTCTCGAAGCCGAAGGGTGAGCCGATGGCCAGCACCCATTCGCCCGGCTGCAGGGCATCGGGCCGGCCGAACTGCACGACCGGCAGTTGGCTGGCCTGGATCTTCAGCACGGCGACATCGGTCTTCTTGTCGCTGCCCAGCACCTTGGCGATGAACTCGCGCCGGTCGGTCAGCTTGACCACGACCTCCTTCGCCCCGTCGACGACGTGGGCGTTCGTCAGCACCAGCCCATCCGCGCTGACGATGAAGCCGGAGCCTTCGCCGCGCATCGGCACCTCGACGGCCGGGCCCCGGCGGCCGAAGGAATGGCCGAACTGGCGGAAGAATGGCGCGAACGGGTCGGCCTGGTCCTGGCCCTGTTCATCGGCCGCGTCGGCGTCGTCGTCGCTGCCGCCGACCTTGCGCGAGCCGGTCACGCTGATGTTGACGACCGCGTTGCCCCAGCGCTTGGCGATCTGGGCGAAGTCGGGCAGGCCCGCCGGCGGCGCGGTGGGCGCGGTCGCCGGTATCGCCGCCGGCACCGCGGCCACCGAGGCGGCCGACGCCGAAGGCAGCCAGTGTTCAGCGTGGCGGGCGAGCTGCACGCCGGCGGCGCCGAGCGCGGCGGCCGCGGCCACCGCGGTCAAGGTGCGGCGCGCACGGAACATCGAAGAGATGGTCATCGTCATCCTCCCGGTTGGTCAAAGGCCGGCCGACATCGTGTCGGCCGGGTAGTGCAGGTACAGGTCCACCGGCGTGCCGGACGTCACCTCGATCTGGTGCTGGCGCCGGGTCGGGCCGTATTGCGCGCTGACGGTGTAGTGGCCGGCGGGCAGGCTCACGTCGGTCAGCGGGCCCGCGTCGCGCAGGGCCAGCACCGTGTGGCCGCCGGCATCGGCGATGCGCAGGTGGACGTTGGTCACGTAGTGGTTCTTCGGCCCCTCCGAGAAGACCAGGTGCAGCGCATAGCCGTCGCGCCGGGCCTCGATGGCGCGGGCCTCGTCCTGGCCGATGCCGCCATTGACATAGGCGGGGGCGGCCACGGCCGGCATCGCCGACACGGCGAGCAGCGCAGCGGACGTGACGGCACAGGCGGCGGCCAGGACGTTGGCGCGGTTCGGGGCGGGGGACATGGCGCTCTCCTTGGGTTCGCGGGGCGGGACGGCAGGAAGCATCTCGCCCGGCGGTGAGCCGCCGATGACGACCGGCATGGCCGGCGATGACAAATGAAACGCGGCGGGCAGGCGCCCGGCCGGCCAGCCTGGTCAGTCCAGCCGAACGGCCCGCGGGGCGTCCTGGCACAGCCGGGCGACGGCGCCGGCGAGGCGGCGCGCCGTCGGCTCGGCCAGGTGCGGCAGCAGCCCCGCCTCGGCCTGCGCGACGAGCCGGTCCAGCACACCGGCATGCGGCAGCACGGTGCCGAAGAAGTGCGGCGTCTGGCCGTGGACGATCAGCAGCGTCGGGAAGTTCTCGATGTCCTGCGCCGCGCCGTCCGGGTCGTCCAGTGCGTCGGCATGGTCCTCGATGTCGACCCAGGCGAAGCGCATCGCGGGGTGGGCCCGTGCCACCTCGGCCATCACCGTGCGGTACTCGTCGCAGGTTCGGCACCAGGCGGCGCACAGGCAGGCCACGAGCCAGTGGCTGGTCGGGGGCGAAGCGGTGGCGGGCATGCGGGCGAGTGTGCCATCGGTCGCGGCGGGGCCCCGGGCGCGCTCAAGCCGCGTGGATTCCTGCCGAAAGGACCGGCGAGGCGCTGGCCCCGGCCTTCGCGCGCCCCTGCCTCACCCTCTACGCTTGCCCGTGCCCATGCGCCTTCCGATCCGTCCCGCCCGCCTTGCCTGCCTTGCCCGTGTCGCCGTGGCCGTGGCCGGCGCTGCCGTGCTCGGCGGCGGCGCGGCGGCCGCGACACTGCAGGTCCAGGTGCGCGGCGCGGGTGGCCAGCCGCTGGCCGACGCGGTCCTGCTGCTCGAGCCGCAGGGCGGCACGAAGCCGGCGCTCAAGCCCGCCGCGAACGTCGAGATCGCGCAGAAGGGCCGCCGGTTCGTGCCGACCGTCACGGTGGTGCCGGTCGGCACCAAGGTGCAGTTCCCGAACCAGGACACGGTGCGCCACCACGTCTACTCGTTCTCGCCGGCCAAGAAGTTCGAGCTGAAGCTCTATGCCGGGCGGCCGGAGAACCCGGTCGAGTTCGACCGCCCCGGCGTCGTCGTGCTCGGCTGCAACATCCACGACACGATGGTCGGCTGGGTCATCGTCGCCGACACGCCCTGGACCGCGACCACGCCGGCCGGCGGCCGTGCGACGCTGGCCGAGGTGCCACCCGGCCCCTACCTGCTGCGCACCTGGCACCCCGATCTGCCGGCCGGCTCGCCCGGCAGCGAGCAGGCGGTGACGGTCGGCAGTGCCGATCTCGAGCTCGTCGCCACGGTGCCGGTGAAATGAAGCCGCGCGCCTTCCGGGCCAGCCTCGCCGGGCGCATCGTCACGCTGTTCCTCGGCCTGCTGCTGGCGGTGCAGCTGGCCGGCTTCTTTGCAATCGGCCGCGGCATCGATGCCAATGCCCGCGCCCAGCTCGCCGACCAGCTCGCCGTGGGCGAGCGGCTGCTCGGCCGCCTGATCGAGCAGAACGCCCTGGCGCTGGCCCAGGGCGCGACGCTGCTGGCAGCGGACTACGGTTTTCGCGAGGCGGTGCTGTCGGGCGATGCCGAGACGATCCGCTCGGTGCTCGACAACCACGGCGCGCGCATCGGCGCCAGCGTGACTGCGCTGCTCGACCTGGATTTCACGCTGCGCGCCGCCGGCAGCCGCGGCGGCGAGGCGCTCGAGGCCCTGCGCCGCGGCCTGCTGGCCACCGGCGCCGGCGGGCGCCAGCCGGCCCACGGCCAGCTGGCGCTGGTCGGCGATCGCCCCTACCAGTTCGTCGTCGTGCCGATGAAGGCGCCGCGCGAGATCGGCTGGGTCGTGATGGGCTTCGCGGTCGACCGCACGCTGGGCGACGACCTGCGCGCGCTGTCGGGCCTGCACCTGGCGCTGCTGGTGCAGCCGGTCGGCGCCGCGCCGCGCATCGTCCAGAGCACGCTGGCCGACGGCCTGGTCGACGCCGCGGCGCAACTGCCGCCGCTGGGCCTGGCCACGTTCCAGGCCGGCGACGAGGTCATGGAAGCCCAGGTCAGCACGCTGGCCCGCACCCCCGGCGGCGAGCTGCGCGCCGTGCTGGCCCGCTCGGTCGACGAGGCGGTGGCGCCGTACCGCCACCTGCGGGCCGTGCTGCTGGCGATCACGCTGGTCGGCGCCGCCGTGTTCGCGGTCGGCAGCGTGGTCACCGCACGCCGTGTGACGCGGCCGCTGCAGACGCTGGTCGATGCCAGCCGCCGCCTCGGCCAGGGTGACTTCGACACGCCGGTCGACCCGCCTGCGCGTGCCGACGAACTGGCCGAACTGGCGCTGGCCTTCGACGGCATGCGCGAAGTCACGCGCCGGCGCCTGTATTTCGACGACCTGACCGGCCTGCCCAACCGCGGCCAGTTCGCGCGCCGCCTCGCCCAGGCCCTGCGGGCCGGCCCGGCGGCGGTGCTGATGCTCGACCTGGACCGCGTCAAGCAGGTCAACGACAAGCTCGGCTACCAGATGGGCAACCGGCTGCTGGTGCGCGTGGGCGAGCGGCTCGCGGCGCTGCCGGCCGGCGCCGGCGCGGTGGTCGCGCGGCTGTCGGGCGACGAGTTCGCGCTGATGCTGCCCGGCGCCGGCCGCGCCGAGGCCGAAGCCGCCGCGCAGGCCATGACCGCGGCGCTGGAGCTGCCGGTGCGGCTGGACGACAGCGTGGTCGACGTGGCCGGCGGCATCGGCATCGCCTGCGGCCCCGAGCATGCGGCGACCGCCGAGGCGCTGCTGAGCCGTGCCGAGGTCGCGATGTACGAAGCCAAGCACCGGCGCGCCGGGCAGCTGGTCTACGACCCGGCCTTCGACCACGGCAGCGCGGCCACGCTGACGCTGCTGGGCGAGATGCGGCGTGCGCTGCAGCAGCACGAGCTGCGCCTGTTCATCCAGCCCAAGCTGCACCTGCTCGACGGCACCCTGGTCGGCGCCGAGGCGCTGGTGCGCTGGCAGCACCCCGAGCGCGGGCTGGTGCCGCCACTGGAGTTCATTCCGTTCGCCGAGGAGACCGGCTTCATCCACGAGCTCAGCCTGTGGGTGGTCGACGAGGCGGCGCGGCTGCTCGCGCACTGGCGGGCCGGCGGGCTGCTGCCGCGGCTGTCGGTGAACCTGTCGGTGCACGACCTGATGAAGGCCGACCTGGTCGAGCGCCTGCAGTGGCGGCTGCAGCACCACGGCGTGCCGCCGCCCTCGCTGTGCCTGGAGATCACCGAGAGCGCGATCATGAACGACCCCGAGCGCGCGCTGCAGACGCTTCGGGCCCTCAAGGCGCTCGGCTGCCGCCTGTCGATCGACGACTTCGGAACCGGCTACAGCTCGTACGCGACGCTGCGCAACCTGCCGGTCGACGAGCTGAAGATCGACATGTCCTTCGTCCGCGCGATGGAGAAGGTGCCCAAGGACGCGATGATCGTGCGCTCGATCATCGACGTGGCTCACAACCTGGATCTGAGCGTGGTGGCCGAAGGCGTCGAGAACGAGGCGATCCGCCAGCAGCTCGCGCTGCTCGGCTGCGACGAGGCGCAGGGCTGGCACATCGGCCGCCCGATGCCGGCCGAGCAGTTCGAGGCCTGGGCGATGGCGCGCCGCGCGCCGGACGGTGCGGTGGCGCGCCGGCCCCTGGCGGCTGACCAGGCGATCTGATCAGGCGGGCTGCGAGTTGCCGCCGGCCACCGGCTTCGCGCTGGGGGTGGGCGCCACCGACGTGATCGCGGCCACGGGCTCGGGCGCCAGCAGCGTGCCGTCGCGCAAGCCGCGCAGCGTGCCGGCCAGCAGGCCCAGGATCACCAGCGACGCCAGCGCCAGCAGCGCCGGCCCGAGCACGGCCAGCACGCTGCCTGGCGTGGCCAGCCGCAGCGTCAGCGCCGCGAACGCGGCCAGCGGAAAGCTCATGCCCCAGTGCGGCAGTGCGAAGGGCAGCTCGCGCAGCCGCGGCGCGGTGCCGGCCACCCAGGCGAAGCTGAAGGCCGCGATGCCCCAGCAAGCCCAGGCGATGCCCAGCGGCGCGCCGAGCTGCAATGCCGCCAGGCCGATGACGGCCGGCGGCGCGATCAGGATGAACAGCGTCGGCAGCAGCCGCTCGGGCAGCGTGCCGTGCGTGGCGACGCGCACCGCCAGCAGCACCACGACCACCGGCCAGAACATCAGCCCGATGCCGAATTGCGCCGCGGCCCAGTCGGCGTGGCCGAGCGGGACGCCGGCCAGCGGCGCCAGCACGTTGCCCACCACCGGCATCAGCAGCGCCGGCGTCACGCTGGCCCAGGCCAGGCCGCCGGTGCCGGGGCGCCACCAGCGCGACAGCACCCACCAGGTGAGCAGCAGCTGCGACAGCGAGCCGCACCACCACAGCGCCTCGGCAGGCCGGCTGGGGCCGAACAGCGCAACCGCGGCGGTGGCCAGCACGATCATCGAGATCGGCAGCGTCGCGACGAAGGTGTGGCGCACCGGGTGGCGCCGGTCCTCGGCCCAGGCCTCGGGGTGGGCGCGCCAGCGCCACAGCGTGGCGGCCGCCAGCGCGACGAAGACCAGGCCGGCCAACGCCGCGACGACCAGCGCGACGCCGGTGGCCAGCTCGCCCATCAGCGGCGTCGCGCGGTGCCAGGCCAGCGCCAGGCCGGCCAGCCCCATCACCGGGGCATACCAGCCGGGGTAGAGGTACCTGAGCTTGCCGCTGGAGGGGCCGGCCATGCTGCGACCCCGGGCCTACTTCAGCGCGACGCCATCGGCGTCGAAGACGCGGGTCGTCACCGGGATGGCGCTGTGCACGCTCTGCGTCACGGTGCAGTAGGCCTCGAAGGTGGCGAGCACGCGGTCCAGGTGCTCCAGCGACGCGGCGGGCACGCCGAGCTTCAGGTCGGCCTGGATGGCCAGCACCCGCAGCCGCCCTTCGGCATTGCGGCCGACTTCGGCGCGCACCTCGGCGGTGATCGGCTCAGGCACCTGCTTGAACTTGCGCAGCGCGAACAGCAGCGAATCCGACAGGCAGTTGCCGATGGCCGCCGCGAGCAGCTGCACCGGCGACGGGCCCTGGCCCTGGCCGAGCGGCGGTGGCTCGTCGGCGCGCAGCGGGGGCAGCGCGTCGGCGAAATGGACGTCGAACTGGTAATCCTGGCGCTGGGTCAGGCGGACGGTCTCGATCGGGGCGGTCATCGGGTCGGGTTCTTTCGGAGTCTCAGCGCACTTTGCCAAGCAAGGCCTGGACCTCGTCGAGCACTTCGGCGAGCTGCTTCTGGTTCTTGTCGCTGGTGCCCAGACGCGAGCCGAGCTCCTGCTGCATGAAACACACCGTCATGCGCACGTAGGTGCTGTCCAGCGCCTTGCGCACGGCGGCCATCTGGCTCGCGATGTCGAGGCAGGGCTGGCCCTCCTCGATCATGCGCTGCACGCCGCGCAGCTGGCCTTCGGCGCGCTTGAGTCGGTTGAGCAGGTCGGTGCGGGTCTTGTCATCTGTGAGCATGGCCATGGCGCAGGACTCCGTCGCAGGGGGTGCCGTCGGGGGTATCGGAGGGGCCATTGTCGTTGCTCGCAGCGTGGCAGTGGGGAATCGGGTTGAGCGACTCAGCGTGAACAGGTGCGTGGCACGCCGAGCTTGCCGAGGATCCAGCCCAGCGGGCAGACCTCGGTGAAGCCGTACTGCAGCAGGTTCGCGCCGACGAAGGCCGTGAACGCGAGCCACCAGGGGCTGACGAACAGCGGGCTGCCGGGAATGCCCAGCGCGAGCGACAGCAGGATGAAGCTGCCGGCGAAGATGTGGATCAGGCGATCGATGGTCATGGAATGAAATCCTCGGGATAGGTGGGGGAATCAGCGGTGGTCGACGAGCCGGACGATGCCCAGCGCCTTCAGCACGTACTTCTCGTACACGGGCTCGGAGGTGCCTGACTTCATCTTCGACAGGAAGTACTTCTCGAAGGCGATCTTGGCCAGGTGGACCCACTTGCCCTTCTTGAACCAGTTCACGTTGCGCGGCGGGATCTGCGGCAGGGCGACGAAGGCCGCCCCGGTGTCGCCCATGTCGGCCAGACAGATCGCGTTCCAGGTGGCCTTGGTGTCGGCCGGCTGGCCGGCCAGGTCGGCCGCGATGTTGTGCACGATCGCGCTGACCATGGTCTCGATCATGTAGCCGGTCTTGGGCGCGCCGGTGGGCACGGGGGTCGCTTCGACCGGCGGGATCGCGACGCAGACGCCGGCCGCGTAGATGTTGCGGAAGGCCTTGCTGCGCTGGTGCTCGTCGATCAGCACGAAGCCGCGCGGGTTGCACAGGCCGGGCACCGCGGCGACCGGGTCCACGCCCTTGAAGGCCGGCAGCATCATCGCAAGCTTGAAGCCGACCTCGTGCTCCTTGCGCGGCTGGCCCTGGTCGTCGAGCTCGGTGGTGAACAGCTTGCCGGCCTCGACCTTGCTGGTCTTGGCGTTGGTGATCCACTTGATGTCGTGGCTGCGCAGCTCGGACTCCATCATCGACTTCGAGTCGCCCACGCCGCCCAGGCCGAGGTGGCCGATGTAGGGCTCGCTGGTGACGAAGGTCATCGGCACCTGGTGGCGCAGCTTGCGCTTGCGCAGGTCGGCATCGACGATGAAGGCGAACTCGTAGGCCGGGCCGAAGCAGCTCGCGCCCGGCATCGCGCCGATCACGATCGGGCCGGGGCACTTCAGGAACTCCTGGTAGTCGCGCCAGAAGGCCTCGGCATGGTCGACCGTGCACACCGAGTGGGTGTGGCCGCCGCCGCCGTGCGCGGCGGGGCCGGCGCCGGGCACCTCGTCGAAGGCCAGCTTCGGGCCGGTGGTGATGACGAGGATGTCGTAGTCCAGCGCGTCGCCGTTGGCGAGTGTCAGCCGGTTGGCCGGGGCGTCGATCTTCGTCACTGGTTGGGCGACGAAATCGATGCCCTTCTTGGCCAGCAGCGGGCCGACCTTCAGCACGATGTCGTCGCGCTGGCGCCAGCCCACGGCGATCCACGGGTTCGAGGGCACGAACTGGAAGTAGTCGACCGCGCTGACGACCGTGATGCGGTGCGCCTTGGGCAGCTTGTCGCGCATTTCATAGGCCGCGGGCATGCCGCCGATGCCGGCGCCGAGGATGACGATGTGGGCCATGGCTGTCTCCTTCTCGGCTCTAAGGCCTGTTCACAATGGGGGAAGCGTGGCGGTGCCGGTACACCGCGAAATACAGGACCGGGATCACGACGAGCGTCAGCACCGTGGACACGCCGATGCCGAAGATCAGCGACACCGCGAGCCCGTTGAAGATCGGGTCGTCGAGGATGAAGAAGCCGCCGGTCATTGCCGCGACGGCGGTCAGCGCGATCGGCTGCGCGCGCACCGCGGCAGCGCTCGTCACGGCCTGCGCGAAGTCCATGCCGCGCGCGGTCTGCAGCTCGATGAAGTCGACCAGCAGGATCGAGTTGCGCACGATGATGCCGGCCAGCGCGATCATCCCGATCATCGAGGTCGCGGTGAACTGCGCGCCGAGCAGCGCGTGGCCGGGCATCACGCCGATCATCGTCAGCGGAATGGGCGCCATGATGATCAGCGGCGTCAGGTAGCTCTTGAACTGCGCGACGACCAGCAGGTAGATCAGCACCAGGCCCACGGCATAGGCCGCCCCCATGTCGCGGAAGGTCTCGTAGGTGACCTGCCATTCGCCGTCCCACTTGATCGCGTACTGGCGATAGGGGTCGCTCGGCTGGCGGATCCAGTACTCGCCGATCTCGCCGGCGCCGGGCAGCGCGGCCTTTGCGAGCTGGCTGCGGATCGCGAACAGGCCGTACAGCGGCGAGTCGGTGCCGCCGGCCATGTCGCCGAACACGTAACTCACGCCCTGCAGGTCCTTGGTGTAGAGCGGCTTGTCGATCACGCCGCGCTCGACGCGCACCAGCTCCGACAGCGGCACCAGCTGCCCGTTCGCGGCGCGCAGCGGCAGCGCGAGCAGCGCGTCCAGGCCGACCTGCGATTCGCGCGGCAGCTGCAGCCGCAGCGGCACGGGGTACTTGCTGTGGCCGTCGTGCAGATAGGCGGCGTCGGCGCCCGACAGCGCGCCCTGCACGGTCTGTGCGATCGTCGCCACCGGGATGCCCAGGCTGTCGGCACGCTGTCGGTTCACGCGCAGGAAGGCCCGCGGCGCATCGGCCTTCAGCGAGGTGTCGATCGCGACGATGCCGGGCGTGGCCGCGAAGGCCTGGCGCAGGCGCTCGGCGAGCTGCTGGCGGCCGGCTTCGTCGGGGCCGTAGACCTCGGCCACCAGCGGGCTCATCACCGGCGGGCCGGGCGGCACCTCGACCAGCTTGATGCGGGCGTGGTGGGCGGCGGCGATCTTCTCCAGTGCGGGCAGCAGGCGCAGCGCGATCGCGTGGCTCTTCTCGTCGCGGTGGTGCTTGTCGACCAGGTTGACCTGCAGGTCGCCCTGCTCGGCATCGGCGCGGTTGTTGTACTGGCGCACCAGGCCGTTGAAGGTGATCGGGCTGGCGGTGCCGGCGTAGCCCTGAAGGTGCAGCACCTCGGGCTGCGCCGCCAGGTGCGAGCCCAGGGCCTGCAGCGCGGCGGCGGTGTCCTCCAGCGGCGTGCCGGCGGGCATGTCGACGACGAGCTGGAACTCCGACTTGTTGTCGAAGGGCAGCATCTTCAGCACGACCCACTGCACCACCGCCAGGCCGACCGACAGCGCGAGCGCCGCGAAGATGCCGCCCAGCAGCAGCCAGCGCTTGCGGGCGCTGGCCAGCAGCGGGCCCAGCACGCGGGTGAAGAAGCCCGGCAGGCGTGCGGCCAGGCCGCGCGGTGCCGCCGCGGCGCCGCCGTGCCCAGCCCCGTGTGGCTTCATCAGCTTCAGTGCGAGCCAGGGCGTGACGGTGAACGCGATCGCCAGCGACAGCGCCATGCCCAGGCTCGAGTTGATCGGGATCGGGCTCATGTACGGCCCCATCAGGCCGGACACGAAGGCCATCGGCAGCAGCGCGGCGATGACGGTCAGCGTGGCCAGGATCGTCGGCCCGCCGACCTCGTCGACCGCGGCCGGGATGATCTCGGCCAGGGTCCTGTGCGGCTCGAGCTGCTGGTGGCGGTGGATGTTCTCGACCACCACGATCGCGTCGTCGACCAGGATGCCGATCGAGAAGATCAGCGCGAACAGCGACACGCGGTTCAGCGTGAAGCCCCAGGCCCAGGACGCGAACAGCGTGGCGGTCAGCGTCAGGATCACCGCGGCGCCGACGATCACCGCCTCGCGCCGGCCCAGCGCCAGGCCGACCAGCAGGATCACCGAGCCCGTGGCGAACGCCAGCTTCTGGATCAGCTTGTTGGCCTTCTCGGCCGCGGTCTCGCCGTAGTCGCGCGTGACGGTGGCCTCGATGCCGTCGGGAATCACCGTGCCGTGCAACTCGGCCAGCCGCGCACGCACCGCCTGCGCGACGTCGACGGCATTGACGCCGGGCTTCTTCGTGACCTGCAGCGTGACGGCTGGCAGCGCGGCGCCGGCGCTGGTGCCCGGCGCGGATGCGGCGGCGCCCGGCGTGAACCAGACGTAGTGACTGGTCTGGGCGCTGCCGGCCTCGAGGCGCGCCACCTCGCGCAGGTAGACCGGCTTGCCGTTGCTGGAGCCGACGACGAGGTCGCCGACTTCGTCGACCGAGCGCAGGAACTCGCCGGTCTCGACCGCCAGCGCCTGGTCGCCACCGGCCTGCAGCACCGTGCCGGCCGGCATGCCGAGGTTGGCCGCGGCCAGCGTCTGCTTCAGGCGCAGCACATCGACACCGCGCTCGCGCAGCCGCGACGGGTCGAGCTGCACCTGCACCGCGCGGCCCGGCGCGCCGATGGTCTTGACCTCGCGCGTGCCGGCCACGCGCTTGAGCTCGGCCTCCAGCGTGGCCGAGACCGACTGCAGCTCGAGCGCCGGGCGCCCGTCCTTCGCCCACAGCGTGACGGCGACGACGGGCACGTCGTCGATCCCGGTCGGCTTGACGATCGGCGTCAGCGTGCCGAGGTCACGCGGCAGCCAGTCCTGGTTGGCGTTCAGCACGTCGTACAGGCGCACCAGCGCCTCGGTGCGCGGCACGCCGACCTGGAACTGCACCGTGATCACCGCCAGCCCGGGGCGGGAGACCGAGAAGGTGTGCTCGATGCCGGCGATCTGGCCGAGCACCTGCTCGGCCGGGCGGGCGACCATGGCCTGTACATCGGCGCTGCTGGCCCCAGGGAAGGGGATCAGCACGTTGGCCATCGTGACGTTGATCTGCGGCTCTTCCTCGCGCGGCGTGACCAGCACGGCGAACAGGCCGAGCAGCATCAGCACCAGCGCGAGCAGCGGCGTCAGCGCATTCGTCTGGAAGGCGCGGGCCAAGCGGCCCGAGATACCGAGGGCGGGAGCGGGCGAAGCGGTGTCGTGCATCACGCGCGCCTCAACGAGCCGGCACGGCACCGGCAAGGCCGGCACGCTCGGCATCGGCGGCCACCGCCTCGCCGGGCTTCAGGCCGGCCAGGACCGCGACGCGCCCATCGGCGGTCGGCGTGCCGGCACGCACCGCCCGCAGCGTGAAGCCGCCTTCACGCGCCACGTAGACGGCGGTCAGCTCGCCGCGGCGCAGCAGTGCGCCCGCCGGCACGGTCAGCGGGCCGCCCGCCGCGGCGGCGGCAGTGGGTGCGGCGCCGGTGGCGCGCACCCGCACGCTCTGGCCGGGCCGGCCGGCGGCATCGGCCGGCAGGTCCAGCCGCCACTCGACGGTCTGTGCCACCGGGTCCGCGCCAGGCAACTCGGTGCTGCGCAGCGGCGCGACCCAGCGCGCGGCCTGCTCGCCGGCGGCCGGCAACTCGACCTGGGGCGTCGCCTTGGCGCCGCGCAGCACGCCGGCGCGCGAGGCCGGCACCTGCACCACGGCGCGCAAGGCGCCGGGGGCGTACAGCGTGAGGATCGGGCGGCCCGGGCTGGCGAGGTCGCCGGCTTCGAGGTGGGTCGCCAGCACGATGCCGTCGAACGGCGCGGTGACGGTGGTGAAGCCGTGGGCCAGCGCGGCCTGGCGCCGCGCGCCCTGGGCCTGCTGCAGGCCGGCCTGGGCGGCGCGGGCCTGGGTCTCGGCGCTGTCGAGCGCGGCCTGGCTGATGAATCCCTGCGTGCGCAGCTCGCGCGAGCGCTCCGCGGCCAGGCGGGCGTTGCGCGCCTCGGCCTCGGCCTGGGTCACGCCGGCGTCGCTGCGTGCGAGGCCGGCCGCGGTATCGCGGTCGTCCAGCCGGGCCAGCACCTGGCCGGCGCGCACCGAATCGCCCGCCTTGACGAGCAGCGCCAGCACGTTGCCGCCCGACTGGGCCGCCACGGTCGCCTGGCGGACCGCCTGCAGCGTGGCGTCGAATTCGACGCTGCCGCCGGTGGCAGCCGGCCCCACGGCCACGGTCGGAACGTTGATCGGGGCGGCCGCCATCGCACCGAAGGCGGTGCTGGCAGCGAGCAGCCAGGCGACGCCGCGCCCGAGCACGGCCGGCCGGATGCGCGCAGAGGAGTTTTCTTGTATACCCATGGCGGTATGCTATCACATACCCAGTAGGGTATGCAATTGACCGGAGGAAGTCGACCCGGTCAACATACTGGCGGGCGCTGCGCCGCCACTTGAGAAACCGCAACGGCACCGGCGAGCGCGCGCCAAAGAAAAAACGCCCCGCGGGGCGGGGCGTTCGGGCAACTCGCACATGGCGCGGGTCGCGGGGCCGGCGAGCCGGCCGTGCAGGCCGGTCTCAGAACTTGTAGGTCGCGGCGGCGTACCAGATGCGGCCGCGCGGGTCGGCGAACGAGCCGGCGAAGCCCGCGGCGTGCGAGCCGTAGGACGAGACCGCGGTGAACGGCGGGTCGGCGTCGAACAGGTTGCGTGCGCCGGCGCGCAGCGTCAGGTGGTCGAAGCCGGTGTAGGTGACCGCCAGGTTGAAGCGGCTGGTATCGGCGACCTTGTGGTCGACCGCCACGCCCACGTTGGCCTCGACCAGGCCGGCCGATTCCGTCCAGCCCTTGACGAACACGTTCTCCAGCCGCACGCCCCAGGTGCCCCACTGCCACTCGCCGGCCAGCGTGTGCTGCCAGCGCGGCACGGGCTGGACGGCGCCGCCGTCGCCGGCCGTGTCGAGGTAGTTGACAAAGGGCAGGCCCTTGCCGCTTTGCTGCTCCCACTGGGTCAGGTAGGTGCCGTCGAACTCGACGCCGAACTTGCCCCACTCGCCGAAATTCCAGCGCGTGCGCACCGACAGGTCGACGCCCGAGGTGCGCAGCCCGCCGAGGTTCTCCACCGGCTGGTCAATGAAGGTGATGTAGCCATCGGTCCCGCGGTGGATGCGGTCGTTGTACTGGGTATACAGCGACGGGTCGGACATGATCGAGTCGCCGGTGACCTGGCCGATCTGGTCCTTCTTCTCGATGTGCCAGTAGTCGATCGTGGTCGACAGCCAGGGCATCGGGTCGAGCACCGCGCCGATGGCCCACTGGCGCGATTTCTCGGGCTTCAGATCGAGCGACGACGAGTTGCGCACCGTGAACTGGGTTGCGCAGCGCGCCTGCGGCGGCGTCGTGACCAGGGGGCAGTCGGGGTCGTTCAGCGAGTTGGCGGTGTTGGTGAAGGCCGGCGGCGCGTGCACGTCCCACAGCGTCGGTGCACGGAAGCCCGTGCCGGCCGAGGCACGCAGCACCACCTCCCGGCTCGGCTGCCAGCGGATCGAGGCGCGCGGGTTGAAGGTGTTGCCGAAATCGGAGTAGTGGTCGTAGCGCGCGGCCACGGTCGCCTCGACGCCCTTGGCAAAAGGCATCACCAGTTCGCTGTAGGCCGCGTAGACGTTGCGCGAGGCCTTCGTGGCCGGCACCGAGCCTTCGCCGCCGATGTGCAGGCCCTGGCGGTAGTCGTCGTTGACCGGCTTGTCGTCGGCCTCCTCGCGGCGCAGGTCGACGCCGACGGCCACGGCCATCTGGCCGCCGGCCATCGCCATCAGGTCGCGCGAAGCCTTGGCATCGACGCTGGTGACGGTGCTGGTCGACTCGCGCATCGGGCCTTCCATCAGCGTCGAGCGCAGCAGTGCATCCCCAGCGGCGTCCATCGGGCCGAAGGGGTTGATGTTGCCGGTGGCCAGCGCCGCCAGGAACCTCGGCTCGTTGATGTAGCCGCGGTACTCGAGGTGGCCGCTGGATTGGGCCCAGACGACGCCGGTGTCGTAGTCCCAACCACCGGCCACGCCGCGCAGGCCGCCGACGAAGCGGGTCTGCTCGTTGAGGTTGTCGTTGATGCGGTTGCCCACCGGCACCGAGCGCAGCATCACGTCGACCATCGTGCCGTCGGCCGGGATGGTGTAGCCCAGCGTCTCGAGCAGCTCGCGCGGGAAGTACGGGCTGGTGACCGGCATCGCGAAGTGCGGGTACTCGCCGGTCTCGGCGTTGATGTGGCCGGCGTCGTTCGAGATCGGCACCGGCGCCACGCGCCCGATGTTGTGGTTGCGCGCGTACGAGCCTTCGGCGTACAGCTCGGTGTCGTTGCCGAGGTCGTAGCTGAAGCGGGCGAAGATGTCGCCGCGCTCCGAATCGGGGAAGTTGTCCAGCGCCGCGGCGTAGATGAAGCGGCAGGCCTTGGCCTGCTGGCCGCCCGGCGTCAGGTAGGGCGTGCCGTCGTCGTTGGAGAACTCCTGCACCACGGTGTAGGTCGGGTCGCAGCCGGCCAGGTTCGGGTTGGTCGTGGTGCCGTCGTTGACATAGGCGCCCGGGCTGATCGTGTCGAACATGTCCCAGAAGCGGCCCGGAAACGCGCGGCCGGATGTCGGCGGCGACGAGCCGGGGATCTCGGTCAGGCCGCGCATGTACCACTGCTGGTCGACGGCCTTGACGCGGGTCTGCTTCTGGATGTTGGCGGTGATCAGCAGGTTGAACTTGTCGACCGCCGGGTCGCCCAGGCCGAAGGCGATGCTGCCGCCGGATTCGGTGCCGCCGATGCCGGCCTCGGTGTCGCCGTAGCGGATGCTGATCTCGCCGCCCTTGAAGTTCTTCCGCGTGATGAAGTTGATCACACCGCCGACGGCATCGGAGCCGTACACGGCCGAAGCGCCGTCACGCAGCACCTCGATGCGCTCCAGCGCGGCGAAGGGGATGCTGTTCAGGTCGACCGCGACGTTGCCGCCGACCGAGCCGAATGCGAAGTTGGCCAGGCGCCGGCCATTCAACAGCACCAGCGTCGAGCTGGAGCCCAGGCCGCGCAGGTTGGCGTTGGCGGTGGCGTAGCCGGCCCCTTGCGTCGTGTCGGCGAACATCGCGCCGCTGGCGGCCACGTGGTGGATCAGGTCCTGGACCGTGACGGCGCCGCTCTTCTCGATCTGCTCGCGCGTGATCACGGTCACCGGCAGCGCGGTTTCGGAATCGACGCGCTTGATCGACGAGCCGGTGATCTCGACCCGCTGAACGGGGGCCGGGGCATCCTGCGCGAACGCCGGAATGGCGCCGAATGCCAGCAACAAGTGTGTACAGAGCCTGGTGCGCTGGAACATGCTTCCTCCTAAGGAACTTCACTCTCACGGCGGGGCCTCGTGGGCCGCCGCCGCCCCTTACGTCGCTGGGCGACGGCGGCGGCCGCTGCAAGAAGCCTGCCACCGGCACGCTGCGCCGAGTGGCGGCCATTGTTCGGGGCCGTCAAGCGCCAAGCTGTCGGGACCAACCCGGGAGTTGGCGCTTTCGCCACACCGACCCCCCTACTTGCCCGGCTTGTCTAGGCAGGCCGGCCGGGCGCCGCCCGCGGCCGGCCCGGTACCATCGTGGCCCATGCTGTCGAATCCACCCGTCGCCGACCCCGCCGAGCTGCTGCACGAGGTCTTCGGTTATGCCCGCTTCCGGGGGCACCAGGGCGACATCGTCGACCACGTGATCGCCGGCGGCGACGCCCTGGTGCTGATGCCCACCGGCGGCGGCAAGAGCCTGTGCTACCAGGTGCCGGCGATCGCGCGCCACCGCGCGGGGAAGGGCGTGACGATCGTCGTCAGCCCCTTGATCGCGCTGATGCATGACCAGGTTGGTGCGCTGGAGGAGGCCGGCGTGCACGCTGCCTTCCTCAACTCGACCCTCGACAGCGCCGGCGCGCAGGCGGTGGAGCGCGAGCTGCTGTCCGGCCGGCTGGTGATGCTCTATGCCGCGCCGGAACGGATCACGAACCCCCGCTTCCTGGCGATGCTCGATTCGCTGCACGAACGTGGCCGGCTGAGCCTGTTCGCGATCGACGAGGCGCACTGCGTCAGCCAGTGGGGCCACGATTTCCGCGAGGAATACCTGCAGCTTGACATGCTGGCCGAGCGCTTCGCGGGCGTGCCGCGCATCGCGCTCACGGCCACGGCCGACGAGCACACCCGCGCCGACATCGTCGAGCGGCTGCAGCTGGGCGGCGCGCGCGCCTTCGTCGCCAGCTTCGACCGGCCGAACATCCGCTACACCATCGTCGAGAAGGACAACGCGCGCACCCAGCTGTTGCGCTTCCTGCGCGACGAGCACGAGGGCGACGCCGGCATCGTCTACTGCCAGAGCCGGCGCAAGGTCGAGGAGACGGCCGAATGGCTGAACGCCGAAGGCCTGACCGCCTTGCCCTACCACGCGGGGCTGGAAGCTGATGTGCGGCGCCGCCACCAGGACCGCTTCCTGCGCGAGGACGGCATCGTGATGGTCGCGACGGTGGCCTTCGGCATGGGCATCGACAAGCCCGACGTGCGTTTCGTCGCCCACCTGGACCTGCCGAAGAACATCGAGGGCTACTACCAGGAGACCGGCCGCGCCGGGCGCGACGGCGAGCCGGCGGACGCCTGGATGGCCTACGGCCTGGCCGACGTCGTCAACCAGCGCCGCATGATCGACGAGAGCACCGCCGGCGAGGATTTCAAGCGCCTGCAGGTCGGCAAGCTCGATGCGCTGCTGGCGCTGGCCGAGAGCCTGGACTGCCGGCGCCAGCGGCTGCTGGCCTACTTCGGCGAGAACCAGGCCGCCGGCTACCGTTGCGGCAACTGCGACAACTGCCTGAACCCGCCGCAGCGCTGGGATGCGACCGAGGCGGCGCGCAAGGCCCTGTCGTGCATCTACCGCTTCCGGCAGCACTCGGGCATCGGCTACGGCGCCGGCCACCTGATCGACGTGCTGCGCGGCAAATCGACCGACAAGACCCGCGAGCGCGGGCACGAGCAACTCACGACCTTCGGCATCGGCGCCGATCTGTCCGAGGCCCAGTGGCGCGGCGTGGTCCGCCAGCTGATCGCGCTCGGCCACCTGGCCAGCGAGGGCGAGTACAACACGCTGGCGCTGACCGAGAGCGCCCGCGCGGTGCTGCGCGGCGAGGTCCGGATCGAGTTGCGCGAGCCCCGCGAGCCGACCCCGCGCACGCGCGGCTCACGCGCCAAGTCGGGTGCCGCGCCCAAGGTGCCGCGCGCCGCGGCGACGCTGGACGCGGCCGGCCAAGCGCGCTTCGCTGCCTTGAAGACCTGGCGCAGCGAGGTTGCGCGCGAGCACAACCTGCCGGCCTACATCGTGTTCAATGACGCCACGCTGGCGCAGATGGCCGCCGAATCGCCCGATTCGATGTCGTCGCTGGCCGGCATCAGCGGCGTCGGTGCGAAGAAGCTGGAGGCCTACGGCCGCCAGATCCTGCGCGTGCTCGAAGCGCTGGAAGCCTGATATCCCGCCTTGCCCGAAAGGAAGCGCGCCATGCCCCCGCCGCCCACCTGTCTGGTCGTCTTCCACCACCCCGGGCCGGCCTGGGAGCCGGGGCGGCCGATGTTCGAACAAGCCGGACTGCAGGGCCACATCGACCATTACCGCGGGCTGCTGCAAAGCGGGCAGCTCGGCGCCGGCGGGCCGTTTCTCGACAGCGACGGTGGCGGCATGATGATCGCGCGCCCCGGCATGCTGCTGGAGGACCTGGTGGCGTTTGCGGAGAATGACCCGGCCGTGCGATCCGGGCTGCTGCGGGTGGCCGTGCGGCCGTGGATGCCGGCGATGCGCGCCTCCGACGGGCTGGCCTGACGCCGCCGCCGCGCTGGCGCGCCCGCCCGGTGCCGGCGCGTGCCGGTGCCCCGAGCGCGTAAGCGGCTCAGCGCTTCTGGTCGGACTTCTGTTGGCGCTCGAGGCTTTGCCGGTCGCTGCCGAACGCGGCGGTCCAGAAGGGCTCGAACTTCTGCCCCTTGTCCGGCGGCGGCAACAGCCGCTTGGTATCGGGCGTGTGCGGATGTCGATTAGTGAGTGCTGACTTTTGCATGGTTCTGACCATGTGAGCCGGGAAAGCTCCCAGGAAGGGCTGAAGCATGCTCGGTCAACGCCCGTCCGGTTGTCATGGATGACAAGCAAATGGCACGGGCGCAATAAATTGTGAACTTCCGTGGAGCCGCGGAATCTCGGGCGGGCCGTCGCCTGGGCGGGGGCGAATCCGCGCCCTGGCGCGGCCAGGGGCGGGCTGGGTATCATGACCGGTTGCCCTTCGCCACCCCATGCCCGACACCGACAACCGCCTCATTGACCGCCGTGAAGGCCCTCACGGGCCAGATGGCCCCGCGATTCACATTCCGTTCCCGGAAGGCACGCCCGCGATCCGCGTGCGTGGGGCCCGCACGCACAACCTCAAGAACATCGACCTCGACATCCCGAAGCACGCACTGGTGGTGATCACCGGCCTGTCGGGCTCGGGCAAGTCCAGCCTGGCCTTTGACACGCTGTATGCCGAAGGCCAGCGGCGCTATGTCGAGAGCCTGTCGGCCTACGCGCGGCAGTTCCTGCAGTTGATGGACAAGCCCGATGTCGACGTGATCGAGGGCCTGTCGCCGGCCATCAGCATCGAGCAGAAGGCGACCAGCCACAACCCGCGCTCGACGGTCGGCACGGTGACCGAGATCCACGATTACCTGCGCCTGCTGTACGCGCGCGCCGGCACACCGTTCTGCCCCGAGCACGACCTGCCGCTGGCTGCGCAGAGTGTCAGCCAGATGGTCGACGCGGTGCTCGCGCTGCCCGAGGAAACGCGGCTGATGGTGCTGGCGCCGGTCGTGCGCGACCGCAAGGGCGAGTTCGTCGAGGCCTTCGCCGACTGGCAAGCCCAGGGCTACGTGCGCTTCCGGGTCGACGGCCAGATCGTCGAGGCGACCGAACTGCCGAAACTGAAGAAGACCGAGAAGCACGACATCGACGTCGTGATCGACCGGCTCAAGACCCGGCCCGACATCAAGCAGCGCCTGGCCGAGAGCTTCGAGGCCGCACTGCGCGTGGCCGACGGCCGCGCGATCGCCCTCGAGATGGATGCCCCCGTCGACGGGCCGCCCCTAGACGGGGGCGCGCCCCCGCGGGGGGCCGGCGCGGAGCGCCTTGGGGGCGTCGGACGCGAGCACCTGTTCTCGTCGCGCTTCGGCTGCCCGGTGTGCAGCTACTCGCTGCCCGAGCTCGAGCCGCGGCTGTTCTCGTTCAACTCGCCGGTTGGCGCCTGCCCGCACTGCGACGGGCTGGGCGTGCAGACGGTGTTCGACCCCGAGCGGGTCGTCGCCTTCCCGACGCTGTCGATGGCCGCCGGCGCGGTCAAGGGCTGGGACCGTCGCAACGCCTACACCTTCTCGCTGCTGGAGAGTGTCGCTTCGCACTACGGCTTCGACATCGAGCAGCCTTTCGAAGCGCTGCCCGAGACGGCGCAGCGGGTGCTGCTGTTCGGCTCGGGCGACGAGGACATCGAGTTCCTCTACGAGGCCGAGGGCAAGGGCGGCCGCACGCGGGTCGTCAAGCGCTCGCACCCGTTCGAGGGGATCCTGCCGAACTTCGAGCGCCGCTACCGCGAGACCGATTCGGTCGCGGTGCGAGAGGACCTCGCGCGCTACCAGAGCGCCAAGCCCTGCGCGCACTGCCACGGTACGCGGCTGAAGAGCGAGGCGCGCCACGTCTTCCTGCCCGGCACCGAGGCGCAGCGCGGCAAGCCGATCTACGAGGCCGAGCACCTGACGCTGGCCGACGCCCTGGCCTGGTTCGAAGGCCTGCGGCTGCAAGGCGCCAAGGCCGAGATCGCCGACAAGGTCGTGCGCGAGATCCGCTCGCGGCTCAAATTCCTCAACGACGTCGGCCTGAACTACCTGAGCCTGGATCGCAGTGCCGACACGCTGTCCGGCGGCGAGGCCCAGCGCATCCGGCTGGCCAGCCAGATCGGCTCGGGCCTGACGGGGGTGATGTACGTGCTCGACGAGCCCAGCATCGGCCTGCACCAGCGTGACAACGAGCGCCTGATCGGCACGCTGAAGCACTTGCGCGACCTCGGCAATTCGGTGCTCGTCGTCGAGCACGACGAGGACATGATCCGTGCCGCCGACTGGTGCATCGACATGGGCCCCGGCGCCGGCGTGCACGGCGGCCGGGTCATCGCTGCCGGCACGCCCGATGCGGTGGCGGCGACGCCCGAGTCGCTGACGGGCCAGTACCTCGGCCACCTGCTGAAGATCGCGGCGCCGCCGCGCGCGCCGCGGCCGGCGGGCGAGGCCGCGCCCAAGCTGCAGATCGTCAACGCCCGCGGCAACAACCTGAAGGGCGTGACGGTGGAGATCCCGGTCGGGCTGTTCACCTGCGTCACCGGCGTGTCGGGTTCGGGCAAGAGCACGCTGGTCAACGACACGCTGTACGCCGCGGTCGCGCGCAAGCTCTACAACAGCCACGCCGAGGCCGCGCCGCACGACGCGATCGAGGGGCTCGAGGCCTTCGACAAGGTCATCAACGTCGACCAGAGCCCGATCGGCCGCACGCCGCGCTCGAACCCGGCCACCTACACGGGCTTGTTCACGCCGATCCGCGAGCTGTTCGCCGAAGTGCCGACGGCACGCGAGCGCGGCTACGGTGCCGGGCGCTTCTCGTTCAATGTCTCGGGCGGCCGCTGCGAGGCCTGCCAGGGCGATGGGGTGCTGAAGGTCGAGATGCACTTCCTGCCCGATGTCTACGTGCCTTGCGACATCTGCCACGGCAAGCGCTACAACCGCGAGACGCTGGAGATTCTCTACAAGGGCCGCAACATCGCGCAGGTGCTGGACATGACGGTCGAGGAAGCCAACACCTTCTTCAGCGCCGTGCCGACGATCGCCCGCAAGCTGCAGACCCTGCTCGACGTGGGCCTGGGCTACATCACGCTCGGCCAGAGCGCGACCACGCTGTCGGGCGGCGAGGCGCAGCGCGTGAAGCTGGCGCTGGAACTCAGCAAGCGCGACACCGGCCGCACGCTCTACATCCTCGACGAGCCGACCACCGGCCTGCACTTCCACGACACCGCGCAGTTGCTGCAGGTGCTGCACCAGCTGCGCGACGCCGGCAACACCATCGTCGTGATCGAGCACAACCTCGACGTGATCAAGACCGCCGACTGGCTGATCGACATGGGGCCGGAAGGCGGCGCCGGCGGCGGCACCGTGGTGGCCGAAGGCACGCCGGAGCGGGTGGCCGCCTGCCCGGCCAGCCACACCGGCCACTTCCTCAGAGCGCTGCTCGACGTCGCCTGACGGAGGTCGGGCGCGCGTTCCGGCAAATCCGTCAATGTCTGGCGCTTGCCGCGGTTCGGCCCGCCCACGTCTGCGCCACAATCCAGGGTTTTCGCTGGCGTGGCCGCCGCTTGCCGCAGGCGGGTATTCGCCAGACCACACGGACTCTCTCGAACTTCTCGGAGCAGGACCATGGCATGGCGACCCGCGCCTCTGCCGGTTGACGAGCCCCAGCGCCAGGCGGCGCTTCGCGACCTGGGCTGGTTCAGCCCCCAGGCCGACGGCCTGAGCGACGCCGCGCCGGTCGGTGCGCTGCGCGCGCTGGCCGACGCGGCGAGGCGGCTGTGCGGCTGCCCGGTCGGCCTCGTCACGCTGCTCGGCGCGGAGCAAGGCTGCCAGGTCGGCGTCGATGGGTTCGATGGCGACGACGCGGCCGACGGTGCATCGAGCCGCCTGCGCATGGCGCCGCGCGCCCAGCTGATCTGCGCTCACGCGGTGGCTGACAACGCCTTCCTCGAGGTCCCCGACATCCTGCTCGATGCGCGCTTTGCCGGCGCCATCCGCCACCCGTCGAGCGAGGGCTGGCGTTACTACGCGGCCGCGCCGCTGCGCCTGCAAGGCCACGCGGTCGGCACACTGTGCGTCGCCGGCCCGCGGCCGCACCGGCTGGACGCGGCCCAGCGCCAGCAGCTCGGCCAGCTCGCGCATGCGGCCGAGGCACTGCTCGCCACCCGGCATGCGAACCAGGCCCTGGCCCAGGAACGCCGCCGTCTGGCGGACCTGGCCCGCGCTTCCGGCGACTGGCTGTGGGAGCTCGACGAACAGCTGCGCCATCGCTGGCTGTCCGACGATGCGGAGCGCCTGACCGGCGTGCCGGCGTCGGCACTGATCGGCCTGCCGTTGGCCGACGAACCTTGTGTCGACGCCGTCGGCGAGCCGCTGCGCTCGGGCGCCACGCTGCACGGCCGACTGGCCCAGGGCGCGGCGCTCGCGCGCGTGGTCACGCGCCTGGACACGCCGCGGCGCGGTTGTCTCTATGTCTCGCGCAGTGCGGTGCCGGTGCTCGACGAGCACGGCGCACTGCGCGGCTGGCGCGGCAGCGCGCGCGACGTGACCGGCCAGGTGCTCGCCGCCCGCGAGACGCGCGAGCGCGACCAGCGCATGCACAAGCTGCTGGCCCAACTGCCAGGCGCGGCGTTCCAGATGCGGCTGCAGGCCGACGGCACGCAGCCGCACTATCTGTATGTGAACGAGGGTCTGCGCGGGCTGTTCGGGGGCCCGGGCGCTGGCGAGGACGCCAGCGTGCCTGCGCTGCGCAGGGTGCTGCCACAGGACCGCGCCGCCGTGGTCCGGGCCGTCCGCGCCGCGATGCGGAACCTGCAGCCGACGCGCATCGAATACCGTTTCAGGCGGGGTGACGGCGTCGTCCGCTGGCTCGAGACGCGGGCGACGCCCGAATGCCAGCCCGATGGCCGGGTCGTGTTCCACGGTTTCACCTGGGACGTGACCGAACGCCACCAGGCCCAGGACGCGCTGCGCGCACACGAGGCGCTGCGCCTGGCGCACGACAGCGCCGAGCGCGCCAGCCGCGCGAAGAGCGAGTTCCTGTCGCGCGTCAGCCATGAACTGCGCACGCCGCTGAACGCGATCCTCGGTTTTGCGCAGCTGATGGGGCTGGACCGCGAGCAGCCGCTGCTCGGCGCGCAGCGCCACCGGCTGGACGGCATGCGCCAGGCCGGTCAGGCGCTGCTGGCCTTGGTCGACGACGTGCTGGACCTGTCGCGCATCGAGCAGGGAGCGCTGACCTTGTGTGACGAGGCGATCGAGCTCGCGCCACTGCTGCGGGCCGGCATCGACGCGGTCCAGCCCCTGGCGGCGGCCCGTGCGGTGCAGATCGCGCTGGCGGCCCCGGCGGGCCTGTGCGTGCGCGGCGACGCGGCCGCGCTCGAGCAGGCCCTGGTCAACCTGTTGTCCAACGCGATCAAGTACAACCGCGTCGGCGGCCGTGTGGCCGTCGATGTCGAGGCGGTCGACGACACGATGCTGGCAATCCATGTTCAAGACGACGGCGAGGGCCTGCGGCCCGACCAGCTGGCGCAACTGTTCCAGCCCTTCAATCGGCTGGGTGCAGAGCGCCGGCGCGTCGGCGGCACCGGCCTCGGCCTGGTGATTGCGCGCGGTCTGGCGCGCGCGATGGGCGGCGATATCCGGGCCGCGAGCGAGCCCGGCCGCGGCAGCCGCTTCAGCCTGCTTCTCGGCGCCGCGGCGCCGGGCGATGGCGGTGCCGCGTCCCGCCCCGGCAGCGATGCCGGCACGGCCGAGGCCGCGGGCACCGATGGGCGGGTCGTGCTCTACATCGAAGACGAGCCGCTGAACGTGCTGCTGATGGAAGAGGTCTTCCGCACCCAGCCCGGGTGGACGCTGCATGTCGCGCACGATGGTGCCAGCGGCGTCGAGCTCGCCGCGCGGCTGCGGCCCGACCTGGCGCTGATCGACATGAACCTGCCCGACATGAACGGCCTGGAGGTGCTGCGCCGCGTGCGTGCCGACCCGGCCACCGCCGACCTGCTGTGCGTGGCGCTGTCGGCCGATGCGATGAGCGAGCAGATCGCCGCCGCCCGGGCCGCCGGTTTCGACGACTACTGGACCAAGCCGATCGACCTCACGCACCTGCTCGACAACGTGCGCCGCGTGATCGACGGCCACCGCGGCACGGGCTGATCGGCCCCGGCAGGCCCGAAGCCCAAGAAAGAAAAAAGCCGGCGTGATGCCGGCTTCTCCATGCGCAGGCGGCCGCCGGCCGCCGCGCGATCAGCTCAGATGGCTGTTGATCAGCTTGGTCATCTCGAACATCGAGACCTGCGCCTTCTTGAAGATTTCCTTCAGCTTGGCGTCGGCATTGATCATCGTCTTCTTGGCCTTGTCCTGCAGGCCGTTCTTCTTGATGTACTCCCAGACCTTCTTCGTCACCTCGGTGCGCGGCACGGCCTTGTCGCCGATGATCGCGGCCAGCGCAGCGCTGGGCGTCATCGCCTTCATGAACGCAGCGTTCGGGGTGCGCTTCTTGGCCGGAGCGGCCTTCTTCGCCGGAGCCGCCTTCTTGGCCGCCGCCTTCTTCGCCGGAGCGGCCTTCTTGGCCGGAGCGGCGGCCTTCTTCGCGGGCGCTGCCTTCTTGGCAGGCGCCGCCTTCTTCGCCGGAGCGGCCTTCTTGGCCGGAGCGGCCTTCTTCGCAGTTGCCATGTCGATTCTCTCCATCAAGTGAGGTGTTGATGTGCCGGGCCCGGGTGGAAGCCGCATGGACTTCCATTTCTCGCAGGTTCCTCAGCGCCCCGAATGGTACTGCGTGTACGAGGGGCTGAGAAGCCGTTTTCCCTCGTAAAACACGCTTTGCACCCTCGAAGTGACCCGCATTTGTCGCTCCTGGGCATCACCTGGGAGCGAATCGATACGGTGACCCGTATTTTCACGAGGGCATCGGCGCCGCACAATGCCGCTCGTCGTGCCACGTCATCACGGCGCGTGGCCATCACCCAAGAAAGGAAGTCGCCTGCGATGAAGCTGATCGTTCGTTGGTTGCTGCTTGCGGCGGCGCTGCTGCTGGTGGCCAACATCTACCCCGGCGTGACGGTGGCGAGCTTCGCCTCGGCGCTGATTGCGGCACTGGTGCTGGGCCTGCTGAACACGCTGGTGCGGCCGCTGCTGGTGCTGCTGACGCTGCCGGTCACGCTGCTGACCCTGGGCCTGTTCCTGTTCGTCATCAACGCGCTGATGTTCTGGTCGGCCGCCTCGCTGCTCGAGGGCTTCGAGGTCGCCGGCTTCGCCGCCGCGCTGATCGGCTCGCTGATCTACAGCGCCTGCGGCATGGTGATCGACATCGCCGTCGAGCGCCTGTTTGCGCGCGAGTGAGCCGCGCGGGTCGGCCGGCGGCGTAGCATTCGCCGTACGCGCCACTCGATGGCGCCACCCATCACGCGCCACGCGCTGGCGCGCCCATCGACCTTGCGGAGGGCCCCGCCATCGCTTCGAACCCGACTTCCCTCGAACTCACCGCCGGTGAGCTTCGCCTCGCGCTGCGGCCGGACCTTGGCGGCTGCATGGCCGGCTTGTGGCTCGGCGACCTGCCGGTGCTGCGCAGCACCGAGCCGGCGGCGCTCGACTCGTCGCGTGCCTCGGGTTGCTACCCGCTCGCGCCGTATTCGAACCGGCTGGGCTTTCGCCGCTTCCGCTGGCAGGGGCAGGACTACACCACGCAGCAAAACTTCGACGACAACCCGCATTCGGTGCATGGCGTGGCCTGGCAGCGCCCGTGGTCGGTGGTGTCGAGCGACGGCGTGAACGCCGAACTGGCCTACGAGCACGTGGGCGATGCGCATTGGCCGTTCGACTTCGCGCTGCGCCAGCGCTTCGAGCTGACGCCCGAGTCGCTGACGGTGCGGCTGCACCTGACCAACCGCGCCGCGCTGCCGCAGCCGGTGGGGCTGGGGTGGCACCCGTACTTTCCCAAGCGCACGCGCAGCCGGCTGCACATCGAACTGACCGAGCGCTGGGAGCCCGACGCCAGCGGCCTGCCGACGCGCAAGCACCCGCAAGCCGGCATCGACGGCGACATCGCCCATCTTGATTTCGATCACTGCTTCGAAGGCTGGCAGGGCGACGCGAAGATCCGCGACGAGAAGCTGCGCATGAACCTGCGCTCGTCGCTGCCCTACCTGGTCGTCTTCACGCCGCAGAACAAGCCCTACTACTGCGTCGAGCCGGTCAGCCACGTCAGCAACGCGATCCACATGGCCGACCCGATGGCCCACGGCCTGCGCAAGCTCGCACCCGGCGAGGCCTTCGAGGCCTGGATGACGCTGGAGGTCGCGCACGTATGAGCGTGACCGAGCTGGAGCCCCTGTTCGAAGCCCGGCCGCTGCCGGTGCCGCCGTCGCTGCTCGGCGAGTCGCCGTTCTGGCACCCGATCGAGGCGGCGCTGTACTGGTGCGACATCCCGGGCAAGCGCCTGCACCGCTGGCACCCGGCCAGCGGTGCCCACCGGGAGTGGGCCTTCGACTGCGAGCCGGGCAGCGCGGCGCCGGTGCTTGGCGGCGGCCTGCTGCTGGCGATGCGCGACGGGCTCTGGCACTTCGATCCCGCCACCGGTGAGCGCCGGCTGCTGGCCAAGCCGCCCTACGACCCGGCGCACGAGCGCTTCAACGACGGCAAGGCCGACCCACAGGGGCGCTTCTGGGTCGGCACCATCTACGAGCCGCGCGAGCCCGCGCTGGCCGCGCTGTACCGGTGGTCGGGCAGCCAGCTGCAGCGCATGGCTGGCGACGTCACGGTCAGCAACGGCCTGGCCTGGAGCTCGGATGGGCGCACGATGTACTGGAGCGACACCAAGACCCATCGGATCGATCTGCTGGATTTCGATCCCGCGGAGGGCTCGGTGTCGAACCGTCGGCCGTTCCTGCAGTTCCCGGTCAAGCAGCCGGGCCTGCCGCTCGAGGCCTACGGTGGCCGGCCCGACGGCGCGGCCGTCGACAGCGAAGGCGCTTACTGGAGCGCGATGTTCGAGGGCCAGCGCCTGCTGCGCATCGCGCCGGACGGCCGCGTGCTGCGCGAGGTGCGCCTGCCGGTGCGCTGCGCGACCATGGCCTGCTTCGGCGACGCCGACCTGAAGACGCTCTACATCACCACGGCACGCGAGAAGCGGCCGGCAGACGAGCTGGCGGCCCAGCCGTGGGCCGGGCTGGTGTTGCGCATGCGGGTCGACGTGCCCGGCCTGCCGGTCAACTTCGCCCTCGGCTGATGGCGGTCGGCGCCGTAACCGCGCCGTAACTGCACGCGCCTCTTCGGCACGTCCTTATGCGATCCCTACGCGCCCCGGGCTAGGCGATTGGAGTCGGGCAGGGGTTTGCCCGTATAATCCCGCGGCTTTGCCGACCGCATCCCCCAAACGCCCCCACTCTGCCCCGCCGCCCGCCCCAACAGGCACGCCGCGACCGGGCCGATCCGATCAAGACGATCCCTGGGCCGGATGGAACGATTGGGATGATGAGGTCGCCAAGCCGCCGTTCAAGGCCCTGACCCGGGAAGAGGCTCAGGCCCTGGCGGCGGAAAACCCCGCCGTGTCACCGTGGCGGGTGGTCGCGGCCCAGGCTGCGGTCGGGGGCATCGTGGCTGCGCTCGCGTGGCTGCTGATGGGTGAGCCGTCGTATTTCTGGTCGGCGCTGTATGGCGCCGCCACGGTGGTGCTGCCGGGGGCCCTGATGGCTCGCGGCATGACCAGCCGACTCAGCAGCATGGCGCCCGGCGTCTCCGCCGTCAGCTTCATGTTGTGGGAGTTGGTCAAGATCGGGGTTTCGGTCGCGCTGCTGGTCGGTGCGCCGAAGCTGGTGCCGCATCTGAGCTGGCCGGCCCTGCTGGTGGCGCTGGTGCTGTGCATCAAGGTGTATTGGGTCGCGCTTGCTTGGCGCGGGCGCAAGACGACAAGTCGAGCGCCTTGAACAGTTAGAACGGACGAGCAATTCATGGCAGCCGAAGGTCACGCCGCAGAAGCCGCAGAACACGCACCCACCGCGGGTGAGTACATCGTTCACCACCTGACGCACGCTCGCAACAAGGAGCTGCACGGCCCGTTCGACCTGTCCGTGGTCGCCTGGGACTCGATGTTCTTTGCCATCTTGCTGGGTGTCGTCGGCTGCTTCTTCCTGTGGCGCGCGGCACGCAGTGCCACCTCCGGCGTGCCGGGTCGGTTCCAGGCCGCGGTGGAGATCCTGGTCGAGATGGTCGAGTCGCAGGCCAAGGGCATCGTCCACAACGCCCAGAGCCGCAAGCTCGTCGCGCCGCTCGCGTTGACCGTCTTCCTCTGGATCTTCCTGATGAATGCGATGGACCTGCTGCCGGTGGATCTGCTGCCCTTCATCTGGGAGAAGATCGTCGGCGCCACCGGCGGCGACCCGCACCACGCCTACCTGCGCTCGGTGCCCACGGCCGACCTGTCGGTGACCATGGGCCTGTCGGTCGGCGTGTTGATCACCTGCCTGATCTACAACGTCAAGATCAAGGGCTTCGGCGGCTGGGTGCATGAGCTCTTTGCCGCGCCATTCGGCAACCATTGGGCCCTGGCGCCCTTCAACTTCCTGATGCAGATCATCGAGTTCGTCGCCAAGACGGTCTCGCACGGCATGCGTCTGTTCGGCAACATGTATGCGGGCGAGCTGATCTTCCTGCTGATCGCCCTGATGGGCGGGGCACTCGGCTCGGTGGGCTTCGGCACCGGCCTGGGCCTGGCCATCGGCCATATCGTGGCCGGCTCCGCCTGGGCGATCTTCCACATCCTGATCATCACCCTGCAGGCCTTCGTGTTCATGATGCTCACGCTGGTCTACATCGGCCAGGCGCACGACTCGCACTGAGCGCGCCAGCCACGCTTTCCGCCGTCTCCCGTTTCCTTTTTTCCTCCACAACACAACCTTTTCGACTAGGAGTCACCATGGAAGTCATCAGCTTTGTTGCCCTCGCCGCCGGCCTGATCATCGGTCTGGGCGCTATCGGTGCCTGCATCGGCATCGGCATCATGGGCAGCAAGTACCTCGAGTCGGCCGCGCGCCAGCCCGAGCTGATGGGTGAGCTGCAGACCAAGATGTTCCTGCTGGCCGGCCTGATCGACGCGGCGTTCATCATCGGCACCGGCATCGCGCTGTGGTTCGCCACCGCCAACCCCTTCCTGGGCCAGATCGCCAACCTGCCGAAGTGATCGCGGGCGGCTGCATCGAAGCCGTCGTCGCCGGCGTGCCGTGCAG
>NZ_DATFAN010000032.1:0-8357 GCF_035254525.1 Ideonella sp. | reverse complement strand
GTCACCCCATACCCCGGGGTGCATGGCGGCGGGTGGGGTTGCGCCATTGACACCCTCGAAATTCAACGACGCGGTATCGGTTCGAAGGCGTGCGAGAACCTTGTAGGTCACAGTCACCGGCTTTGCATCGAGGACGTTGCCGTCCGCATCGACCGCCCCCACCAGCAGATGGGCCGTGTGGTCACCGACGGCCGCCGTGCCCGACAGGCCGATGGTCACGGTGTAGGGCGACGCGCTGCCCACCATGTCGGCACCGACCCAGGGCTCGACCGGGTAGGCCGGATCGAATGCCAGGCCGACGCCGGCGATGCCATGTCCGCTGACGCTGACGGTCAAGGTCTGGGATTCAGGCGACTGCGCGTCCTCGTAACTGTCGGCCAAGGTGACCGACGACGCACTGACGCTGACCGTGGCAGACGGCGTATCGCTCCCACCACCACCGCCGCCACAGGCTGCGAGTGCACCGGCGATCGCCACGCCCGCGATCCAGCGCAGGCGTGACCATGTATGCACGCCCGGCAGGCGCGCCAAGTTCCAAACCATTGGGAATCCCCCTGATCGATGTGATGACTGTTTCGGCGCTGCGTGACCGTGCTGCACGCGCAGGCCGGTCGGCCCGGCCGATGGCCACCGGCGGCCATCCCTCGCTCACAAATGTTAACAATCGAGCGGACCCTCTTCCAGCCAAGGCGGTCACGTTTTGATGAAGTTTGAGGCTCGGCAAGCCGGGGCCCGGATAATCCGCCGCCATGATCGGCCGCCTCTCGGGTTTGCTCGCGGAAAAATCCCCGCCGCTGGTGCTCATCGATGTCAACGGCGTCGGCTATGAAGTCGACGTGCCGATGAGCACGTTCTTCAATCTGCCGGGGCTGGGTGAGCGCGTGACGCTGCTCACCCACCTCGTCGTGCGCGAGGATGCGCACCTGCTCTACGGCTTTCTCACGGCGAGCGAGCGCAGCACCTTTCGCGAACTGATCAAGATCTCCGGCGTCGGGCCGCGCACGGCGCTGGCCATCCTGTCGGGGCTGTCGGTGGCCGATCTGTCGGGCGCGATCTCGCGCCAGGAAGGCGCGCGGCTGCAGAAGGTGCCGGGCATCGGCAAGAAGACGGCCGAGCGGCTGCTGCTCGAGCTCAAGGGCAAGCTCGGGCCGGACCTGGGCCTGCCGGCAGCCCAGGTGGCCACCGAAGCCCAGGCGGACATCGTGCAGGCGCTGGTCGCGCTCGGCTACAGCGAGAAGGACGCCGGCGCGGCGTTGAAGAAGCTGCCGGCCGACGTCGGGGTCAGCGAAGGCATCAAGCTCGCGCTCAAGGCCTTGGGCTGAGCGTGGTCGGCCGCTGCGCCGCCTGAAGTCAGTTCGCGCCCAGGGCCTTGACCGGCACGCTGAGCTGCAACGTCTCCTTCTTGCCGTCGCTGGCCTCGATGGTCAGCGTGAGCGGCACCTGGTCACCGGCCTTGAGCTGCTGCTTCAGCCCCATCAGCATGACGTGGTAGCCACCCGGCTTCAGCTCGACCGTCTTGCCGGCCGGCAGGTCGAGGACGGGCACAGCGCCCATCTTCATCATGCCGCCCTCCATCTTCATCTCGTGGATCTCGGTCACGCCAGCCACCGGCGACGCCACGGCCACCAGCTTGCCGCCCTGGGCCGAGGTGATCTGCATGAAGGCGCCGCTGGCCTGTTGCTGCGGCACGGTGCCGCGCGCCCAGGCGTTGGCCACGGTGGTCTGTGCCAGGGCCGGGGCGGCGAGCACCGCGCCGAGGGCCAGCATCACCCAGCTGAAAGACTTGTTCATCGCTTGCTTCCTTGTTGCAGGCCGTGAAGAAGACACGTCGGCACGGTGGCCTGGCGCAGGCCGTGTCGCCGTGGATTGTGATCGGGGCACCGCGTGACGCATGACGCTGCTCAGCGGGCCGCCGCGGCATCGAGCCAGGCGCGCAGCTCGTCGGTCGACGGCTCGCCGGTCACCAGGCGTGCAGGCCGGCCCGGCGCCAGCAGCGCGACATAAGGCGTGACGCCGCGCCACGCGGGGTTGACGCGGTAGCGCAGCGCCGCGGCCTGGCCGTCGAAGGCGAACAGCCGGTCGGTGACGCGGTAGTGCGGCGTGGCGAGCAGCGGCGCATCGTCGGCACCCGGTGCCGCATCCATGACCACCGCGGCCAGACGGGCGCCGCCACGGCGGCGATGCAGCACGCTCGCCAGGTGCTCGATCGCGGCCGGGCAGTGGCCGCAGTCCGTCGTGGTGAAGACGACCGCGAGCGGCGCCTTCAGGCCGGCTTGCAGCGCGGGCCAGGTGTCGGCTGTGAAGGCCTCGACAGCCTGCGGTGCGCCGCTCGCGGCGACGACTTGCACGGCCAACGCAAGGCCCAGGACGAGGTCACGGAACGAGCGCATGGACTTGGGCTCCTTCGAGGGTGCGCCAGAAGGCGAAGAGCTGCTCGCCGCGGCGTGCCAGGCGCGGGTGGTCGTTGTCCAGCGGCGTGGCCGCCAGGTCCTTCAGAACGAAATGGCGTCCGTCGTCGGCCGACAGCCACGCCCGCAGCCGCGTCTGCCCGCCATCGAAGCTGCGCCAGACGATGGCCACGCGCGGGCCGGCGCTGATCACGTCGGCGTGCTCGGCGGCTTCGTCGGGCAACACCTGCGGCGCGCCCAGCGGTTGCCCGTCGGCCGACAGGCGGCCGTAGCGCGCGCGCATGTCGCCATCGCGCTGGCCGAACCACACGGCGTGGTAGCCGCCGCCGGCCGCGCCGGCCAGGCCCGGCCCGTGGTGCGGGCAGGCGTTGACCGCCCAGCGGTCCAGCGTGGCGCGCACCGGTTCGGCCGCCGCGGGCCGGTCCAGGCGGGCGAAACCGTGGTCGCGCTCGCTGGGGGCGAAGACGTGGCGCCACATCGCGGCCAGGCTGCCGTCCGGCGTGCCGGCCAGCGCGATGCGGCAGCACTCGCAGGTGTGGTCGGCCAGCTTGGTGTCGGGGCCGAAATGGGCACCGCCATCGGCCGATTCGTTGCGGTAGATCGCCGCGCCACGGTAGGCGCTGCCCTGAACCTCGAGGTCGCGTTTGTCGATCCACAGCACGTGCAAGATCCCGCGGGCATCGAAGCCGATGGCCTCGAAGCGGTGCGTGATGAGCTGCCGGTCGGCGTGCACGGTGAACGGCGCGCCGAAGTGCGCGCCGCCATCGGCGCTGCGCAGCATGCGGATCGCGCCGGTGTAGGGCTTGGCCAGGGGCTGGGTGTAACTGATCACCGCCGCGCCGCCGGGGCCGAAGGCGATCTTCGGCCGGTTCTCGCCGTCGGCCGAGATGTGCTCGTCGGCGGCGAGCCACCGCGGCGCGGACCAGCTGCGGCCTTCGTCGGCGCTGTCGCGCACGAAAAGGCGGCCCTGCTCGTCCAGGCCGGTCCACCAGAGCCGGCCGTCGGGCCCGAAGGCCACGCCGCTGCCCAGCGCCGCCGCCTTGTGGGGCGCCGCGCCGGCCGCCTGCGCCGAAGCGCCGAGCAGCGACGCAAGGCACAACACCAGGCCGGCCCGCAGCAGCCCGTTGATGCTTCGCAGGCGCGTCATTTCCACACCCGCAGTTCGGTGAACACGGTGCGGCCGGGATACGGGTGGGCCTGGTAGCCGCGCGCATCGGCCACGTTGTCGATGCCCAGCGCCAGCTCCACGTGGGGGTGGATCTGGTAGCTGCCGCGCAGGTCGACGAAGGTGAAGGACGAGACGCCGCCGTAGACGTCCGGGTGCGTGTCGAGGTTGTAGGTGTCGTTGTAGGCCCGGCCCGAATGGCGCACGCCCACGCTGGCCATCCAGCGCGGGGCTGGTCGGTAGGCCGCGAGCAGGTTGGTGCGCACGCGCGGCACGCGCAGCCAGGCCTTGCCGACCATCGCCGGGTCCTTGCTGTTGGCGACCACCGTCGAGTCGGCCCACGCCAGGTTGGCATCGACCGACAGGCCTCGCAGCCCCCAGTCCTGCGCCTGCCAGGCGAGTTCCACGCCGTAGGTGCGCACCCGGTCGACGTTCGAGATGCGGCTCACGCTGCGCGTTCCCACCACCTCGCTCTGGCGCAGGATCGCGTCGCGCACGTCGTCGTGGAACAGGCTGACGCGCAGGTGGTGCCGCGCCCAGTCCTTCTCGGCGCTGAGCTCCAGTGCGTCCGAGCGCTCCGGGCGCAGCGCCGGGTCACTGAGCGATTCGCTGCTCGCGGTCACGGTGCCGTTGTAGAGCTCCTCGACGTTCGGAAAGCGCAGCCCGCGGCCGGCGCTGAGCTTGAGAAGCCAGTCGTCGGTCAGGGTCCACGCAAGCGAGGCCTTGGGGCTGGCGCCCGACAGGCGGCGCTCGCCGTAGGCCGCCAGCTTGTTCTTGCTGCCGTCGGGGTTCGGCACGCAGACGGCGGTGTCGCCGGGCACGCAGGCGGTGCCGGCCGGGATGCGCGCGAGCTGCTCGCCGTCGTAGGCGCGAAAGCGCTCGTGGCGCAGGCCCAGCGTCAGGCTCAGGTCGTCGCCCAGGGCCCAGGCGTCCTGGGCGTACAAGGCCTCGACCTCGGTGCGCCCGCGGTAGCGCTGGTCCAGCGTCGTCGCGGTGTCCTCGTCGCGCCAGTCGGTGGTGACCCAGGTCGGGCTGTCGAGCCGGTAGCCGTTGCGGTGCGCGCCGAAGGTCAGCGTGTGCCGGCCGCCACCGAAATCGCCCGGTGTCGGCAGGTAGGCCGCCTGCAGCTCCAGCGTGTTCCAGCCGGTGCTGTCGCGCCGGGTCAACGTGCCGGCGCCGCCCGCGGCGGCCACCGGGTCGGGTGCCAGCGCCTGGCGAGCGAGGTCGTCGACGATGCGGTAGTTCGAATAGACCAGCGAGCCGTTCCAGCCGGTCGCGTGGCGGGTCTTGAGCGTGAGGCCGCCGTGCAGGTGCGATTCGTTGCGGGTCGAGGGCGCGAACGCGGTCGCCGGGATGTCGAAGGTGTGGTCGCCGTCGGTCACGTAGCCGCTCCAGACGGTCCGGCCATCGCCGTCGCGCAGGAACGGCGCATTGCGGATGTCGCTGTCGTTGCGCCAGCCGCCCAGCATCGCCTGGGCCTCCAGCGCAGGGCCGAAGCGGTAGCCCAGCTTGAGCTTGGCGGTGTCCTGCCGGGTGTGGTCGATCGCGCCGCCGCTGGCGCCGAAGACGGCGCGCCGCACGCCCTTGGGGTCGGTGTCGTAGGCGATGCCGGTGACGCGCGTCGGCGTCACGCCGTTCGGCGGCGTGACCACGGCGAACTCCCCGGTCGCGGCATCCGCACCGACCGTGTAGTACTGCATCGGCTGCGAAGTCGAATCCTGGTGGTTCAGGCTCAGCGCGGCCCACAGGCCGCCGTCGAAGCGCGCGCCGAGGTAGGCCGAGGCCTGGTGGCCGTCATAGTCGCCGGACTGGCCGTAGAGGTCGAAGTGCTGGGTGTAGCCGGTGAGGCGCGCCGAAGCCTCGAAGTCGCGCGGCTCGCGCTCGGTGATCGCCACCGTAGTGCCGATCGAGTTGCCGGGGTAGATCGCCGAAAAGGGCCCGTACAGCACGTCCACCCGCGCGATCGCCTCGGGGGTGACCATGTTCCAGCGTGGGCCGTCGAAGCGGCCGAGGAAATTGGAGATCAGGTAGCCGTCCACGTAGGCCAGTCCGCGCGAGGGCTGCAGTGGGCCGAAGCTGCGGCCGCCGATCAGCGCATTGCGGTCGCCGGCGTAGCGCTTGCGGATCGTCGTGTTGGGCACGTACTTCAACGCGTCTTCGGGGTTGAACAGGTTCTGCTCGCGCAGTTCCTCGGCCGTCTTGCTGGCACTGCTGCTCGGCACGTTGCGCGCCAGGCCGCTGCGCGCGGCCGTGGCGGCGACGGTCACGGTCTGCAGCTGGGCGTCGGTGGCGACCCCCTGGGCGTGGGCGGCAGGCGCCAGTGAGAGTGCGGAAAGGGCTGCCAGTGGCAGGGTGGCACGGCGCAAGGCCGGCGCGCGGGCAGCGCCGCGCGGGACGGAATCAGGCATGGGACACAGTCGCTGGCCCCGGGCAGGCGAGCGTTCGCCGCGGGGCGGGTTCGGCAAGGACCGCAAGGGCGGTCGGCGGCGGGCCGGGCAATGCCCGGCCGATGCGCGTCAGGCCAGAACCGGCGGTGCGCGCGGCTGCGCCGCGGCCCAGGCGAACAGCGGACGCGGCGCGTGGAGGAACAGGCGCGGCAGCAGCGCGCGCGGGGCCGTCACGGCCACGGCGTTGGCGGCTGCCGGCGGCAAGGGCGCGTCGCCGGACAAGCCACACAGCGGGCAGTGATCCAGGTGGCTGCCGCCCTGCACCGTGCCCGAGGCCTGGCCATCGTCGGCCGCCGCGAGCAGCCTGGTGCCCTGCGGCGTGCAGATCTCGGCCCAGGCCGCGTTGCCCGTGCCCGCGGCGAGCAGGCGCGACACCGTCGGCACGAACGCGAGCGCGAAGATCGCCACGAAGGCAATCCAGCTCAGGCGACGCCGAAGGTGTTGGAAGGCATGCACGGCGCCGATTCTAGGGGCCGACCCGCAGCCGCCCTTTGCGGCCTGTCATGACCGGGCGGCTGCCGCGATAATCGCTGTATGTCCATCCAGACCGACGATTTCGGGCTGCCCGAGCGGGCGGTGCAGCGCGTGGTGACCGCCCAGCCCGCGTCGCCGCAGGAAGAAGCGCTCGAACGCGCCCTGCGGCCCAAGGGCCTGGCCGAATACGTGGGCCAGGCCAAGGCGCGCGAGCAACTCGAGATCTTCATCGGCGCGGCGAAGAAGCGCAGCGAGGCCCTCGACCACGTGCTGCTGTTCGGCCCGCCCGGCCTGGGCAAGACCACGTTGTCGCACATCATCGCCAACGAGCTCGGCGTCAGCCTGCGCCAGACCAGCGGGCCGGTGCTGGAAAAGCCCAAGGACCTGGCCGCGATCCTGACCAACCTCGAGCGCAACGACGTGCTCTTCATCGACGAGATCCACCGCCTGTCGCCGGTCGTCGAGGAGATCCTCTACCCCGCGCTGGAGGACTACCAGATCGACATCATGATCGGCGAGGGGCCGGCCGCGCGCTCGATCAAGCTCGACCTGCAGCCTTTCACGCTGGTCGGCGCGACCACCCGCGCCGGCATGCTGACCAACCCCTTGCGCGACCGCTTCGGCATCGTCGCGCGGTTGGAGTTCTACACGCCCGAGGAGCTCACCCGCATCGTCACCCGCTCGGCCGGGCTGCTGAATGCCCCGGTCGACGCCGCCGGCGCGCTCGAGATCGCGCGTCGCTCGCGCGGCACGCCGCGCATCGCCAACCGGCTGCTGCGCCGGGTGCGCGACTATGCCGACGTGAAAGGCCGCGGCCACATCGACAAGGCGATCGCCGACCTCGCGCTGAAGATGCTCGACGTCGACCCGGTCGGCTTCGATGTGATGGACCGCAAGCTGCTCGATGCGGTCGTGCACCGTTTCGACGGCGGCCCGGTCGGGCTCGACAACGTGGCCGCGGCGATCGGCGAGGAGCCCGGCACGATCGAGGATGTGATCGAGCCCTACCTGATCCAGCAGGGCTACCTGCAGCGCACGCCGCGCGGGCGTGTGGCCACGCTGCTGGCCTACCGCCACCTGGGGATCACGCCGCCGCAGCGCGGTGGCGGTGACCTGTTCGACGCTGCCGGCTGATCAGGCCGCCACCGCCGAGCCGGCCGGGCGCGATGCCGGCGGCGTGCAGATCCAGCCGGCGGCCCACAGCAGGGCCAGCACCCCCAACGCGCCCAGGCCCAGCGCCGACGGGGCCAACGCGTGGGAGAACCACAGCAGCAGCAGCGTCGCCGCCATCGCAGCGACGAAGACCAGCAGCGCCGCCACCTGCCGCGCCGCCGTCAGCGGCGGGTCGTAGCGCTGGCGCTGCAGCACGAAGGGCTCGCCGGGGAACATGGCCGCCACGTCGGCCGGCCGCCAGCCGGGCGGCGCGAACCAGCGCCTGGCCTTGTCGGCCCACGAGCGCGTGTACCAGCAGTCGCGCAGGATCTCGGCGTAGAAGCTCAGGTTGGCCCACACCGGGTTCCAGCTGCGCAGCGGCTTGATCGTGCCGTAGACGCAGGGCTCGGCGTCGTCCTCCTCGACGAAGCTGCCGAACAGGCGATCCCAGACGATCAGGATGCCGCCGTAGTTCTTGTCGAGGTACTTCTCGTTCACCGCATGGTGCACGCGGTGGTTGCTCGGCGAGCAGAACCAGCGGTCGAACCAACCGAGTTTTCCGATCTGCTGGGTGTGCACCCAGTACTGGTACAGCAGGTCGATCAGCGCCACCACCACGAATACCTTGAGCGGCACGCCGAGCACGGCCAGCGGCAGGTAGAACAGCCAGCCCAGCAGCACGCCGCTGCCGGTCTGGCGCAGCGCGGTGGA
>NZ_DATFAN010000031.1:0-13001 GCF_035254525.1 Ideonella sp. | reverse complement strand
CTGACGCTGGCCTTCATGCTGGCGATGAACCTCGGCATCCTCGCCAACCACCTGCTGCTGCAGTGGGCGGCGATCGAGCTGACCACGCTGTGCGCGGCGCCGCTGGTGGCCCAGGGCGACACGCCGCGCTCGCGCCGAGTCGCCTGGCACTACCTGATGTACTCCAGCATCTCGCTGGCGCTGACCTTCCTCGGCATCCTGTGCCTGACGCGCTCGGCGCAGCTGCAGGGGGTGTCGCTCGATTTCGCGTTCGATGCGCTGGGCGCGTCGTTGCCGGCCTCGGGCAGCGGCTGGCAGCGCCTCGGCCTGGCGCTGATGCTGTTCGGCCTGGGCAGCAAGCTGGGCCTCGCGCCGCTTTACAGCTGGCTGCCCGAGACCTACGAGGCCGCGCCGACCAGCACCAGCGCACTGCTGGCCGCGGTGCAGTTCAACATCAGCATCGTCGCGGTGCTGCGCGTGCTGCAGGTCTTCCACGGCCGCGACACCGGCTTCGTGCTGCACGAGCTGCTGGTCATGGGCTGCCTGTCGCTGACCGTGGCCGCGGTGCAGGTGATGGCGGCGCGCAACTACAAGCGGCTGATCGCTTACGCCTGCGTCAGCTCGTCGGGCGTGATCGCGATCGGGCTGTCGGTCGGCCAGGCGGCCGCCTACGGCGTGCTGCTGTACGTGGTCAGCGCGGCCTTCGTCAAGGCCTTGCTGTTCCTGACCGCCGGCCGGCTGCGCGCTGTCTATGGCACCAACGAATCCGGCGCGCTGGCCGGCGCCATCCGCGTGCTGCCGTTCTCGGGCCTGCTGTTCGCGGTGGGCACCTTCGCGCTGTTGGGCTTCCCGCCCTTCGGCAGCTTCATGGCCGAGATGCTGATCCTGTCGGGCATCGTGCAGGCCGGCCAGCTGATCGCCTTCACGCTGATGTGCACGATGCTGACCATCATCTTCGTCGCCACCGGCCGCTCGGTGTTCCCGATGCTGTGGGGCGAGCCCGAGCAGCACCGCCCGCCCGTGCGGGAGACGGTGGTCGCCGCGCTGCCCAAGCTGAGCTTCGTGCTGTTGCTGGTGCTGCTGGGCGTCTACACGCCCCAACCGCTGGCGCGCCTGCTGCAGGCGGTGGCGCAGTCGATCGGGGGGCAGTGACGGTGGCCCACGAACCGCTGCTGCTGATTGCCGCGAACGACCCCACGCCGCTCGCGCTGGCGCCCTGGGCCGAGGCCTGCCGCGCGGCGCTCGATGCCGGCGAACGGCTGGTCATGCTGTTCGGCCGGCCGGACGGCAACGCCTTCATGCTGACCGCCGTGCTGCAGCCGCCCGCCACCGGCCTGCGCGTGCTGCGCGCCCGCGCGCCACGCGGCGCCAGCTACCCCGCGCTGACCGCGAGCCACCCGGCCGCGCAGATCCACGAGCGCGAGCTGTGGGAGCAGACCGGCCCGAACGGCATCACGCCCGAAGGCCACCCGTGGTTGAAGCCGGTGCGCTTCGAGGGCGCGCGCCAGCAGCGGATGGACGAGTACCCCTTCTTCACCGTGCGCGGCCAGGAGGTGCACGAAGTCGGCGTCGGCCCGATCCACGCGAGCGTGATCGAGCCCGGCCACTTCCGCTTCATGTGCCATGGCGAGCGGGTGCAGCACCTGGAGATCCAGCTCGGCTACCAGCACCGCGGCGTCGAGGCGCTGCTGCTGCAACGCCCGCCCCTGGCGCTGACGCCGCTGATCGAAACCGTGGCCGGCGATTCGAGCATCGCCTACGCCTGGGGCTATTGCGCGGCCGTCGAGGCACTGGCCGGCATCGCGATCACGCCCGAGGCCGAGCGCGTGCGCGGCATCGCGCTCGAGCTGGAGCGCATCGCGATGCACCTGGTCGGCCTGACCGGACTGGCGACCGACATCGCCTTCCTGCAAGGCGGCGCCACCTACGGCCGGCTGCGCACCGCGATCATCAACGCGACGATGCGCGTGAGCGGCAGCCGCTTCGGCCGCGGCTGGCTGCGGCCCGGCGGCGTGCGCCACGCGATCGGCGACGAGCGCCGGCGCGACCTGCAGGCCACATTGGCCGCATTCGCGAAGGATCTGGCCGAGGTCAATGCGCTGGTACTGGGCGCGCGCAGCGTGCGGTCGCGGCTGCAAGGCGTCGGCACCGTCAGCGCCCGGGCCGCGCGCGACCTCGGCCTGGTCGGCCACGCGGCGCGCGCCAGCGGCGTGGACGTGGACACGCGTGCCGACCTGCCCGGCCGGCTGTACACCGCGCACCCCGTGACACCGCAGGTCGAGTACGACGGCGACTGCTGGGCCCGGCTGCGCGTGCGCATGCGCGAGATCGATGAGTCGCTGCGCTGGCTCGATACGCTGCTGGCCGATCCCGCCATCGACCTGGCCACCGCCTCGCCGCCCCCGCTCGGCGCGCCGAAGCCCGAGACGCTGTGCATCAGCGTGCGCGAGGGCTTCCGCGGCCCGGTCGTGCAGGCCTACGAGACCGATGCCGGCGGCCGCCTGCGGCACGTGAAGTTGCAGGACCCGTCCCTGCCCAACTGGTTCGGGCTGGCGCTCGCGGTGCGCGACAACGAGATCTCCGACTTCCCGATCTGCAACAAGAGCTTCGACCTCTCTTACTGCGGGAACGACCTGTAGCGCCCACCATGCTGAAGGCCATCACCGTGCGGCGCTCGCAAGGCGCCCAGACCATCCCCGACCCGCGGCAGGCGGCCCCCGCCGGCTTTCGCGGCAGGCCCGTCATCGCCGCCACGCCGTGCGACAGCGGCTGCAGTGCCTGCGTGGCCGCCTGCCCCGCCAACGCGATCGAGCTGGATCCCCTGCGCATCGACCTCGGCCGCTGCACGCTGTGCGGCGACTGCGCACCCGCCTGCCCGCCGGGCAAGCTCAGCTTCGACAACGATGTGAAGCTCGCCACCACCGAGCGCGCCGGCCTGGTGCTGAGCGCGCAGCGCCCGGCACCCGACCCGGTGGCCGTGTCAGCGGCGCTGAAAGCACGCTTCGGCCGCTCGCTGAAGCTGCGCTCGGTGTCGGCCGGCGGCTGCAACGGCTGCGAGCTGGAAGTCAACGCGCTGACCAACGTCAACTTCGACATCGGCCGCTACGGCATCGACATCGTCGCCTCGCCGCGCCACGCCGACGGCCTGGTGCTGACCGGCCCGATCACGCGCAACATGGCCGAGGCGCTGCAGCTGTGCTGGGACGGCATGCCCGACCCCAAGCTGGTCATCGCCGTCGGCGCCTGCGCGATCTCGGGCGGCTGCTTCGCGGTCAGCGATGCCGTCGACCGCCGCTTCCTCGAACGCTTCAAGCCGTCGCTGTACGTGCCCGGCTGCCCGCCGCACCCGCTGACCTTCGTCTGCGGCATCCTCGATCTGCTGGGCATCCCGAGCTGAGCCCTGATCCCGGTTCCCCCCGATCACCCCGATGCCCGAAACCCTCGATCCCGCCCAGCACGTCAAGCCCTACGTCTACGAGAGCCTGACGTCCAAGGCGCTGCACTTCTCGATCAGCGAGATCCAGAGCCGCATGCGGCTGGCCGACCCGTACGCGCTCGACCTCGAGTACACCCGGCTGATGATGGGCTTCGTGCTGTTCCACCCGCAGCCCAAGCAGATCGTGATGATCGGGCTGGGCGGCGGCTCGCTGGCCAAGTTCTGCCACCGCCACCTGCCGGACACGCACATCCAGGTCGTCGAGATCAACCCGCACGTGATCGCGCTGCGCGACGAGTTCCACGTGCCGCCCGACAGCGAGCGCTTCCACGTCGTGCCGGGCGACGGCGCGCGCTACGTGCGGCTGCGCGCCCGCCGGCCCGACGTGCTGGTCGTCGACGGCTTCGGCCCGGACGGCCAACCGGCCCGCCTGTGCTCGCAACGCTTCTACGACGACTGCGCCGAGATGCTGCAGCCCGGCGGCGTGCTGGTCGTCAACCTGCACCGCGGCCACCGCCACTACGACGTCTTCATCGACCGCATCCAGCGCAGCTTCGGCGGCAGTGCGCTGGCCGTCGAGGACAGCGAAGGCAGCAACGGCATCGTCTTCGCCTGCAAGGGCTACACGCTGGACAAGGCGGCCGCCGGCCTGCTGCGCAAGCCGACCCCGTTGCCCCCGGCCGCCGCGACCCCGCTGCAAGCCGCCTTGGCCCGCGTCAAACGCGCGCTGGAAAAGCAGCGGCACGCGGGTTGACGCCCCTTCTGCTGCACATGGCAGTCGAGTAGCATGTGCAGTGCATCCACATCGGATGGGCATATCGGTTGAGGCACCCATGGAGCTCAAGACCGCGCGGTTGACCCTGCTCATCGACCCCAACAAGAAGGCGGCGTTCGAGCGGCTGTGTGCCCAGCTCGACCTCACGGCCTCGCAGGTGGTGCGGCGGATGATTCGCGACTTCCTGGCCCAGCATGGCGTGAGCTACGTGCCCAGCGGCGAGGACGAGGACACCGCCGACGCGGCGCCGCTGCCCCGCGCGCCGAAGCGCAAGCCCGCGACGACACCCGCCCCGGCCCCCAAGAACCGCCGCTCGAGCCGCACATGACCGGCCTGCCACCCCCCGGCCAATGGCTCCACATCGACTGGATGCTGGCGCTGGGGGTGGGCTGGCTGGTGATCGGCGCGGCCGGCGTCGTCGCGCTGCACCGGCTGGCGCTCGTCGCCCACGTGCTGTTCCCGCTCGGCGGCCTGCTCGGTCTGGCGCTGGCCGGGCTGTCGCTCGATGCGCTGCTCGGCACGCCCGAGCTCGCGGTGCTGCCGATCGGCCTGCCCACGCTGCCCTTCCACCTGCGGCTGGATGCGCTCGCCGCCTTCTTCCTGCTGGTGATCGGTGCGGCCTCGGCCGGCATCTCGTGCTTCGCGGCCGGCTACTTCCGCCGCGGCGAGGGCACGCCGCCCGGCCTGCTGTGCCTGGAGTACCACGTGTTCCTGGCCAGCATGCTCGGCGTGGTGCTGGCCGACGACGCCTACGCCTTCATGGTGATGTGGGAGACGATGGCGCTGTCGTCGTACTTCCTGGTCACCGCCAACCACCGCATCCCCGAGGTGCGCGGCGCCGGCTACCTCTACATCACGATGGCCCGTGTCGGCGCGATCGCGATCCTGCTGTGCTTCGGCGTGCTGCAGGCCAACACCGGCGACTACACCTTCGCCAACATGCGGGCGCAGTCGCTGTCGCCGTTCTGGGCCTCGGTGGGCTTCGGCCTGGCGCTGTTCGGCTTCGGCGCCAAGGCCGGCATCGTGCCGTTGCACGTCTGGCTGCCCGAGGCGCACCCGGCCGCACCGTCGCCGGTGTCGGCGCTGATGAGCGGGGTCATGCTCAACACGGCCATCTACGGCATGCTGCGCGTCGGCTTCGACCTGCTGCAAAGCCGGCTGTGGTGGTGGGGCGCCGTGCTGCTGGCACTCGGCCTGGCGACGGCCCTGTTCGGTGTCGTCTTCGCCGCGGTGCAGACCGACATGAAACGGCTGCTGGCCTACTCGTCGATCGAGAACATGGGCCTGCTCTTCGTCGGCATGGGGCTGACGCTGATCTTCAGCGGCTACGGCATGCACCCGATGGCCGCGCTGGCGCTCACCGCCACGCTGTACCACGTTGCCAGCCACGCCCTGTTCAAGAGCCTGCTGTTCCTCGGCACCGGCAGCGTGCTGCACGCCACCGCCGAGCGTAGCCTGGGCAAGCTGGGCGGGCTGATCCGCACGATGCCCTGGGTCGGTTGGCTGACGCTGCTGGGCGTGCTGGCCAGCGCGGGCCTGCCGCCACTGGGCGGCTTCGTCTCGGAGTGGCTGCTGCTGCAGAGCTTCCTGTTCAGCCCCGGCCTGCCCGTGCCGCTGCTGACGATGCTGATCCCCGTGGTGGCCGCGCTGATCGCGCTGGTGGCTGCGCTGGCCGGCTACACGATGGTCAAGTTCTTCGGCATCGTCTTCCTCGGCCAGCCGCGCGAAGACAAGCTCGCCCACGCCCACGATGCCGACGGCTGGGAGCGCGCCGGGATGCTGTGGCTGGCGCTCGGCTGCGTCGCGCTCGGTCTGCTGCCGGTGGCTTTCATCGGCGTGCTCGATCCGGTGACGCATCAACTCGTCAGTGCCGGGCTGGCCGGGCGCATGTCGGGCTGGCTGCTGGCGCCCACCAGCGTCGAGCAGGCGAGCTACGGGCCGGTGATCTTCCTGCTCGGCATCCTGGCCAGCGTGGCGCTGGCCTTCCTGCTGGTGCGCTGGCTCTACCACGGGCGCCTGCGCCGCGGCCGGCCCTGGGCCTGCGGCTACCCGTGGGTCACGGCCCGCATGCAGGACACGGCCGAGGGCTTCGGCCAGCCGATCCGGCAGATCTTCGAGCCCTTCTTCCGCATGCAGCGCGAGTTGCCTTCGCCGTTCGACGCGCAGCCGCACTACCGCGTGACGGTGGAAGACCCGATGTGGCGCGGCCTGTACCTGCCGATCGCCGACCTGGCGCAGACGCTGGCGCGCTGGATCAGCGTGATGCAGCAGGGCCGCATCTCGGTTTACCTGCTCTACAGCTTCGTCACGCTGGCGGCCACGCTGCTGGTGGTGATGCGATGAGGTGGCCGCGATGAGCTGGACCGGCTTTCTGTCGCAGCTGCTCGAAATCGCGCTGGCGATCGGGCTGGCGCCGCTGCTGACCGGCTGGGTCAACCAGTGGCGCGCCTGGCTGCAGAACAAGTCGGCCCCCAGCATCTGGCAGCCCTACCGCCTGCTGCACAAGCTGTTCAACAAGGAATCGCTGGTGGCGGACAACGCCTCGCACCTGTTCCGCATGGCGCCCTACGTCGTCTTCGGCTGCATGCTGCTGGCCTGCGCCATCGTGCCGACTCTGTCGACCGACCTTCCCCTGGCCAGCGCGGCGGATGCGATCGCGCTGGTCGGCCTGTTCGCGCTGGCCCGGGTCTTCATCTCGCTGGCGGCGATGGACATCGGCACCGCCTTCGGCACGCTGGGCGCGCGGCGCGAGATGCTGATCGGCTTCCTGGCCGAGCCGGCGCTGTTGATGGTGCTGTTCTCGGCCTCGCTGATTTCGAAGTCCACGTCGCTCACGACCATCGTCGAGACGCTGGCGCATCGCGAGCTCACCATCTACCCCGGCCTGGCCTTCGCCGGCGTGGCGTTCACGATGGTCTCGCTGGCCGAGAACGCCCGCGTGCCGGTCGACAACCCGGCCACGCACCTCGAACTCACGATGATCCACGAGGCGCTGATCCTCGAATACTCGGGCCGGCACCTTGCGCTGCTGGAGTGGGCCGCGAGCCTGAAGCTCTTCGCCTACTCCTGCATCGGCCTGGCCCTGTTCTTCCCCTGGGGCGTGGCCGAGGCACAGGCCCCGGTGGCAATGCTGCTGGCCCTGCCGGCCCTGGTGCTCAAGCTCGCGATCGGCGGCTTTGCGCTGGCGCTGCTCGAAACCCTGTCGGCCAAGATGCGGATCTTCCGCGTGCCGGAGTTTCTTGCGACCGCGTTCTTGCTGGCGGTGATCGGGATGTTGGTTCACTTGCTGTTGGCGAGGTGACATGAGCCACTTCGCCACTCGCTTCTCGTTCAACGGTCGGCGCGCGCCGAGGGGGCTGGGTGACCGACTCCGGCAATGTCCCCCGCCGCCCGTCTTTGACGGCCGGCTCCTCCTAATATTTGCCTGCGCCGGTCACCCAGCCCCCTCGGCTGCCACCCCTCGTGGCAGGGCACGCCTTCAACGTCCGCATCGGTTCCAGGTCACGGGGACGGGGCACTCTGCGCAGCGAAATATCAGGAGGAGCCGATGTCCAGTGGACATTGGCGGGGGACATTCTCGGAGTGGAGTGCCCCGGCACCGCGACGCCGCTGAGACCCAGGCAAGAGGCGCACTCAAGCGGGAGGCCATGCGATGACCACCCTCCTCACCCAGTTCGTCAACCTGCTCGGCGCGCTGCTGCTGATCCTCGCGTTCGCGATGATTTCGCAGCGGCGGATCCTCTCGCTGATCCACTTGTTCACGATCCAGGGTGCGACGCTGGTGCTGGCAACCACCGTCGTCGGCTATGTCACGCACCAGCCTCACCTGTACCTGTCGGCCGCCGTCACCTTCGTGCTCAAGGTGCTGTTGATCCCCTGGCTGCTGCACCGCGTGATCGACCGCTTGAACATCCGGTGGGACGTGGAGACGCTGATCAACATCCCGACGACGATGCTGATCGGCATCCTCGTCGTGATCTTTTCGTTCAACCTCGCGATCCCGATCTCGCGGCTGTCGTCCACGCTGGCCGGCGGCACGCTCGGCATTGCGCTGGCGTGCGTGCTGCTGTCGTTCCTGATGATGATCACGCGGGCCAAGGCGGTGCCGCAGGTGATCGGCTTCCTGGCGATGGAGAACGGGCTGTTCTTCGCCGCCACCTCGGCCACCTACGGCATGCCGATGGTGGTGGAGCTGGGCATCGCGCTGGACGTGCTGATCGGCGTGCTGATCCTCGGCGTGTTCATGTTCCAGATCCGCGAGCAGTTCGACAGCCTGGATATCCGCCACCTCGAGAAGTTGAAGGAAGACTGACGTGACCGCCCTCGCCTTCCTGCTCGGCATACCGCTCCTCGGCGGTCTGGTGCTCGGGCTCGTCGGCCACCGCGACGTCGCGCGTGACGTCAACGTGGGCTTCAGCGCCGCCACCTTCGCCGCGGCCTGCGTGCTGACGGTGCAGGTGATCGATGGGGGCCCGATGCTGCTGTGGGCCAACGAGTTCTACATCGATGCGCTCAACGTCTTCCTGGTCGCGCTGACCGCCTTCGTCGGCCTGACCACCTCGATCTTCTCGCGCCCCTACATGGCCGTCGAGCGCGACCACGGCAAGATGACGCCGCCGCGGATGCGGCTGTACCACAGCATGTACCAGCTGTTCAGCTTCACGATGCTGCTGGCGCTGACCACCAACAACCTCGGCATCGTCTGGGTCGCGATGGAGGCCGCCACGCTGACCACCGTGCTGCTGGTCAGCGTCTACCGCACGGCCGCCAGCCTCGAGGCGGCGTGGAAGTACTTCATCCTCTGCGGCGTCGGCATCGCGCAGGCGCTGTTCGGCACGGTGCTGCTGTACATGGCGGCCGAGAAGGTGATCGGGCCGGAGGGCGGCGCGCTGCTGTGGACCCACCTGAACGCAGTCAAGCACCAGCTCGACCCGAACATCATCACGCTGGCCTTCGCGTTCCTCTTCATCGGCTACGGCACCAAGGTGGGCCTGGTGCCGGTGCACAACTGGCTGCCGGATGCCCACGCCGAAGGCCCGACGCCGGTGTCCGCCGTGCTGTCGGGCCTGCTGCTGAACGTGGCGCTGTACGCGGTGCTGCGCTGCAAGGTGCTCACCGACGGCGCGCTCGACGGGCCACTGCTCACCGGCCGGCTGATGATGGGCTTCGGCCTCGTCTCGGTGGTGGCGGCCGTGCTCTTCATCATCCGGCAGAAGGACGTGAAGCGCATGTTCGCCTACTCGTCCATCGAGCACATGGGCATGATGACCTTCGCCTTCGGCATGGGCGGGCCGATCGCCAACTTCGCCGGCCTGCTGCACATGACGGTGCACTCGCTGATCAAGTCCGGCATCTTCTTCGCGGTCGGCCACGCGACGCAGAAGGCCGGCACGCAGATGATGGACGAGATCCGCGGCCTGATTCGCGTCAGCCCCACCGTCGGCTGGGGGCTGATGCTGGGCGCGCTGGCCATCCTGGGCATGCCGCCGTTCGGCGTGTTCGCGAGCGAGTTCCTGATCGTCACCACCGCGATGCGCGAGCATGCCTGGGCCACGCCCTTCCTGCTGATCGCGCTGGGGCTCGCCTTCGCGTCGGTCTTCAGCCGGGTGCAGCCGATGGTCTTCGGCGAGACGACGCTGAAACCCCTGGCGCACCCGCCGGCGCTGATCCCCGTGTTCGTGCACCTGGGGCTCGGGTTGATGCTGGGCCTGTACGTGCCGCCCTACCTCGACGCCTGGTACCGGCAGGCGGCGGCGATGCTGGGCGGGGGAGGCTGACGATGTCGATGCTCGTGCCGCTGCCCACGCCGGTGCCGATCCGCCACGGCGTGGTCGACCGCGAGGGCTGGCTCGCCGTCGCCCAGGATGTGCTCGCCAGCGGCGGCCGGCTCGTGTCGCTCTGGGGCAGCCGGCGACCCGACGGCGTGGTGGCCTGCGCGGCCTACGCGTTCTCGTTCGAAGGCGGCCTGGCCTGGATCGAGCTGCCGTTGGCCGAGGGCGAGGCCTACCCGGATCTCTCCGCGATGTTCCCGGCTGCGGGCCGCATGCAGCGCGCCGCGCACGACCTGGACGGCTTGGTCGCCGAGGGCGCCGCCGACACGCGCCCCTGGCTGGACCACGGCCTGTGGCAAGGCCAGGCGATGCCGCCGCCCTACCCCTTCGTGCGCGTCGAGGGCGAGGGCGTGCACGAGATCGCCGTCGGCCCGGTGCACGCCGGCATCATCGAACCGGGGCATTTCCGCTTCTCGGTCGTCGGCGAGAAGGTGCTGCGGCTGGAGGAGCGGCTGGGCTACGTGCACAAGGGCATCGACCGCCGTTTCACCGAGCTGGCGCCGTTGGAGGCCCACCGCCTGGCCGGGCGCGTCTCGGGGGACTCGACCGTCGCCTACGCCTGGGCCTACTGCATGGCACTGGAGGCCGCCGCCGGCTGCAGCGTGCCGGCGCGCGCGCAATGGCTGCGCGCGGTGCTGCTCGAACGCGAGCGCGTGGCCAACCACCTCGGCGACCTGGGCGCGCTCGGCAACGATGCGGCCTTCGGCGTCGGCCTGGCGCAATTCTCGCGGCTGCGAGAAGACTGGCAACGCCTGTCGATGAGGCTGTTCGGCCACCGGCTGATGATGGACCGCATCGTGCCCGGCGGCATGGCGGTCGATCTGGACGAGGCCGGCTGCCGCGCCCTCGTTGCGCAGTGCGATGCGATCGAGCCCGAAGTGCGCCGCCTGCACAGCATCTACGACGAGCACGCCGGCCTGCAGGACCGCTTCATCACCACCGGCCGCGTGACGCCGCAGCTCGCCGCCCAGCTCGGCCTGACCGGCCTGGCGGGCCGCGCGAGTGCGCAGACCTGGGACCTGCGCTGCAACCCCTCGCTGCCGCCCTACGACCAGCTCGACGTGACGATGGCCACCCACCGCAACGGCGACGTGGCGGCGCGCGTGACCGTGCGCTTCGACGAAACACTGGAGTCGCTGCGCCTGCTGCGCGAGTTGTGCCGGCGGCTGCCAGTCGGGCCGGTGCGCGCCGACCTGAGTTTGCCCACCGCGGCCGCCGTCGGCGCCGGCTGGGTCGAGGGCTGGCGCGGCGAGGTCTTCGTGGCGCTCGAGCTCGACGACAGCGGCCAGGCCATCCGCCGCTGCCACTGCCACGACCCGTCGTGGCAGAACTGGCCGGTGCTCGAACACGCGGTGATCGGCAACATCGTTCCGGACTTCCCGCTGATCAACAAGTCCTTCAACCTCAGCTACTCGGGGCACGACCTCTGATGCTTCGCATCCTCCAGCAGATCGCCCGCATCGGCATCGCCACCGAAGCCCCGCCGCTCGTCGATGACGCGGCGCTGGCGGAGGCCCGGCGCATCCACGAGGAACTGCTCGCGATCCTCGGCCAGGCGCTGGCGATCCGCCAGGTCGATGCGGGCTCGTGCAACGGCTGCGAGCTCGAGATCCACGCGCTCAACAACCCCTACTACAACGTCGAGGGGCTGGGCATCAAGTTCGTCGCCAGCCCGCGCCATGCCGACCTGCTGCTGGTCACCGGGCCGGTGTCGCGCCACATGGAAGAGGCGCTGCGCCGCACCTACGACGCGACGCCCGAGCCGAAGCTGGTGGTCGCGGTGGGCGACTGCGGCTGCGACGGCGGCATCTTCGGCGGGCCGAACGCCGCGAGCTGCGGCCAGGTCGCCAACGTGATCCCGGTGGACCTCACGATTCCCGGCTGCCCGCCGCCGCCGATCGCGATCCTGCGCGGCATCCTGGCCGCGGTGCGCCGGCGCGAGGGAGCCGGCCGCTAAAATGGCCGGTCTTCCGCCCTTGCGCCCCCGCCGCCATGCCGCTGTTCTGGAAACCTTACAAGTCCGACGTCACCCAGTTCATCGACGAGCTGAGGGCCAAGAAACCCACGCTGGAGGCCGAGCAGCGCGCCGGCCGCGCGCTGCTGTGGGATCGCCCGCAGGACCGTGAGGCCCAGGCCGAGTACGCCGCTGCGCGCGTGCCGCAGAAGCCCTACGTCTACCAAGCCGAGCCGAAGTGAGCTCAGCGGTTGCGCCGGCGCCCGACGAGGCCGGCCTGCCGCCCCCGGTGGCGCCTGACGTGGACATGCCGCAGGAGATCGACGGCATCGCCGTGGCGCGCCTGTACGGCGAGCCGCTGTTCGCGCTGCCGACCGACCTGTACATCCCACCGGACGCGCTGGAGGTCTTTCTCGAGGCCTTCCAGGGCCCGCTGGATCTGCTGCTCTACCTGATCCGCAAGCAGAACTTCAACATCCTCGACATCCCGATGGCGGATGTCACCCGCCAGTACCTGCGCTATGTGGACCAGATCCGCAAGCACAACCTGGAACTGGCGGCCGACTACCTCTTGATGGCCGCGATGCTGATCGAGATCAAGTCGCGGATGCTGCTGCCGCCGAAGAAGACCGACGACGGCGCCGAGCCGGAAGACCCGCGCGCCGAGCTGGTGCGCCGGCTGCTCGAATACGAGCAGATGAAGCTGGCCGCGGCGCGGCTCGATGCGTTGCCGCAGCTGGGCCGCGATTTCCTGCGCGCCCAGGTCACCGTCGAGCAATCGCTGGCCCCGCGCTTCCCCGACGTGTCGGTCGACGAGCTGCGCGACGCCTGGCTCGACATCCTCAAGCGCGCCAAGCTGCACCAGCACCACAAGATCTCGCGCGAGCAGCTCTCGGTGCGCGAGTACATGAGCGTCGTGCTGCGCCGCCTGCAGGGCCAGCGTTTCGTCGAGTTCGAAGACCTGTTCGACGTGACCCGCGGTACCCCGGTGATGGTGGTCACCTTCATCGCGATGCTCGAGCTGGC
>NZ_DATFAN010000030.1:0-4027 GCF_035254525.1 Ideonella sp. | reverse complement strand
AGACGGCGACAGGGGTGGTCCAGACCATCCAGTCAAACATGGGTTGGGTTCCTTGCTGTTTGGCGGTTAGCGGCGCGGCCGGGGTCCGGCAGGCGGCGGGGCTCATGAGTCCGCGCCCTCGCCTGCGGCGAGGGTGCCCTGCAGTGCTCGGCTTCGTGGCCGCCGTCGAACTCGCTCCGCTCACTGCGTTCGCTGTGCTCGAACAATCGCCGGCGAGTCAGATTACGAGGCTCGCTTCGCTCGCTGCCACGAAGCCTGCGCGCTTCGGCGCTCCCTAAATCGCCCCCCCGCCTGCCGGCCCCCGGCCGAGTCCATCGTTGGCGTGTTGGCACGGCTTGAATTCGAACGCGTTGAACTGCCGCCGACGGCTGCAGGCTGGGAGCCGGTATCCGCTTGGGCGATTTGGGAGCGCCGAGAAGCGCAGGGCTTGTGGCAGCGAGCGCCAGCGAGCCTCGTAAACAAACTCACTGGCGATTGTTCGAGCACAGCGAACGCAGTGAGCGGAGCGAGTTCGACAGTGGCCACAAGCCCGAGCATCGCAGGGCACCCTCGGCGCAGCCGAGGGCGCGGACTAATGAGCCCAAGCGGGTACCGGCTCCCAGCCCCCCGCCAACCATCGCAGACCACTGGCTACGCAGTCAGACCGAGTCCGGCTCGGTATCTTCCTCGGCAGCCGAGAGTTGCTGCAACTCCACCAGCCGCCGATACAGCCCACCCTCGATCTGCATCAAGGCCTCGTGCGGCCCCAGCTCGGCGATGTGGCCGTGGTTCAGCACGACGATGCGGTCGGCATCGCGGATGGTCGACAGCCGGTGCGCGATCGAGATCAATGTCAACTTGCCGCGCAGCTTGCTCAAGGCATGCTGCACGACCGCCTCGGTCTCGCTGTCGACGTGCGAGGTGGCTTCGTCGAGCAGCAGGATGCGCGGCTGGCCGGCCAGGGCGCGGGCGATGGCGATGAGCTGTTTCTCGCCCACGGCAAGTCGCGCTCCGCCTTCGCCAAGCTTCGTGTCGTAGCCGTGTTCGAGGCGACCGATGAAGCCGTGGGCGCCGGCCGAGCGGGCGGCGGTCTCGATCTGGGCGTCGGTCAGGGGCCGGCCCATCGCGATGTTCTCGCGTGCGCTGGCCGCGAGCAGGAAGGGCTCCTGCGGCACCAGGCCGACGGCGTCGCGGAAGGCGGCTTCATCGAGGCCCGCGATGGGATGGCCGTCGATCGTCAACCGGCCCTCGGTCACCGGGTAGAAGCGCAGCAGCAGCGACAACAGGCTGGACTTGCCGCTGCCGGTGGGCCCGACGATGCCGACGAACTCGCCGGGGGCGATGTCCAGCGAGACCTGGCGCAGCACCGGCGTGCCCGGGATGTAGGCGAAGCTCAGCGAATCGATCTTGACCGCGCCGGCCGTCACGCGGCCATCGGCGGCCGGGCGGTCGGCCTCGGCCTCGTCGAGCAGGGTGTTCACCCGCGCCGCCGAGATCATGGCCTGCTGCAGCTGCGAGAACTGCATGGTCAGCTGGATCAGCGGCTCGGTCACGCGGCCGACGTAGGAGACGAAGGCGTAGAGCACGCCGACCTCGATCGGGGCCAGCGCGCCGCCGGTCTCGCGCAGGCCGAAGACCGCGATCACCACCGCCAGCATCGCGACGTTCAGCAGGTCCAATGCCGGGCGCAGCAGCAGCGCGTTGGCGCGCAGTTCGGCGCCGCGCGAGCGGTAGTGCTCGTCGTTGATGCGGGCGTAGCGATCGCCATAGCCCAGCGTGGCGCCGGTGGCCTGCAGCACCGCCATGCCGGAGATCGACTCGGCCGTCTGCGCATTCAGCTCGCTGCGCAGCTCGCGCGTGCGCGCCACCGCCGGCGCCGAGAGCTTCTGGTAGAGGTAGACGATGCCGAACACCGCGGGCACCAGCGTCGTCACGATCAACATCAGCCGCCAGTCGAGCACCGCCATCGTGACCAGCAGGCTGGCCAGCATGATCAGGCAGTCCAGCATCACGAACAGCACCTGCACGTACAGCTGCTTGACCGCCTCGGTGTCGTTGGTGACCCGGCTGACGAGCTGGCCGGTGATGGCCTTGTCGAAGAAGCTCATCGGCAGCCGCAGCACATGGCCGTAGACCGCTTCGCGGATGCGCCGCACCGAACGCATCGCCACGCCGGCCAGGCGGCTCAGCTGCCGGTAGCGCACCCAGCTCGCCACCCAGCCCGCGAACAGCGCGCCCAGCAGCAGGCCGGCCATCGCGCCGATCGCCGGGTCGCGCGGCAGCAGGTAGCGGTCGATGAAGGCCTTGCCGAGCACCGGGCCGAGCGCATCGAGCCCGGCCGCGACGGCGAGCCACGCCAGGCCGATCCACAGATGCCGGGCCTCGGGCCTGGCGGCTCGCCACAGCAGTGCGGCGGCGCGGCGGGCGGTCGACTTCAGGTCAGTCTTGTTCAAGCGATGCTTCCAGTTGCTGGATGCGCCACTGCTGCGCGTACCAGCTCTGCTCCACGCCCTTGGCCACCAGCTGCTCGTGCGTGCCGCGCTCGGCCAGGTGGCCGTGGCGCAGCACGGCAATCAGGTCGGCATCGGCCACGGCCGAGAGCCGGTGGCTGACGATGATCACGGTGCGGCCCGCGCGCTGGCCGCGCAGGTGCTCGAGGATGCGGTGCTCGGTCTCGGTGTCGACGGCCGACAGCGCATCGTCGAGCAGCAGCAGCGGCGCATCGGCCAGCAGCGCACGGGCGATCGCCACGCGCTGGCGCTGCCCGCCCGAGAGCGTGACGCCGCGCTCGCCGACAGGGGTGTCGTAGCCCTGCGGCAGGCGCAGGATGTCGTCATGCACGGCGGCGAGCTCGGCCACGGCCTGCACCTGTTCGCGTGTCGCACCGGGCCTGGCCAGCGCGATGTTCTCGGCCACGCTGGCCGAGAAGAGGATCGGCTCCTGCGGCACCCAGGCGATGCCGGCGCGCAGCGCATCGAGCGTGTAGTCCGCCAGGCTGACGCCGCCCCAGGTGATGCCGCCGGCCTGCGGTGCCCATTGGCGCAGCAGCAGCTTCAGCAGCGTGCTCTTGCCCGAGCCGGTCGGGCCGACCAGGCCCAGCGTCGAGCCAGGCGGGATGTGCAACGACAGCCCGTCCAGCGCCGGGTGGTTCGTGCCCGGGTAGGCGAAACGCACGTCGCGCAGCACGATTTCGCCGGGGTGCACCGGCTCGATGCTGCCGTCGTCGTCGATCGCCAGCGGCTCGTCGAGCACGGCCGACAGCCGCGTCCAGGCCGCGCTGCCGCGCTGCCACAGCGCCAGCACCCAGCCGGCGGCGAACATCGGCCAGATCAGTTGGGTGAGGTACAGGCCGAAGCTGGTCATCTGACCGATCGTCAGCTCGCCATGCCAGACCAGCCAGCCGCCCAGGCCCAGCGACAGCACGATCGAGGTTGCCAGCGTCATGCCCACGGCGGGCTCGTAGCGCGCCTCCCAGCGCTGCGACCAGTAGGCTGCGTCGGCTGCCTTCTCGGCCAGCTCGGCGAACACCTGGCTGCTGCGCGCCTCGAGGCCCAGCGCACGCAGCGTGCGCACGCCCGACAGCGTCTCCTGCACATGGTCGTTCAGCGCGCCGAAACAATCGAGCGCTTCCTTCGAGCGGTCGTGCAGGTGGCGCGAGATCCGGGCGAAGCTCCAGGCCATCAGCGGAAAGGGCACGAGCGCGATGGCGGCCAGCCGCCAGTCGACGCCGATCGCCATCGTCGCGACCACCAGCACGAGCGTCAGCGTGCCGTCGAAGCCGGCCAGCATCGCCTCGCCGGCGGCCATCTCGACCGCGTCGACGTCGTTGGTGGCCAGCGCCATCAGGTCGCCGGTGCGGCGGGTCTGGAAGAAGCGCGGGCCCTGCGCGGCCAGGCGCTGGTACAGCCGCCGGCGCAGCTCCACCCCCATCAGGTAGGCGGCGGCATACAGCCGGATCCGCCAGCCCACGCGCAGCAGGTAGATCGCGACGCCGGCGGCCAGCAGCAGTGCCAGCTCGCGCCACATGGCCGCGCCGGCGAGTTGCCGC
>NZ_DATFAN010000029.1:0-39990 GCF_035254525.1 Ideonella sp. | reverse complement strand
GGCGACGCCGCCGACGGGCTGGTGCGGAACTGGCCCGCGCCCGAGGACCGCAGCGTCAAGCACCGGGGTTATGCCTGGCAGTGGTTCGGCATGGCGGCGGCGTTGCTGCTGTTCCACGTCGTCTCTGCCTGGCGCGGGCGGGCGCGGCCGGCTTAGCCGGGCTCGGCGCGGCGCAGGTAGATCACCCAGTACACCAGCGCGACCAGCACACTGCCGCCGACGATGTTGCCGGCGATCACCGGCGCGAGGTTGTGCAGCATGTCGCCCCAGCCCAGCGGCGCGCCGAGCCACATCGCGAGCGGGAAGAAGTACATGTTGGCGATCGAGTGCTCGAAGCCGGCGGCGACGAAGGCGGTGATCGGGAAGACGATGGCGACGATCTTGTCGGTCACGCTGCGGCCGGCCAGCGTCATCCACACCGCCATGCAGACCAGCACGTTGCACAGCACGCCGCGAAAGAAGGCCTCGGCCCACGGCAACGCGGCCTTGGCGCTGGCGATCTTCACCACCGCCTGAGCGACCGCGCCCTGGTTCATCGCCATCGCGCCCGACCAGCCCACCAGCAACGCGAGGCCGGCCGCGCCGACGAAGTTCGCCACGCAGGCGACGGCCCAGTTGCGCAGCAGCTCGGGTGTGCTGACGCAGCGGCTGGCCCAGCCCATCGCGATCAGGCTGTTGCCGGTGAACAGCTCGGCGCCGGCCACGACCACCAGCACCAGCCCGAGCGAGAAGACCAGCCCGCCGAGAAAGCGCTGGGCGGCAAAGCCCAGGCTGGCGTCGCTCATGACCAGCGTGTACAGCAGCGAGCCCAGGCCGATGAAGGCACCGGCCAGCACGCCCAGCAGCGCGAGCGTGAGCAGCGGCAGCCGCGCCTTGGCCATGCCGACCTCGCACACGCGGCCGGCGATGTCCTTGGGCGCGTAGGCGTCGGAGCCGAAGATTTCCTTGCTCATCGTCGAGTTCCTCGTGTGTCGATCCGGCATTGGCCCGTTCGTCGCCCAGGTGATGGCGCTGCCGACCGGCGGTGCGGCGTATCCTGCCCGATCCAAGCGTGGGCAGGCTGACAAGGAGCAAGCGATGTATGTCGATGGATTCGTGGTGCCGGTGCCCCTGGACAAGCTGGCCGCGTACAAGCGCCTGGCCAAGCGGGCCGGCCAGATCTGGATGGAGCACGGTGCGCTGCAATACACCGAGTGCGTGGCCGACGACGTGAAGCCGGGCAAGTGGACCTCGTTCCCGCAGAGCGTGAAGCTCAAGGACGGCGAGGTGGTCGTGTTCTCGTGGGTCGTCTACAAGAACCGGCGCGAGCGCGACCGCATCAACAAGAAGGTGATGAGCGACCCGCGCCTGGCTGACATGATGGATCCGAAGAAGATGCCCTTCGACGGCAAGCGCATGTTCTGGGGCGGCTTCAAGGGCATCGTCGAGATGTGAGGCCCCCACGCCCCCTTCCGGGGGCTGCCCCCCGAGGGGGCTCGCGCAGCGGACCGGCAAAGCCGGATCCGCGCACGCCACTTGGAGACGGCGGCCCTGCGGGCGCCTGTTCCTGCGGGTCAGGCGGTGGCGATGCGCACGGGCATGCGGCGTGAACCGAAGCCGCGCTGGAAGCGGCTGAAGCGGCCGGCGATGGTGGTGCCGCAGTGGGGGCAGGTGCCGCGCTCGTCGAGCTCGCAGTGGCGGATCTCGTACCAGTCGCGCACGATCAGCGGGGCCTGGCAGCCGGGGCAGAAGGTGGTGCCGCCGTCCTCGTCGTGAACGTTGCCGGTGTAGACGTAGTGCAGCCCCTGGGCTCGCGCGATCTCGCGCGCGCGGCGCAGCGTGGCCTTCGGCGTCGGCGCCACGTCGGTCATCTTGTAGTCGGGGTGGAAGGCGGTGAAGTGCAGCGGCACGTCCGGGCCGAGGTGCTCGGCGATCCACTTCGTCATCGCCTCGAGCTCCTCGCTCGAATCGTTGAGGCCGGGGATCAGCAGCGTGGTGATCTCGAACCAGCAGTCGGTTTCGTTCTTCAGGTATTGCAGCGTGTCGAGCACCGGCGCGAGGTGGGCGCCGGTCTGTTGGAAGTAGAAGGCCTCGGTGAAGCCCTTCAGGTCGACGTTGGCGGCGTCCATCTTGGCGTAGAACTCGCGCCGCGGCTCGGCGTGGATGTAGCCGGCCGTGACCGCCACGGTGGCCACGCCGCGTGCGTGGCAGGCATCGGCGGTGTCCATCGCGTACTCGGCAAAGATGACGGGGTCGTTGTAGGTGAAGGCCACGCTCTTGCAGCCGGCCTCGGCCGCCACCTCGGCAATGCGCTCGGGGCTGGCGGCGTCCATCAGGCGGTCCATCTCGCGGCTTTTCGAGATGTCCCAGTTCTGGCAGAACTTGCAGGCCAGGTTGCAGCCGGCGGTGCCGAACGAGAACACGCTGGAGCCGGGGTGGAAGTGGTTCAGCGGCTTCTTCTCGATGGGGTCGATGCAGAAGCCCGAGCTGCGGCCGTAGGTGGTGAGCACCATCTGGTCGCCGACGCGCTGGCGCACGAAGCACAGGCCGCGCTGGCCCTCGTGCAGCTTGCAGTCGCGCGGGCACAGGTCGCACTGGATGCGGCCGTCGGGCAACGCATGCCACCAGCGGCCGGGGTGGGCGGATTCGGTCACGCGCTGGTCCATGCGATGCCTTCGTAGTGGTGCACCTCGAAGCGCTCGAGCAGCAGCTCGTCGGCCCAGAAATCGGTGCGCAGGCCAGCCTTGTGCTTGAGCGCGGCGAGAAAGGCCGCCGGGGCGGGCAGCTGCTGCCAGACCTGCGGCAGGAAGGTCGCGCGCCGGCCGCGCCAGGACAGCACCAGCCCGTCGATGCCCGGCCGCACGGCGGCCAGTGCCTCGGCCTCGTTGCGCACGGCGACCAGCCCGAGCGGGCCGAGCAGCGACACCTCGATGCGCAGCCCGGGCCACTCGTGCACCGCCAGCGGGGCGAATCGGCTGTCGCGGAAGGCGGCAGCGCGGGCGTTGGCGTGGATCTGCTCGCGCAGGGGGTCCTCGGCCTCGAGCCGGCCGATGCAGCCGCGCAACTCGCCGTCGCGGGTGTGCAGGCTGACGAAGGACGCGCCCGGTCGATCGAGCCCGGGGTGGGCCACCTCGGCGATGCGCAGTTCGCCCAGGGCATCGGCGATCGCGTTGTGGGCGATCGTGAACGCGGCGGCGCCGAGGGCGCGCTGGCCAGCCGGATCGTCGGCAGGGCTGTCGGCCTCGTCGCCAAGGTGTTCTTCGTCGGCGGTGGCGGGGGCCGGCGCATCGAAGGCCAATGCGGCGTAGCCGACGACGCGGCGGCGGTCGCCGGCGGTGTCGCCGGAGTTGCGCAGGTCGAGCAGGCGCGGGCGCAGGCCGTGCGTGCGGGCGGCGCGCAGCGCGCCGTTGAGCGCGTGGGCGCCGCAGGCATCGTCGGGCGCGAGCGTCGCGTCGAGGGCGAGCAGGCGGGCCACGGTGGCATCGTCGCGCGCCTGGGCGGCGGCGTAGGGCAGGTAGTGCGACAGATCGGAGCTGATCAGCACCAGCGTCTCGTCACCGCCCCACAGCCGCTCCAGCACCTCGGCCACTTCGGCGGGCTGTGCGTCGCCGACGACCAGCGGCACCAGCGCGAAACCGCCGCCGAGCACCTGCTGCAGGAAGGGCAGCTGCAACTCCAGCGAGTGCTCCCACTCGTGGGCGAGGTCGTTGCGCTCGACCTGGGGCAGGTTGTCGAGCCCGGCCAGCGCGGCCTGGTCGATCGGGATGGCGCCCAGCGGGGTGGCGAACGCGCCCACCGTCGGCGCGGCCAGGCCGCGCACGGGCACGCGATGTGCCGGGCCCAGCAGCACGACACGGCGGACGCCGCCGCGGCGGGCCGCGGCCGACAGGGTCGCGTAGGCGCTGGCGGCGATCGGGCCGGAGTAGCGGGTGCCCGCGTGGGGCACGACGAGCAATTTGGGTGAGCGGCCGGACGGGTCGGGCGCGGTGGGCCGGGCGGCCTCGAAACAACGCGCCAATTCTTCCCGCAGGGCGCTGGCCCCGGCTGGGTAGAACGAACCCGCCACGGCGGCGGATCGGGTCGAAGGCATGTACTGCTTCACCTCCTTGTCCTCAGTGTGGGGCCCGGGCCACGAAGTTCAATGCTGCACCCCGCAAAAACACCGTGCTTGTCATGGCGCAACCGAGGGCGATGCGCTGGCCGTGCGCCTGCGTGTCGTCGGCAGCGGGCCGGGCTGCGTTACTTGCTTACAGCCCGGCACTGGCCGGGCGCGATACTGGCTTTGTCTCTCGTCCTGGGCTTCGCTCACTCCGAACTTGTCGCACCGCTTTCACCTCGTCCTGCCCTGGCTCGCGCTAAGCGTGGCTGCCGTGCTGGTCGCGCCCGCGCATGCCGCGACAGGCGAGGACGACGCCGTGTTCTTCCGCCGCGCAGCCTCGTGCGTGGCGGTGCTCGAGCGTGATGCGGTGTCGCTGGCGGGGCGCTACCGGGCCGGCGAGCGCGCCGTGAAGCCCTCGCTCGTCAAGCTGACCGAGCAGGGCTTCAGCTTCATCGGCCGGGCCTACCTGCGCGGCCTGCGCAAGGACGAGGCCGACCGGCTCACCGAGGAGGCCAAGCAGGTGCAGCAGACGATGCCCGCCGACGCGCTGCGCCAGCTCTCGACGGGCTGCCAGGCCGAAGGCACACGGCTGTACGCCGATGCCGGCTCGCTGGAGCAGATGCTGGTATCGAACCGGGCGCGGGCCCGGGTCGACAAGCTGCTGGCGAAGAAGTAGCCGGTCAATTCACGACGAAGGCAACCGCAGTGCGGGGCGGCACGGTGACGCTGCCGCTGGCGCTGTCGATCTGTGCCTGCTTCGCGCGCGGGTCGGCCGCATTGGGCGCCAGGTGCACGGGGTGCAGCTGCCAAGCCGCGCCGGCCAGCGCCTCGGCGGTGAAGCTGTGCGCGGCCTTGTCGACGTTGACGAAGTAGGCGAGCTTCGCGAAATTCGCGCCGGCATAGCCGGTGCCGTCGATCACCGCGCCGACGACGGTGGCTTCCTGGCCCGAGCCGGTGTTCACGAACTTCAAGCGGGCCTTGATGTCGTCGGCGGTGCGCAGGCGCAGCAGCGTGGAGCTGGCACGGATCTTCAGCAGATCGCGGAAGACGTCGCGCGTCCAGCCGATCTCGCCGGCCCCGGGCTTGATCAGCGGGTTCGCCAGCCGCGGCTGGATCAGCCCCCACTCGTTGCCGTTGTCACGCTGCATCGGCAGGCCGACGGCGAAGTTGTTGTCGGTGTAGAGCCAGTCGAGCCGGTTGAACCAGTCGCCCGCGTCGTAGCTGTTGCGGTCCATCGACTTGCTGCGCTCGGTGTCGACGCCGGCGTGGAAGTAGGCCACGCCCTGCGCAAAGGCGTTCAGCGCGGCGCCCAGCATCTGCACGCGGGCGCGGTCCTCCTTGCTCGTGGTGGTCGGCAGGCGGTAGGCATTGATGTCGAAGAAGGTCTGGTTGTCGTGGTTCTCGAAGTAGTTCACGACCTCGGCCGGGTCGATGACGTAGCCGGCGGGCAGGCCGCCGACGTTGAGCTGCTCCAGCGGCAGCGTGGCGTCCCAATGGGTCGTCAGCGTGTAGCTGCGGATCGAGCCGGCCAGGCCCGCCTTGATGATGTCGCCGAGCCACATCAGGTCGTTCTTCGAGCGGCCGCCACCGAGCTCGTTTGGGTCGTACCACAGGCCGTTGACCCAGCCCTGGTTGGCGATCAGCGCGGAGCCCGAGTCGCAGCAGCCGCCACCGCGCACGGCGTCGCGGACGAAGGGGTTGAAGGTGCCGATGCCCGAGCCGTTGAGCGAGAGCATGTCGGCCTGCACGAAGCGCTGGCCGTTGGCGACCTCGCCGAAGTTCCAGCCTTCGCCGATGAGCTGCACGTCGCGGCCGGTGGCGGCCTTGACCTTGGCCTTGAGCTCTTCCATCACGCTGCGCGGCTGGTGGCCCATGATGTCGAAGCGGAACGAGCTGACGTGGTAGTCGCGCGCCCAGGTGATGACCGAGTCGATCATCAGCTTGCCCATCATGTGGTTCTCGGTCGCGGTGTTTTCGCAGCAGGTCGAATGCTCGATGTTGCCGGCCGCGTCGAGCCGGTGGTAGTAGCCCGGCACGACCTTGTCGAGCACCGAGTGGTCGTTCTGGCCGGAAGCGGTGGTGTGGTTGTAGACCACGTCCATGCCCACGCGCAGGCCGGCCGCATTGAGCGCCTTGACCATGCGACGGAATTCGACGATGCGGGTCGCGCCGTTGCCGACCGCGCTGGCGTACGAGCCCTCGGGGGCGGTGAAGTGCCAGGGGTCGTAGCCCCAGTTGAAGCAGTCGATGCCTGCGGTGGCGGCGACGGAGGCCTGCTGGTCGGGCGAGTCGGGCGCGCCGCTCGGGCTGGGGGTCACGCAGCCCTTCTCGGGGACGCTGGCGATGTCGAAGGCCGGCAGCAGGTGCACGTCGGTCAGGCCCGCGGCGGCCAGGGCCTTCAGGTGCTTCATGCCATTCGAGTGGCTGTCGGTGAAGGCAAGGTACTTGCCGCGGTGCGCCTCGGGCACGCTGGGGTCGTTGGCCGAGAAGTCACGCACATGCAGCTCGTAGATGCTCATGTCGGACGACACGGCCACGGTCTTGGGCGGCTGGCTCGCGTCCCAGCCGGCGGGCTTGAGGCGTTCGCCGTCCAGGTCGGCCACATAGCTGCGCCGGCTGTCGCCCGACAGGCTGAGCGAGTACGGGTCGGTCACCAGGTTGCGCACGACACCGACGCCGCGCACGAAGACGCGCACGCCGAAGCGGTAATAGGCGCCGGCGTGGTCGCCGGGCTTGCTCAGGCTCCAGATGCCGGTGGCGGGGTCAAAGCTCATCGCCTCGGCGCTGATCGCGGGCTCGGCGCCGTTTGGGTAGAGGTACAGGCCGACCTGCTGGGCGGTCGGGGCCCAGAGTTTGAAGGTGGTGAGGCCGTTCTTGACCGTGGCACCGAGGTCCGGCACGGCGTAGGCCGCGGCGTACAGGTCGTCGAGTGCCCCGGCGAGCTGGCCGGTGGTCGCGTTCTGCACCTTGCCGTTCGCATCCTCCTGCACCAGCACGAGCTGGTGGGTGTGCAGCGCGGGCAGCAGCGCGAGGTCGGCATCGCGCACCGCGAAGACCGTGCCGCGGGCGACGTACTTGAAGCGCAGCGCGGTGTCCGGCGGCACGGGGCCGGTGAAGGCGTCGAGCGCGAGGAAGCCGTCGGCGCCCGTCACCGCCTGGTCCTTGGCGACGACGATCTGGCCGGTGGCCGAGTGGTAGAGCCTGACGGTGCCGCTGGCGGCCACGCGCGGCCACTGGATGAGCTGTTTCGTCAGCCAGACGGCGCGCGCATCGGTGCTGGACACCGAGCGCAGGTCCGGCGGGTTGGTGTAGACGGTCGCGTCCTGCTCGACGAGCCAGATCTGGCCGACCTGGCCGGCGATGGTCAGCGCCGCGTAGTCGACCTGGATGTTGTTCGGCCGGCCGTCCTTGTCGTTCTGGTTGGGCGGCATGCCGTGGATGATGAATTCCAGCGATGTCCTGCTCGCATCGTCCTTCGGGTTCAGCACGGGAATGTCGAACACGATCTCGCCGCCGCCGGCCGTGTAACCCGGCATCTGGCCGAAGGCGACCGGCGCGTTCCAGTTGTCGATCGCCACGCCGGGCAGGCGCGCAGCGTCCAGGCCGCTGCCGTTCCACAGGTGCAGGCCCCAGGCGGCGTAGTCGCCGGCGAAGCGCTGGTAGTGCACGCGCACCGTGGTGATGTCCGGCGGGCCGCTGTCGAAGGGGTTCTTCAGGTAGGTGGTCGCATCGCCCTCGATGCGCCAGATCTCGTTGGCCTGGCCCTCGACGAGGGTGTAGCTCTGGTCGGCGCCGCCGTGGTCCTTCCAGTCTCCCTTGTGGAAGAGGTAGCCGACGGCGCCTGACTGGGCAACCAGCGGCACGTCGTAGACCACGCCGAAGGGGTCGGTGCCGCTTGCGTTCCAGCCGTTGTTCCAGCCCGGGTCCTGGGCGGCACCCCAGGTGTGGATTTGCCAGCCTTCGTAGTCGGCGTTCAAGCGGTGGTAGTGGACCTTGAAGCTCGTGGCCTGGCCAGCGGTTTGCGCGCTGCGGCGTGCCTCAGGCACCGCGATGAGCACCGTCTGCGCGTCGGTGCCGTCGGCGGCGGCCATGCTCAGGTCGTCGGCCGGGGCCTCGCCCGAGCCGCCGCACGAAGCCACCAGGGCCGCCGTTGCGGCCCAGCCCGCCACCTGCCGCGCCTTGCGCAGCGCCACCCGCCAGATTGCATCCATGCCGCTCTCCTCGAAGCCGAGGCGTGGATGCTAATGAAGGAAAACTACATTGAACGATCGGTAGTTTCCCGGCAAAATCTGCCAGAGCTCAAGGAGGAACTCACCGTCATTCCGCAAAAGGTGTAGTGAAGATACAGCCCGTGAGTCATTTTGTCGGCGGCGTTCCGGCCCGTCGGGTAGTGGCGTAGAAGATCAGGTTGGCGAGCCCGACGGCCATCGGAATCAGGCCCCAGCTCGCGCTCTCGAGGTCGCGGTTGATCGCCAGCGCAATCCCCAGCGCCAGCCCGACGAGCAGCAACACCAGGCCGCGGCGCAGGTAGTCGTCCGGGCCGCTCACCCTCGCATTGCGCTGGCTGTTGGCGAACAGCGCCTCCGGCAGCGGCGGCACCTCCATGCCGCGCTCGATCGCGAGCATCCGCTCCTTGTGGTGCAGCTCGAAGATCTCGCGCTTCTTGCGGAAGTCGATCCACAGCGCCAGCATGCCGATGCCGACGCCCATCACAATGGCGACGATCGGGATCAGGAAGGGCATCATGTGGCGCAGTTCGTTGAGCTCGTTCATGGGCTTTCCTTCGGTCGGGGGTGGTGGGTGATGCGCTTGATACCGCCGCCGGCGCGCTGTGGTTTCAGCCGGCGCCCGGGAAATTTCGCTGCCGGCGCTGAAACCACGTCGGCCTGCCCTGGGTATCAAGGCGCATGCCCTTGGAGCCCCCCCGCGACCCGCGTGCCCCGTTGAGCGCCGCTGCGCGGCGCGACGAGGACATCGTCGCGCTGCTCGCGGCCGGCGGCGCCGAGCTGGCTTTCGAGCGGCTTGCGGCGCGCTATGCGGCCAAGGTGTACCGCCTGTGCCTGGCGATGCTGCGCGAGCCGGCCCGGGCCGAAGACGCGGCGCAGGACAGCCTGCTGCGTGCCTGGCGCGCACTCGGCAGCTACCAGCCGAAGGCCGGTGCGCTGTCGACCTGGCTCTACGCGATCACGCGCAACCGCTGCCTGACCCTGCTCGAGCGCGCCGGCCCGCCGGCCGCGTCGATCGACGACGACGCGGTGCTGGGCGAGGTGGCCGCGCTGGCGGCCCCGGCCGGCCCCGATGCCGACGGCCATGCGTTGCTGCGCCGGCTGGTGGATGCGCTGCCCGATCCGCAACGGCTGGCCATGACGCTGTACTACTACGAAGAGCGCGCGGTGGCCGAGGCGGCCGCCATGCTGGGCCTGCCCGAGGCGACGGTGAAGACGCACCTGCACCGCGGCCGCGCGGCGCTGCGCGGCCGCCTGGGCGAGCTGGGCCTGGCCGACCCGGCGCTGTGGGTGTGAAGGAGTGATGGCGATGGCGACCCGACCCGACGACGACCTCGACCCTTGGCTGGAATCCGCCCTGCGCGCGGCACTGGCCCCACCGGCGCCGCCGCCCGGTTTTCAGCAGCGCCTGCAAGCCGCCTGGGCACGCCAGGCCGCCGAGGATCTGGCGCGCCGGCGCCACGCCCTCGAGGCCGAGCACGCGCGCCAGATGCAGGCGCTGCAGCGTGGTTACGTGCGCCTGAAGCGCGACACACTGGCGCTCGTGCTGGCGGTGGCCTTCACCGCCGGCGCGGCCGCCAGCTGGGCCGTGCCCTGGCTGCGCGAGACGCGTGGCATCGATCTGTCGACGCTGCTGCCGCTGCTCGCCGTGGCGATCGGCATGACCGCCGGTGCCGGTGTCTGGGTCGACCGCTTCGGGCTGCCCTGGAAACGCTGACGGCGCTTTAGTCCAGCGGCCAGGGCAGGTCACGCGGCAGATGCAGGTCGGGCACCCTGGCCGGTGACATGGGGGGTGCCGCTGGCGTGGCCGGCGCGGCGCCGCTCGCATCAACGCCGCGCCACCACGGCGTCACTGTCTCGACCCGGCTCGGCTCGACCGGCTCGCCCAGCCGCGGCATCACCAGCGGCGTGCCGAGCGCGGGTGCCTGCGCCAGCAGCGTCTCGGCGGGCTCGTCCCACGGATGCAGCGCGAGCGCGAAGGTGCCCCAGTGGATTGGCAGCAAGGGCCCGCCGCCGAGCAGCTGCCAGGCCTTCAGCGCATTCGCCGGGCCGAGGTGGATGTCGCCCCAGGCCGGGTGGTAGGCGCCGACCTCCAGCATCACCAGGTCGAAGGGGCCCAGCCGCTCGCGGATCACCTGGTACTCGGTCGTGAGGCCGGTGTCGCCACTGAAGAACACGCGGTGCTTCGCCGTGCGGATCACCAGCGAGGACCACAGCGTCGCGTTGCGGTCCTTCAGCCCGCGGCCGGAGAAGTGCTGCGAGGGCGCGGCGACGATCTCCAGCTCGCCGCCGGGCAGGGCGAAGCGCTCCCACCAGTCCAGCTCGGTGGTGCGCCCGGCCGGCACGCCCCAGGCCTCGAGGTGCGCGCCGACGCCCAGCGAGGTGACGATGGGCACGCTGGTGTGGCGGGCCAGCGCGACGACGGTGGGGTAATCGAGGTGGTCGTAGTGGTCGTGCGAGATCAGCACGAGGTCGGGCAGCGGCAGCTCCTTCAGCTTGACCGGCACCGGCTGGAAGCGCTTGGGGCCGGCGAAGCGCAGCGGCGACGCACGCGGGCCCCAGACCGGGTCGGTCAGCACCTTGTAGCCGTCGATCTCGATCAGCACCGTCGAATGGCCGAGCCAGGTGGCGCGCAGGCCGGTGTCGCTCGGGCGCTGCCAGGCCGCGCGCGGGTCCAGCGAGGGCAGCGGGTGCCGCGGGGTGCGCCGCTCGCCGCCGCAGAGGAAATCGCTCAGCGTGGGGCGCGGCGCGCTCGCATCGCGCAGGCCGGCGAGCATCGGGTGCCGGTTGCGGAAGCCCCCGCCCCGCTCGTCGTCCATCCACAGCGGCGAGGCGCGCATGCGCTCCAGCCGCAGGCCGCCGAGGCGGTGCGCGCGTTGGCCGAGAGTCTTCATGCCCGGAATTGTGCGCGGCCGGCGCCGGGCGTGCCCGGCGAAGGGGCTGCGGCTCAGCGCGGCGTCGGCCGCGCGCCGTAGAGCTGCTCGGCGCGGTTGAGCAGGATCCAGCTCGTCAGGATGTACTTGTCGCCCGACTGCGGCGTGCAGCCGCGGTGGGTGTGGGTGAAGTAGGCCGGCGCGATCACCATGCGACCGGCCTGGGGCTGGATCGCCCGCTGCTGGTAGAAGAACTCGGTCTGCCCGCCCTCGGCCACGTCGTTCAGGTAGAACATGAACAGCAGCGTGCGGTGCAGTGCCTCGTTGGCGCCGGCCTCGGGGAAGACCTCGCAGTGCCAGTAGTTGTAGTTGCCGCTGCCGCGGTCGTACTTCTGCGCCTGCACGGGGCCCAGGCGGTACAGCGCACGCATCAGGTCACCCGCCTTCGGCGCCGCGACCTGTTCGTAGTTGTCGTGCGTCACCGCCACCGGCTGGCCGGTGGCCGGGTCGGCCAGCGTCAGCGCCATCGGGGCGATCAACGCGAAGTGGTACTTGCGGAAGTACTCCTCCGCGTGGCGCGTGGTGACCTTCAGGATCTGCGCGAGATCGTCCTGGTACTCGGGGTGCCGGTTCAGGTACAGGTCGGTACTGATCTTCTTCGTCGTGTCGACACCGCCGCCGGTGGCCCCGGGCACCCTGTGGCGGCTGGCCTCGAAACGCTCGATGAAGCGCTGGCAGAAGCCGGCGTCGAGCGCGTCGTCGTAGACCTCGATGAAGTCGGTGGTCATCGGGCAGACCGGGTCGGGTGCCGCGCCGCTGCCGGCGCTCAGTTGGCCACCGCCGCGGCCGCCACCGCCGCGGCCGCATCGACCAGCCCGCCGCCGCAGCCGCCGCGGCAGACCGCGGCCGACATCGGCCGCGCGCTCTGCTTGAGCAGCATCTGCACCTTGTCGGGGTTCAGCGACGGGTTGATCGCGAGCATCAGCGCGGCGACGCCGGCAACGTGCGGCGCGGCCATCGAGGTGCCCTGCATGTAGGCCAGCACGTCGACGCCGGGGCGCTTGGTGCCACTGTTGTAGGTCGACAGGATGCCGTTCTCGGCGACGCCGAGCATGTCGCCGCCCGGCGCGGCGACGCTGATGCGCTTGCCGTAGTTCGAGTAGTAGGCCTTCTTGCCCTCGCGCGTGCTGGCTGCCACCGCGATCACGCCCTGGCAGCCGGCGGGGCTGATGCGGGCGACGTCGATGTCGGAGTTGCCGGCGGCGGCCACGACGACCGCGCCTTGCGCGCGCACCGCGTCGATCGCGGCCTGGAAGCTGCGGCTGCAGGCGTTGACGCTGCCCAGAGACAGGTTGATCACGCGCGCCGGGTGCGGGTTGGCCGGCACGCCGTCGACCGGCAGCCCGGCCGCCCACAGCATGCCGTCGATGATGTCGGAGGTGTAGCCGCCGCAGCGGCCGAGTGCACGCACCGGCAGCACCTTGGCCTTGGGCGCGACACCGGCGACGCCGATGCTGTTGTTCGACACCGCGGCGATCGTGCCGGCCACGTGGGTGCCGTGCCAGGTGCTGTCGTCGGGGTCGATCTGGTCGGCGCCGCACTGGCCGGCGGTCGTCCAGTTGCCCTCATCCCAGGCGAAGGCGTCGCGGCCGTTGCCGTCGCGTGCCGCACCACGGTTCGAGACGAAGTCGTAGCCCGGCAGGACGTTGGCCATCAGGTCGACGTGGGGGCGGATGCCGCTGTCGACCACCGCGACGACCACGCCCTGGCCCTTGGACATCGGCCAGGCCTCGTTGACGTAGATGCCGCCCACCGGGTCGGTCAGGTTCCACTGCGCCGCAACGTGCTTGTCGTTCGACAGGCCCATCGGCACCATCACCACATCGGGCTCGACGTAGTCGATGCGTTCGTCGAGCTTCTGGATCTCGGCGGCCAGCCGGCGCAGCGCCACATCGGGCAAGGCCTTGTCCAGCGCCAGCAAATCGCCGCCGCGGGCGAGCTTGCGCACATGGCTCAGGCTGATGCCTTGCCTGGCGGCGGCGGCGCGGGCTTTGGCGATGAGGGTGGAATCGAGCAGCGCGTCGGTCTTGATCTTGACGATCAGGCCGGTGCTGAACGCGGGGATTCGCTCGGGGGTCACCTTCCCGCCGCGCGTCCCGGCCTGGGCCTGCCAGGACAGCGTCACGCTCAGTGCGGCCATCAGGCCGGCGAGCACCCGGGTGCAGCGGGTTGATCGATTCATCACGAAGCTCCGAACTTTTGGCTGGATCGGGCCAGGCGCCCATGGGTGGCGGGCGCGGGCAATCCGCAGATAAAGCACATCGTATGCCCACCCTGCCCCCAAATCTTCATGGATCGTCATGGTGCCTGGGGCGGGCATGCCGCAATAATCGCGGCATCACCGGAGGCCCGGATTGTGAGGCCACCGACCTGGCACGAATATGGCGTTTTCCACGTCCTGCGGCACTTTGACCGCAAGGGGTGAGCGCATTCAGGAGCGTGTGGTTTGGCTCTGATCTATTTGCTTGAAGACGACCCGGATTGCTCGGCGAGCGTGGAGCAGTGGTTGGCGCGTGCGGGCCACCAGGTGAGGACGTTCGGCCGTCCGCACGAGTTCTTCTATGAGGTGAGCAAGCAGGCACCGCGCTGCGCCGTCGTTGACTGGCGCTTGCCGGAAATGGAAGGCATAGACGTGGTGGCGCGGCTGCGCCAGCTGCTGTCCTCCGGGGTCGGCGTCATCATGCTGACGGGCCTGGACACCGAGGAAAGCGTTGTTCGGGCGCTGAAGGCCGGCGCAGACGACTACATCGTCAAGCCGGGGTCAGAGTCGATCGTGGTGGCCCGCATCGATGCGCTGCTGCGCCGGATGACGCCGGCGGCATCCGTCCTGACGCACATCGAGCGTGCCCCGTATCGGCTGGATTTCGGCCGTCGCGAGGTGACGGTGCAGGGGCGCGCGATCGAGCTCGCGCCGCGTGAGTTCGATCTGGCCTGGATCCTGTTCAGCGAGCCCGCGCGGCTGTTCACCCGACAGGAGTTGCTCGCTGCCGTATGGGGCCGCAACCACGAAGCCGGCGTGCATACGGTGGCGCAGCATGTGTACCTGATCCGGCGCAAGCTGGCGTTGACCGAGCACGGTTTCCGCTTGAATGCGGTCTACGGGACCGGATATCGGTTGGAGTTGCCGAGCGCGTCGGTGCCGGCTTGAGCCTCCACAAGGCGCCGACCGTCGAAGGGCAGCCCATGTCAGACGGCACCGCCTCGGCGTTCGCATTGAGCGCCCGTTGGCTCGACATGCCGGCGCACCAGGCGTCGCATGCCTTGGCTGATTTGGTGGCCGATGCACAGCGGCGGCACGATGGATCGGACCTGGTGCCGGCGTTGATCTGGCTCGGCCTGGTGCTGAGCGCCGCCGGCGAAGCCGAGGCGGACGGGGCGCTGGCACAGGCCCACGCCGAGGCTGTCAGTCACGGCGACCCCGCCCTTGTATGGCAGGCGGTGTTGGCTCAGGCGCGCCACGATGCCGATGGCGGGCGCCATGCCCAGGCACTCGTGGCCTGCCGAACCGTAGCCGATGCCGCCCGCTCGACGGGGCAGGCGGCACTGGCGCGGCAAGCCTTGTTTGCCACGGGCACGAGTCTTTGCCATCTGGGCGAGCACGATCTGGCGTTGGAGGCATTCGAGGAGGCGCGCATGCTGCTGCGTGCCGACCCTCAGGCGCTCACCGACGCCGATCGCGAAATCGCGTTGGGGCGGTATGCCGCAGCGCAAGCGCAGGCCTGGCTGATGAGAGGGGGGCTGCTGCTGGAGGCCAGCGGGCCCGAGGCATCGGGCGAGGCGTTTCGGCGGGCTCGGCTGCTGGGGGAGCAGGCCTGCACCGCGCTCTTGGGTGCCAGCCCCAGGTTCGGCCATGCCGCCTTGTTCGGGCTCGTGCGGGTGTTGCTCGAGGCTGGCGAATGCGAGTTGGCACGTGCCTGGGTCGCAAAGGTCCGGCAGGCATGCCCGCGGGGGGCGCCGCCGAAAAGCCTGGCGTCGGTCCACATGGCGTTGAGCGAGGCCCTGATCGAACTGCGAGACGGGGTTGCGGCACCGACAGTCGTCCTGGCGAGCCTGCGGGAAGCGGCACTGGCGCGTCATCCTCGCGTGCAGTGGGGCGATTTGCGTTTGTCGCTGCTGAGATGCATGTTCGAAGCACACGAGTGCGCCGGCCAGTACCGCGACGCGCTGGCCTGCCAGCGCGAATGGGCACGCACCAAATCAGAGCTGCGCGTCCATTTGGCGCGCGAGCACGGACTGTGGACCGCCTCGGCGCTGGAAGGATTGCGCGCGGAGGCCGACGAGTTCATTGGGCTGGCCCTGCGTGCGCCGTTGATGGCTGCTCGCGAGAGCCTGTCTCGCCTGTTCGATCAGGCGCCCGCCGTGGCCCATGGCGCATCGAGGGCGCAGCACAGCGTGAGTCGGGCCATTGACATTGCCGACCAGTATCTGGGCGTTGTTCGCGCCGAGCACTTGCGCCGGGAGGATCTGCAGGAGCTGGATCTGTCCGAGCTGGTCGACGACGTGTGCGACCAGATGGCACCGCCCTCTGGCAGCGGGGTGCACCTGCAGCGGCGGATCGACAGGCCGGTGAATGTGCAAGGTGACCGGACACTGTTGATGCGCGCACTGGGCAACCTGATCAGCAACGCGTTCAAGCATGCGCCCGCCGGAAGCGACGTTCAGGTCGGCCTGCACAGTGGTGACGAAGTCGTTCGCCTGTGGGTCAGAGACGAGGGTCCGGGCATGAGCCTCGACATGCGGGCCCGGGTCTTCCAGCGGTTCGCCACGGGGGCCGTGCGCAACGGAAACGGCCTGGGCCTGGCGATGGTGGCCAGGGCCGCGCGTGTCCACGATGCCGGCATCGTGGTCGACAGCGAGCCCAATCAAGGCACCTGTGTGGTGATCGAGTTCGAGCGCGGGCGCGCTGGCGTGAACTGAGCATGGACCACAGCCGGGCGCGCGTGTCTGCGGCGGGGCTCGACCCGAGTGGGGATGGGTTCTTCGACGAGTTCGTCCAGGTACTGGCGGTCGATGCCGAGCGGGCCCTGACGGTCGCGCAGGCTGCCGCCGACCGGGCGGAGGGTGACGGTGATGAGGCGGGTGCAGTGCGCGCGCAACTGGCTCGAAGCCTGGCCCTCGACGCATTGGGGCGGCCCGAGCATGTGGCGGAACTGGCTGTCGTCCTGCGCCGAGCGCAGGAGCTTGGGGACCCGGTGCTCCTGCTGCGTGCGACCTACCGCCAGGTCACGGTGGACATCTACGAGGGACGGTACGCCGATGCCCTGGTGAGGGGCCAAGCCATGCTTGGCCTGGCGCACGCCTTGCGGCGGCCGGACCTCCTGGAGCGTCTGCTGAACAACCTGGCCACGGCATTGGACCTGATCGGCGAACACGCGCTGTCGATCTCGATGTATGCGGAGTGCAAGCGACTGCTGGCGCGCCAGGCCGGCGGGACCCGCTTGAATTCCATTCGCGCGGCCAACAACGAGGCCGAGGCTTGGTGCAGCCTGGCACGAACCTGTGACCCGGTGAGCCGGCGCGAGGAGCGTGCGGAGGCACTCGCGCATGCCCGCAGTCTGGCGGAGGATGCGTGCCGGCAGGTGCTCGACGAGCCGAACGTCGCCTATCGACTGAGTACGCTGGACACGCTGGTTAGCGTGTTGCTCGAATTGGAGCAGCCTGGCGAGGCGATGTCCTGGGTTCAGCGGGTGGCCCAGGCCCCAGGAGGCGACCTCGAGAATCCACTGTCGCCTCATTGGGGCATGTATGCCCTGGTGTTGACGCGCGTCGAATTGGCGTCGGAAGCACCCGATCTGCCGCGCGTGCTGGAGCGCCTGCGGGCCATCGAGGCCTTGCCGGGTTCGCGATTTCGGCGTGGCGAGATGCAGGCTGTTCTGCAGGGTTGCCTGTCGGAGGCGTTGGAACGACTGGGACAGTACCAGGAGGCAATGCGCTACCACCGGCAATGGTTGCAGTTCGAGGCGCGGACGCAAAGCCTGTGGGCGCGCGAGCACGCGATGGCCGTGCACCATACGCTGGAGTCGCTCCGCGGCGAGACCGAAGAGTTCATCACGCACGACCTGCGCAATCCCCTCGGTGCCGCGCTGGTTCAAATGGGTTCCATTGCGGCGCATGGCGGGCTCGACGCGGCGGGTTCCGAAGAGCTGCGCGCAGCCCGATCCCAGGTTCAGCAGGCTTTCGACGCGGCCGATCACTATCTGACGATCGTGCGCATCCGGAACCTTCGTCGAACCGCCTTGAGTACGCTCGATCTGGCTGAGCTCGTCGACGATGTCGGGGAGCGGTTGGCTCCGCCGGCGGCATCGGCCACTCGGTTGGAACGCGATGTCGAATGGGGGCTCGAGATCCGGGGAGATCGAATCTCATTGCTGATGGCATTCGATCTCGTGTTGCGGCGGGCGCTGGAGAGCGCTCGGGAGGGCCGCTGCGTCGGCTGGAGCCTGCGGGCCGAGTCAAGGCACGCGGTGCTGGTGGCCGAAGGGTGCGGGAATGCGTGGGCCGATCCGCTTGCGACTTCGGCGATGGACGCGCGCCAAGGCGAGTCGGGCGGTGAGCGGATGGCGGCTGCGATGTTGATGCGGGTGGCGCGCTTGCACGACTCCCACATCGAGCAAATCGTGGGAACGGGTGGCAGCGCGCGGATCGAGTGGCGCTTCCCGCTGGTTGGCGTGTCGGGGGATTGACCCCGGCCGTCAAACTGGCCGGGGTGTGAGCCGCGCCCTCACTGCACCACGCACAACGCCTCCAGCGGCACCGGCCGCCCGAACAGATAGCCCTGGTAGACGCCGCAGCCCATGTCGCTCAACATCTCGCGCTGCTCGGCGGTTTCGACGCCCTCGGCGACCAGTTCGAGCGTGAGGTCGCGGGCCAGGGCGATGACCGTGCGCACCAAGGCCGCCTCTCGCGGGTCGGTCAGCATGTTGCGCACGAAGACCTGGTCGATCTTCAGCTGCGACAGGGGCAGGTGCTTCAGGTAGTTCAGGCTCGAGTAGCCGATGCCGAAGTCGTCCAGGCTCAGGCACACGCCGAGCTCGCGCAGCGCCTGCATGTGGGCCTGCACCACGGGCATGTCGGAGATGATGGCGTTCTCGGTCACCTCCAGCTTCAGCAGGCTGGGCGAGACGCCGGCGGTCTGCAGCGCCAGTCGCACCTCCTCGACAAAACCGGGGTGCTGGAACTGGTGCGGGCTGACGTTGACCGACAGCGTCAGGCGGGCGGTGGCCGGGTCCTGGGCCCACCAGGCCAGCACGCCGCAGGCATCGCGGATCACGGCGCGGCCGATCGGCACGATCAGGCCTGATTCCTCCGCCAGCGGGATGAAGCGCCCCGGCGGGATGGGGCCGAGCTCGGCCGACTCCCAGCGCAGCAGCGCCTCGGCGCCGACGACGCGGCCCTGGCGGTCGACCTGCGGCTGGTAGTGCAGGCGGAACTCCTGTGCCGGCACCGCGTGCCGCAGCGCGGCCAGCAGGCGGCCGCGCTCGTCGTGCTCGGCTTGCATCGAAGGCTCGAACACCCGCACGCAGTCGCGCCCGGCGCGCTTGGCGCGGCGCAGCGCCAGATCGGCCTCGCGCAGCGCCTGGTCGATCGGCTTGCCGTCGGCGAGCCAGGTGGCGCCGGCGCTGGCGGTCAGGTGGTGTTCGCCGCCGTTGCCGAAGAAGGGCCGGCGCACGCGGTGCAGCAGCGCCTCGCCCAGGCTGGCCAGCGCGGCGTCGTCGGCGCGCAGCGGCTGGGCCGGCGCGAGCAGCACGAACTCGTCGTTGGCCAGGCGGGCGATCAGCGCCGGCGGGTCGAAGGCCTCGGTCAGGCGCATGCCGGCTTCGTGCAGCCAGAGGTCGCCGATCTCGTGGCCCAGGCTGTCATTGAGCGAGCGCAGCCGATCAAGGCCGAGCAGCAGCAGCGCGCGCGGACGGTGCGCCGTGGGCTCGCCGGCGTCGCGCTCGGCCTGCACGCGGGCCAGGAATTCGGTGCGGGTCGGCAGGCCGGTGACCGGGTCGAGGGTGGAGACGAAGGCGTCGGCCGGCGGCAGCGGCTCGGCAGGGGTGGCCAGCAGCGGCGCCAGCAGGCCGCCGACCGCGGCGCCCAGCACTGCCCCGAACACCGCGCCACCAGGGCCGGACGGCAGCGCCAGCCCCACGGCGGCGCCGACACTGGCACCGACGGCCGCGCCGAGGCCCGCTGCCAGGGCGATGCGCCAGCGCGGCGGGGTCGGCTCGGCCGCGCTGGCCGCCAACGGCAGGCCGGCGTCGAGCGGCGCAGCCGAGGCGGCGCGGGAGCGCGGGGCGGGGTGGGCCAAGATCGAGGTCAGGGTCACGGCATGTGGACGCGATGCACGCGTCGAGATCCGTTGCCGCTGGTGCCGAGCACGCTCGGGGGCACGAGCCCGCAACGAACGAACGACTGGGCGGCCTCCCTCCAGGCTCGCACATTGTTGTTGTTACATCATAAGTGTCGATGCGCCGCCGTGTGCGCTTCGAGTTGGGGGGACAAACCCGTGGCGGACAATCCCGCACCGGCTGCATCCCGACTGCATGAACGATTCCGACCTCACCGCCGACGCCAACGGCGACACCGCGACCTTGACCGAGCGTGACGCGCTGGCCGATCTGGCCCGGCGCGCGCGTTTCTTCGAGGCGCTCGCCGCCAGCCTGGCCGACGGCAGCTTTCGCAAGCTGGTGCTGGCCAAGCCGCGCAGCGGCGCCGAGGGCCTGTTGCGTGTCAGCGCCCGGCGCATCGACCTGAAAGGCACGGCCTGCCTGCAACTCGTGCACCAGCACAAGACGCGCGACCTGACCGAGAACCTGCCGCTGGCCGAAGCGCAGGCCCGGCTGGAGGCGCTGCTCGGCACGAGCCTGTCGCACGGCCACCTGTTCACGGCCGACGAAGAGCTGCAATTGTTGGTCAGCAAGCGCGGCCGCAACGCGCTGCGGCGCTCGCGCGTGGCGGCGGGCGACGAGCCGGCCGGGGAGCCTGGCGCGGCAGGCGGGGCGCGCGGCCACGAGCGAAGCAAGCGCCGGCTGCTGGCGCTGGAGGCGCCCTTCCTGCAGGCGCTGGGGGTGGTCGACCGCGGGGGCGCGCTGGTGCCGGCGATGGCGCGCAAGTGGAAGCAGATCAACAAGTTCGTCGAGGTGCTCGACCATGCGCTGGACGAGGCGGGCCTGGCACAGGGCACCGCGCCGGCCGAGGCGGCGCCGCTGCAGGTGGTGGATTTCGGCGCCGGCAAGGGTTACCTCACCTTCGCGACGCACCACCTTCTGAGCGCCCCCAGGTCCGGGCCAGCCCGGCCCACCCCCCGCGGGGGGTCAGGGTGCCTGGCAGAGCCAGTTCACCCTGAAAGCGACCGTGCCGGCGGCCGCGGCTGGCCGACGCACACGCTGGGCGTCGAGCTGCGCCAGGAGCTGGTCGACCTGTGCAACGACGCGGCCCGGCGCTGCGGCATGGCCGGGCTCGAGTTCCAGTGCGGCGACGTCAGCCGCGTCGTGCCCGGCCACATCGACGTGATGATCGCGCTGCACGCCTGCGACACCGCCACCGACCACGCGCTGCACACCGGCATCCGCGCCGGTGCGGCCGTGATCCTCAGCTCGCCGTGCTGCCACAAGCAGATCCGCCCGCAGCTGAAGCTGCCCACGGTGTTGCGGCCGATGCTGCGCCACGGCATCCACCTCGGCCAGGAGGCCGAGATGGTGACCGACAGCCTGCGCGCACTGCTGCTCGAGGCAAACGGCTACGACGCGCAGGTGTTCGAGTTCGTCGCGCTGGAGCACACGAGCAAGAACAAGATGATCCTCGCGGTGCGCCGGCGCCAGCCGCTCACGGCCGCCCGCCAGGCGGCGCTGCTGGCCGAGATCGACGAGATCAAGGCCTTCTACGGCATTCGCGAGCACTGCCTGCAGACGCTGCTCGATGCCGACGAGGCCGACCGCGCCGCTTCAGGCCACTCTTGAGATGACGGCGGCCAGCCGGCCGAGCTCGAGCGGCTTGGCCACGTGGTCGTTCATGCCGGCCGCCAGGTAGGCGGCGCGCTCCTCGACCATCGCGTTGGCCGTCATCGCGACGATCGGGATGTGCGAGACGGCGCTCGGCAGCGCGCGGATCGCGCGCGTGGCGGCCTCGCCGTCCATGCCGGGCATCTGGATGTCCATCAGGACCAGGTCGTAGTTGGCCGCCTGCACCTGGCGCACCGCCTCGAAACCGTCGGCGACGATGTCGCTGTAGTGGCCGAGGTGGTCGAGCATGGCCTTGATCAGGATCTGGTTGACGCCGTTGTCCTCGGCCACCAGGATGCGCCGCGCCGCCTGCGGCGAAGCGGCCGGCTCGTCCGCCACCGGGCCGGTGGCCTCGGCCGCCGCGGGGCCGGGCTGCACCACCTCGAGCGGCAGCGAGACGCGGAAGGTGCTGCCCACGCCGGGCTTGCTGTGCACCTCGATGTGGCCATGCATCAGCTCGACGATTTCGTGGCTGATCGCCAGCCCCAGGCCGCTGCCGCCGTGGCGGCGCGCGGTGCTCGAGTCACCCTGGCTGAAGTGGCGGAACAGGCGCGGCAGCGTCTCGGCATCGATGCCGATGCCGGTGTCGCGCACGGCGATCATCAGCTCGACGCGCCGCCGGGGCAGCGGGCGGTGCGTGAGCTCGACGTCGACGCGGCCCTGGCTGGTGAACTTCAGCGCGTTGCCGATCAGGTTGAACAGGATCTGGCGCAGCCGGCTCGGGTCGCCGCGCAGCAGCCGGGGCAGGCCGGGCGCGGCGTTCATCTCGAGGGACAGGCCCTTGCCCTCGGCCCGCACCGTCAGCAGCGAGACCACCTCGTTGACGGTGACCAGCGGATCGAATTCGACGATCTCCAGATCCATGCGGCCGGCCTCGACCTTGGACAGGTCGAGGATGTCGTTGATGAGTGCCAGCAGCGTCTGCCCCGAGCTGCGGATCAGCTCGGCATAACGCCGTTGTTCGGGTGTCAGCGAGGTGGTCAGCATCAACCCGTTCATGCCGAGCACGGCGTTCAGCGGCGTGCGGATCTCGTGGCTCATCGAGGCCAGGAAGCGCGACTTGGCCTTGTTCGCCGCCTCGGCCTCGGCCTTGGCCCGCCCCAGCGCGTGCTCGGCGGCGGTCACGTCGTGGTAGACGGTGATCACGCCGCCGTCGGCGGTGTGGCGCTCGACCGCGTGGATGACCCGCCCGTCGGGCAGCACCTGCTCGTGCTGGCCGTCCTCGGTGCGGTGGATCGCCAGGCGGCGCTGCACCCAGCCCTGCTGGTCCTCGGGTGCGGCGTCGGGCATCAGCGCGTTGACGCCGACCAGCGCCAGGCGTTCGAACGGCACGCCCGGTGCGATCACGTCGGCCAGCCAGGGGTAGATCTCGAGAAAGCGCGGGTTCCAGACCACGGCGCGGTCATTCGCGTCGCACAGCAGCATGCCGTCGGCCATCGAGGCCAGCGCCTGGTCGAGCATCGTCTTGCTGCGGTCGAGCTCCGCGCGCGCCTCGGCCAGCCGGCCCAGGTGCCAGTGGGCGAAGGCGCCGGCGCCGACGACCATCAGCAGGAACAGCGAGGTCGCCGCGACGACGAAGCGGCGCTGCTCGTGCACGTCGGCCAGCGCGGCCTCGATCGGGATCGACGCCGCCACCAGCAGCGGCCGGTACAGCACCGGCCGCACGGCCACCAGCGCCGGGGCACCGCCGATGCGCGCCGGCGCGCGCTCGGCGTGGCCGCTCGGCGCGGCGTCGCCCAGCGGTGCGGGCAGGCGCTGGGCGACCAGCGCATCGTGCGGCGGCACGCTGACCAGCAGCTCCCCGTCGTCGCGCTCGAGCGTCGCGACCAGGCCGTCGATGTCGGCGGCCTGCGACATCAGCCCGGCGATCAGCGCGGCCGGCACCTCGGCCACGGCCAGCACGCGCAGGCCGCCCAGGTCCACCGGGCGGGCGAAGTAGATCATCCGCTCGGCGGTCACGAAGTTGACCAGCGGCGCGCTGATGACGAGCTGCGGCGAAGGCCGGCCCATGGCCTCGCTGACGAAGCCGGCCGGCAGCGGCAGGCCCAGGCGCGCGCTGTCGGGCTGCGCCGCCGCAAGCACCGTGCCGTCGGCGTGAAGCAGCACCAGGTCGCGCACCAGCAGGTTCTGGCTGATCGTGGTGCGCAGCTGGGCCTGGGTGCCGGCGACGTCGTAGCTGCCATTGGCCAGCCGGTGCGGGCGCAGCAGCGCCTCGGTGCCGGCCAGCATGACGTCGATGCCGAGCATCGTGCGGTTCAGCGAGGCCTCGGCGCCGGCGATGAAGCGCTCGGCGCGCTGGCGCGCCTCGTCCAGCGCCTCGCGCTCGGCGCTGCCGATCAGCGCCGCGGCGGCCATCAGCACCGTGCCGACGAAGACCGCCACGAAGGCGGCGATGATCCATTGCGCGCGCTTCGGCGGGTTCACGGCCGCCACCTCATCGGGCCTTGGCTTCCACTCCGCTGACCGGCCCGATCGTCTGGTTCCAGGCGTCGGCACAGGCGCTGCCGCAGCGCTGCACCCAGCGGGCGATCACGGTGCCGGTCAGGATGGCGCGGCGGCGCTGGTCATCCGCCGCACTGGGGGCGAGCGCCTTCATGTCGCCCGGCGGGCCGCCGCAGGCCTGGGCGCCCGTCAGGCAGCGCACGCCTTCGCCCGTCTCGCGCTCGGCGTCGGCCCAGATCGACTGCTCCAGGCGCAGCAGCTCCTGCTTCAACATCATGCGCAGATCGGCCGGCAGCGCGGCCCAGGCGTTGCCGTTGGCGGCGAAGATCGACATCCCCCAGGTGACCGGCATCGTGTACAGGTGCTCGGTCTGTTGGTGCAGGCCGATCGTGTAGCCCGACATGCTGCCGGTCAGCGCACATTCGGCGCTGCCGGCGCGCAAGCCCCGCACCAGTTCGGCGAACGGCAGCGCGACGGGCTTGGCCCCCAGCGCCTCGATCCAGTCGGCCTGGGTCGGGCTGGAGGTGCGCACGCGGCGGCCGGCCAAATCAGCCAGGCCGGCCAGCGGTCGCTTGCAGAACAGCATCTGCGCGGGGTAGACGTAGACCGCCAGCAGCTCGACGCCATGGCGCTCGCGCAGGGTCTTCTCGAGAAAGGGCCGGTAGGCCACCGTGTTGCGGCGCAGCGCGGCCATGTCGGGGTTCAGGCCGGCCAGGTCCGGCGCGCCGATCAGCGGGTCGGTCACGGCGGACAAGGACACCAGCACCGTGCCGAAGGGCACGACGCCGAGTTGCACCAGGCGCAGCATGTCCTGCCCGCGGATGCCGGCACGGTCGAAGGCGACGATGTCGGCCCGCAGCCGGCCGCCGGACAGGCGCGGCAACTCCTGCGTCCAGAAGGGCTCTTCCTGGTGGGTGAACTGGTTGATGCCGGCCAGCCCGCCGACGATGCGCAGCGAGATCGGTGCCGGCGCGGCCGTACCGGGCTGGGCCCGTGCCGCCGGCGCGCCGAGCAGCGCGGCGGGCAGGAGCAGCGTGAGGAGGGCGCAGAGTCTGATGGTCAGGGCTGCAGGCATGCCGGGTCGTCTTGCGGCGGCTGGCGGGCGGCCGGGGCAGTATGGCAGGAAGGCGCTGCCATGTCAGTCTGCCGCGGCGCGGCGGCGGAACATGCCCCAGCCCTCCATCGTCAGCACAGGCTGGCCGAGCTGGTTGACGGTGACCCAGCGCGAGCGCACCAGGCCCATGGCCGGCCGGCTTTCGCTGGCGCGCGCCTCAAGCACCGTCAGGCTGCCGCTGAGCGTGTCGCCGGCGTAGACCGGCTGCAGCCAGCGCAGGTTCTCGACCCCCGGGCTGCCCAGGCTGGCCGAGCGCAGCAGGTAGGCGTCGCACAGCATCCGCATCGTCATCGCGCAGGTGTGCCAGCCGCTGGCCGCGAGGCGGCCGAACAGCGAGCCTGCCGCCGCCGCGTCTTCGAGGTGGAAGGGCTGCGGGTCCCACTGGCGGGCGAATTCGATGATCGCCTCGCGCGTGACCACCAGCGGCCCGTAGGGGCGCGTCTGGCCGACCTCGAAGTCCTCCCAGTGAATCGTTCGCTCCATGCTCGCTCCGCGCCACAATGGCGCCCATTTGCCACGACACGAGCGAGTCTGACATGACGCCCTTGATCCTCGGCCTGGTGCTGTTTCTCGGCGTGCACTCGACGCGCATCGTGGCGCCGGCCTGGCGCGAGGCGCAGATCGCGCGCCTGGGCGAGCGCGCCTGGAAGGGCACGTACGCGCTGGCCTCGCTGGCCGGCTTCGTGCTGCTGGTCTGGGGCTACGGGCAGGCGCGGCAGCAGCCGGTCGTGCTGTGGACGACGCCGGTGGCGCTGCGCCACTTGGCCGGGCCGCTGACGCTGATCGCCTTCATCCTGCTCGCGGCCGCCCAGGTGAAGGGCAACGCGATCCAGGCCAGGCTGCAGCACCCGATGCTGCTGGGCACCAAGCTGTGGGCCTTCGCGCACCTGCTGGCCAACAACACGCTGGCGGACGTGCTGCTGTTCGGCGGCTTCCTGGTGTGGGCGGTGCTGGCCTACCGCAGTGCGCGGCGGCGCGGCCGGGTCGAGGTGGCGGTGCAGCCCGGGCGCACGCTGATCGCGATGGTGGCCGGTGTGGTGGCCTGGGCTGCCTTCGCCTTCTGGGCCCACGCCGCCTGGATCGGCGTCAAGCCCTTCGGCTCATAGCACCCCGCGGCGCTCCGCAGGAGCCGCCGCTAATTCTTTCCGAACAGGCGCTCGAACAGGCGGCTGCCGATCAGCTCGCGCACCTGCAGGCCGTTGAGCGATTCCTCGAATGCGGTGCCGCGCTCGATCTCGAACAGCTCGCGCTCGAGGCTGACCGTCAGGGGTTGGGTGTCGGCCCAGCCCCGGCTTTCCGGCGCCTTGGTGATGCGCTGCGGGGGCAAGGCATCCAGCGGCGCTGGCCAGGTCAGGGGCGGCAGCTCGGGGCGCGGCGAGGCGTGGATCGAACGGGGCGTGTAGCTGGGTTTCATGGTGACCCTCCGGCCGGGTCGACGTGCCCGGAACATGGGCATGAGTCTGCGTGGGGCGGCCGATCGACAAGGGCAGGAACAAACGGGCTGGCACCGGTCATTTCTTGTCACAACTCGCTCATGCCGGGGTCAAGTGGCTGTCACGCCCCGGCCGTAAGGTGGCGGGCCCTGTCCACCTCCGGAGGCCCGCCCATGAACGATTCCCCGACCCGCGCGCTGCGCTGGGCCGCCGCCGCGCTGGCGGCCTGCGCCGCGCTCATCTCGCTGCCTGCCGGTGCGGCCCTGCCGCAGCTCGCCGGCCCGCCGCTCGTCATCGGCCACCGCGGCGCGGCGGGCCATCTGCCCGACCACACGCTGGAAGGTTATGCCCTGGCGATCGAGCTCGGTGCAGACTTCGTCGAGCCCGACCTGGTGTCGACCAAGGACGGTGTGCTGATCGCCCGCCACGAGCCGAACCTGATCGCGACGACCAACGTGAAGGACATTGCGAAGTTCGCGTCGCGCAAGCGCGTGGCGCTGATCGACGGCGTGGCCGAGGAGGGCTTCTTCGCCAGCGACTTCACGCTCGCCGAGATCAAGGAGCTGCGCGCGGTGCAGCCGATGGCGCAGCGCGACCATGGCTTCGACGGCGCCTACAAGATCCCGACGCTGCGCGAGGTGATCCTGCTGGTCAAGCGCAAGACGCTGGAGAAGGGCCGCACGATCGGCATCTACCCCGAGACCAAGCACCCCACGTACCACAAGAGCCTGGGCCTGCCGCTGGAGGACAAGCTGCTCGACGAGCTGACGCTGGCCGGCTGGAACGACCGCGCCGCGCCGGTGTTCATCCAGAGTTTCGAGACGGCCAACCTGCGTGAGCTGCGCGCCAAGACCAAGGTGCACCTGGTCCAGCTGGTCGACGCCAATGACCTGAACCCCGACGGCACGCTGGACTTCACGCCGCCCTACGACAAGCCGTACGACTGGGTCGTCTCGGGCCGGCAAGGGCTGTTCAGCGACCTCTTGACGCCGGCGGGCCTGGCCGAGGTCGCCACCTATGCCGACGGCGTGGGCCCGTGGAAGTACTACCTGCAGTCGACCGCCTGCAAGGCCATCGTCGCCGGCGCCTGCCAGGACGCCAATGGCGACGGCCTGGTCAACGAGGCGGACCGCACCGTGCTGCCGGCGGGCACGGTGGTGGCCGATGCGCATGCGCGCGGCCTGCTGGTGCACCCGTACACCTTCCGCAGCGAGCCCTCGCGCCTGCCGCTGGAAGACCTGGCGGCGCCGAGCAACGAGTACCAGCGCTTCTTCTCGCTCGGCGTGGACGGCGTGTTCTCGGACTTCGCCGAGGATGCCGTGGCCAGCCGCTCGATGTTCCTGCTCAAGCGCCTGCCGGGCTACCGCGCCTGCCTGGTCAAGGGCGGCTGCAGGAAACCCTAGCCGAACAGCGACAGCAGCGGGCGGCCGGCCCGATGAGCGCGGCAGCGCACGCTGGCGGCACCAGCGTGACCGATGCCGCGAAACTCGCGTTCAGGCCGGGCGCGGGCGGGCGCTGGCCGCGGGTTCGGCGCAGCGGTTATCCTCGCGGTTTCGAAACCGGGCGCGGCGCCCGGCGGCTTACTGCCGGCTACAGGCCGCAACATTCTCGCAACACGGCCCGCTCACCATCGGCCGACCCGAAGGACTTGGACAACCCATGCGCATGAACAAACGCCACCTGCTCGGCCTCGTGGCCGCCCTGCCCCTGGCGTGGCTGACCGCCTGCGGCGGCGGCGACAGCAACGACGCCACTGTGCGGCTGGTCAATGCCAGCCCCGGCTATGCCGCGCTCGACCTGTACGTAGCGGACACTGTGGAAGCTTCCGATGTGGCTTTCGGCGCCGGCAGCGACTACACCAACGTCAAGTCGGGCGAGGTCAGCAATGTGCTGACGGCCGCGGGCTCGACCACCGAGCTGCTGAACCAGACCCGCTCGCTGGGTTCGGGCAAGAAGTACACGATCGTCGCCTACGGCTGGGAAGGCGCGCTGAAGTCGGTCATCATGACCGATGACGAGAGCGCCGCCGACAGCAACAAGACCAAGGTCAGCGTGCTGAACACCGCGATCGACGCGGGCGAGCTGGATGTCTACCTGACCGGCACCGACGAGTCGCTCGAGTCGTCGACCCCCATCGCCTCCGGCGTCGACGCCGGCTCGCAGAGCGGCTTCTCCAGCGTGGCGTCAGGCACCTACCGCCTGCGCGTGACCGGTGCCGGCGACACCGAGGACCTGCGGCTCGACATCCCCAGCATCACGCTGGACAGCACCAAGGTGTTGACGCTGGTGATGGCGCCGGGCTCCGGCGGCGTGCTGGTACATGCGATCGGTGTAATCCAGGATGGCGCCGTGACGCCTTACCTGAACACCCAGGCGCGCGTGCGCATGGTGGCCGCGGTGGCAACGGTGCCGACCTTCTCGCGCGTCAGCGTGACGGCGGGCGACACGATCCTGGGGAGCAATGTCGGTTCGTTCACCATCAAGGACTACGTGCTTCTCAATGCGGGCGCCTTGACGCTGCACACCTCGGTCGACGGCACCGCGCTGGCCGACCAGGCGGTCACGGTGGCCGCGGGTGCGGACCTGACCTTGCTTGTCACCGGCGGCAGTGCCGCGGACGCGCAGGTGAAGGTCATCGCCGACGACAACCGCCTGCCGACCGTCAGCACCAAGTACAAGATCCGCCTGATCCACGCCGCGCCGACACTGGCCAGCCAGAACCTGTCGATGACGGTGGATGCGACGGACGTGGTGAGCGACCTGCCGTTCGGCAGTGCTTCGAGCTTCGACGACCGGACCGCCAGCAGCGCGGCCGTGATCGACATCTCGACGCCGACGCAAGGCACGATCTACGAGCTGACCGACCAGAGCCTGCTGTCCAAGGGCGTCTACACGGTATTCATGTTCGACGGCGTCAACGGGGCGTACGCCCGCGTGAGCCCCAGCCGCTGACCGACGGCCCGGACCGTCCTGTCCAAGAAACGGCGCGTGGCCCGCGGGGCCCGCGCCGTTTTTTTCAGCCCAGCCGGCCGGCGCGAAAGTCCTCGACGGCTTGGAAGATCTGCTCCTGGCTGTTCATCACGAACGGGCCGTACTGTGCGATCGGCTCGCGCAGCGGCCGGCCGGCGATCAGCAGGGCGCGAACCGGCTGATCGCCCGTGGCCAGCGCGACGCCGTCGGCCGCCTCGTCCTGCGTCAGGATGGCCATGCGCTGCGCCGGCACCGCCGTCTCGCCGACCATCGCTTCGCCGCGGTAGACGTAGACGAACGCATGGTGGCCAGCCGGCAGCGGCTGCTGGAAGCGCGCGCCGGCGTCGAGGTGGATGTCGAGGTAGAACGGCTCGGTGTGCTCGCGCTGCATCGCGCCCGCCACCGCGCCGTCGCCCGAGCCCGCGTGGCCGGCGATCACGCCCACATCCACCCCCGGCGCCCGCCAGTGCGGGATCTCGCCGGCCGGGATGTCGCGGTACCAGGCTGGCACCATCTTGTCCTTGGCGGGCAGGTTGAGCCAGAGCTGGAAGCCTTCCATCCGGCCCTGCTCCTGCTCGGGCAGCTCGCTGTGGATGATGCCGCGGCCGGCCGTCATCCACTGCACGCCGCCGTTGCTCAGCAGGCCCTCGTGGCCGGCCGAATCGCGGTGGCGCATGCGGCCGGCGATCATGTAGGTGACGGTCTCGAAGCCGCGGTGCGGGTGGTTCGGGAAGCCGGCGATGTAGTCGTCGGCATCGTCCGAGCCGAAGGCATCGAGCATCAGGAAGGGGTCGAGCCGGCGCTGCAGGTCCTGCGTCAGCACGCGGGTCAGCTTGACGCCGGCGCCGTCGCTGGTCGGGCGGCCGACCACCAGGCGCTCGACCCGGCGCGGCCGGGCGAGCGGGGTGGCGGGCGAGTCGAGCATGGGGGTGGTGGTCATGGCGGCAGCCTTTCGGTGTTCAGCGGCAGTGTGCCTCGGCCGGCGTCTGGCGGGCCGGCCGAGGGGCATCAAGCGAGCGCGGCTTCGTCGGCCGGCGCCAGCCACTGCGCAATCTCCGCGCGCGCGGCGGCCAGGCCGCGGGCCTCGGCCTCGGGGCCCATGCCCAGCCCTTCGGCATAGACGAAGCGCACGTCGGTCATGCCGAGGAAGCCGAGCACAGCGCGAAGATAGGGCACCTGGCTGTCGCTCGGCTGGTCGCGATGCACGCCGCCGCGCGACAGCACGGCGTAGACGGTCTTGCCGGTCAGCAGGCCGACGGGGCCCTTCTCGGTGTACTGGAAGGTCACGCGGGCGCGGGCGATCGCATCGATCCAGTTTTTCAGCTGGCTGGTCACGCCGAAGTTGTACATCGGCACGCCGAGCACGACGAGGTCGGCGGCCTGGATCTCGGCGATCAGCGCGTCGTCGAGCGCGACCCGCGCGGCCTGTTCGGCGGTGCGCGCCTCGGCCGGCGTGAACAGCGCGGCCAGGCCGGCTTCGTCGAGCGCCGGGTGCGGCTGGCGGGCCAGATCGCGCACCGTCAGCGTGGCCCCGGGCTGGGCGGCGCGCAGGCCGGCGACCAGCTCGTTGGCCAGGCGGGTCGAATGCGAGCCCTGGTCGTTCTCGAACACGCGGGCGCTGGAGTTGACTTGCAGGATGTTCATGGCGGGCCTTTCAGGGCGGGTGGGGCGTCCGGGACGCGATGGATGCACTGTATTGATCGCATCCTTGCGGATAAATCCATGTCGATGCACATCTGTGTTCCGTTGGTGGAACAATAGACCCATGAGCACCGCCATCGACCCCAATGACCTGGCCTTGTTCGCCCACGTGGCCGAGGCCGGCAGCTTCACCCGCGCGGCCGACCGTCTGGGCCTGCCGAAATCGACGCTGTCGCGCCGGCTGTCGGGCCTGGAGGCGCAACTCGGCGAACGGCTGATCCAGCGCACGACGCGCCGCCTGACGGTGACCGAGTTCGGCGCCGGGGTGCTCGAGCACGCGCGCCAGGTCGTGGCCGAGGTCGATGGCGCGCTGGCGCTGGCGCAGCACCGCCAAGCGCAGCCCAGCGGCCACTTGCGCGTGTCGATGCCGGGTGACATCGCGATGCTCGCGCTGGGCGACATGATCGAGGCCTTCGTACGCGACCACCCGGCGGTCACGCTGGAGCTGGACCTGTCGCCGCGCCGCGTCGACCTGGTCGCCGAGAACTACGACCTCGCGCTGCGCATGGGCACGCTGCCCGAGGACAGCCACCTGGCGGCGCGCCGCCTGGCCTGGTTCGCCGGCGGCCTGTTCGCCTCGCCGGCCTGGCTGGCGGCCAACGGGCCGGTCGAGCACCCGGACCAGCTGGTCGACCCGGCGCGCGGCTGCCGCGGGCTGCTGATCGCCGGCCAGGGTGGCGAGCCGATGCCCTGGCGGCTGGAGCGCCCCGGCGAGGGGGCGTCGGCCGGTGAATCCGAGATCGAGCGCTGGCAGGGGCTGCCGCCGCGCCGCATGCTGGCAAACGCGCCCCCCATGCTGCTGCGGCTGGCGCGCGCCGGGCTGGGTGTGGCGCTGTCGAGCGACTTCTTCGCCGCACCGCTGGTGCGCGCCGGCGAGTTGGTGCGGGTGTTGCCGGGCTGGCATTCGGCACCCGTGCCGGCCTGGGCGGTGTTCCCCGAGCGCCGGCTGATGCCGGCCAAGACGCGGGCCTTCATCGAAGCGCTGGCGGCGGCGCTGGAACCTTGCCGGGAACCGGGCGCGGACGTCTGCGCCGAATGCGAATCGGCCCACCGCATCGCGCAACCCGACTAGGCGCTCCGCAGGAGCCGCCGCCCCCAAAGTGGCGTGCGCGGATCCGGCTCAGCCGGTCCGCTGCGCGAGCCCCCCCGGGGGCGTGGGATCAACTGGTATGGTCCAGGTGCTCGCGCACGGCCTCGATCACATGCTGCTGGCTGTCCGTCTGTGACAGCGTGTGGTCGGCGCCGGCGACCATCAGCATGCGGAAGTTCGGCTGGCCGCGCATGTGGCGGCCGCGCGGGCCGATGTGGTATTCGAGGTAGTCCAGGCCATCGTCGGTCTCTGCGACGATCAGCAGGATGTCGGTGCCGCGCTCGCTGAGCAGCCGCATGTTGGCCAGCACGTTCTCCTCGGCCGGCGCGCGGCCGAGCAGCCGGCGCGTGGCGCGCTCGGCCCGCACGCGGGTCAGCGTGGCCAGGCGGCCGGCGATGCCGCGCACATCGATGTCGCCGGCGAACAGCCGGCGGTAGGTGGCCGGCTGCAGCAGCGCGCGGCGATAGTAGTGGCTGGACTTGTAGCTGCGCTGCATCGCACTTTGCAGCGTCTCGCCCTCGCCCCAGTCGAGCCGGCGCGGGTTGATCAGCACCAGGCCGGTCACGCGCGGGTCGGCCAGCGCGGTCTGGAAAGCGACATAGGCGCCCGAACACAGCCCGACCAGGATGAAGCGGCGCACGCCCAGGCCCGACAGGCGCTCGATCGCGGCGCCGACATCGACCGTCGAGCCCTTGGAGTACAGCCGGTTCTGCGCGTAGCCGGCGGCGGTGCGGCTGTCGCCGATGCCGGCCAGGTCGAAGCGCAGCGAGCGGTAGCCGCGCTCGGCCCAGGCGCGCGCCATCTTGACGTACAGGCGGTTCGGCCCGACGCGGTGGTTGGTGCCCACGTTGAGCATCAGGATCGCCGTTTCGCTGCGGCCGCCGGCCTGGGCCAGGTCGGCCGGCTCGGCGAGGATGCCGAACAGGCTGTGCCGGTCGCCATGGTCGTGGCCGAACAGCAGCGGCCGCTCGCGCACGCCGCCGAACACGGCGTCGCGCTGCATCGGCGGCTCGATCCGGGATGACGCACCGGGGACGAAGCCGCGCTCGGCCGGCTCGCCGGCGCGCAGCCAGCCGACGATGCCGTCGATGGTCTCGCGCGGCACGTCGGCCTCGTGCGGCTCGGCCATCATCGCGGCGTAGCCTGGCCATTCGACGACGGTCGTCTCGATGCCGGCCTCGCGGTAGGCTGCCGGCAACGGGCCGGCGCCGGGCAGGTCGTCGCGGCCGATGAACAGGGCGCGCCGCGCAGGCCGCGCCGCACCGGGCCTGGCATCGAGCGCCTGCAGGTCTTGCAGGGTCTGGGCGGTGTAGAGCGTGCCCAGCGTTTCCAGGTCGTCTCCGCTCGGGCCCTCGGGGCTCGGCGCATGCGCGCGCAGCGTGCCGGCGGCGCGCAGTTCGCGCACGAAGGCGCGCCCGGTTGGGCAGGGCGCCCACCAGACCACGCTGTCGACACCGCCGCGGCGGGCGGCGACCTGGGCGGCCAGCGTCGCGCCAATGCGCACGCCGAACAGCGCCAGGCGCGAACTGCCGGCCAGGCGTGCGACCTCGTCCAGCGCCGCGACGATGCAGGCCTGCCAGGCGGCCACGCGGTCGGGGTCGGCGTCGCTGCCGATCGAATCGCCGGTGCCGTGATAGTCGAAGCGGATCACCGCGAAACCATCGTCGGCCAGGCGTTCGGCGAGCTGGGTGAAGGTCTCGTAGGCGCAGGTGCCCTCGTAGCCGACCGGACGGCACAGCACGACACCGGTCGCGCGCGCCGGTGCGCTCGGGCTGTGGTACCAGCCGAAGCAGCGCGTTTCGGCCTCGCCGAAAGTGATCGGCACCGCGCCGGGGGCGCGGTGACGTGCATCGGCGGAGGGGGCCATCGTCTCCCTCATGTCGTTATCGTGCGGTCACCTATCGAAACGGTTCAGTATAGGGTTCGTGTGTACGGCTGGCTGGCGTCGGGAATTCCCCGGCTGCGGCAGGCGCGGGGCGGCGCAGTAGCATGCCCGGTGGCCGGCCCGCGGCGCCGGCATCGACAACGAGGCATGGGCATGAAGGCGATCTTCAACGGCGTGGTGGTGGCCGAGAGCGACGACACGGTGATCGTCGAGGGCGAACACTACTTTCCCGAGTCCGCGCTCAAGCGCGAGTACACGAGTTTCTCGAATCACCGCGCGAGCAACTGGATGGGCCAGGCGCGCTACCTGAGCCTGCTGGTCAACGGCGAGCTGAAGCCGGACGCGATCTGGTACTACCCCGAGCCGAACGAGGCGGCGGCGCAGGTCAAGGGCCGCGTGGCCTTCGTGCAGGGTGTGCAGATCACCGAGTGATGGGGCACCCGGTGGCGGGGGGCCACTCCCACCCTGCGAGAGGGCGCGCATGAATCCGACGCCGACCGCCCTGACCGTCGTGCACCGGCGTCGGCTGCGCGAGGTCTGGCGCTCGGCCGGCTGGCCCTGCCAGGACCTGGTCGAGGTCGAGCTGCTCGCCGCCGGCTGGCTGGAGCGGCTGCGCGATGCGCAGGGCCGCGAGACGCTGCGGGTGACCGACGCCGGCATCCAGGTGCTCGCGGCGACGCTGGATCGCAACCGCGCCGCGCGCGACGCGCACGAGGCCCTGGTCGCTCGCGTGGCGGTCGAGATGCAGCGGGCCGGCCGGGTGGTCTGGCGGGGCCTGAGCCTGCGCGCTCCGATCGCCGGCGAGGTGCAGGGCCCGGGTGGTGCGGTCCAGCCGGTGACGCGCTGGGCGATGGCGATGCCCGATGTCTATTCGATCCGCCACACGACCGTGGAGGACTACGTCGAGCCGATCGTGCACGAGGTCAAGGTGCGCCGCGCCGACCTGCTGGCTGACCTGAAGCGGCCGGCCAAGGGCGAGGCCTACCGCGCGCTGTGCGGCGAGTGCTGGTACGTGCTGCAGGCCGGCATCGGCCGCCCCGAAGAGATTCCCGAGGTCTACGGCGTGATGCAGGCGCACCCGACCGCCGCCGACGCGCCGGGCTTCAGCACGCTGGAGGTGCTGCGGCCGGCGCCGCGGCGCGCATTCCGGCTGCCGTTTCCGGTCTGGATGGCGCTGGCCCGCGCCCGGCCCGAGCCGCCCGACGAGGATTCGCCGCAGGGCTGGCTGGGGCCGGTGGACGAGGGCGCCGCAGGTCCACCTGGCTAGCCGATCCGGTCGATCTGCAGATAGCTGCTCTTGGTGGCCTGCAGCAGCGTGCCGTCGACCTTGTGCTCGATCAGGCCGTAGACCCGGTCGCCGGTGTCCAGCCGCGTCGAGGCGGTGTGCAGCAGCATCCAGGCATCGCCGTTCGAGCCGCGCGTGCGCACGCTGCTCATCGCGACGACGCGCAAGGTCCCGGCCGGCACGGCGATGCCGGCGGCGACGCCGGGGTTGTACAGCGTCACGCGCACCGTGTCGGCCGCGATCACCTTGGCGTGCACGATCAGCGCCGTGAGCGCCTCGTCGCCCAGCCTGGCGCTGCTGATCGAGGTGTGCGAGGCGACGACCGTGTCGCCCGGGGCCACGAGGCCGGCCGGCGCCACGCTGACGTCGGTGCTGGCGAACTGGCCCGGGCCGAGCGCCGGCGGCGCCCAGGCGCCCTGGTAGCGCGCCATCGCCGGCGGGTCCGAGCCGGGCAGGTCGATGAAGCCGAGCCGCTCGTGCGCTTCCATCGGCTCGTCGGGCTGGCCGAGGGCCTGACGGCGGATGCCGATCTTGCGCAGGTCGATGTCGTTGCCGGATTTGGCGTCCCAGTCGGCGCAGAAGACCAGTTCGTACAGGCCGCTGGCGCTGATCAACACCTTGCCGTCGGGTTGCAGCGTGACGTCGCTGCCGGTCTGGAACACGGTGACGGTCCAGGGCACGAGGCCGAAGGTGTTGGCGGGCACGCCGAAGTCGCCGGCCAGCCGGTAGCGCGCGCGGCTGCGCGCGGCCGCCTGGGCGGGCAGGCCGGTCAGCACGAGCGCCAGACCGGCCGCCGCACCGCCGAGCAGGCGGCGGCGCGCTGCCCGGCTTTGCGGGCAAGAGGGCACTGGCATGGAAATCTCCCTGGGATTGGCCGAGGCGCCCGATCGTGCGCCCGGGATCCCGGCGCGTGCAAGCCCACGGGTGAGGGACGGGCGCGCCGCCTGGACCACAATCGCGCGATGCGGCCCGCCACGAGCGGGCGGCCCCGCTCGACTCCGGAGAATCCGCGCCCATGAAGCCGACTCGTTCATCCCGCTCCCGCTCGTCCCTGGCCGCCGCCGTGCTGGCGCTGGCGCTTGCCACCTGGGGGGCGTCGGCCGCCGCCACGGTCGCCAGCGGTCCGCAGGTGGCCTGGTTGCCTGCCGCCGCCGATGTCGACATCGAGCGCGCCTTTGCCCAGGGCAGGGCGGAGAACAAGCCGGTGCTGGTCTACTGGGGCGCCGGCTGGTGCCCCCCGTGCAACCAGCTCAAGGCGACGCTGTTCAACCGGCAGGATTTCATCGAGCGCTCGAAGAACTTCGTCGCGGTCAGCATCGATGGTGACCTGCCGGGCGCGCAGAAGCTCGGCGCACGCTTCAAGGTGCGCGGCTACCCGACGCTGATCCTGTTCAACACCGACGGCGCCGAGATCACCCGCCTGCCCGGCGAGGCCGACGCGCCGGCGGTGATGAACGTGCTGCAGATGGGCCTGGCCGGTGGCCGCCCGGTCAAGACCGTGCTGGCCGAGGCCCGTGCCGGCAAGCCGGTCAGCGCCAACGAGTGGCGCATGCTGGCCTTCTATTCCTGGGACACCGACGAGGCGCAGCTCGTGCCCGAGAACGAGCGCGCCGGCCTGCTGGCCACCCTGGCGGCCGGCTGCCCGGCCAGCGAGACCGAAGCCGCGACGCGGCTGCGCCTGAAATCGCTCGCGGCGAGCGACGAGGGGCAGGGTGTCAAGGCCGATGCCACGCTGCGCGCGCAGATGCTCAAGCTGCTGGCCGACCCGGTGGCCACGCGCACGCAGATGGACGTGCTGGTCAATGCCGCACCCGAGATCGCCAAGGCACTGGCCCCGGCGCCAGGCGCCGACCGCCAGGCGGTGGTCAAGGCGCTGGACGCCGCGCTGCAGCGCCTGCAGGCCGATGCGACGCTCTCGCGCGCGGACCGCATGTCGGCGCTGATCGGCCGGGTCGATCTGGCGCGGCTGGATCAGGCCAAGGCCACGCTCGCGCCGAGGCTGCCGCCCGCGCTGGTGCAGCAGGCGCGCGCCGCGGCCGCGCAGGCCGACCGCGAGATCAGCGACGGCTACGAGCGCCAGGCGGTGATCACCGCCGCCGCCTACCTGCTCGGCGAAGCCGGGCTGTGGAAGGATAGCGACGCGCTGCTCAAGGCCAGCCTGGACAAGAGCCACTCGCCCTACTACCTGATGAGCCAGCTGGCCGGCAACGCGAAGAAACAGGGCCGCAAGGCCGAGGCGCTGGCCTGGTACGAGAAGGCCTACGAGCGCAGCGAGGGCCCGGCCACGCGGCTGCAGTGGGGCGCGACCTACCTCACCAGCCTGATCGAGCTGGCGCCACAGGACGAAGCGCGCATCGAGAAGACCGCATCCCGCCTGATCCAGGAGGCCGGCGCCCAGCAGGGCGCGTTCTACGAGCGCAGTGCGCGCTCGATGCAGAAGCTGGGTGACCAGCTCGTGGCCTGGAACGCCCAGGGCCAGCACCAGGCCGTGCTAGGGCGGCTGCGCGCGCAGCTCGCGCCGGTGTGCGCCAAGCTGCCTGCAGCCGATGCCCAACGCATCGCCTGCGAGGGCGTGTTCAAACGGGCGTGAAGGGGCCCCCACGCTCCCTTCCGGTCGCTGCCCCCCAAGGGGGCTTTTTGCAGCGGACCGGCAAAGCCGGATCCGCGCAAATTCCTTGGTGGTTGGTTGCGTGCGTGGAGGGGCGCGCGAAGGGCGGTGGAAGCGCCTGTTAAATTGCGCTGCATCACCGCCTGACCGCTTCATCGCACCCGCCCATGCCACGCGCCGTCCTTGCCGAGCAGCAGATCCACCCCGCCGTGCGTGAGCGCATCGCGGGCCACCACGCGGACATCGTCGCCGAGGTTCAGCAGGCGATCGCGGCGCACACGGTGGTCGTGGTCGGCATGGGCATCAACCCGTTTCCGCGCAAGGCCCGCCGCCTGCTCGAGGCGGCGGCCGTGCCCTACCACTACCTCGGCTACGGCAGCTACCTCAGCCAGTGGCGACGGCGCAATGCGCTGAAGATGTGGACCGGCTGGCCGACCTTCCCGATGGTGTTCGTCAAGGGGGTGCTGGTCGGTGGCGCGAACGACCTCGAGAAGCTGATCGCCAGCGGCGAGTTGCAGCGCCTGCTTGCGCCGGCCCTGCTGCATTGATGCGAACCCTGGCTCGCTGTCTCTCGGGGCGACTGGGTCGGCTGGCCGCGGCCGCCGGTGCCGCCTTGTGGCTCGGGGCGGGCCCGGGCCTGGCCGCGCAGGCGGCCGCGCCGACGCTGGTGCTCGAACCCTGCCGGCTCAGGGGGGTCGAGCACGACGCCTTATGCGGCAAGCTGCGCCGCCCGCTCGACCCCGCGCGCGCCGACGGGCCGCAGATCGACATCCACGTGGCGGTGCTGCCGGCGATCGCCCGCAACAAGAAGCCGGACCCCCTGCTGTTCTTCGCCGGCGGCCCGGGCCAGAGCGCGATCGGGCTGGCCGGGCCGGTGTCGCGGCTGTACGCCCGCTTCCTGAACCGGCGTGACCTGGTTCTGGTCGACCAGCGCGGCACCGGCCGCAGCGCCCCGCTGGCCTGCGAGCCCGAATCGCCGACGCGCCCGGTGGCCGACAGCATCGACCCGGCCCGACAGGCCAAGCTGCTCGCGCAGTGCCGCGACGCGCTGCAGAAGCTGCCCTACGGCGACCTGCGCCAGTTCACGACGACGATCGCGGTGGCCGATGTCGAGGCGGTGCGCCAGGCGCTGGGCGCCGCGCGGCTCAACCTGGTCGGTGGCTCCTACGGCACCCGGGCCGCGCTCGAGTACATGCGGCAGTTCCCGCGCAGCGTGCGGCGGGCCGTGCTCGACGGCGTCGCGCCGCCGGACATGGCACTGCCCGGCTCGTTCTCGCCCGATGCGCAGCGTGCCTTCGATGCGCTGCTCGGCGAATGCGAGGCCGACCTCGGCTGCCACGCGCGCTACCCCTCCCTGCGCGCCCAGTGGAAGTCGGTGCTCGGTGCGCTGCCGCGCGAGGTGGCGGTGCTGCACCCGGTGACCGGGCGCGAGGAGCGTCTCACGCTGACGCGCGACATCGTGCTCGGCCTGGTGCGGCTGCCGCTGTATGCGCCGACGCTGGCCGCCGCGCTGCCGCTGGCGATCAGCGAGGCCTCGGCCGGGCGCTACGGCGCGATCGTCGGCCTGGCGACCGCGGTCGGCGGCGGCGGCAAGGGGATGGAGCTGGCGATGGGCATGCACTTCTCGGTCGTCTGCAGCGAGGACATGCCCCGCCTGGCCCTGAGGGGCGAGCAACCCGGCGCCGACTTCGGCGAGGCGATGCTCGCGCAGTACCGCGAGGCGTGCGAGCTCTGGCCGCTGGGCCGGGTGCCGGCGGCCTTCTACACCTTGCCGCCGGCGCCGGCGCCGACGCTGCTGCTGTCGGGCGGCGACGACCCGGTCACGCCGCCGCGCCACGCCGAGCGGGTGGCGCAGGCGCTGGGCCCGAAGGCGCGCCACGTCGTCGTGCCGCATGCGGGCCACGGCACGATCGCCGTGGGTTGCCTGCGCGACGTGGTGTTCCGCTTCATCGACAACGAGGATGAGATCGCGGCGCTGGCCGCGCTGCCAGCCGACGCGCAGTGTGCCGCCCAGCTGCCGCGTCCGCCCGCCTTTGCGCTGCCGATGGCGCCCGGCACGCCGCCGCTGCCGCCGCCTGTGCCGGCGCCGCGCCCCAAGCCGCTGCCCGACCCCTCGCGCTACTCGAAGGCCGACCGATGATCGAAGTCGAACAACTGGCCAAGCGCTTCGCCCTGGGGCGCGGTGCGAAGGCGCGCGAGGTGCGCGCGGTCGACGGGGTGAGCTGGCGTGCCGAGAACG
>NZ_DATFAN010000028.1:0-19997 GCF_035254525.1 Ideonella sp. | reverse complement strand
CGGTGTGCAGACCGTGCTGCCGCCGGGTTACCTGTGCTGCGGTTACCCGCAGCGCGGCAGTGGTCAGTTCGACAAAGCCGAGAAGATGATCACCGACAACCGGGTGCTGTTCCACCGCGTGGCCAACACGCTGAACTACCTCGACATCAAGACGGTCGTCGTCTCCTGCGGCACCTGCTACGACCAGCTGCAGGGCTACAAGTTCGAGGAGATCTTCCCCGGCTGCCGCATCATCGACATCCACGAGTTCCTGCTGGAGAAGGGCATCACCTTGCCCGGCGGCGGCACCTACCTCTACCACGAGCCCTGCCACAACCCGATGAAGCTGCAGGAGTCGATGAAGACGGTCAAGGCCCTGCTCGGCAACGGCGTCGTCAAGAGCGATCGCTGCTGCGGCGAGAGCGGCACGCTCGGCGTCTCGCGGCCCGACATCGCGACCCAGGTGCGCTTCCGCAAGGAAGAGGAGATCCGCAAGGCCGAGGCGCAGCTGCGCAGCTCGGGCGCGGTCGGCCCGAAGGAGGACCTGAAGATCCTCACCTCGTGCCCGAGTTGCCTGCAAGGCCTGTCGCGCTACGAAGACGACCTGCAGAGCGGCCTGCTCGAGGCCGACTACATCGTCATCGAGATGGCGCGCAAGATTCTCGGCGAGGGCTGGATGGCCGACTACGTGGCGCGCGCCAACGCCGGCGGCATCGAGCGGGTGCTGGTCTGATGGCCGCGGCCGCGGTGCAGCCCGGCTGCGAGTTGTGCGCGGCCGCGCCGTCCGCGGCCTGGGCCGAGGTGGCGGCCGATGATCGGCTGCGCGTCGTGCGGGTGCTGGACGCGCCGGACTTTCCTGCCTTCTACCGCGTGATCTGGCGCGAGCATGTCGCCGAGCTGAGCGACCTCTCGTCGGCCGATCGCGCGCACTGCCTGGAGGTGGTGGTCGCGGTGGAGCGTGTGCTGCGCGAGGCGTTGGCGCCGACCAAGATCAACCTGGCGTCGCTGGGCAATATGGTGCCGCACCTGCACTGGCACGTCATCGCGCGCTTCGATTGGGACAGCCACTTTCCGCAGCCGATCTGGGGCGCCCGCCAGCGCGAGGTGATGCTGCCGGCGGCCGAGCGCCTGGCCCGGCCGATGACGATGCTTGACGAGTCGATCCGGCATTCGCTGGCAGGTGGCGCGGCGGCCTTGGTTAGCATCGCAGGATTGCGTTCACCCAGGCCCTGACCATGAACCGCGTTGCGACGTCCCTGCTTCTTGCCCTGACCCTGGCCGCTGGCCTGGCCGCCTGCGGGGGCTCGGACGGCAGTGCGCCCGTCGGCAGCAATGCCGACCTGGCGGTCGTCGATACCGGCCCCACCGAGGTCTACGCGGGCGAGACGGTGACCCACACGATCACGGTGACCAACGAAGGCCCGGCCGGCGCGACCGACCTGAGCCTCGCGCTGCACCTGGACGGCGCGCCAGCCCTGGGCGGCATCACCTGCGCCGCGACCGGCAGCGCCAGCTGCCCGACGGTGCTGGGCCCGTCGATGACGCTGGCGAGCCTGCCGGCCGGCGGCGGCCTGGTCTTTCACGTCGACGTGCCCGGTGCGGCCGACCTGATCGGCGCGATCACCACCTCGATGACGGTCAGCGCCGCGGCCGACACCAACCGCGACAACAACACCGGCGAGGCGACCACGATCGCGATGGACCTTCGCAACGGCGACTACACCGTGTTCGCCAGCAACGGCCGCACGTACACCCTGTCGCTGGATTTCAACGCGATGACCTACAAGATGGTCGGCTCGCAGGTGAACGCGGCGGGAACGCTCACGCACGATGCCGACGGGGTGGGTTACGTCTTCGGCTTCACCGGCACCGCACGCTTTCGCATGGCACCCGACCTGGTCGTCGGCGGCTTCGATTTCAACCTGGAAGGCAGCGACCACCCGTATGACCACGGCGTGCGGCCTTTCGTGGCGGCCCGCGTCTTCAGCAGTGACACCGCCGCCCTGGTCGGCCGCAGCTTCAACCAGCTCGGCGTGAACCTGCGCCGCAACGACAAGCTGGAGTCTGTGGTCCTGCCGTCGACCTTCGGCACGGGCACGCTGCAAAGCTGCATGGCCCCGGTGCCGGTGCGGGTCGACCAATGCCCGGCCGATTACCTGGCCACGTACGCGCTCACCACCGTCGGCAGCGACATCAAGGGGATCGAAGCGACGACCGGCGACGTGATCCACTTCCGGCTGGCGCAATCGGGCTCGGCGCTGATCCTGCTTCGCTCGGAAGACGCCGCCGACGCGACCGGCCGCCACTTCCGCGTCGGCCTGGCCGAAACCACCGGCCTGGCCGGGGGCAGCTTCGCCACCAGCAGCACCCGCGCCGCCTGGGGCACGACCACGCTGACCGACATTCATTACGCCTACGCCGCCACCACCACCGCCGGCACGCTGATCGACGAAACGGCCGACCTGAGCCCGCTGACCAGCGTGGCGCCCGCGGGCCTGCGCCGGGGCAATCGCTCGATCGATGCGGCGGCCATCTTCCTGGCGCAGAATGACCCGCTGGTGCTGATGCTCGGTGCTTCAGGCGGCGTCGCGGAAGGCATCATCGACATCGGCCTGCGTTGAACACGCGGGTATCGCGCACCATGGCCACTTCGCACCCCTCCTCCTCCCCCCAACCCACCGCGCTGACGGTCCACCAGGCCTCGCGCGTGCTGGAAATCCACTTCGACGACGGCCGCGAGTTCCGCATTCCGTTCGAGCTGATGCGCGTCTATTCCCCGTCTGCCGAAGTGCAGGGCCACGGGCCGGGCCAGGAGGTGCTGCAAACCGGCAAGCGCGAGGTGCTGATCGACGCCATCGAGGCGGTCGGGCACTACGCTGTGCAGCCGCATTTTTCCGATGGCCACGACAGCGGCATCTTCACCTGGGACTACCTGTACCACCTCGGCGCCGACCAGGCCGAACTCTGGTCGCGCTACGAGCAGCGGCTGAAAGAGGCCGGGATGGAACGAGATTTGCCCATGCCCGCGAAGACGGGCGGTTCCTGCGGCCACCATTGAGGCCGCCGCGCATGAAGGGAGCGACGACACCATGAGCCAGACCCATTTCGGCTACCAGAGCGTGGACGAGCGCGAAAAGGCGCAGCGTGTCAAGGGCGTGTTCGATTCGGTCGCGTCGAAGTACGACGTGATGAACGACCTGATGTCGATGGGCCTGCACCGCGCCTGGAAGGCCTACACGGTGGCCGTGGCCAACCTGCGCGAGGGCGACCGCGTGCTCGACATCGCCGGCGGCACTGGCGACCTCGCCCGCGCCTTCGCCCGCCGCGTCGGCCCCAGCGGAAAGGTCGTACACACCGACATCAACGAGGCGATGCTGCGCACCGGCCGCGACCGCCTGCTCGACGATGGCCTGGCGCTGCCGACGACCATCTGCGATGCCGAGCAGCTGCCGTTTCGCAGCGGCAGCTTCGATCTCGTCAGCGTGGCGTTCGGGCTGCGCAACATGACGCACAAGGAACTGGCGCTGGCCGAGATGGCGCGCGTGCTGCGCGAGGGGGGCCGGCTGCTGGTGCTGGAGTTTTCCAAGGTCGCTGCGCCGCTGCAGAAGCCCTACGACTGGTATTCGTTCAAGGTGCTGCCCAAGCTGGGCCAGTGGGTGGCCGGCGACGCCGACAGCTACCGCTACCTGGCCGAATCGATCCGCATGCACCCTGACCAGGCGACGCTGAAGGCGATGATGAAGTCCGCCGGCTTCGGCCACGTGGATGTTCACAACCTCACCGGCGGCGTGGTGGCCCTGCACGTCGGCATCAAGTGTTGAGAGGGCGCGCCGGGCGCCTGCTGGCGCAGCCCGGATCGTGGCAGGCCCTGGGCCTGTTGGTCGGTTTCATGCCGGGCGAGGTGACTGGATTGCCGCAAGCCTTCGAGCCGGCGCTGGCCCTCTGGCTGGTCATCTGGCAGGGGGCCCGCCAGGCCTATCCCGCGTTGGACCCGCTGTCGCTGGTGCGCCGCCTGCGTTTCGGGTGGCAGGCCTGGCGCAAGCGGCGGGAGTGGCGCGCGCTGCGCCAGGTGCCGCCGCAGTCGCAGTTGGGCCGCGCGCTGCAGGCGCGGGGCGGCATGGTCCACGTGATCGCCTGGCCGTACATCCATCGCGCGTGGTCGGTCCGCCAGCGGGTCGACACGGTCGTGGCGCACTACCGCCAGATCGAGCGCCACCTCTGGCTGCAGGTGCCGTTCGGCTCGCGCCGGGTGCTGGCCACGGTGGGCGCGCCCGAGGCCGGCCTCACGCTGCAGATCGACCAGCCATCGTGGCTGGCACAGGAAGGCGAGCTCGCGCTGAACCTGTTCGACGGTGACCTGCGGTTGTACTCGGTGGGCTTCTCGTTCGGCCAGCGCCAGGGCCAGCCGGTGGTCTACATCGGTGCGATCCAGGGCCGTTCGGTCGACGGCGCCAACGAGCGATATGCGGAGTTGACCCGCCAGTTGCATGGCTGCCGTCCGCGTGATCTGGTGCTGCTGGCCCTGCTGATGATCGCCGAGGCCATGGGCATCGAGCGGGCCTACGGCATCTGCGACTACTACCGCCACTTCCGGCAGCCGCGCCTGCTTGCGCGCCTGGACACGCACGTCGCTTCGGCAGACTACGACGAGATCTGGCGCGACCGCGGCGGTGCCGAGACGGTTGACGGGTTCTTCGCCATCGACACGCGCTACAGCCCCCGGCCGCTGGACGAGGTGCCGACGAAGAAGCGCGCGATGTACCGTCGCCGCTATGAGATGCTCGGCGAGTTGCGCGCCAGCCTGCACGGCCGCGCCCAAGCCAACCGCCTGCCCGACGACCTCTTGCACACCTCTGCCCGGTGACCCGCCGGGTCACCGCGATGACCACCGTCCTGCTCACCGGCGCTGCCGGCTACATCGGATCGCACACCTGGCTGGCCCTGCAGGCCGCCGGCTTCTCGGTCGTCGGCCTCGATGACTTCTCGAACAGCTCGCCCGAGGTGCTCGAGCGCCTGCGCGAGCTCGGCGGCCGCAGGCCGGTGTTCGAGCGCGCCAGCGTCACCGACGCGGCGGCGCTGGACGCGGTCTTCGCCCGCCACCGCATCGATGCGGTCGTGCACTTCGCCGCCTTCAAGGCGGTGGGCGAGTCCGCTGCGCAGCCGCTGGCCTACTACGCCAACAACGTCGGCGGCCTCGTCGGCACCTGCCAGGCGATGCAGCGCCATGGCGTCAAGACCCTGGTCTTCAGCTCCAGCGCCACCGTCTACGGCGAGCCGAAATACCTGCCCTACGACGAGGCCCACCCGCTGTCGGCGATGAACGTCTACGGCCGCACCAAGCTCTTCGGCGAGCAGATCCTGCGCGACCTCGAAGCCTCCGACCCGGCCTGGAAGATCGCCTGGCTGCGCTATTTCAACCCGGTCGGCGCGCACGAGAGCGGCCGCATCGGCGAAGACCCACGCGGCGTGCCGAACAACCTGATGCCCTACGTGACGCAGGTGGCCGTCGGCCGGCGCGAGTTCCTGCAGGTCTTTGGCGGCGACTACGACACGCCGGACGGCACCGGCGTGCGCGACTACCTGCACGTGATGGACCTGGCCGAGGGGCACGTCGCGGCGCTGCGCTACCTGCTCGACCACGGCGCGTCGATCACCACCAACCTGGGCACCGGGCAGGGCACGAGCGTGCTGCAGCTGGTGCAGGCGTTCGAGCGCGCCAGCGGCCGGCCGATCCCGTACCGCATCGTCGACCGCCGCCCCGGCGACCTGCCGGCCTTCTGGGCCGACCCGACGCTGGCGCGCGAACGGCTCGGCTGGCGGACCCGGCGCGACCTGGACGCCATGTGCGCTGACAGCTGGCGCTGGCAGAGTGCCAATCCCCAGGGATACGCCTGACCCCGAACCTACAATCCACGGCCATGGCAAACCCCGTGACCGACCTGCTGCTGCCGGCGGCGACCGACCGCTTCATCCTGCTGGCCAACCACGTGTTGTCCAGCGCCTCGGCGGCCACCGACCGGCTCAAGCCCTACAGCGGCCGCAGGATGCGCATCGAGGTCGAGCACTGGCAGATCCCGCTGCCGCCCCCCCCGCCCCTGGTGCTGCGCGTGACGCCGGCGGGGTTGCTGGAGGCGGCCGGCAGCGAGGCCGAGCCGGGTGCGGATGCCCCGCCCGAGCTGCGCCTTCGCGTCGACGCGGCCCGCCCCTTCGAGGCGGCGCGGCGCGTCGCCACCGGCGAGCTGCCGCCGCTTCACATCGAAGGCGATGCGGCGTTCGCGGCCGACGTGAGCTGGGTCGCCGGCAACGTGCGCTGGGACATCGCCGGCGACCTGGAACGTGTGTTCGGCCCCCTGGTGGCCGGCGGCCTGTCGCAGGTCGGCGACAAGCTGGCGGCGACCGCCCGCGCGCTGGCGCAAGGGGCCGCCAGCGTGCTGCGCAAACCATAAGGCGGCTCGTCCAAGGGCCGCTCCATGCGTTTCGTCCTGCGGCTGGTCCGCATCGTCTTCACGCTGCTGCGCTACGGCATCGATGAGCTCGCGCTGTCGGGCTTCCGGCAGCACCGCATCCGCTTGCTGGCCGGTATCCTGACGCTGGGCCGGCGCTTCGAGCTGCCGCGCGGCGTGCGGCTGCGCATGGCGCTCGAGCGGCTGGGCCCGATCTTCATCAAGTTCGGCCAGGTGCTGTCGACCCGGCGCGACCTGCTGCCGCTGGACATCGCCGACGAGCTCGCCAAGCTGCAGGACCGCGTGCCGCCGTTTCCCGCCGCGCAGGCGCGGGCCATCATCGAGGCGGAGCTGAAGCGTCCGATGGACAGCGTGTTCGCGCAGTTCGACGACGTGCCCGTCGCCAGCGCCTCGGTCGCCCAGGTGCACTTCGCGGTGCTGCGCGACGGCCGCGACGTCGCGGTCAAGGTGCTGCGCCCCGGCATGCTGGCGGTGATCGACGACGACCTGGCGATCCTGCACATGCTCGCGCGCTGGGTCGAGCGTTTCTCGGCCGATGGCCGGCGGCTGCGCCCGCGCGAGGTCGTCAGCGAGTTCGACACCTACCTGCACGACGAGCTCGACCTGGTGCGCGAGGCGGCCAACGCGGCGCAACTGCGCCGCAACATGGCCGATCTGCCGCTGATCATCGTGCCGGAGATGTACTGGGACTTCTGCACCCGCCAGGTCTGCGTGATGGAGCGCATGACCGGCATGCCGATCAGCCAGGTCGGCCCCCTGCGCGCGGCGGGCGTCGACATCAAGAAGCTCGCCCGCGATGGGGTGACGATCTTCTTCACCCAGGTCTTCCGCGACGGTTTCTTCCACGCCGACATGCACCCGGGCAACATCCAGGTCAGCGTCGCCCCGGCCACCTTCGGCCGCTACATCGCGCTCGATTTCGGGATCATCGGCACCCTGACCGAGACCGACAAGGATTACCTGGCGCAGAACTTCATCGCCTTCTTCCGGCGCGATTACAAGCGCGTCGCCGAGCTGCACGTCGAATCCGGCTGGGTGCCGTCGAGCACGCGGGTCGACGCGCTCGAAAGCGCGATCCGCGCCGTCTGCGAGCCGCAGTTCGACCGGCCGCTGAAGGACATCTCGCTCGGCCAGGTGCTGATGCGGCTGTTCCAGGCCTCGCGCCGCTTCAACGTCGAGATCCAGCCGCAGCTGGTGCTGCTGCAGAAGACCCTGCTCAACGTCGAGGGGCTGGGCCGCCAGCTCGACCCCGACCTGGACCTGTGGACGACCGCCAAGCCCTTCCTCGAGCGCTGGATGGACGAGCAGATCGGCGGCCGGGCGCTGCTGCGCCGGCTGAAGGACGAGGTGCCGCATTACGCCCGCCTGCTGCCCGAGCTGCCGCGCCTGCTGCACGACGCGCTGGCGCGCCGCAGCGGCCAGCAGCCGGCCGACGACACGCTGCTGCTGGCCGAGCTGCTGCGTGAGCAGCGGCGCACCAACCGCCTGCTCGGCGGCCTGATCTGGGGCGTGCTGGGCTTTCTGCTCGGCGCGGCGGCCGCACGCTACGCGCTGCTGTGGGCCGGCGCCTGACGTAGCCCCCACGCTCCGTTCCGGTCGCTGCCCCCTTGGGGGCTCTTGCAGCGGACCGGCCAAGCCGGGTCCGCGCCAATCCCTTGGCTAAACTCGCGTCCGTTTTGCCCGCCCGGAGTGCCCATGCTGCTGTCCCTGGTCATTGCCTACCTGCTCGTCACCATCGCGATCGGCCTGTGGGCCGCCAAGCGCGTCAAGAACACGGCCGACTTCGCCATCGCCGGGCGCCACCTGCCGCTGGTGATGATCATCACGACGACCTTCGCGACCTGGTTCGGCTCGGAGACGGTGCTTGGCATCCCGGCCAAGTTCGTCCAGGGCGGCCTGAACGGCGTGGTCGAAGACCCGTTCGGCGCCGGCACCTGCCTGATCCTGGTCGGCCTGTTCTTCGCGGCGCGCCTGTACAAGATGACGCTGTTGACGATCAGCGACTACTACCGCGAGCGCTACGGGCGCCTGATCGAGGTGGTGTGCTCGCTGATCATCATCCTGTCCTACCTGGGTTGGGTCTCGGCGCAGGTCACCGCGCTCGGCCTGGTGTTCAACCTGCTGTCCAACGAAGCGATCAGCATTCCCCTGGGCATGGTGCTCGGTACCGCCTCGATCCTGGCCTACACGCTGTTCGGCGGCATGTGGTCGGTGGCGGTGACCGACTTCATCCAGATGATCATCCTCGTCGTGGGCCTGTCGATCATCGCGATGTTCGCGGCCGACCAGGCCGGCGGCGCCGACAAGGTGATCGCGCTGGCCTCCAGCAAGGACCTGTTCAACTTCCTGCCCGAGCCCAGCTTCGACCAGGTCGTGCTGTTCACCGCGGCCGGCATCACGATGATGTTCGGCTCGATCCCGCAGCAGGACGTCTTCCAGCGCGTGATGTCCGCCAAGAACGTCAAGGCCGCCACCCGCGGCCCGGTGATCGGCGGCATCTGCTACATCCTGTTCGCCTTCGTGCCGATGTTCCTCGTGACCAGCGCGCTGATCATCATGCCGGAGACGGCAGGCACGCTGATCCAGGACGATCCGCAGAAGGTCATCCCGACGTTGGTGATGCAGAAGATGCCCTTCGTGATGCAGGTGCTGTTCTTCGGCGCGCTGATGTCGGCGCTCAAGTCCACCGCGTCGGCCACGCTGCTGGCGCCTTCGGTCACCTTCGTCGAGAACATCTGGCGCCAGTTCTTTCCGCGCCAGAGCGACAGGCAGGAACTCTGGACGATGCGCGTCGCGGTGCTGGTGTTCAGCGTCTGCGTCTGCACCTACGCCATTGCGCTGCAGGGCACGCCGATCTATGACATGGTGTCCAGTGCCTATCAGGTGACGCTGGTCGGCGCCTTCGTGCCGCTGACCGCCGGCCTGTACTGGAAGCGCGCGACGACCCAGGGGGCGGTGTTCTCGATCGTGCTGGGCATCCTGACCTGGGTGCTGTTCATGGCCACGCCCGCAGGCGAGGCCTTCCCGGCGCAACTGGCGGGCTTCGTGGCCGCGATCGTCGGTGTCGTGATCGGATCGCTCGGCCCGCAGGCGCTGAAGAACCGGCACGCCTCGCACCACCACCTTGTCGGCGTGCCGGAAGGCGTCGCCTCGACCTTGAAAGCCTGAATCGCCCCCTTATCTCACGCAGGGGCCGGGGCGCTCGCCGGTGGGCCGGAGGGGCGCCCTTATAATTTCCTGTTTTGAATCAAGGGTTTGGTCATGCCGATCTACGCTTATCGCTGCGCCGCCTGTGGCCATTCGCGTGACGTGCTGCAGAAGCTGTCCGACGCGCCGCTGACCGTGTGTCCGGCCTGCGGTGCGGAGCAATTCACCAAGCAGATCACCGCCGCCGGCTTCCAGCTCAAGGGCTCGGGCTGGTACGCGACCGATTTCCGCAACGGCAGCGGCGCGTCGGCACCTGCCGCGGCGAAGCCCGAAGGCGCCGGCGCGGCCGGCACCGGCAGCGACGGCGGCAGCACCGCGGCCGCCGGCGGCACGCCCTGCGGCGGCTCCTGCGCCTGCCATTGAAGCCGCCAGTGGCAGTGCCCCGGGACACCTCTTGAAGAAATACCTGATCGCCGGCCTGCTGACCTGGCTGCCCCTGGCCATCACGATCTGGGTGCTGCTGTGGGTGCAGGGCCTGCTCGACGGCATGTTCAAGGGCTTCCTGCGCCTGGGTCATGTCGTGCTGCCGGCCGGGGCCGCCGAGACCCTGCGCGCGCTCGGCGAGTGGCCGGGCCTGGGCGTGGTGGTCATGGTGGCGCTGCTGTTCGTCACTGGCGTCTTCGTCACCAACCTCTTCGGCCAGTGGTGGTTGCGCCAGTGGGATGCGCTGATGAACCGCATCCCGATCGTCCGGTCGATCTACAGCTCGGTCAAGCAGGTTTCCGACACGCTGTTCTCCAGCAACGGCAACGCCTTTCGCGAGGCCGTGCTGGTGCAGTACCCGCATGCCGGCTCGTGGACCATCGCTTTCGTCACCGGCAAGCCCGGCGGCGAAGTGGCCGACCGGCTGCCTGGCGAGCATGTGAGCCTGTACGTGCCCACGACGCCGAACCCGACCTCGGGCTTCTTTCTGATGATGCCGCGCTCGGCCCTGCATCCGCTGGACATGAGCGTCGACGAAGCGCTGAAGTACATCATCTCGATGGGCGTGGTCGTGCCCCCGCCCCCCGCGCCCCCGGCCGGCCGCCTGGCCCCGCCGGAGGGGGCCGACCCCAATCGGGCGGGCTGAGCCGCCGAGGCATCCGGCGCTCAGTCCTGAGGGTTGACCACCCCGCCCCCGAGCCCTCCAATCCCCCGATACCCCGAATCCTTCTGTCGCCTGCCGGATGCAGGCTGGAGCAAACGCATGAGAACGACCTACTGCGGCCTCGTCAGCGAAGCGCTGATGGGCCAGACCGTGACCCTGATGGGCTGGGCCCACCGCCGCCGCGACCACGGCGGCGTGATCTTCATCGACCTGCGCGACCGCGAAGGCCTGGTGCAGATCGTCTGCGACCCGGACCGCCCGGAGATGTTCGCCACCGCCGAAGGCGTGCGCAACGAGTTCTGTCTGAAGGTGGTGGGCAAGGTGCGCGCGCGGCCGGCCGGCACCGAGAACGCCCACCTCGTGTCCGGCAAGATCGAAGTGCTGTGCCATGAGCTCGAGGTGCTGAACCCGTCGGTCACGCCGCCGTTCCAGCTCGACGACGAGAACCTCTCCGAGACCACGCGGCTGACCCACCGCGTGCTGGATCTGCGCCGCCCGCAGATGCAGAAGAACATGATGCTGCGCTACCGCGTCGCGATGGAGGTGCGCAAGTTCCTCGACGCGAACGGCTTCGTCGACATCGAGACCCCGATGCTGACCAAGAGCACGCCCGAAGGCGCGCGCGACTACCTGGTGCCCAGCCGTGTGCACGACGGCCACTTCTTCGCGCTGCCGCAGTCGCCGCAGCTGTTCAAGCAGCTGCTGATGGTCGCGGGCTTCGACCGCTACTACCAGATCACCAAGTGCTTCCGCGACGAGGATCTGCGCGCCGATCGCCAGCCCGAGTTCACGCAGATCGACATCGAGACTTCGTTCCTCAACGAGGAAGAGATCCGCGGCATGTTCGAGGGCATGATCCGCACGGTCTTCCGCAACACGATCGGCGTGGACCTGCCAGGCTACCCGGTGATGACCTATGCCGACGCGATGTACCAGTACGGCTCCGACAAGCCCGACCTGCGCGTCAAGCTCAAGTTCACCGAGCTGACCGACGTGATGAAGGACGTCGACTTCAAGGTCTTCTCGACCCCCGCCACGACCAAGGGCGGCCGCGTCGTCGCGCTGAAGGTGCCCGGCGGCGGCGAGATGAGCCGCGGCGAGATCGACGGCTACACCGAGTTCGTCAAGATCTACGGTGCCAAGGGCCTGGCCTGGATCAAGGTCAACGACGTGGCCAAGGGCCGCGAGGGCCTGCAATCGCCGGTGGTGAAGAACCTGCACGATGCCGCGATCGCCGAGATCATCGCCCGCACCGGTGCCTGCAATGGCGACCTGATCTTCTTCGGCGCCGACAAGGCCAAGGTGGTGAACGACGCGATCGGCGCGCTGCGCGTGAAGGTCGGCCACAGCGAGTTCGGCCGCAACCACGGCCTGTTCGAGGACAAGTGGGCGCCGCTGTGGGTGGTCGACTTCCCGATGTTCGAGCACGACGAGGAGGGCGACCGCTGGAACGCGGTGCACCACCCGTTCACCAGCCCGAAGGACGGCCATGAGAACCTGATGGACACCGACCCCGGGGCCTGCATCGCCAAGGCCTACGACATGGTGCTCAACGGCTGGGAGCTGGGCGGCGGCTCGGTGCGCATCCACCGCGCCGAGGTGCAGAGCAAGGTCTTCAGCGCGCTGAAGATCGGCCCGGAAGAGGCCCAGCAGAAGTTCGGCTTCCTGCTCGACGCGCTGCAGTACGGCGCGCCGCCGCACGGTGGCCTGGCCTTCGGCCTGGACCGCATCGTCACGATGATGACCAAGGCCGATTCGATCCGCGACGTGATCGCCTTCCCGAAGACGCAGCGCGCCCAGTGCCTGCTGACCGGCGCGCCGAGCGCGGTGGACGAGAAGCAGCTGCGCGAGCTGCACATCCGGCTGCGCAACGCGGTGGCGGCGGGCTGAAGCCGAACCGCACGGCACAGCACAAAGGGCCCCGCGCGGGGCCCTTTGTCTTTCGGGGCGGAGAGGCGACGCGTGCCGCTCAACGCCGCCGCAGCCGCGGAACCATGCGGGCCAGCGTGTAGTCGCGGTCGACCCAGTGGTGCTTGGCGGCGGCCAGCACATGCAGCACGACCAGGCAGGCGAGGGCCCAGGCCATCAGGATGTGCAGGGTCTCGAAGCGCCCGTGCCAGGCCGGGTCCCGGCCCACCAGGCTGGGCATCTGGAGCAGCTTCATCAACACGAAGGGCCGGCCGGCCGTGTTGACCGCCAACCAGCCACTGACCGGCAGCAGGACCATCAGCGCATACAGCATCAAGTGTGTGGCCTGTGCCAGCAGGCGTGCCGGCAGGCTCGGGAGCGGGCCGGGCACCGAGGCGCCGGCGCGCAGCGCAAGGCGTAACAGCACGAACACCAGCACACCCGAGGCCACGGCGATGTGCAGGCCGATGGCCGCGCCCTTCGCCGGCCCTTCCTGCTCGACGGCCCAGTCGCCGATGAACCAGGCGACGGCGATCAGCCCGGCCATCAGCCAGTGCAACCAGCGCAGCGGCGTGGGGTAGATCGTGCGGACAAGGCGGGACATCAACGAGCTCCAGCGGCGGGGGACATGGACCGCGAGTGTGTCGCGTGGCCCGGCCCGTCGCCCTGGCCCAGGTCAAGCCGTCCCGTGCTTGGTCTCGAAGCGGATACCGATGTCCTTCAGCAGCGGGGTCGGCAACTGGCCGCCGGCACAGACGATGACGGCGTGGTTGGGCAGGCTGAGCGTGCTGCCGTCGTCGACGCGCAGCTTGACCGCGTCGGGGCTGATCGACTGCACCTGGGAGCGCAGCCGCACGTCGATGCGGCCGCGGCCGCGCAGCTGCTCGAGCTGGTCGCGGTTCTTGGCCTTGACGCGCGAGAAGGCCTCGCTGCGGTATGACAGCGTGACGCGCGTCTTCGGTGTCTCGGCCAGTGCGATCGCGGCCTCGAGTGCACTGTCGCCGCCGCCCACCACCAGCACCGCCTGGCCGGCGTACTGCGCCGGGTCGATCAGCCGGTAGGCGACCTTGGGCAGCTCCTCCCCGGGCACGTCGAGCGTGCGCGGCGTGCCGCGGCGCCCGATGGCCAGTAGCACCGAACGGGTCTTGACCGAGCCGCGCGAGGTGGTGACGACGAAGCTGTCGCCGTGCTGCTCGATGGCCTGCATGCGTTCGCCGAAGTGGATCGCGAGCTGGAACTTCAGCACCACGCCGTGCCAGAACTCGAGCAGCTTCTCCTTGCTCACCTCGGTGAACTTCACGTGGCCGACCAGCGCCAGCTTGACCGGCGCGGTCATCGCGACCTTCTGCCGCGGGTAGTGGAAGATCGAGCCGCCGAGCGAGTTCTCCTGTTCGATGATGCGGTAGCGCAGGCCCTTGTCGATCGCGCTCAAGCCCGCCGAGAGGCCGGCCGGCCCTGCGCCGACGATGACCACGTCGAGCTCACTGTCGTCTCCGGGCGCCTTGGCCTGCCCGCGCACGGCGATCGCCTCCATCGCCTGCCGGCCCTGCTCGGCGGCCTTGCGGATCAGGCCCATGCCGCCCAGCTCGCCGGCGATGAACAGGCCCGGGACGTTGGTCTCGAAATTGGGCTTCAGCAGCGGGATGTCGAGGCCGCGTTTCTCGGTGCCGAAGACCAGCGAGATCGCATCGAACGGGCAGGCCGCATGGCAGGCGCCATGGCCGATGCAGGCCGAGGCGTTGATCAGCGTGGCCTTGCCGTTGACCATGCCCAGCGCGTGTTCCGGGCAGACCTTGACGCAGGAGCCGGAGCCGATGCACAGCGCGGGGTCGACGACCGGGTGCAGCGTCGGCGGCTCGTTCAGGCCCGCCGCGAGCGCGTCGGCCAGTTGCTCGGCATGGGCGCGCTCACGCCGGCCGCGCCGCCACAGGTGCCCACCCACCGCCACCGCCAGCAGCAGCAGGTAGGGCCAAACCACTGACCAGCTCACGGCACGACGTTCGCGATCACCAGCTTCAGGCCGCTCGCCCCGGGCTTGACCGGGGTGGACAGGCCCTCGAGGTCGCCGGGCTGCGGCATTGCCTGGCCGGACTTGGACACGCGGGCACCGACGACGACCTGGCTCGCCTGGCTGAGGCGGGCCTGCGAGCTCATTGCGAGGCTGTCGTCGAGCGTGAACTCCAGCGGCAGGTCGCGCACCCGCTTCTTCAGGATCGCCAGCGGCATGCGCGAGCCCTCGGCCGGCCGGGCGAAGACGAACACGGTGTCGTCGGGGCTGGCCTTCGCAGCCAGCGCCGGCGCCAGCTCGACGCGGCCGCGCACCGTGGCGCCGGGCGCTGGGGCGGCAGCCGAGGCCGCAGCGTCGGCTGTCAGCGGCGGCAGGCCGGCGAGCTGGCGGGCCTCGGCGAGGTTGGCGCGAGCCTGCTTGACGAGCTCGCTGTCGGGCGGGCCGGCGCGAGTGGCCTTTTCCCAGTGGCGCGCGGCGGCGGCATAGTCCTTCTTGTCGAAGGCGATCGTGCCGGCGAGCAGCAAGGCCTTCAGGTTGTTGCCGTCGGCGGCCAGTGCCTGGCTGACCAGCTGGGCCGGCTCGCCGTCGAAGCGGCCCTGGCTCGTCACCGCCAGCGCGTCGGCCAGGTCGGCCAGCGCCTGCGCGTTCTTCGGTTCCAGCGTCAGCACGTGGCGGTAGGCGGCGACGGCGGGCTCGAACTGGCCGAGCACCGAATACGAGCGGCCGAGCATCAGCCAGCCCTCGGCGTTGTTCGGGTCGTTCTTCATTCGCGCGGCCAGCGTGTCGACCATGCCCTGGATCTGCGCGACCGTCATCGAGTGCGGCGTCGACGCGGCGGCGTCCGGGCCGGCGGCGGCATCGACCGGTGCCGAGGGGGGCGGGGCGCCGGGGGCGGTCTTCCAGCCGTCACGGTCGCCGAGCCACCAAGTGCCGGCCAGGCCGAAGGCGGCGACGAAGAGCACCAGGCCGCCGATAAGGCGGCGCGAGGCTTTCGGCGCCGGCGGGGGAGCCGCCACACCGGGTGGCGGTACCGCAGCCGCCGCGCCGCCGGCGGCGGGTGCTGCCATCACCGCGTCCAGCAGGCGCTTCTCGAGCGCCGCTCGGGCGCTCTTGGCCGCGTCTTCCGACAGGGCGCCGCCGCGCTGCAGCGCATCCAGCTGGCGCAGTTGCTGTTTCAGGTCGTCGATCGAGTCAGTCATTGGTGTTGTCAGGTTCGAAGGCCTCGTCAGGCAGGCGGCTGCGCCGGCGCAGCACGAGGGCCAGGGTGGCCAGGCCCACCAGCAGCAGCAAGGCGGGGCCGAACCACAGCAAGGCGGTGCGCTCGTTGACGGGCGGGCGGTAGAGCACGAAGTCGCCGTAGCGATCGGTCATGAAGGCGCGAATCTCGTCCGGGCTGCGTCCGGCGCGCAGCTGGTCACGGATCTGCTGGCGCAGATCGCCCGCGAGCTCGGCGTGCGAGTCGGCGATCGTCTGGTTCTGGCAGACCACGCAACGCAGCTCGCCGGCGATCGCCATCATGCGGGCCTCGAGGGCGGGGTCGTCGGCGGCCGGGCGGGCTTCGTTGGCAAGGGCGGGCAAAGCGATGAGCGGCATCAGGGCCACGGCGAGCGCGGCCAGGTATCGAGACAGGGCCCTCATGCTGCGAGCCTCTTCAGCAGGGGCTCGACCTTGTCGCGCAGGACCTCGGGCGTCAGCGGCCCGATGTGCTTGTAGCGCACGACACCCTGGCGGTCGATGATGAAGGTCTCGGGCACGCCGTAGACGCCGTAGTCCAGCCCGATGCGGCCCTGCGGGTCGAACAGCGAGTCGGTGTAGGGGTTGCCGAAGCTATGCAGCCAGGCCGCGCCGGCGGCACGTTCGTCCTTGTAGTTCAAGCCGATCAGCAGCAGGTCGCGGCGGTTGCGGGCGAAGTCGACCAGCACCGGGTGCTCTTCGCGGCAGGCTCCGCACCACGAGGCCCAGACGTTGAGGACCCAGACCTTGCCGAGCAGGTCCTGGCGCGCCAGCGTGCGCGCGGGGTCGGCCAGGGTGGGCGCGGCGAAGGCCGGCGCCGGCTTGTCGATCAGCGGCGAGGGCACCTCGCGCGGATCCAGCTTCAGGCCCACGGCGAGAAAGACCGCGAGACCGATGAACAGCGCAAGCGGAATCAGTGCGCGGGCTTTCATGCGCGGGCTCCCACAGCAGCAGTGGCTTGCGCCGATTCGGCGCGACGCCGGTAGCGCCGGTCGCTCGCGGCCAGCGCGCCGCCGGCGGCCATGATCACGCAGCCGAGCCAGATCCAGATCACCATCGGCTTGTGCTGCACGCGCAGCGTCCACGAGCCGTCGTCCTGCGGGTCGCCGAGCGACACATAGAGGTCGCGTGCCGGGTTGGTATCGATGGCGGCTTCGGTCATCGGGTTGCGCTGCACGCGGTAGACGCGCTTCTCAGGCGTCAGTGTCGTGACCGGCGTGCCGTGGCGGGTGACCTCGACGCGCGCCTGGCCCGCGACGTAGTTCGGGCCGGTCAGCTCGCTGACGCCGAGGAAACGGAACTGGTAGCCGCCGACCTCGGTGGTCTCGCCAACGCGCATCTTCACGTCGCTCTCGGTTTCGTAGGTGCGCACGGTCGTCACGCCGACGATGAAGGCTGCGACGCCGAGGTGGGCGAGCCACATGCCGACATGGGCCCGCGTGACCTGCGACCAGTTCCGGCGCCAGGCGGCCACCTCCACCAGCACGCCGGCGGCGACCCAGGCGCCGAGCGCGTAGCCGGCCACCGACCACGGTGACGCGCGGCCTGCGAAGGCGGCGACCAGCGCGGGCACCAGCACTGCGGCCACCGCCGCCCAGCGCAGCCGCCTGGCCAGCGAGGGCAGCTCGTCGCCCTTCCAGCGCGCCAAGGGGCCGGCGCCGACCAGCACGAGCAACGGCGCCATCAGCCAGCGGAACACCGTGTCGAAATAGGGCGGGCCGACCGAGATCTTGCCCAGGCCCAGGGCATCGAGGAACAGCGGATACATCGTGCCGAGCAGCACCGCGCCGGTGGCGGTCAGCAGCAGCACGTTGTTGGCCAGCAGCGCGGTCTCGCGCGAGACGAGGTCGAAGCGCTGGCCGAGGCCGACGGCGGACGCGCGCCAGGCATACAGCGTCAGCGAGGCGCCGACCACGATGACCAGAAAGGCCAGGATGAACAGGCCGCGCCGCGGGTCGGTGGCGAACGCATGCACCGACGACAGCACGCCCGAGCGGACCAGGAAGGTGCCGAGCAGCGACAGCGAGAACGCGAGGATCGCGAGCAGCACGGTCCAGGCCTTGAAGCTGCCGCGCTTCTCGCTGACGGCGAGCGAGTGGATCAGCGCGGTGCCGACCAGCCAGGGCATGAAGGAGGCGTTCTCGACCGGATCCCAGAACCACCAGCCGCCCCAGCCCAGCTCGTAGTAGGCCCAGGCGCTGCCGAGCGCGATGCCCAGCGTCAGGAAGATCCATGCGGCGATCGTCCACGGCCGCGACCAGCGTGCCCAGGTGGCGTCGAGCCGGCCGCCCAGCAGCGCGGCGATCGCGAAGGCAAAGGCGACCGAGAAGCCGACATAGCCCATGTAGAGCATGGGCGGGTGGAAGACCATGCCGGGGTCCTGCAGCAGCGGGTTCAGGTCGCGCCCGTCGGCCACCGGCGGCAGCAGGCGCTCGAACGGGTTCGAGGTCAGCAGCATGAAGAGCAGGAAACCCGCGGCCACCAGCGACATCACCGCCAGCACACGCGCCACGAAAACCTGTGGCAGCGCGCGGCTGAAGACGGCCACGGCCTGCATCCAGACGGCGAGCATTGCGACCCACAGCAGCAGCGAGCCCTCGTGGCCGCCCCACACGCCGGCGATGCGGTAGGGCAGCGGCAGCAGGCTGTTCGAGTTCGACGCGACGTAGAGCACCGAGAAGTCGTTGCGCACGAAGCTGGCGGTCAGCGCGGCGAAGGCCGCCAGGACCAGCAGGCCCAGGGTCAGCGTGAGCGGGCGCGTGAGGCCCATCCAGTCGGCGCGCGACCGGGCCGCGCCGGCCAGGCCGAGTGTGCCTTGGGCCAAGGCGACGGCAAGCGCCAGGATGAGTGCGATCTGGCCGAGTTCGGGAATCATCGTTTACCTTCCACCAGGGTGGGTGCCGACTGCGGCGCATGACCTTGCGCCCGCTTCAGCGCCTCGGCCGCCTCGGGCGGCATGTAGTTCTCGTCGTGCTTGGCCAGCACCTCGCGCGCGACGAACACGCCGTCGGCGCCGAGCGAGCCCTGCGCGACGACGCCCTTGCCCTCCTTGAACAGATCGGGCAGCAGGCCGTTGTAGCTCACCGGCACCTCGCGCGCCGTGTCGGTCACGACGAAGCGGATCTGCACGCCGTCGCGCACCACGCTGCCCTCGCGCACCAGGCCGCCGAGGCGAAACGGCCGCTGCACCGGCGCCTCGCCGGCGGCCACCTGGGTGGGCGTGAAGAAGAAGACCAGGTTGCTGCGAAACGCGTTCAGCACCAGCGCGGTCGCGGCGGCCAGCGCGAGCAGCACGCCGGCGATGATCGCCAGCCGCTTGCGGCGGGGGGTCACTGCGGATCCTCCGTGCCGCGTTGGGCGACCTGGGCGCGGGCCCGGCGCAGGCGTGCGCGCACCAGCAGCGCCTCGGCCGCCAGCAGCACGAGGCTGGGCAGCCAGGCACCCCAGACGAAAACGGCGTGGCCTTCGAGCCGCAGCAGTTGGGAAAGGTGGTCCATGAGGGATATCAGTTCACTTTGATTCGTTCAGCCAGCCCGCGTCTTGCTCTTGCTCAAGGCTCAGGGCGCGGGCGCGGGTGAGGGAGGCGGCGATGGCGTGGGCCCAGAAGGCCACCGTGCACAGCGCGAGCGCCAGCAGCATCTGGCGCGCCATCGTCGGCGCGGCGGTCATACTGATAGAGGCGCCCTGGTGCAGCGTGTTCCACCACTTGACCGAAAAGTAGATGATCGGCACGTTCAGCGCGCCCACGAGTGCCAGCAGTGCGCCGGCCTGGGCCGCGCGGCGGTCGTCGTCGATCGATTCGACCAGCGCGATGTAGCCCAGGTAGAGCAGCAGCAGGATCAGCTCCGAGGTCAGCCGCGCGTCCCAGACCCACCAGGTGCCCCAGGTCGGCTTGCCCCACAGGGCGCCGGTCCAGAGGGACAGGAACGCCATCAGCGCGCCGGTGGGCGCCAGGGACAGGGCCCACATCGACGACAGCCGGGTGTTGAATGCCATGCCCATGCCGGCCCAGAAGGCCATGACGATGTAGATGAACATCGACATCCATGCCGCCGGAACATGCAGGAAGATGATGCGATAAGACTCGCCCTGCTGGTGGTCCGTCGGGGCG
>NZ_DATFAN010000027.1:0-2912 GCF_035254525.1 Ideonella sp. | reverse complement strand
GAATCGAAATCGGCAGGTGCAGCCGGTGGCCAGGCGACGAGTTGCGGCACCAGCCCGGCCGGCACGCGCAAGGGCAAGTCCAGCAGCAGGTAGCTCAGCGCCTTGCCGTGGCTATCGAGGTTCAGCGCATCGTTCACGCCGCCATCCAGCACGCCATCGAGCACGAAATTCATTGCGTGCAGGTTGGGCAGCAGGTGGCGCGTGACGGGGCTGGGTGCGCGGTGGGCGAACTGGCGGGCGACCAGGCTTTCGGTGATCTGCTCCACCAGCAGCGGCCAGAGTGCCGGCGCCCAGGCGATCACGCTGATGTTCGAGCGATCGCCCTTGTCGCCGGTGCGGCCGTGGGCGGCGTGGTGCAGCGGCACGGTGATGAAGCCGGAGGTCGTCGTCATGCCGAGGCCTCCTCGATGAAACGAAAGCGTGTGGGCACCGCCTCGCGCGGCACCAGGCACGACACGGTGCCCAAGCGCGCGCGCAGGCCGGTGCGCACACCGCCGCCACCGGCCGGGCCGCAGGTGTAGAGAGCGGTCACTTCGCGCGTCAGCCGCTCGGCCGCGGCGCGCTCGGTGTGGTTCAGCGCCACGCGCAGGCGCACGTCGCGCGCGTCGCCTTCGGGCTGCGTTGCCAGCCAGCGGCCGGCATCGTCGGCGAACACGCTGGCCACGCCGATCAGATCCACCCGCAGCGGCCCCAGGCCCTCGAGCCGCTCGCGCAGCACCTGCGCGGCCAGGCGGGCACGCGCCTCGGCGCGCGCACCGGCATACGAGATCTCGCCCTCGGCGAGCCAGCCGGCCTGGTGGCACACGTTGACCTTCAGCGCGGCGGGCCGGGCATGGCCGCGGATGCCGGCGAGCCGCACCCGATCGGGCCCCAGCTCGGTGACGGTGGCTTCGCTCAAATCGGCCACCACATCCGGCGTGAGGTAGGCGGCCGGGTCGTGCACCTCGTAGAGCAACTGCTCTTTGACGGTGTGCGCATCGATGCGGCCGCCGGTGCCGGCGGGCTTGGTGATCACGCACGAGCCATCGGCGCTGATCTCGGCGATGGGGTAGCCGAGCGTGGCGAGGCCGGGCACCTCCTTGAAGCCTGGGTCAGCGTAATAGCCACCGCTCACTTGCGCGCCGCATTCGAGCAAATGGCCGGCCATGGTGGCGCCGGCCAGGCGAGCCCAATCGTCGCGCGCCCAGCCGAAGTGGGCCAGCGCCGGGCCGACAGTGAGCGAGGGGTCGGCCACGCGGCCGCAGACCACGATCTCGGCGCCGGCCAGCAGCGCATCGGCAATCGCCTCGGCGCCGATGTAGGCGTTGGCGCTGACGATGGCGAGATCGTCGAGCGCAGAACCCAAGGCACGCACCAGCAGCGGCCGCGCCGCGGCGCCGCCCAGGTCGTCCCCCTCGACCACCGCCACGCGCAGGGCGCGCAGGCCCAGCTCGTGCGCCAGTGCCTGGATGCGCCGCGCCGCGCCCTCGGGGTTGGCCGCGCCGAAGTTGCTGACGATGCGCACGCCATGCGCCAGGCACTGGGCCAGCACCGGGCGAAGCAGATCGCACAGCAGCGGCTCGTAGCCCGCGGCCGGGTCTTGCCGGCGGGCAAGCTGGGCCAGCGCGAGCGTGCGCTCGGCCAGCGTCTCGAAGATCAGCACCGCCGGGCCGCCGGCGGCCACCAGCGCATCCACCGCCGGGCCGGCCGCGTCCGTGCGGTCGCCCGAGAAGCCGGCGGCACAGCCGACGCGCAGCACGCTGGGGGGAGAAGAAGCCATGGCGCCCACTGTAGGCAGCCCGCGTTGATCTGTGAATTCGAAAGTTAAGATGGGTTGATTCGAAAGGCGAATGAATCATGGACCTCTCGACCCGCCAGCTGCGCGCCTTCGTGGCGCTGGCTGAAACGCGCAGCTTCACCCGCGCCGCGGCGCTGTGCCACCTCTCGCAGCCGGCCTTCAGCGCGCTGATCCGCCAGCTCGAAGAAGCCCTGGGCCAGCGCCTGTTCGACCGCAGCACGCGCCATGTGGATCTCAGCACCGAAGGCCGTGCCTTCGAGCCGGCCGCGCGCCGCGTGCTGGCCGAGCTCGACACCGCGCTGGCCGGCGCGGCCGACTACGCGGCCAAGCGCCGCGGCCGCGTCGCCATCGCGCTACTGCCCTCTCTGGCGGCCGGCTGGCTGCCCGCGGTGCTGGCCGAGTTCCGCGCCCGCTACCCCGCCATCGAGCTGGACGTGGCCGATGTGCTGAGCGAAGCCTGCATCGAGCGCGTGAAGACCGGCCAGGCCGACCTGGCCATCGCCGCCATCCGCGCCGACACGCCCGAGCTGCGCGCCGAGCTCTTCTGCACCGACCGCTTCCACCTCGTCTGCCCCACCGGCCACCCGCTGGCCCAAGCCAAGACCGCACCGAAGCCGAAAGACCTGCTGCCGTACCCCTTCATCCACCTCTCGCGCACGAGCAGCGTGCGGCAGTACCTGGATGCCGTGCTGCGCCCGCTGCAGCTCAATGCAGTGATGGAGGTGGACCAACTCGCCACGGTGGCCGGCATGGTGCGCGCCGGGTTGGGCATCAGCATCGTGCCCGAGCTGGCGCTATTTCACTTCGAGCAGGCGGGGCTGGTGACGCGGGTGTTGCCGTGGAAGGGGCTGGTGCGAAAGCTCTACCTCGTGCGGCGGAGGGATCGGGGGCTGTCGGTGGCGGCCCAGGCGCTGTACGAAGTGGTTCAGGCGAAGCGAGAGGCTTCGTAGGGCAGGGCCGCGATCATCCTGTTGCGCAATCGGCAGCCAGCGGGTAGCTTCCGCACACCCTATTCAGAACCCACCGGAGAACAAAGCATGAAGCGCGTCACCGGCATCGGCGGCATCTTCTTCAAGGCCAAGGATCCGAAGGCGCTGGGCGCCTGGTATCGCGATCACCTGGGCATCGGCGTCGA